>NZ_CP037934.1:3070608-3684730 GCF_004353225.1 Marinobacter sp. JH2 | reverse complement strand
ATGGTTTCGGCAGAACGGATGCCGCCACCAATCTGGATGGGCAGGTCCGGGTATTTTTTGGCGATGGCTTTAACGATTTCGCCGTTTATAGGCTCACCGGCAAAGGCGCCGTTAAGGTCGACCAAATGCAAGCGACGAGCGCCGGCTTCAACCCACTTGGTGGCCATATCTACCGGATCGTCTCCGAACACGGTGGAGTCGTCCATGCGGCCCTGGCGCAGTCTTACGCATTTGCCGTCTTTCAGATCGATTGCGGGGATAATCAGCATGTCTTGTTCCCTGCCCGCGTTCAGCGGTTTCCAGTCCAGTTTGTGAAGTTTTCCAGTAACTGCAGGCCTGCCCGTGCGCTTTTCTCCGGGTGGAACTGCACTGCAAAAATATTGTCTTTCGCCACGGCAGCAGCCAGATCGACACCGTAATGAGTGCGGCCCGCCATGTGGACGTTGCCGCTGGCTTCGGCGTAATAGCTGTGTACGAAGTAAAAGCGGTCACCGTCCGGAATGTTGTGCCAAAGGGGGTGATCCATCGTTTGGTGGACCCGGTTCCAACCCATATGAGGCACTTTCAGGCGCTCACCGTTTTCGGTCAGATTGTCACCAAAGTAACGCACTTCCGAGGGAAACAGGTCGATGCCTTCAACACCGCCGTTCTCTTCACTTCGGGCCATCAGCGCCTGCATACCAACGCAAATACCTAGAAAAGGGCGGTCCTGAGAGACTTCTTTCACCAGCTTATCTACTTCCAGGCGGCGAATTTCAGCCATGCAGTCACGGATGGCACCAACGCCGGGCAAAATCACCCGGTCGGCTTCACGTATCCGGGCAGCGTTATCGGTAACCAATACGGTGCAATCCGGGGCAACATGTTCCACGGCTTTGCGCGCGGAGTGCAAGTTGCCCATGCCGTAGTCAATGATGGCGACGGTCTTCATGGTGGTTCAGATTCCTGTTGGCAACCGGTTTACAGAGCGCCTTTGGTAGACGGCATGATACCGGCCATGCGCTCGTCCATCTCAACGGTCATGCGCAGAGCACGGCCGAAGGCTTTGTACACGGTTTCAATCTGGTGATGGGTATTCTTACCCTTCAGATTGTCGATATGGACGGTTGTCATCGAGTGGTTCACGAACCCGCGGAAGAACTCTTCAAACAAATCCACGTCGAAGCCACCAACCACCGCACGGGTGTAGGGTATGTTCATGCACAGGCCAGGACGGCCGGAAAGATCGATCACTACCCGGGACAAAGCTTCATCCAGCGGCACGTAAGCGTGACCGTATCGGCGAATCCCCTTCTTATCACCAACAGCCTGTTTGAAGGCCTGCCCCAAGGTGATACCAATGTCTTCCACCGTGTGGTGGTCATCAATGTAGGTATCGCCTTTGCAGGTGATATCCAGGTCGATCAAACCATGGCGGGCGATCTGATCCATCATGTGGTCAAGAAAGGGCACGCCCGTATCAAAACAAGCTTTGCCGGTACCGTCGAGATTGATCTCAACTGTGATCTGGGTTTCAAGGGTATTTCGCTCTACCCGAGCCTTGCGTTCAGCCATGGAGACTCCGTTGTAAAAACTGGCTTGCTACCGAAATTTAATATCTACGGATTATACCGATTTACACAGCAGGAGTCCCGCAATGGGCAGGATCGCTTAGATTAGGCTCAGAACGCGTTTTTCAGGTTGTTCATATAGGTGTCAACCATGCTATTAAACTCGTGTTTGATGACAGGACTAATAGCCAGCTTAAGCAGGCTTGGCAGGGGCAAAGTCAGGGCGGCGCTGGTTTGAAAGCGCAGGCCGGTGGTGTTCGCGTCTTTGGCGACAATAACCCAGGAACCGCTCACGACACCGTTACCTTCGCCCTTAACCGGCTCCCAAGTAATTTTGCCGGCTTCTTTGTCTGCATAGTACTTGCAGGCGTATACAGATTGGATGGCATGCTTATCAACACCCACCTTTTCCATTTCCCAACGATAGGTGTTGTCGCCCAAGTCGACCAGCTTCTCTACTTTGGGGAAATGACTGACGGATTTGGGTACATCTGCCAGCAAATCGAATACTTCGTCATAGCTTGCCTGAATTTCCAGTTCACGGTTCAGTTCAATTGAAACAGTGATAGCCACATCCGACTCCTTCTTATGGTTATTTACGTCACAGAGCGTTTTTCCCTGCACGTTTGCGATGCATTTTGAACCAAGACTACCGCTTTGTCATATCCCTGCACTGTTATTTTGCTAACCCTGCGTTATCCTTTGGGTACTTCATTCGTCATACATCAGGCAATTCCCTTCGCCCGGGAAGAAAAGGAAATTTTGCAATGAAAGTCATCCGCTACGCGCTATATGCCATCATCGGCCTTGTCGTACTAGCTGTCGCAGCCGTTGCTATCGCTGTGGCAGTTATTAATCCAAATGACTACAAGCCCCAAATCGAAGCTGTGGTCGAGAAGCAAACCAATCTGGACCTTATTCTTGAAGGCGATATTGGCTGGTCCTTCATACCCCTCGGTCTGGAACTGAATAAAGTAGAAGCAACGCTGGAAGGTGAGCAGTTTGTGGCTTTGGAGCAACTCATTGCCCAGATCGATTTTTGGTCACTGATTGCCATGTCACCGCAAGTGAACACTTTCGTACTTAACGGCTTGGATGCGCACTTTGAAGTGAACAAACAAGGCGAAGGCAACTGGGCTCGGATCATGGCAGAGAAACCCGCCAACGCCGAAGAGCCTGTAGAAGCGGACGCTACAGAAACACCTGCGGCCTCCGAACAAACTGCAGAGACAAGCGAAGGTGGCGAAGCCCTTAACTTCAACGTAAAGAACGTTGAAATCAGCAACGCCCGGGTTCACTACAACGATCTGAGCACTGGGCAATCGGTTGTACTGGAAGACTTCTCGGTGATGGCCAGCAACATCACATTAGGTTCCGAGTTCCCGCTAGACATTCAATTCAAGGTAGCAACGGCACAACCGAAACTAGCGGTAGACGGCAGCATCAGCGCCAAACTGAAAGCTAACCAAGCGCTCAACGAATTCACCATGTCTGGCCTGAAAGCCGTATTCGACATGAACGGCGAACCGTTTGGCGGCAAGTCTGTCACGGCGGAATTGAGCGGCTCTCTGGCTGCCAATCTTGAAGATGAAACTGCGTCAGTGAGCGATTTCACCGCCAGCCTGGCCAACCTAAAGCTAAATACCAACCTCACCGTAAAAGGCTTTGGCGACAAGCCCGCACTGAATGGTAGCTTGGCCATCTCCGAGTTTTCTTTGAAAGAACTCCTGAGCAATCTTGGCCAGCCAGCCATTGAAACCACCGATCCGGATGTACTGAAAGCCATCGCGTTTTCCACCAATCTTGGCGGCAAGCCCGGCACAGTGGCGTTAAGCGAACTGAAGATCACGTTGGACGACACCAATTTCAATGGTAACGGCAGCTATACCCTGAGCAACGGAGGCCTGGTATTCAATCTACAAGGTGACAAGCTAAACGCAGACCGCTATTTGCCGCCAGCAGCTGAAGAAAGCGCATCCACCGAAGAGGAAGGTGAAACCGACGCCCCAGCACCAGAAACCGCCTCAGCCAACCAGCCGGAAACCGATCTTCTGCCTCTGGAAACACTGCGTTCGTTATTGCTGGACATCAACTTTGATTTGGGCGAGTTGATCGTCAGCAACCTCACCATCAACGAAATCAAAGCCAGCACCACCGCTAAAGACGGCCTGCTGAAGGTCGACGAATTCAGCGGCAAACTGTATTACGGCACCTTCGGCGCCAACGTCACGATTGATGCTCGTACCAACAACCCCAAGTGGAATATCCGCTCTGACGTCAGCAATGTGCAAACCTTGCCGTTGCTCACCCAACTTGCTGAAGTCGATATGCTGTCTGGTGGCGCAAATCTGGAGCTGGCCGTGGACACCACCGGCAACCGCATTTCAAAACTGCGCGAAAACGCGAAGGGCGAAATCAACTTCAATCTGGCGGAGGGTGAATTCCGCAAGATGAACCTGACCCGAATGGCCTGCCAAGGCATCGCACTGGTTAATCAGGATCAGCTGTCTACTTCAGACTGGGGAGCAACCACGCCGTTCAACGACATGCACGGCACCTTGAAAATCGACGGCAACACCCTGAACAACACAGACCTCGTGGCGGAGCTAGCCGGCATGCGCCTGGAAGGCGATGGCACCGTTAATCTCGAGCAAAGCGAGCTCGATTACGAAGTCGGACTGCGCATTGTGGGTGACATCCACCGCGATCAGGCTTGCCGCACCACCGAGTACGTTAAAAACGTGGTCATACCGGTTGAATGCCGCGGCAATTTCGCCGAAGACCCAGCAGGCCTGTGCTCCTTTGATGGGTCCCGTTTTCGTGACACCCTGAAAGACATCGCCGCCAACGCTGCACGCGCGAAAGCGAAAGAAGAAATCGACCGCGCCAAGGAGAAGGCAAAAGAAAAGGTGGACGAAGCCAAGCAGAAAGCAAAGGACAAAGTTGACGAAAAACTGAAGGAAAAGTTAGGAGAAGAAGGCAGCAAAGTAAAAGATGCGCTCAAAGGCCTGTTCAACTAATGCCAGACCTTTTCGCCGACAAACTGCTTAATTGGTACGACAACCACGGCAGGCACAACCTGCCGTGGCACCACAACCGCAACGCTTACCGTGTCTGGGTGTCTGAAATTATGCTTCAGCAAACCCAGGTCGCTACCGTCATCCCCTACTTTGAAGCCTTCATGGCAAGCTTCCCGGACGTTCAGGCACTTGCCTCTGCGCCTGAAGATGCCGTGCTCAGCCATTGGTCTGGCCTTGGCTACTATGCCCGCGCCCGGAACCTGCACAAAGCAGCCAAGCAAATCGTCGAGGCTTATGACGGTGAATTTCCGCAAGATCAGGAAACACTGGAGTCGCTCACAGGCATTGGCCGCTCAACGGCAGCCGCCATTCTGGCCCAAGCCTTTGGCAAGCGCGCCGCGATTCTGGACGGCAACGTAAAACGAGTGCTGGCCCGCTACCACGCCGTACCCGGCTGGCCGGGGCAAAGCGCTGTACTCAAGCAGCTGTGGGAGCACGCGGAAACCCACACACCAGACCAACGTGTGCGCGATTACACTCAGGGCATAATGGATCTGGGCGCCATGGTCTGCACCCGCAGCAAACCGACATGCGATAGCTGCCCGCTCAGCATCGGGTGTGCTGCCTATGCGGAAAACCAAACCCACTTATACCCCGGTTCCAAGCCGAAAAAGCAAAAGCCGGAAAAAACGACCTGGATGCTGATCTTTGAGGATAACGATGGCCGAATCTTGCTGGAACGCCGCCCGCCCAGCGGCATCTGGGGCGGGCTCTGGAGCCTTCCCGAACTGGACCCGGCATACGGCATGGAAGAGCTGCAAGAGGCCTGCGAGAAAGAGCTGGGGCTTGTGTGCCGCGACCCTGAATTGATCAGCGGCTTTCGCCACACCTTCAGCCATTACCACTTGCACATTCAGCCGGCCCGCTTGCCAGTATCCGCCAGCACCAAGGTTTCAGATTCGGAAAGCCAGCGTTGGCTTCACCGCGACGAAGCACTCGCACTAGGCCTGCCAGCCCCTATTCGCAGCTTGCTGACGGAGCCAGAGCAAAGCACCCTGCTCTGATCCGATCTGTTATCATGCTCGCTGCAACACAATCGACACAGGAGTCATCATGAGCCGCACTGTATTCTGCCGAAAGTACCAGAAAGAAATGGAAGGCTTGGCTATGCCTCCAATGCCGGGCCCGAAGGGACAGGATATCTTTGAAAACGTATCCAAAGCCGCCTGGGACGAATGGCAGAATCAGCAGACCATGCTGATCAACGAAAAACACCTGAATCTGATGGACGTGAACAACCGCAAGTACCTGCAAGCCCAGATGGACCATTTCTTCAATAACGAGCCATTCGACAAGGCTGAAGGGTACGTTCCACCAGAAAAGTAACAAATCTGGTCAAGGCCTGATCAACAGCGGAAATTTTAAGAAATTTTTAACTGCCGGCCTTGACTCCCAAACCCTAAACCGGTTTAATAGCGCCCCGTTGGAGCACATAGCTCAACACGCCCGGATAGCTCAGTCGGTAGAGCAGAGGATTGAAAATCCTCGTGTCGGTGGTTCGATTCCGCCTCCGGGCACCACTATTTTCTCGATCTAGCCCGCTTATTAGCGGGCTTTTTCGTGTCTGAGTGATGCAAAATCGGCCCTAATCTCTCGCCGCCTGAGCTGCCGCTCAACAAACCTTAGCTTCAGCACTAGCGCGCTTTAGCAGCCTCTTCCAAAAGCCAGCCTCGAAATATCTCTGCATGAGGATGAAGGTACTTGTTAGCGGGCCGAACCAGATAAAATGCTTCCGCCGTCGGTACTTTTTGTTCAAAGGGGGCGACTAACGTTCCCGCATCCATCGCTTCTTCCACCAAGCAGGTTCGCCCCAAAGCAATACCATCGCCGTGCTCAGCCACTTTCATTGCTGTAATTAACGTATCAAATTGAATTTCCCCGGCAAACTGGACATTCGACAAGCCAGATTCATCAAGCCAGTGCCCCCAACCTTCCTCATAACCAATAACGTGAAGCAATGTTTGCTTGCTCAGGCTTTCAAGAGCGCCTAGCTCACCTGAATTGATATCACCCAGCGTACTGGCCACTTGTGGGCTGCAAACTGGAAACAACTCGTCCCAACTCAGCCGGTCAGCATCGAAGCCCGGCCAATCACCTTTTCCGTAGCGGACTTCCATATCGGAATCGTGCGTGCTGTTGTCCAGCCAGATATTACTGGTGAAGCGCACGCCAACGTCGGGATGCATCTCGCGAAAGCGAGCAAACCGAGGGGCAATCCAAGCAGTGAAAAACACAAGATTTGTTCTAACTGTCAGCAGGCGGGTTTTGCCCTGACCAAAAATCTCATTTGTTGCGGTGGCAAGTCGCCTAATGCACTCGTGCACTACAGGTAAGTACGCTTTACCTGCGTCCGTCAATTCCAACCCTCGAGGTAATCGTCGAAACAATTCGGTGCCTAGCTGAGACTCTAACCCCTTCACATGCTGGCTGATCGCAGCCTGAGTCAAGTTCAGCTCTAGCGCTGCCTGAGTCAGGTTCAGGTGACGTGCTGCAGCTTCAAAAGTCCGCAACCAGTTTAGCGGCGGGAGTCTCTTTTTCATGGAGCAAACTCTTTTTATAGTTAGGAGTCCTATTTTGTTTCATCCCTCACGGTAATGCTAGGCACGAAAAAGGCGGCGGCTCCTAAAACAAGCACACCGCCGCCACCAACTTGCTAATTTTAATAGTTCGCCCTGAACACTTACTTCATAGTTGGCATCGAGAACTCGGCACCTTCCCGCACTCCGGCGGAAGGCCAGCGTTGGGTTATGGCCTTACGACGCGTATAGAAGCGCACGCCATCCGGGCCATAGGCATGCAAGTCACCAAACAGGGACCGCTTCCAGCCTCCAAAACTGTGATACGCCACCGGCACCGGCAAAGGCACGTTAACACCAACCATGCCCACCATGATGTTGTCGGTGAAGTAGCGAGCAGCTTCGCCATCACGGGTGAATATACAGGTGCCGTTGCCGTACTCATGAGCGTTGATCAGGTCCATGGCTTCTTGCATCGTATTCACTCGCATGACCTGCAACACCGGCCCAAAGATTTCTTCCTGGTAGCTGGTCATCTCAGGGGTAACCTGATCAATCAACGTACCACCAACGAAGAAACCATTTTCGTGGCCAGCCACAACTTGGTTGCGGCCATCCACAACAATGCGCGCGCCCTGCTGCTCCGCGCTATTGATATAACCCACGACCTTATCGCGGTGCTGGCCTGTAATCACCGGGCCAAAATCATTACTGGCTTCACTGTAGGCCCCCACTTTCAGGGTTTTCATGGCCTCGGCCATCTTGGCAACCAACGCATCGCCAGCCGCATCACCCACGGCAACCGCAACCGACAACGCCATGCAGCGTTCGCCAGAAGAGCCAAACGCAGCCCCTAACAATTGGTTCACCGCATTGTCCATATCAGCATCGGGCATAACGATGGCGTGATTTTTCGCGCCGCCCAATGCCTGACAACGCTTACCATGGGCACTGGCGGTACTGTAGATGTATTCCGCGATTGGTGTTGAACCGACAAAACTGACTGCCTGGATACGAACATCTGTGAGCAAGGTATCTACCGCTTCCTTATCGCCGTTGACCACGTTCATCACGCCGTCGGGCAGACCAGCTTCCTGCAATAACTGGGCAATAAACAATGTTGAGCTAGGATCTCGCTCCGATGGTTTCAAAATGAAACAGTTTCCGCAAACAATCGCCATGGGGTACATCCACAACGGCACCATGGCCGGGAAATTGAACGGCGTTATACCCGCAACAACGCCCAGCGGCTGAAACTCACTCCAGGTATCAATGCCGGGGCCAACCTTCGGGCTATGTTCACCTTTAAGAAACTCAGGAGCGCCACAGGCGTATTCCACGTTCTCAATGCCACGCTGCAGCTCTCCCAGCGCATCGTGCTGGATTTTGCCGTGCTCTTCCCCGATAAGCCGCGCAATGTGATCCGCGTTTTGCTCCAGCAACTCCTTGAAACGGAACATGATACGAGCACGCTTGATCGCCGGGGTATCGCGCCATGCAGGGTAGGCAGCTTCTGCTGCAGCAATAGCCTGCTCTACAGTGGCCTTAGAGGCCAAGGCGACCTGCCGCGTCGCCTCGCCGGTCGAAGGGTTAAAAACCAGCTGGGTGCGGCTTTCGTCGGCAACCATCTGCCCGCCAATCAAATGACCTATGGTATTCATTTTATCTCCTCAAAGAGTATTCTCGCAGCCAGTGCGAGGTTTGTTGTTGTACAAAAAGTGAACCGACCACCGTTCGTTACCAAAGTTTTTTGTAAAGCTCGATAATTTCTTCGGCACTGGGGACCCGAGGGTTGTTTCCAGGGGACCCGGATTGCAGTGCCTGCTCGGCCATCGTTGGCAACAGGTGGAAAAACTCGCCGCGATCGATGCCGAACATTTCCGGGGTTGGCACCTCTAACTCATCATTCAAGGCATACAGCTCCGCCATCAGCTTACTGTTCGCGACGTCAGTGCTGTCTTGTTCCGACGCAACCCCCATGGCGCGAGCACAGTCTGCATAACGCTCGGCGGCAGCGGGAATCGAGTACTCGGTGACCGCTGGGAGCAACATGGCGTTAGACAGCCCGTGAGGCACATGGAAAGCGGCGCCAATAGGTCGGCTCATCCCATGCACTAGAGCAACAGATGCATTGGAAAACGCAATTCCAGCCAAAGTAGACCCCAGCATGACTTGCTCGCGAGCTTTTTTGTCAGAACCATCATGGAACACCCGCCGGAGGTTCGGGCCGATGAGCCGCATTGCCGCGATAGCTTGAGCGTCGGTGTATAGGCTCGCCTTACGACTGACGTATGCTTCCATTGCGTGCGTTAACGCATCAATGCCGGTATCGGCAGTCGTTCGCTTGGGCAAACTGAGGGTTAGATTAAAGTCGACCAGCGCCGCCACAGGCATAAAGCCCACCCCCATACACAACATCTTTTCATCGTTAGACTCGTCTGTGATGATCGTCACGCGGGTCACTTCTGAACCGGTACCTGCGGTGGTGGGAATAGCGATGATCGGCAAACCCAGCTCGTTGACAATGCGCGGGAATTTATAATCTCGCATCGTGCCGCCAAATTTGCCTAGAATACTGATGGCCTTTGCACTATCGATCGGGCTGCCACCACCAAGGGCGATGATACTGTCGTAATCACCGTCGCGAACTTTGGCAACGCCTGCTTGTATTGAGCTGACCGTGGGTTCCGGCACAGTGTCATCGAACACATCAGCTGATAAATCACTAGCGGCCAGACACCCCTGAATGGTCTCGGTATAGCCCAGTTGGACCATCATTTTATCAGTGATAATTAATGGGCGGCTGCAGCCCAGGCTAGCCAAAACCTCCGGAAGTTGCTGCGAGGCCCCTTCACCGGTTTGCAGGATGCGAGGGAGAATGACTTGAGTAACCATAATTGCTCCATCTGTTTCTGAATTAGGGGCCCCACTAACGGAAACGAGGCCCTTATTGTTTTTGTTAAGCCTCAGAGAGAGCCCGAGACAGTTGCCACGCCCGGTTTTTTGCCAGGTGACGTAGCGGGACCTACCATTTGCGCGGCGTTAAACAACTTCCCCGGAATAGCCTCCTCACGCAATGACTTCAGCAGCCCGTATATCGCCATGATCAAAATGATTGAGAACGGCAAAGCGGCAACCACCGTGGCTGTTTGCAACGCCCCCAAACCGCCAGCCACCAACAAAACTGCAGCAACCGAACCAATCGCGGCGCTCCAGAAAACTCGATAACGGGCCAACGGGTTCGTATCCCCCATCGAGATCAACGTACACACAACCAGGGTGGCCGAATCCGCAGAAGTCACAAAGTAAGTCACCAGCATGATGGTGCAGATACTGGCCATCAGCGTCACGACCAAATCGCTGCTGCCCATCAACTCGATAGTCTTGAACAGCGCCATGGTGGTATCCGCATTAACGGCCTCAACAACCCCGCCGTTGCCAAATAACTCAATAAACATGGCAGTATTGCCAAAGATGGTGATCCAGATAACCGCCAACAAAGTCGGAGCGATTAGCACACCAAGAATAAACTCACGAACAGTACGGCCTTTAGAGATACGTGCTATGAAAATACCGACGAAAGGGGCCCAAGAGATCCACCAACCCCAGTAGAAAATAGTCCACCACCCCTGCCACTGACTTTCTGGATCCGGGTCTACCCAAAAGCCCAACTCCACGGCATGAACAACGTAGTCGCCAAAGTTAGTCACCAGCGATCCCAGCAAGTAGGCGGTAGGGCCAAACACCAAAAACAACCCGAGAATAACCATCGTCAAACGCATATTGAGCTCACTCAACAGGCGTATGCCACGGTTCAGCCCGGTAACGACCGAAATTGTTGCAATGATTGAAATGACCGCGATCAAAAGGATGGTATTGGTCGTTGAAACCTCAACGCCCAACAAATAATTCATTCCGGTATTCATTTGCTGAGCGCCCATCCCCAGAGAGGTCGCAATACCGAAAACTGTTCCAAACACCGCCAGCAAATCAGCAATGTGTCCAATCGGCCCGTAGATCCGATCTCCAAAGATCGGGTAAAGGCTCGAGCGTATGGAGAGAGGCAAACCTTTGCGGTAGCTGAAGTAGGAAAGGATCAGGCCACTCAAGGCAAACACTGCCCAACCGTGCAATCCCCAATGAAATATCGACACGCGCATGGCTACTTGCGCCGCCTCTGCCGTTAACTCCTGACTCTCTGCGATGAAAGGATTGCCTTGAAAATACGAAATAGGCTCGGCAATGCTCCAAAACAGGATGCCAATGCCGATACCGGCTCCAAACAACATGGAAAACCAGGAAAAGTTACTAAACTCTGGCCGATCAGAATCTTGACCCAACCGTACATTGCCGTATCGGGTAAACACTATGCCAACGACCATAAACAAAATAATGCTGACTAAGCCTATGTAATACCACGCTAACTCTTTAGCGATAAAATTCTTGGCGGCGCTGTACAGCTCATTGGCATACACCGGGTCCGCAACAGTAAACAGAACAAAAATAAGCACGACTAGACCTGCGCCGACTGACATGACTGGATTTGTGCCAGTCAGCCACCCAGTCGAGCTTATTAACTCTTTTTTGTTATTCATTTTGTTACCTCTTTTGGCGTTCTCTAATTGTTATTGCCCACTTTGATCAGCAAGCTCTTGAGATGACCTATCGCCCTGGATCTGGCGTGAAGCATTTTCGTCAGATATCGATGACGATTGAAACCAAAAAAAACCGCCCCTAAGACCTAATTATTTTTATATCTAGCGCTCTCAACCCTCAAAGCACACGGCCCCACCTATAAATAAAATATGACCTCAGGGGTCTTTTTTATTGCTGGTTCAGTCGCTCTTTGTTCGCCCATTATTGCTAGCACCGAAACCTAGTCGGTTTCATGTCAGCACAACACAAGCAGATACATAGCGAATAAGGATGCAATCCAATGACAAAAAAGCTCCCCCTACCATTAGAAGGCGTACGCGTTGTTGATTTTGGCCAGCAGATCGCAGGCCCCGCTGTAGCCATGGTGCTGGCAGATTTTGGCGCCACTGTAGTGCACATCGACCCGCCAGAAGGCCCCCAGTGGGATCACCCAGCAAATGCGGTGCTTAACCGGAACAAGAACTGTCTGAGCTTGGATCTGAAAACCGAGTCCGGACTAACAAACGCACAAGCCCTGATCGAACAGGCTGATATCGTTATCGAAAGTTTCCGGCCGGGCGTCATGAAAGAGCTGGGGGTGGACTTCACACAGCTTCGTGCTGAACGCCCCGAATTGATCACTCTGTCAGTGCCAGGCTTTGCGAGCAACGATGCACTACGCCGTGAATGGAAAGCGACAGAAGCTGTCGTTGCAGCAACCTGCGGTGCGTTTACCGACATGGGCTTTAACCGGGTACTGATGGGCATTAACCCAAGCTTCTCGCCCTTGCCACTGGGTTCGGCCTATGCGGTATCACTGGCCTCAAGTTCCGCCGTACTCGCGCTACTCGAGCGCGAAAAAACAGGCCGTGGGGACCACATCGAAGTGCCTGTCGCCGCTGCCTTGATGGAAGGTTTGTCCTATAACTCGTACGTTATCGAAGGCTTGCCTGACCGCTACAAAACCATGCGTGAAGATGAGATCGAGTATCGCAAAGCCAATAACATCGAGTTTGATCTGAGCTATGAAGACCTCCAGGAATACCTGGATCCTTTTTACCGTACATACGAGTGTGCAGATGGCCGCATGTTCTACTGCGTGTGTCCATCTCACCGAAACCACGCAAAACGTGCATTGAAGCTTCTCGGCATTTATGACGAGCTCAAAGCCGAAGGGTTGCCCGAAGTGCAAGACCTGCATGCCCCCGTTTCCGAGTGGGATGGCGAAACCTCTATTGGCGTTTACCCGCTGCCTAAGAAATGGGCTGACATCATTTCAGAAAAAATGAAGAAGGCATTCCTGAGCAAAACCTCGACAGAATGGGGCGTGTTGTTTGGTGAAGGCCAGATTCCCGGAGCGCCGCACCGCACCACCCAAGAGTGGGTAAACGACGAACACACCAACGCTGCGGGCCTTATTGTTGAGGTAAACGACCCCGAATATGGTTTGATGAAGCAGCCAGGGCCAATTGCCTGGCTGGAGGAAATGGCGGCAGACATGCTGCAGCCCCGTCCCCGCAAGCAGGTTTCCTTTGATGAGGCACTGGCAGAACTATCCGCTGTTGCAGCAAGTGAAACCGTGACTCGTCCCACCGGACAATCCATTCAGCCCGCTAGCGGCAAAGGCTGGCTCGACGGCCTACGGGTTCTGGACCTGACCAACGTTATTGCTGGCCCTCACTCTGCGGCGTTCCTTAGCCGGTTCGGTGCAGAAGTCATCAAGCTGGACACAGTCACACCGATGTACGATCCCTTGATTGGCGTTTTGTTCACATTCCAGACCAATGTAAACAAGCAAAGTGCTTTGATTGACATCACCACCACAGAAGGCCGCGAAGCGTTTAACCGTCTGGTGCGCTCCGTTGACATGGTCGTCATCAACGCTCCCGAGCGACAGATGAAACCTTTGGGGCTAGACAATGAAAGCCTCCAAGCCATCAACCCTGGCGTACTGTTCTGTCGCCTTGACTGCTTGGGCGGCCCCTTGCGTGGCCCAAAGACCGACTACATCGGTTACGACGACATCATTCAAGCAAACAGCGGCATCATGAGTCGCTTCGGCGGCCCGGCCACGCCAGAAGAGCACGCGCACCTAGGCACTCTGGACGTAAACTGTGGCTTTGCGGCAGGCTTGGGAATGGCAATATCGCTCTACCATAAAGCAAAAACCGGCCAGCCCACGCGTTCGCGCACATCGCTGTCGGCGGTGACCAACATCGCTCAAATCTCCTTTGCCTTCGACTATGAGGGGCGCGCACCGTTCAATGAGCCATCAGGTCGAGAGGCTTTGGGCCACCATGAACTATCACACTTCTATAAAACCAGCGAGGGCTGGCTGTATTTGGATTCGAACCACTCTGAACTGGATAAACTCGAAGGGGTCGAAGGACTGCAGGGCATAAGTTCAGCCACCAACATCCGCGATTTTCTGACCGATGCGCTAAGCCAGGCACCCGCCAGCTACTGGGCAGAAGTACTTCAGGAAGCCGACATTGCTGCAGCCCAACCGAATGCCATTGAAGATCTTCGAGCACAATACAGCCGTGAGGCCGATGGCACTCCGGGTACTGGCTCCGGTAGCTTTTCGTTCTCAACTTACCCGAACCACCCTAGCGGTCACTGCATCACGCAAATTGACCACTACTCGGTGCGCCCCGCTGAAGCGTCTACTCGAGCAATTAAACCGGCAGAGCAATATGGCCATTCCACGCGCAACGTTCTTGCGAGCGTTGGCTACAGAGAAGAGGAAATCGAGTCAATGATTGAACGCGGAATTGCGGGGCTAAGCTGGAGCACGGAATACCTTCCGAGTTAAAGTAAGCTACTAAAACCTTTAGCCAAAAACGCCAGCCTCATTATGAGGCTGGCGTTTTACATCCCCACTAATTCAGCCTCCGGCAACATCCCTGCCAACCCCATAAAATGAAACACAATGGTCAGCGCGCCAAAAACCAACACTAAAACAACCGCAGCCTTGCCGCCCGGTGCCATAAAACCGGTATTACCACCCTCCAGCATTCTGGATTTACGAGCCAACAACGCCGGAACAATGCAGGCCCACACGGCCGCCGCAGCGCCGGCATAGCCGATGGCCAGTACAAAACCGAATGGCGCAAGCAGCGAGAGCAACAACGGCGGGACGAAGGTAATCGCCCAGGTTTTGGTACGACCTGTACGGTCATTTTCGAAGCCAAGCAGGTCGGCCATAAAATCGAACGTGCCCAGGCCTACGCCCACGAACGATGACAGAATCGCGGCCGTCGAGAAGGCATTGATAGTGTTGGCTACCCGCTCCGAGTCGATGGCGGACCCCAGCGCGGCCAACAACACATCCACATCGCCGCCCTGCGCCACAACAGGCCCAAAGCTCGCCCGTGGCAAGTTACCAAAGATGCTTAGCAACCACACGAGATAAAAAGTCAGAGCCACTGCCGTTCCACCAAGAATGGCCTTCTGGGCTTTGCGTTCTTCGCCGTAATAGGCTCGCAAGGAGGCGACCGAGTGGTGGTAACCAAACGAAGTGAGCGCCACAGGCAACATGGCCATGGCATAGGGCGCGTATTGACCATTCACATTTGCAGCGTCGAATAGAATGCCGAGATCAATTCGTGCCGCCAAGCCGAACACACCCAGCACGAAACTGAGCAACATAAAAGTCACCAGCACAACCGACAGCCGGTCCACCGCCCTAGTCGAATGCCACACCACCAAAGAAAAAAGCAGCACGAAGACCACCGATGCCAGCTTGCTATCCGCCCCGGTCATGCTTTGAATAATCAAACCCGACGAGGTGATGTAGGCGTACAACAAAATCCCGCCCACGAAATACACCGTCAGATTGCTGAACACATTCACTCGCGCACCCAGCAAGGATTTGGTGACCGTGTTGAACGATGCCCGCAAATCAAAATGTTTGAAGGCCTCCAGCAGCATCCAGCCGGAGAGAGTCATCACTACCATAGTCAACACCAGAGCCAGACTGGACCAGACAGTCCAGGCTCCGGCACCGGAACTGGGCAAACCAAGCATGCCAGCACCCACGCACACACTGGCGATGATACTTGCGCCACCAATAAGGGACGGTAATGGTTGTGATTTCACTCGCTTTGCCTCTTAGCCCCTGTTATCGGGTAAAGGTTGCAAAAAAATTACTCGTGCGCCGGTTTCGGTGCTACAAGCGGCTTCAGGAAACGGTCCAGATCTTTCACCTCTTCCAGGCACAAACTGTGCTCCATGCCATAGCTTTGGTACTCAGGCTCGAAGCCTAAATTTTGCAAGGTCTGATGGGCCGTTTGTCCCAGTCGCTCCATCACGATCTGATCAAACCGGCCATGGCCAATAAAAATTGGCAAGTTGCGGTTCGCGTCGCTCAATTCAATAGAATCCGCCGTGGCGAAGTAGGTAGACAATGCGAACAACCCGCCCAAACGCTCCGGGTAGCTGAGAGCCAATTCATAGGCCACCGCACCGCCCTGAGAGAAGCCACCAAGAATGATGTTCTCACTGGCAACACCGCGCTCACGCTCGGCTTTGATCAGCTCCGCCACCATGCCCGCAGACGCACGAAGCTGCTCCGCGTCTACTTTACGGTCAACGTCCATGGCAAGAATGTCGTACCAGGCGGGCATCACCATGCCACCGTTAATGGTCACCGGCAGTTCGGGTGCATGAGGGAAGATAAAACGCACAGGGGTTTCGCGAGAAAAGGCAAACTCGGGCACCACCGGTTCGAAATCATGGCCATTGGCACCAAGGCCATGCAGCCAGATAATGGTGTGTTGGGGCTCGGGACCGGTATCGATTTGCAATGCGTTCAACTTTGCCATGGGGTCTCCCGTCAATGAGGTAAATAAACCCCGCATCATACAGCTTCGATAATTTTCTACACCAGCAATCGGCTCGATTAAGTCTTCGAACCACACCGGAGCTGCAACTATCCAGAACGCTCGGCAAGCCTGCGAGCAACCCAGCGATGATATAGCGCAGCCAAGCAGGGACGAATTACTGGCAATCCAATCAGCCAGGCCAGCGGTTTCAACACCGGCACCCGGGACATCAGCAGAATGTAGGCGTCCATCTCTTGATGGATATCCCCCTCACTGTCTTTCACATGCAGTTCTCGCAAGGCTTTGTCCGGGTCGACACCTTGGGCTTTCAATTCCTCATCCCGGCCGGTGATGTCCATCCAGCCCACGGAGTCGCCGCCACGGCCGGCCAGTTTCTCATACCAGAGTCGGTCCCGAATGCAGGTCGGGCAAGCGCCGTCGTAAAAAACCAACAATGTATCTTTATCCTGAGCCATAGAACTCTCCTTTCGAGCGCACCTACTCAGTTGGATGAAACGGCCAGCTCCCGTGCCACCGCTTTGGGCCCGCCCCAAGCTAACACCACCGCCCCTATCGAACATACCAACATACTCGCTACGATTGGCAGTAGAGCCTCGCCGCTGACCGAGGCAGACACCGCACTGACAATACCCGCAATAGTGAACTGCGATGCCCCCAGCATAGCGGAAGCCGTGCCACCGAGGTGCGGGAAAAACTCCAGCGCGTTAGCCATATTGTTAGGAACGATACCGCCCTGGCAACCAATGGCAGCGATAAAGCAGGCGGCAACCGCCCAGAACGGGCCATCGAACAAAACCACCGTCACCAGCAGCAACAACGCTGCGCACTGCAACAGCACCTGAGCTCTGAGCAGAACCACAGAGGTGAACCGGCGAAGCAACGGTCGGTTCGACAAATTCATCACCGCCATCAGCACGATATTGGCCGCGAACAACATGGCAAAAGAACTGTTCGATACGCCAAACCATTCTTGGTAGATAAAAGAAGAGTGAGTGATAAAAAGCATCATCGAACTGAAGCACAGCACCTGAATACCCACAAAACGCATGGTGGTTTTGTGACGCAGCACCAGCATGTAATTGGTCACCAAGGTTTTCACAGGAGTGAAAGTTCTCGGCCGTGGCTTAAGCCTCGGGAACAACGCCAGCTTCAACACCACAGCCAGGAACACACTGTATGCAGCCAGCACGAGGAAGATCCAGTTCCAATGGCCTAGAGCCAACATGGCCGCGCCGAGAGCTGGTGCCGCGGCAGGCGCAATAAACATAATCAAACCAATCAAACCGAACAATCGGGCGGCCTCTTGCCCACCGACTTGGTCCCGCACAATCGCCGGAACAGATACGGCACAGAAAGCACCGCCAAAACCCTGCACCACGCGCCAGAACGCCATCTCGCTCAAACCATCCGCCAACGCCACCATCACCGAAGCCACCGCGAACACCGCCAAGCCGAACAGTAATATGTGCCGGCGACCGTAGCGGTCTGACAGCGGACCACCCACCAACTGCGCCAGCCCCATGGTAGCGACATAGGCGCTCAAGGTAAGCCCCACTTCTGCATGGGGGACCGCAAAATCTCGGGCAATGCTTGGGAAAGCCGGCAAATACGCATCCAAAGCTAAGGGCCCTAGGGCGACGGTCATGCCAAGCAGTAAAGCGAGCTGAAAATGGGACAAGATCTATCTCCTTTTGTTAGGTAGATAGCTAACGGCAATCGGCGACAAATCTCAATGCGCGCTAACCGAGAGGCGGCTTAGTCCAGTACGCAGTGGTTGCTGTATAGCTGGCTGACTTTTCTGCGCTTTTGCCTCAGGCTGTTGCCCCGGTCATTACTGTATCCAGCTCTCAACTGCACCTGTATGCGGTCGAGTTGGGCACGGTATTTCCCGCACTTGGACGCTTTCACCTGCCCTGTGTTCGTTGCCTTGGCATATCTTTGTTTGGACTTTGGACGCAACATACGCTCAACCGATTGCCGGCTTTGACGAACCTTTTCGGATTGGCGAACATTTTCGCTTAACGGCACGGTGACGGGCTTACGCACTGTAATAGCGGAGTGCTCTTCAAGGTTCGGCGGTGTATCAGAGAAATGGATCGATCCGCGGGCATCAGTCCAGCGATATATTTCAGCGTGGGCGGGCACCGCCACCCATATACACAGTAACGTTACTGCAATCCTTCGCATGGTTTCACATCCTGTGAAGTCTCGTTATCGAATACTCGGCCGACCTACACCGCCGAGCAGAACCAGAAACCATACCGCAAAACACTGCGTAACTCCGGCACTGAGTTATCGATCCAGCAATTCAATCCAATGATTCACCGGCACCTGGGCTTTGGTTTCGAGATGTAACTGGCAGCCGATATTAGCGGTTACGATACGCTCCGGATTGCTCACCGTTAGTGCCTTCAGCTTGTTGTCTAGCAGCTTCTGACTCATCTCCGGCTGGGTGATCGAGTAAGTGCCCGCCGAGCCACAACATAGGTGTGGATCCTGCGTGGCCGCCAAATCGACACCCGCCTTACTCAGGACGTTTTCAACCACTCCACTTTGTTTCATCGCATGCTGCAAGGTACAGGGGCAATGGAACGCCACTTTTCCCTGCCCCGCTGGAACCTTTAAAGGCTCCAGATCTTCGTTCAGCAAAAATGCTCCAAGGTCCATACAAAGCTCACTCACTCGCTTGGCTTTGCTGGCATAAACCGGGTCTTCCCGGAGCAGATGACCATAATCCTGAACCATGGCCCCACAACCAGACGCGGTCATCACGATCGCCTCTGCACCGGCATCGATCGCCGGCCACCAGGCATCGATGTTGCGGCGCATTTGCTCTAACCCGCGCTCGTGTTCAGACAAGTGATAATTCACCGCTCCGCAACAGCCCGCTTCTGAGGCCTCCACTAACGACACACCCAGCTTATCCAGTACCCGCGCAGCGGCTGCGTTGGTGTTTGGTGCCGCAGCCGGTTGTGCACAGCCCGCCAAAGCCAGCACCAAGCGCGGATGGTTCGAAACCGGCCGAGAGCTCGGCGTTCGGCGTGGCGGAATCTTGGATCGTAAATGCCCCGGAACCAAGGGCCGAACGGCTTGCCCCACTCGCAGCAGTGGCCCAAATAGCCGGCGTTCGGGCAGCACCCGAGTCAACACCCAACGCAACCATCGCTGCTGGGGCGGACGAGGCAGTTCTTTCTCCAATAACCCACGGCTAATATCCACCAACCGGCCGTATTGAACGCCCGAGGGGCAGGTTGTTTCGCAGCTTCGGCAGGTCAGACAACGGTCCAGATGCTCGCGGGTTTTTTCGGTAACTTCGGCCCCTTCCAGAAACATCTTCATTAAATAGATCCGGCCTCGCGGGCCGTCTCGCTCGTCATTCAATTCCTGGTAGGTGGGGCAAGTAGCGGTGCAGAAACCACAATGAACGCAAGCTCGAAGAATGTCTTCGGCTTCTTGCCCTTCGGACGTGTTGGCAAAATGTTGAACCAGATTCGTTTGCATAATTACAACCAGCTGTAGAGACGACCCGGGTTAAATAACCTGTCGGGATCAAAGGACTGTTTCACGCGGCGCTGAATTACTTTTAATGCCTCCGGCTGGCTATGTATCACCTCACCGGTGCGATCCCCGCCGCTAAACAAACTGACTTGGCCTCCAGCTGCTTGTGCCATGGGCTCAAGATCACTCAACGCGGCTTGTCCCCGATACCATCGTTGAGCCCCAGCCCAATCCATCATCCATTGGCCGTCCAAAACCGGCAGGTTGGCGGCAGAACCCACAGAGAATCGCCACAAAGGTGCATTCTTATCGCCAAAGAAGTTGTGTTTCATGTCCTGTATCTGCCGCCAACACTGCTCACCGTCGCCCATGACCGAGCCCTGCCATTTTTCGGCTGTTGCTTCCACCGCGGAGCGGGCACCCGACAACCTTAGATACACTTTGCCATCCACCCAGCACGCGCCCGTGACAGGCTTGGGCTCGCCTGCTCGGCGGTTCATATACCTCACAGCCTCTTCCATAGCCATGTCCTGCACCAATGTGAGAGTGGCGGCCGGTTTTGGCATCACCTTCATACTGATTTCGGTGATTACGCCCAGCGTACCCATGGCCCCGGCTTGCAAACGCGAAACATCGTAACCCGCAACATTTTTCATGACCTGACCGCCGAAGCGTAAATGCTCGCCTTTGCCATTCAGCAAACGGATCCCCAATACCTGATCCCGAACGGAACCGGCCCAAGGTCTCGCAGGCCCAGACAGGTTGCACGCCAAGGTGCCGCCAATGGTAGATGCCTCCCCGAAACGGGGCGGTTCAAAGTGCAGGCACTGTCCTTGTTCGGCCAAAACCGCTTCAATCTCTTTGAGAGTAGTGCCTGCTCGTACCGTCAGCACTAACTCCACCGGGTGATATTCAACAATGCCGGTGTGCCCGGCCAAACTCAATTTGTCTGCGTCGGGATCAGCCGTGCGGCCCATGAAGGCTTTAGTACCACCACCGACTATATTGAGCCTTCGGCTATTGCTGCGAGCGTGCTGCACTTGCTCTTGGAGAAGGTTGATTTGTTCAGCCATGGTGCGCTCCCTGCTGTTCGTGCCTGTGTTGCTTATGTTCAAGGGAACGGTACTCCTGACAAAACTTAAGCGTAGGCACCCCCTTGCCGGGGTTCAGAATACCCTGTGGGTCAAAAGCGGCTTTTACATTGTGGAACTGCTGCAGCTCCTGCTCGTTGAACTGCACCGCCATCTGCCGGATTTTCTCCACACCCACCCCATGTTCACCGGTAATGCAACCGCCTACGGCTACGCACAGCTCCAGAATCTTGCTGCCGAAGGCTTCCGCCTTCTCGAACTCACCTGGCACATTGGCATCGAACAAAATCAGTGGGTGTAGGTTGCCGTCTCCAGCATGAAATACATTGGCGACCAAAAGCCCGAATTCTTTTGACACTTGCTCCATCTCCACCAGGACCTTAGCCAGATATCTGCGAGGAATGGTGCCGTCCATGCAGTAATAGTCGGGAGATATCCGGCCCACGGCGGGAAACGCGGATTTACGACCTTTCCACAATAACGCGCGCTCTTGTTCATTTTTCGACGTACGTATAGAGGTCGCACCCAACTCACGGAATAACGCTTCTGCCTCGGCAATGTGCTCACTGACTTCTTCTTCCGTGCCATCGATTTCACACAACAACAGCGCCTTGGCCTCTCGCGGATACCCCGCGCCACAGAAATCATCGGCGGCGATAATGGCGGGGCTGTCCATCATTTCCAGGCCGCCAGGGATAATGCCGTGGTTAATGACACCACCAACAGCGTCGCCGGCTTTTTCAATGCTAGCGAAGCCAGCCATAATCACCCGAGCGACCTCTGGAATGGGCAAAAGCTTCACCGTCACCTCGGTGACCACGCCCAACAACCCTTCCGAGCCCGTCAGCAAAGCCAGCAAATCCATGCCGCAACTGTCCAGCCCATCACTACCCAGAGTTACACGCTCGCCTTCGGCAGTAATCACTTCAGCACTGAGCAGATTGTTCACCGTCAGCCCGTACTTAAGGCAATGCACGCCCCCTGCATTCTCAGCGACGTTGCCGCCTATAGTGCACGCAATCTGGGAAGACGGGTCTGGCCCGTAATAAAGGCCATATGGCGCAGCCTGTTCACTGATCGCCAGATTCCGCACGCCGGGTTGCAAACGCGCCGTGCGGCTGAGCGGATCAATACCCAGAATTCGGTCAAACTTAGCCAACGACAAAACCACACCTTCTTTATGTGGCATTGCTCCCGCGCTCAACCCAGTACCCGCCCCACGAGCAACCACCGGCACCTCATGCTCATGGCAGATGCGCATCACCCGCTGAACCTGTTCGACGGTTTCAGGCAACACTACTATTAAAGGAAGCTGCCGATACATCGCCAAACCATCGCATTCGTATGGTTTTAGGGTTTCTTCGTCAGTAATGACGAATTCCGGGTCTATAAAAGAACGGAAAAGCTCCGCTAACTGCGCTTTGCTTGCTTTCGACTTGGCCATCATCTGCTCTTTATTTGTTATTCACGCTAGCCTAAACAGTAGCCGAATCCTGTTCGGGCACAAGCCGACCAAAGCCCAAGACCGGGATACATACGCCACCCCAAGTCAAAACACTTGCATTGATGAATGAAACCGCCAAAATGTACGACACGTTATTGCCCTCACTTTCACCAAAATCCAACAAAATGGTGTTGATTTCCGCGGCGACAGTCCGTAAAACATGCGCCTTTGAACGACAGCCCCCAGGAGTCACCCCATGGCGGATGCAGCGCCTCTGATTTGCAGGGACATTCACAAAACCTTTAACGACCTCGAAGTTCTCAAGGGCATTTCTCTTGAAACCCGTAAAGGCGATGTCGTGTCTCTGATTGGCAGCTCCGGCTCTGGCAAGAGCACCTTCTTGCGCTGCATCAACTTGCTGGAAACGCCGACCTCCGGCGACATTATCGTTCACGGCGACCCTGTTCAGTTCAAACACAACCGCAAAGGCGAGCGAATACCCGCCAGTAATCGTCAGGTGGAACTTATTCGTGCGCGTCTGTCGATGGTTTTCCAAGGCTTCAACTTGTGGTCACACATGACGGTACTGGAGAACATCATCGAAGCTCCCGTCCATGTTCTAAAAGTACCCAGAAAAGAAGCCATCGAACGCGCTGAAGCGTATCTGAACAAAGTCGGCATTTACGAGCGCAAAGATTACTACCCTGCGCAGATGTCGGGCGGCCAGCAGCAACGAGCTGCCATCGCCCGGGCGCTGGCGATGGAGCCAGAGGTGATGCTATTTGACGAGCCTACTTCTGCGCTGGACCCAGAGTTGGTGGGTGAAGTTTTAAAAGTAATGCAGAGCTTGGCCGAGGAAGGCCGAACCATGATCGTGGTGACTCACGAAATGGCGTTTGCAAGGGATGTGTCGAGTCAGGTCCTGTTTTTGCATCAAGGCGTGATTGAAGAGCAAGGTTCACCGGAAAAGGTGTTTGATCATCCGGAATCTGAACGTATGCAACAATTTCTTGCTCCCAAGTTCTGAACACCGGTGCTATCTTGAAATCGGAACTGGATTGAAAAACTTCCATAAAAAATAAAGCCTGAATGGCAAACGAGTGGAGAAATGACACATGAAAAAATTATTGATTGCAGCAAGTTGCGCCATGGCCATGTTTGCGAGCGGCGCACAGGCCCAGGATCTACGGATTGCGTTTGACGTGCCTTACGAGCCGTTTGAATACAAAGACGACAACGGCGAGCTGACCGGTTTTGAAGTAGAACTCGCCAGCGCCATGTGCAAAGAGCTGGAAGCCAATTGCGAATTCGTGATTCAAGCATGGGACGGCATGATTCCTGGCCTGATCGCCCGCAAGTTTGATCTGATCATGTCTTCCATGTCGATTACAGAAGAGCGCGCCAAGCGCATACTGTTCTCAGACCCGTACTACATCACTCCGGGTGGTTGGTTCGGTCCTGAGTCATTCAACACTGACGTTACCGACCTGGAAGCCATGGACGGTAAAACCGTTGGCGTTCAGCGCGGCACCACCATGGACACATACGTAACAGAGAACATGCACAGCGCCGTAACCATCAAACGTTACACCACCGCTGAGGACATGGTTCTGGACCTGGAAGGTCAGCGTATTGATGTGGCCTTTGTGGACTACCCGGTTGGCGAACAAACCATTCTGAACCGCGACGGCTACAAAGAAGTCGGTGAGCCTGTGAAGCTGGGTGAAGGTGTTGGTGTTGCCATGCGTAAGCGTGACGCCGAGCTGGCAAAAGAGATCAACGCCGCTCTTAAGACTCTGAAAGAGAACGGCACCTACGACGCCATCATGGCCAAGTACTTCAACTACGACATCAAGATTTAAACCACTCCGGGAGCAGCCTGCTGGCTGCTCCCTGCATCCCGGACTCTCTCATGCTTGACCTGAAAGGTTATGGCCCCGCCCTCGCAGAAGGTGCCGTGGTTACCATTGAGCTGGCATTTATGTCGTTGGCACTGGCGGTTACTCTTGGCCTGCTAGGCGCCTCAGCCAAACTTTCTGGCAACCGCGTACTGACTGGCATTGCCACCACTTACACCACTCTGATTCGGGGCGTGCCCGATTTGGTAATGATGCTGCTGTTTTACTATGGCGGTCAGGTCGCGGTAAATGCGCTTTCAGATTATTTATGGGAAACCCGGGAAATCGATTTCTTTTTTCAGTTTGATCCGTTCATCTCTGGCGTGGTGACCATCGGTCTTATTTTCGGCGCTTACATGACGGAGACCTTCCGCGGTGCGTTTCTGGCGGTGAACGTTGGTCAGATCGAAGCCGCTAAGGCTTATGGTTTTACCCGCTGGCATACGTTTCGCCGGGTGATGATCCCGCAAATGATGCGTCATGCCTTGCCAGGCATCGGGAACAACTGGCAAGTACTACTGAAAACCACTGCGCTGGTTTCCATCATTGGCCTTACCGATATGGTGCGTGTGGCTGAGGAAGCAGCAAAAGCAGAGCGGATGCCGTTCCATTTCTTTATTCCAGTGGCAGCGGTGTACTTGACCTTGACGGCAGTCACAGAATTATTCATCCGCTGGCTTGATAAACGAGCCAACGTCGGCGTGGTTCAGGGGAATTAAGCGATGCCTGATTTTATTGCCGATTGGCTGAACTCCAACGAAATTTTCACCGCCATGACTCTGATGGAATACTGGGATGGGCTGGTTACTACCGTGCACTTGGTGTTTTTATCTTTGGTCATCGGGCTGATTGTGGCGGTGCCTTTGGCGATTCTTCGTACGGTTAAGAATCCGTTTGTTTCCGGCCCTATTTGGCTGTACACCTATTTGTTTCGCGGTACGCCACTGCTGATTCAGTTGTATATTATTTACTACGGTGTGGCGCAGATTCCGGGGATTCAGGAAACCTTCTGGTGGGAGATTTTCAAAGAGCCGCTCTACCCTGCTCTGCTGGCGTTTACCCTGAATACGGCGGCCTATACCACTGAGATTATTCGCGGTGCCATTATGTCGACGCCGAATGGCGAGATTGAAGCGGCGAAGGCTTACGGTATGGACTGGTTCTTGCGGATGCGTCGGATCATTCTTCCGAGTGCGGCGCGCCGGGCGGTTCAGGCGTATTCGAATGAGGTTATTTTTATGCTTCATGCGAGTGCCATCGCAAGTATCGTTACGATTGTGGATCTTACCGGGGCGGCGCGGAATATTTACTCGCGGTTTTATGCGCCGTTTGATGCGTTTATTTTTGTGGCGCTGATTTATTTGGTTTTGACGTTCATTCTGGTTTTTGTATTTCGTAAACTGGAAAATCATTTGTTGCGGCATCAAAAGCCTGCGAATTCCTGATTCTTTTACTATTGGTGCAAGGCTAAGTGTCGGGGTGGTCTTGCCGAGAACCGCTACGAGCACATCCATGTGCGCTTCTCTCAGGCCATCCTTGGCCTTCGAAATTCTCGGCAAGACCACCCCGACACCCAGCCCAGAACCTGCTTCTGGGCCTCAAGTTTGGCCCGCTCCGGTAATCACAAAAACTATACGGGAGAGGGTTTCATGAACACGCTCACACACCTTTTCGGCACTTCTCCCGACTGGCTTTCGCACACCCTTTCATTCGCTTCCTCTAACCTTCCTGAAACCACCTCGCAACTTGCGGACGGCACCCACGTTGCCCGAATCGCCAACGGCGTACTGTGGCTCACACCACCCGTTGAACGGGATAACCCGAACCACGAGGCCTTGATTGTTTCAGCGGGGGTTCATGGTAACGAGACGGCACCGATTGAGGTATTGAATGGGCTGGTCTCCGGGTTGCTCGCACGCGAGTGGCGATTGGCTTGCCCGCTGCTGCTGATTCTCGGTAATCCGCCAGCCATGGCAGCCGGTAAACGGTTTTTGGATGTAAACATGAACCGGTTATTTAACGGCGCTCATGAGAAGGCGGAATATGCAGACTTGCCAGAAGCCAAGCGGGCCCGGTTTATCGAGGAAATCTGTCGGGCGTTTGCCGCAGAGCATTCGGCTCTGGCGTTGAGCCATTACGATTTACATACGGCGATTCGGCCGTCAAAGCAGGAACGCTTTGCGTTGTATCCGTTTGTACCGGGGCGTTTGGTTCCGCGGGAGCAGTGTGCGTTTTTGCTGGAGGCGGAGGTGGGAGCGCTGCTGCTGCAGCACAAAGAGTCCACGGTGTTTTCTTCGTTTACTGCCAGCCAGCTGGGTGCCGAGAGTTTTACCGTAGAGCTTGGGAAAGTGCGGCCGTTTGGTCAGAATGATTTGCAGCGTTTTAACGGTATTCAACTGGCGTTGCGGCGGCGGTTTCGTGGTGCGCCAGCGCCACAGTCCCAGAACTCAGAGCAACTGACGGTGTTTGAGGTGGTGCATGAGGTTTTGAATACCGGGCCGGGGTTTCGGTTTCATGTGCCCGAGGATGCGTCTAATTTTACTCTGTACCCGCCGGGTACGGTAATTTGGGAAGATGGTGAGAGTTGTTACCGTGTGGGCGCAGAGGCCGAAGCGATTGTATTCCCGAATCGAGAGGTTCCGGTGGGGCAACGGGTTGGCTTAATGGTTAGAGCAAGGAATAAGCGTCAGGCAGGGTAATGGATCGCCACCCTGCCTGACGTCATCATGCCGGGGCGTTTTCAGGTTCTGCCACCGGTAGTTTGATGAGTTTGGTGCACACGGCCGGGATCACCAGCAAAGTCAGCACCGTAGAGGCCAGCAAGCCGGAGATAATCGCCCATGCCATGGGTGGCCATAATGTGGAACTGGAGAGCGCCAGCGGCAGCAATCCGGCCACTGTGGTGGCGGTAGTGAGCAGTATTGGCCGGGTGCGGCGCTCTACTGCGGTTCTGACCGCATCTTTGATTGCCCTGCCCTTTTCCAACTCCCGATCCATCACGTCCAGCAGAACGATGGCGTTGTTGACCACAATGCCTACTAACGCAATCACTCCCAAAAGCGACTGAAAACCAAAGGGCGAGCCCGACAACACCAGGCCGGGGAATATTCCCACCGTCGCCAAGGGCACGGTCAGCAAGATAATGCCCACACGGCGGAATGAGTTGAACTGCAGCAGCAAAAAGAACAGCAACAACAGCATGCCAATGGGTGCTGCGGTGAGCAGCGCGCTGTTGGCGTCATTTGAGCCCTCAGCATCGCCGCCCATTTCCAGGCGCGTTCCGGATGGTAGCGGACTGTCTTCCAGTGCTGCGTTCAGTCCGTCGAGCGCCTGGCTAAAGCTGTAGCCCTTTTCCAGATTGGCGGCTACCGCGTTCACCCGTACCCCGTTGCGCAGGTACCGGGCTGCAGGCTCCCACGTGGTTTCAGCTGTAGCCACGGCAGACAGCGGGATAGCATCACCACGGTTGTTGTAGATGTTTACCGACAACAAGCGCGACAACGACAAAGAGGTACCCTCACGCGAGCGAAGCACGATGGGGATCGGGTCTTCTTCCTGGCGATAGCGTTCTGCCATGGCACCGAAACTCTGTCCATAAAGGCTTTGTGCTACATCAGCACGGGTCAGGCCATAACGGGCCGCGGTCGCGTCGTCCACATTGATGGCGATGCTCGGCACACCGATGTCCAGATCGTGGCGGACGTCTACAGTGCCTTCCACATCACGAAGGATCGAATAGATCTGTTCGGTTGCCAACACTCGGACATCGTCATCCGCATGGTAAACACGCACATCAACAGGCGCAGTGCGTGGTGGGCCCTGCCCCAGAATCCCCACGGAGATTTCCAGTTCCGGCAAGTTTTGGGCTACCTCTTTACGGATCTTTCGAACCAAATCGGTGGTGTCTGCCAAAGTAGGCGTTTGCACCACCAGGCGAGCCCGGTTCGGTGATTGCGGTGCACGCTGCAAGTTGTAGTAGAAACTTGGGCCGGTAAAGCCAACAAAGCGGTGCACTTCCAACGCTTCGGGCTGGGTGCGAATGGCACGTTCCAGGTTCTCGGCAACTTCCGCGGTCCGGGCCTGATCGGTGCCTTCCGGCATGTACATTTCGACAATCACCCGCGGTCGGTCTGCGTTCGGGAAGAATTGCTGAGCCATAAACGGTGTCAAACCCACGCTGATGGCAACGAGCACTGTACCCAAAAGGATCAGCTTGGACGGATGTCGGTAGACCAAACCGCCGAGAACACGAGCAAAGCCAACCAGCCGGTCTTCACTCACGTTCTTGCGGGCTTTTAGAAAACGAGTCGCCAATAAAGGAACAGCCGAGATCGCCAGCAGGTAGCTGACGGACAGCGTCAGCATGATCATAACGGGAACGCCGCGGGTGAAGTCGGCAGCCCCCCCTTTAGCCATGAGCAACGGTGCGAAGGCCGCAAGCGTGGTACCGGTTGAGGCGCCAAGGGGCCCCGCCAATTCACTAACCGCTTTCTTAAGCGCATCCAAGCGGCGCATACCGACATCCAGATAACCCTGAATGCTTTCCACGATCACGATGGCGTTATCGATGAGAATACCAAGCGAAATCACCATGCCAATCACGGCAATCTGGTGCAGTACGCCGCCACCGAGGTCGTATAGCCCCACACTGATCATTGCCACCATCGGCAGGATAGAGGCCACCAGCAGGCCCATTCGTATGCCCATTCCAGTAAACACCACCGCTACGATAATCAGTACCGAGAGCACCAGGCTCCACGCCAGATTATCCAGTCGGTCTGACACCTTGTCGGGCTGGAAAAACATTTCCCTCAGTTCGAAGGGCTCGAAGTCCGAGCGAACCTCATCTAGCCTGTTGCGGATTCGCTCCCCAAAGCGAATGGCATCGGTGTTGCCTTCTTCCATGATGAGGGATACCAAAACGACCCGTTCGCCATCAAACCAGGTTTCCGGCTGACGCGGCTCAACCGGGCCACGCCAAACTTCGGCGGCAGCTGCGAGAGGAACCTGCGAGCCATCCGGCAATTCGATGGGCGTCGCGCGAATGGCTTCGATGTTGCTGAATTCGGAGTTGGGCAAAACAGATAAGCGCTTTCCATCCACCACCACAAACCCCCCGGGCGTGGTTTGGTTACGCTGAGACAGTGTTTGCAACACTCGCTGTGGGGAAATGCCTAGCCGGAACAATGCGGCGTCGTCTAACGCCAGTGTGATTTGTTCATCCACATCGCCTTCAAGCTCGATGCGGGAGACACCCGGAATATCTGAGAGGTTCTGCTTAAGGCGTTCCGCAGCTTTCGACAGTTCCGTCACGGAAGGCGAACCGCCCACCGCCAGCAGCACCGCGGGGATATCAATAAGCCGGTCGTCAAGGCTCATCTGTCCTACACCATCGGGGAAATCCTGTTTGGCGCGCTCCATCGCCTGACGCACCCGATCCCACGCCGCATCGGTGTCGTAGATGCGATCCAGCAGTTTAATTCGGGCCAAGGCCACACCGGTACGGGCCGTGCCTTGACTGAAATCAACCTCTTCAACCTGCCGCAGTTCATCGGTTAAAGGCCGTAACACCAGCCGCTCAACCGCTTCGGCACTCGCACCCGGGTAATTCACTGAAATTATACCCGCGCGATAAGGAAAAGACGGGTCCTCCTGTCGGGGCATAGTGCTGTACGCAGCGAGCCCCAACAAGCAAAGCATGGTCACCACCATACCCAACAATCGCTGATAATTAAGAAGACTACGCGTCATTAGCGTACCTCCACGGTGTCGCCATCCACCAATCGTGTCATGCCGGCATACACCACCTGATCACCGGGCTGAAGTTCGCCGGGGTGCACCATCACTCGCTCACCAATCACCCGCTCAACTTTTACGGGTACCCGAAGTGCCACACCGTCGCTAACACGATAAACGCTGGTGCCGGCAGCATCGCGCACCACCGCCAGCATCGGCACGGTTACAGCCGATTCCCGTACCGGCGTAATGCCTACTTCAACGGGTTCTCCGGATGACAGTGAGTTCGCGGGCAAACTAACTAGCACAGGATGCAGCTCGCCCCGAATAGAACTGCCTTGAGCAATTTCAATCACGGTTCCAGTCTCAGGAACCCGGTTGCGGTCCTGAACTTGCCAGACCGGCAATTCCATACCCACACGCACATGGCTCAGTAGATGCGCCGGCACTCGAACTTCAACTTCGCGTCCCAGCGGTGATGACAAACGCATAACCGGCTGCCCCGCCGAAACAAATTCATCGCGCTCAACCAACAAGGCTTCCAACTGACCCGCAAACGGCGCCTTCAATACACTTTCTTCTAGCAGGTGGGTTGCTTCCGACAACGCTGCTTCAGCAGTAGCCATGCTCGCTCGCAACGAATCCCGGCGCGCAGCAATCTGTTCCAGGCTCTGTTCAGACACCACGCCGCGCTTATGCAGGCGAACCGAACGTTCCCACTCCCGCTGTGCCTGGTTGAACTGGGTTTTCAGCTCTTGGAGTTTGGCTTTGGCAGAGTCCTGAGCCGGTTGCAAAGCGGGGTTATACAGCCTGGCTAAGGTATCACCGGGGTTCACCATCTGGCCCAACTCTACCGGCCGCTCTTTCAGCGTTCCACTAACCTGAAAGGTCAAAGTCGCGCGTTGGGCAGCACGAACAATGCCGGAGAAACGCAGCGGAATCTCCTCCACTTGGCCCCCGGTGACCTCCGCAACACGAACCGATACCGTTGCTGATTTTTCTGCGGTTTCACTGCTCCCGCCACGACACCCCGTTAAAGACAACATTACGAGCACGAGGGTAACAACGGTAAATGGGAGAGAACGTTTTATGGGAGACATGAACAGAAAGCCCCTTTCCCTGAATGGTTAGTGGTGGGCTTGCCAACCCATGAATTACAAGCAGCCCTATTATGACGACATAATGTCACTCTTTGACAATTTGTCAATAATAGGTTTTCATCGATACTTAGTCATCGCACAGCCAGCCCTGAGGAAACCGTAAGCCATGAATGAGCCGTTGAAATCACGCCGAGAAAAGGAAAAACAGGCACGATACGACGCCATACTGGATGCGGCCGAAACCGTTTTCTCCGACAAAGGCTACGACCGCACGTCCATGGACGACATTGCCCGGACCGCCAACCTTAGTCGGGCACTCTTGTATGTGTACTTTAAAGATAAAGCGGCCATTCAGATGGGGATCATGCAGCGGGCGGGACAAAATTTGGTGGAGCGATTTAAAGCCTCCCATTGCCCCAACGACACCGGCATCGCACAGATTCGCGCTATGGGTGAGGCCTATTACCAATTCTACCAAGAGGAACCGGAGTACTTTGCTGCGCTTACTAAAGCATCCACCGTGATTGCCGACGTGGATGAAACCCAGGCAGCAGAAATGCTTTGTTCGCGGGATGAACTGATCGGACTCATGGTGGCCGCCCTCCAGAAAGGCCTGGAAGACGACACCATGAATAAAGAACGTATTACCGACCCTACCCAGACAGCTCTCTATTTGAGAGGCGCCTTGCACGGCGTGATCATGTTGTGCGAAGGAGAAAGCATGCCTTCCGACACGCTGATCCAGCACACCATGGACATGCTGTCACACTCGATAGCAACCCAGTAAACCGGTGCTACCGCTGAAAATCGTAGATAGAGCCAAGCTGCAGAATGCCGGTGAGTTCGTCCAACGCCTGTCGGACTTCATTCAATAGCTTTGGGTCTGCGAGGTCTTGCTGAACGAGCCGGTCGCGGTAATGAGTTTCCACCCAGGTTGTCAGCCGCGCGTAGAGTTCGTCGGTTAGCACCGCTCCCTGATTGATTGCGTGGCGTTCTTCATCATTCAGAACCACCCGTAAACGCAAACACGCAGGCCCCCCGCCATTACGCATGGACTGCTTCACATCCATCACTTCGACCGAAGTAATCGGGCCGCCGGACGCCACCAACTCATCCAGATACCGACTAACCGAAGCAACCTCCCGACACTCGCCCGGCACCACCAGCAACATGCCGTCAGAACTGTTCAACAACTGGCTATTAAACAGATACGAAGACACGGCATCATCCAGTGGCACCTGCGCTGCGGTCACGTTGATCGCTTCCAGTTCGCCCCCCCGCAAGCGTTCACGGATCTCAGCCAGCACCCTGGCCTCGTCCAAAAAAGCCAACTCGTGGTAAAACAGGCAATTGCCATTGCCTACCGCAATCACATCGTTATGAAACACGCCGGCATCAATAGCGGCTGGATTTTGCTGGGCGAATACCGTGTTCCGGCTCGACAAACCGTGCAACCGGGCGATCGATTGGGAGGCTTCCAGCGTTTGGCGCGCCGGGTACTTTAACGGGGCCGGTGCTTGCTGATTAAACGCGTGCTGCCCGTATACGAACAGCTCAACGCCCGGCTCTCCGTAGTGGCCGCAGAGGCGGGTATGATTGGCTGCGCCCTCGTCGCCGAAGTGACTAACCGAAGGCAACGCGGAATGATGAACAAAGTACTGCTCGTCGCGGAAGATAGCCTTCAAGGCCCGACCGGTAACCTCGTACTCAATAGAGCGGTGGAATTTGGCGCTGAGATTAGCTGGCGTGAAGTGAACCCGGTGATCGGCAGTATCGGCACTGGGCGAAACCGTCGCCGCGTTTGCTGTCCACATGGTGGAAGCCGACGAAACAGCGGCCAAAATGGCCGGAGTTTGTTTTGCCGCAGCCTGCAGAATCTGCTCGTCACTGCCATCGAACCCCAGGGCGCGCAAAGTAGGCAAGTGAGGCCGCTCATGAGGCGGCAACACGCCCTGCATATAGCCACGATCGGCCAGCGCTTTCATTTTTGCCAGGCCCTGTAAGGCGGCTTGTTTCGGATTGGATTCCGCATTCACATTCGATTTGGACGCGACATTCCCCCAAGACAGCCCGGCGTAATTGTGAGTTGGGCCTACAAGCCCGTCAAAGTTAGCCTCAACTGCGTGTTTTGCCATCATTAACCCCTATCGAGTCTTCCAGATGAATGGGCGAAAGGCCACCGTCTTTAAGGGGCGCCAAACGAACGGTATCTCCGTTTTTTAGATGCAAAGCTTCAGCCATCGCCTGCGGAATGGTTACGGTATCTTGCCCAATGCAGCTCATTGGCAGAGTGGTCAGCCGGAAGTTATCGAACGAACGATTGGACACCATCACCCGGTGCTCCGCCGGTACATCGAGGTCTATGGGTGAATCCCCCACAACCACTTCCCGGTTCAAAGAGTCGCGCACGGTTCGAATGGTGTGCAAAAAAGCTTCAACTACCGGGCCGCCGTCGAAGATATCGACCAATCCATTGAAATTGAACCCTTCGGCTTCGAGCATTTTGAGTGCAGGGCGGGTGTTATCGTGCACTTGGCTGATGACTTCTCTGGCGGAATCGGGCAACAAAGACAGGTAAATCGGGTACTGGGGCATCAGTTCGGCAATGAAGGACTTATTACCCAACCCCGACAGCCGGTCAGCTTCTACAAATTCCATATCAAAAAATTTGCTACCCAAGGCGTTCCAAAGGGGGCTTTGCCCATCTTTATCCGACACCCCGCGCATTTCAGCAAACACTTTGTCCGAAAAGAACTCCCGAAAATCATCCAGAAACATAAAGCGACTGCGGGACAGCAACAAGCCATTGCCGCCCCCTTTATAGTCATCCGCCAGCAACAGCGAACAGATTTCAGTGGCGTCGGTCATGTCGCTGGAAAGGTGAAGGGTGGGCGTACGCACGTGCACACCCAATTCTCGGGAGGCGTTAACTGTAAGGCTCAGACGGTAGTTGTAGAATACTTCATCCTGGCCTACACGAGCCTCAATACCGCTGACGCCAACCATTCGGCCGGTTTCGGTATCCTCAAGCGCAAACAGATACAGGGCCTCTTCCGGTTTGCATCGTTTGCTGAACGAATCTGTCGCCCAGTCGATTTTGCGTTGCAGTAATTCTCGGTCGGCCGGCAGGGTGGTTAGCCCCTTGCCGGCACTCTGGGCCATGGCGTAAAGGTCGTCGAGATCCGTGGATTGAAACGGCCGAACAATCAGCATACTGCACCCTCCCTCTGTCACTTCAGAGTGTGAGCGGCTCTGGCGTCAAGCCACCGGTTTCTTATTATTTCGCCAGCTTTTTCACAGCAGCTTCGAAACGCTGAAGCGCCTCATCAATGTCTGTCTCCGGAATGATGAGCGACGGAGCTAAACGCACAACGTTTGCCCCCGCCATCAGTACCATCACGCCCTCTTCCAGCCCGGCGGTTAAAAAGTCTTTTGCACGGCCTTGCCACTGTTCGGTCAGCACGCATCCCAGCAACAAGCCAGCCCCACGCACTTCGGAGAAAACGTCATAGCGCTCACCAATCGCCATCATGCCCCGACGCAGTTTTTCAGAACGTTCGTTCACGCCTTTCAAAATCTCTGGCTGACTCACGGTATCAATCACTTTCTGCGCCACCGCACAGGCCAATGCGTTACCGCCATATGTGCTGCCATGGGTTCCCACCGCCAAGCTGGCTCCCACCTTCTCGGTTGTCAGCATAGCCGCAATAGGGAATCCGCCACCCAAGCCTTTGGCGCTGGTCAGAATGTCTGGCACCACGCCGTACATTTCGTAAGCGTACAAATGCCCGGTACGACCAACACCTGTTTGCACTTCATCAAAGATCAGCAGTGCATTGTTATCGTCACACAGCTGACGCAGGCCCTTCAGAAACTCAGGGTCCGCCGGCATGACACCGCTTTCGCCCTGAATAGGCTCAATGACCACAGCACAGGTTTTTTCTTTAGAGATAAGGGCTTTTACCGAATCCAAATTGTTGAAGTCTGCATGGTGGATACCGCCCGGAGCAGGTTCAAAACCTTCCAGATACTTGTGCTGACCACCAACGCTGACTGTAAACAAGGTACGGCCGTGGAAAGCATTCTTGAAGGAAATGATTTCATGCTTTTCCGGGCTGAAGTGATCCCACGCATAGCGACGGGCCAGCTTGAAGGCTGCCTCGTTGGCTTCGGCGCCGGAGTTCGCAAAAAACACGCGCTCAGCGAAGGTGTGATCGCACAAGGTTTTCGCCAACCGCAGCGCGGGTTCGTTAGTCATGACGTTGGACAGATGCCAGATTTTCTCTGACTGTTCCTGTAGCGCACCCAACAGCCCCGGATGAGCATGCCCCAGACTGGTCACCGCAATACCGCCTTGGAGATCCAAAAACTCTCGCCCGTCCTGATCCCAAACGCGGGAGCCTTCACCTCGCACCGGAATGATATCTCCGGGGGCATAGTTGGGCACCATTACTTCGTCAAACAATTCGCGGGATACGGGTTCTTTGTTCATGGGTTTCTCTCAGTGACGCATTACTAAGTGACAGGTTTAATCCCTCATAATACGCCTCTGATTGCATAAGAACAGCCCATGGCGAGTCAGTACGACCTTCACGTCCGCTCTTGCTTAGACGTTTGTCTACCTATTGCAAATTTTGTTTGAAATATGACTCACACATTACTAAGTTGGTGCTGGTCCAACAAAAACAAATATGTGGAGACAACAATGCAGAACAATAAATTGCGAATGGCGATTCGTGCAACGGCGGCTTTGACAGTGCTGGGATTGGCTTCTCAGGCGCAGGCTTTTGAGATCGAAGCGGGCGATGTGAAGGCCGATATATATGGCTACGCAAGGCTAACCGCTACCTACGACATTAATGAACAACTCGCGGCTGACAACAGCACACTGGCTGGTGATTTCGGCAGAGTTTCAGGTTCCGATAACGAGGGGCACTTCGATGCCTCGGCTGCTCAAAGCCGTATCGGTGTACGCACCATGCTTCCGCAGGACGTTAAAGTCGTTATCGAAGGTGACTTCGCAAGCGGTGGCAACTTCCGTCTGCGTCATGCATTCGGCGAGTACAACGGCATCTTGGCGGGGCAAACCTGGTCTAACTTCAGTAGCTTTACCGGCAACACGCCAACTCTAGACTTTAACGGCGCTGCCGGCTGGGCCGGGTACCAGGCCCGTACTGCGCAATTGCGTTACACCACTGGCGGGCTTTCAGTTTCTGCAGAAGATCCAAAAGGCTCAATCGATGGCGGTACCAAGAAAGACGGTACTCCAGCCTTTACAGCACGCTACGAAGGCTCATCGGACGCTCTTTCATTCTCGGCTGCGGGCCTTGTAAAGCAAAATTCCTACGATGACTCAGATACCGGTGGTGAGGACGATTCCACTCTTGGGTATGGTGTTTTCGGTGCGGCCAAGCTACAAGCAACCGACACACTCTCGATCCAAGGTAACGTGGTCTACACTGACGGTGCCAATGGATACCTTTATCTCTCCGGTGGAGCTGACGCATTCGTAGACTCAAACGATGAGCTTGAGAGCGTTTCAGGTATCGGTGGTTCTCTTGGCGCAAGCCTTGCACTCGGAAGCGGGCGCAGCGTGAACCTTGTTTACGGCATGACTCAGCTAGATGTAGATGCCTCGGCAGCAGAAGAGACTCGCTCCAACATTCTGGCCAACTACATGTGGACCCCGGTTACCAACGTAATGATGGGTGTTGAATACCAGTACTGGAAAACCGAAACCAAAGGCGGCGACAGCGAAGACGCGAACCGCTTGATGTTCGCAGCTCAGTACAACTTCTAAAAACTTCTTTAGACGTTAACTCTTCTTTAACCCCGGCATCCGCCGGGGTTTTTTCGTTCTAGATTGGTGCAACGCGCCCCAAACTAGCCCAATCTTTCACAATTTATTACCGCGCCCTCTTTGTCCCGCCATTCAAAATCAACCAGTTACCTTCAAATAAAAACTGGCACAGCTGATGCAAACACTCTTATGACGGCAGCCGACAACTGCCCTGTTCAATATGCTGAAACTTCACGAGGTGTCATTATGAAACTAGCCAAAGACCAAAGTCTGCTGTTCGAACTGACCCAGCCTGCCGAAACCTCCGCCATGCAGGATCTTCACAATTACTTTGATTGGATGTTTTTCGCAAACTGATTGCCCACAAACACAAAAGCCGGGACACCTGTCAGGTAACCCGGCTTTTGAATACTCTCTCAACAACAATCAGAAGAAGGCTTGAATGCCCGTTTGCGCGCGCCCCAAAATCAGCGCGTGCACGTCATGGGTGCCTTCGTAGGTGTTCACCACTTCTAAGTTCACCAGATGGCGGGCAATACCAAACTCGTCGCTAATACCGTTACCGCCGAGCATGTCTCGGGCCAGCCGCGCAACCTCAAGAGCTTTACCACAGGAGTTGCGCTTCATGATGGAGGTAATCTCCACCGCTGCAGAACCTTCATCCTTCATTCGGCCCAAGCGCAAAGCGCCTTGCAAACCCAGTGTAATCTCGGCTTGCATATCCGCCAGTTTTTTCTGAACCAGCTGATTGGCAGCCAATGGGCGGCCAAACTGCTTACGGTCCAGCACATACTGTCGCGCTGTGTGCCAGCAATCTTCTGCAGCCCCTAGGGCGCCCCAAGAAATGCCGTAACGAGCGGAATCCAGGCATGTGAACGGACCTTTCAAGCCTCTAACCTCGGGGAAAGCATTTTCTTCCGGCACAAACACCTCGTCCATAACGATCTCACCGGTAATCGAAGCGCGCAGGCCCACCTTGCCGTGAATCTCCGGCGTACTCAGACCTTCCCAACCTTTTTCCATTACGAAGCCGCGAATCTTGCCGTCGTCATCTTTGCCCCAGACCACAAACACATCGGCTATCGGGCTGTTGGTTATCCACATTTTACTGCCGGTCAGCTTGTAACCTCCGTCCACCTTACGGGCGCGAGTAGCCATGCTACCGGGATCGGAGCCATGATCCGGTTCGGTCAGGCCGAAGCAACCTACCCACTCACCGGAGGCCAGTTTGGGGAGGTATTTCTGACGGGTTTCTTCATTGCCGAATTCGTAGATGGGGACCATCACCAAGGATGATTGCACACTCATCATGGAACGGTAGCCGGAATCTACCCGTTCGATCTCCCGGGCAACCAAGCCGTAGCTGACATAGTTCAGGCCACTGCCACCGTACTGCTCGGGTATGGTGGCACCTAAAAGGCCATTGGCACCCATTTCCCGAAAAATCTCGGGATCGGTGTGTTCGTTACGGAATGCGTCTACTACACGAGGCCGAAGATGCTTCTCGGCGAATTGGCAGGCGCTGTCGCGCACCATTCGCTCTTCATCGGTCAGTTGTTGGTTGAGAAGAAGGGGGTCTTCCCAATGGAAACTTGCCTTGTTGGCCATGATTTTATTGTCCACCAAATACGAAATGTCTTGCCGAGATTTGCTGCTTCAACCTAATCAGATTGAAGCAGCAAAAGGCTAAGACTACAGCAACAAGGTGCGGATATCCCCAAGCACCTGCGTGAGCAGACTGGTGAATCGTGCCGCATCCGCGCCGTTCACTGCCCGATGGTCGTAAGACAACGACAAGGGCAGCATCAAGCGTGGCTGAAACTCGTTACCATCCCACACCGGCTTCATAGCTGCTTTAGACACACCCAGAATAGCCACTTCCGGGGTATTCACGATCGGCGTGAAAGCAGTGCCACCAATACCACCCAAGCTGGTGATAGTGAAGCAAGCGCCCTGCATTTCAGCCGGTTTCAGCTGCTTGTCCCGGGCCTTCTGTGCCAACTCGGCGCTTTCAGCCGCCAGTTCCCACAGGCCTTTTTGGTCTACGTCCCGGATCACCGGCACCATCAAACCGTGCGGGGTGTCCACCGCAATGCCGATATGGATGTACTTCTTGCGCACTACTTCCTTGCGCTCCATATCCAATGACACGTTGAACTGGGGCAATTCTGCCAATGCTGCGGCACATGCTTTCAGCAGGAACGGCAGGGGCGTCATTTTCACACCACGTTTTTCACCGACCGCTTTTTGCGCTTTGCGGAAGGCTTCCATCTCCGTGATATCCGCATCATCAAACTGGGTTACGTGGGGCACGTTCAGCCAGCTGCGCTGCATGTTGTTCGCTGTAGTGAACATCATGCGAGACATGCCTTCCCGCTTAATTTCACCGAACTTGCTGAAATCTGGCAGTTTGACAGCCGGGATGCCGCTTCCGCCACCCACAGAAGAACCCTGCTGTACCTGCTGCAGCTGACCCTTCACGTAATCCTGAACATCGTCTTTCAGGATCCGGCTCTTAGGGCCTGAGCCCTTGATACGGGTAAGGTCTGCACCCAACTCCCGGGCCAATTTCCGGACCGCCGGGCCAGCATGCACCTTGGCACCCGGCGAAGGCGGGGCGTAGGTGGCACTTTGAGCCGAGCTGTCTTCCTGTTTTTCAGGTTTGGAGTCAGATTTTGACTCAGACTGGTCAGCGCTTTCCTTCGACGGCGCTTTCTCTTCGGTGCTTTCAACTTCGTCCGACTCATCACTTTCGTCTTCGACAACCAGATCCAGCAAATCGGCGCCTTCGGACAACTTGTCGCCCTCTTTCACCAGCATCTTGCTGACTTTGCCAGCGAAGGGAGACGGAATTTCCATGGTCGCTTTGTCCGATTCCACCGTCACCAGTGGGTCGTCTACTGCAACCGTGTCGCCCTCGGAGACGTTAATCTCGATGACCGGAATGTCTTCCATACCATCAAGCGAGGGTACCTTCACCCGTTCAGTACGCGAGCCACCTGACTGTTTTTTCGGAGCCGGCTTGCTGTCTTCGGACTTAGCTTCCGCTTTCTCATCCCCATCGACTTTGCTCTCGGCCTCGGCACTCACGGAATCCTCTTCCGAGTCGTCTGAATCGCCGGAATCATCGCTGGCAACGAGCATAGCCACCACATCGCCTTCTTTGATTTTGTCACCGACTTTAGCGGTTATTTTGCTGATCTTACCGGCGGCCGGGGACGGTAATTCGACCGTCGCCTTGTCGGTTTCAACCGTCAAAATCGGATCTTCTTCCTGTACTGTATCCCCTTCGCTGGCGATGATTTCGATCACTTCGACTTCATCAGCACCGCCGAGATCGGGAACTTTAATTTCCTGTTCACTCATAGCGGACTCCTTAGCTGTGCGCCGGGTTCGGTTTGTTGCGATCGATACCGTACTTGCGCATCGCTTCGAGAACCTGCTTCTGGTCGATTTCGCCGTCTTTAGCTAAAGCCGCCAACGCATCAACCGCGACGTAATAACGGTCTACTTCGAAGAAATTGCGAAGCTTCTCGCGGGTGTCACTGCGGCCGAAGCCGTCGGTACCCAACGTCATATAGGTAGCCGGGACATAGGCCCGTAGCTGTTCAGAATGCAGTTTGATGTAGTCGGTTGATGAAATCACCGGCCCTTTCTGCTTTTCCAGACACTGGGTTACATAGGCTTTACGCGGCTTGTCATCCGGGTGCAGGGCATTCCAACGTTCAACGTGTTGACCATCGCGGGCCAGCTCGTTGTAGCTGGTCACACTCCAGACATCCGATGCCACACCCCAATCTTCTTTCAACAACTGGGCTGCTTCGCGCACTTCGTTGAGAATGGCGCCAGCGCCCATCAGCTGAACCCGCGGCGATTTTTTCTTGCCTTTGGTTTCAACGGATTCAAACAGGTACATGCCTTTGATGATGCCTTCCTCACAACCCTTCGGCATCGCAGGCTGCACGTAGTTCTCGTTTTCCATGGTCAAGTAGTAGAAAACGTTCTGGTCCTCTTCAAACATTTCCTTCATGCCGTGATGGATCACTACGGCCATTTCGTAACCGTAGGCCGGGTCGTAGGCCTTACAGTTAGGGATGGTATTCGCCAACACATGGCTGTGACCGTCCTGGTGCTGCAAACCTTCACCGTTCAGCGTGGTACGTCCAGCGGTGCCACCGATCAGGAAACCCCGAGCCTGCATGTCGCCAGACGCCCAGGCCAGATCGCCAATTCGCTGGAAACCAAACATGGAATAGAACGTGTAGAACGGAATCAGCGGGAAGCTGTTATTGCTGTAGGACGTAGCCGCAGCCATCCAGGTCGCCATGGCACCGGCTTCGTTGATGCCTTCCTGCAAGATCTGGCCCTGCTTGGCCTCACGGTAATACATGATCTGGTCACGGTCTTGAGGCACATACATTTGCCCTTCAGACGTGTAGATACCCAGCTGACGGAACATGCCTTCCATACCAAAAGTACGGGCTTCGTCCGGAACGATCGGTACCACACGCTTGCCCACACGCTTGTCTTTAACCAAAGCACCCAGCAAACGCACAAACGCCATAGTGGTGGAGATTTCGCGATCACCAGAACCTTCCAGCACCGCTTTGAAGATATCCAGATCAGGTATCTGCAACGGCTGACAGTCTTTATTACGTTTCGGGTAGAAGCCGCCCAGTTCTTGGCGCTTTTTCTTCATGTACACCAGTTCGGGGCTGTCCGGTGCCGGGCGGTAATAGGGCACATCTTCCAGCTCCTCATCTTTGAGGGGCACACCGAACCGGTCCCGGAACGCTTTGAGGGTATCCAGATCCAGCTTCTTCAGCGAGTGTGCGGTGTTCTGCGCTTCACCCGCTGCGCCAAAGCCGTAACCTTTGATGGTGTGGGCCAAAATCACCGTCGGTTTGCCGTTATTCTGGTGCACCGCACGGTGATACGCCGCATACACTTTATAAGGATCGTGGCCGCCACGGTTCAGCTTGGCGATGTCGTCATCTGACAGGCCTTCAACCAGCTTAGCCATTTCCGGATATTTCCCGAAGAACTCTTTGCGGGTGGCGGATGGGCCTTTGAACGCGTAGTTTTGCAGATCACCGTCGCAAACCTCATCCATAGCCCGCTGCATGACGCCGTCTTCGTCTTGATCAAACAGCGGATCCCACATGCGACCCCAAACGACTTTAATGACGTTCCAGCCGGCACCCCGGAAAGAACCTTCCAGCTCTTGCATGATCTTGCCGTTACCACGAACCGGACCATCCAGACGCTGCAAGTTGCAGTTCACCACGAAGATCAGGTTATCCAGCTTTTCTCGGCCAGCTTTGGAGATGCAGCCCAAGGTTTCGGGCTCGTCACACTCGCCGTCGCCCAGGAAGCTCCAAACCTTTCGATCGCCCATGTCGATCAGTTCGCGGCTGTGCAAATACTTCATCACATGCGCTTGATAGATGGACTGGATCGGCCCGAGCCCCATGGAGACAGTGGGGAACTGCCAATAGTCTGGCATCAACCATGGGTGCGGGTAGGAGGACAGACCTTCACCACCGGTTTCTTCACGGTATTTGTCCAACTGCTCTTCACTGAACCGACCCTCAAGGAACGAACGCGCATAGATACCCGGCGACGCATGCCCCTGAAAATACACCAAATCTGAATCCCGCTTGTCATCGCCACCGTGGAAGAAGTAGTTGAAGCCCACGTCATACAATGTGGCAGCAGAAGAGAACGTAGAAATATGCCCCCCCAAATCGCCCGGGCGCTTGTTAGCCCGCACCACCATAGCCATGGCGTTCCAGCGAATCAGTGAACGGATTCGGCGCTCCATGAACAGATCACCCGGCATTCTAGCTTCCTGCGTTACCGGAATAGTATTGCGGAATGGCGTTGTGATGGAGTACGGCAGCTGAGTGCCATCTCGACTGGCGCGCTCGGAAAGGCGCTCCAGTATGTACTTAACTCGATCTATACCTTCATTCTCGATCAGAGATTCCAGTGCATCTAACCATTCTCTGGTCTCAATGGGATCATCATCCTGGTACATCTAACCCTCCCCTGAACCTAACGAGTGCAACGTGCGCCACGATCAGCAGCCAAACACGATGCGAAATTGGAAACTGCGATAACAGGCAGCTTTATTATTGAAGTAACAGCTTGCGAGAAATGCTGAGTGGCCTGCATGACTTCCCTCAAGCATAGAACAGCTTTCATTTTTTTCCTGTGGCGGACTGCCTCAGGAATGCGGCTCACTGAAATTACGTACTTTTAGCAAAACAAACACGTTTTTTAGCCGGAAACCTGAAATAACGACATCAAGGCACGCATAATTTCTGTTTATTTACGTAATAATGACCAACTCACTTCATTAAAACAACACACCCCCGACCAAGGTCTGATACCCGAACCGCCCCAATAAACCTTCGCGTAGCTAAATATTTTTCCTGTTCCCGACGAACGACCACACCCCGTAATGACAGGCCTCCACCCCAAAACAGAACCATTCAGGGCAATGCGACCCCACGGGAAAATTAATTAGAACTGAAAATAATTTCAGAATTCTGTATAATTTTCGGCCCGTTTTTTAGGCAATTATGAAGGTGCTATAGCCTTCTTTTATTTTATTACCCAACAGAGGGCGATCTATGAACTCCATCGTCACCTTTCCTAACCGTATTCCGGTGCAGGAATTCGAAGAGCGCCGGTTTAAGGTGTTTACTGACCGCCAGCTCGACAAAATTGAAGCCATTCAGGGCCTGCCAGAGGAAACCCTGTTTGAGATGAAGGTTGTGGCCAGTGTGTTGCCCTTCCGCGTCAACGAATACGTCATCAACGAGTTGATCAACTGGGACAAAGTTCCAAACGACCCCATCTACCAGTTAGTGTTCCCGCAAAAGGGTATGCTGAAGGACGAGCATTACGAGCAGATGGCACAAATGCACCGGGACGGCGCAGACAAGAAAGAAATCCAGGCCGTTGCCAAGCAAATCCGCGATGACCTGAACCCGCACCCAGCCGGCCAAATGGAAATGAACATGCCGGAGCTGGACGGCGAAGTGCTGGACGGCGTACAGCACAAATACCGCGAAACAGTGCTGTTCTTCCCAGCCCAAGGCCAGACCTGTCACTCATACTGCACCTTCTGCTTCCGCTGGGCGCAATTCGTCGGCGACAAAGACCTGAAGATGTCCAGCACCGAAGCCGAGAAGCTTCACGGCTACCTGCAGGAACACACCGAAGTGACCGATCTGCTGGTAACCGGCGGCGACCCCATGGTTATGAAAACCAAAAGCCTGGCCCAGTACCTGGAACCACTGCTTCAGCCGGAATTCGACCACATCCAGACCATTCGAATCGGTACCAAGGCCCTCACCTTCTGGCCCTACCGCTTCGTAACCGACAAGGATGCAGACGAACTGATCGAGCTGTTCGCCAAATTGGTTGATGCCGGCAAGCACGTAGCCATCATGGCGCACTACAACCACTGGCAGGAAATCACTACCGACATCGCGGAAGAAGCCATTCGCCGCATCCGCGCCACCGGAGCAGAAATCCGTGCGCAGGGCCCGCTGATCAAGCACGTCAACGACGACGCCGACGCATGGGCCAAGTTGTGGAAGAAAGAAGTGAAGCTGGGCATCATCCCTTACTACATGTTTGTAGAGCGGGACACCGGCGCCAAGAACTACTTTGAAGTGCCGCTAGCGGAAGCCTACAACATCTACCGAGAAGCCATGAAGAAGGTCTCCGGGCTGGCCCGTACCGCACGAGGCCCCAGCATGAGTGCCGGTCCCGGCAAAGTAGAAATTCAGGGTATTGCCGAAATCAAAGGCGAAAAGGTTTTCGTGCTGCGCTTCCTGCAAGGCCGCAACCCGGACTGGGTACAGCGCCCGTTCTTCGCCAAGTTCAGCGAAACAGCCACCTGGCTTCATGAGCTGGAGCCTGCCTTCGGAGAGGAAAAGTTCTTTTTTGAAGATGAGTTTGAACAGATGCAGAAAGGGAATGGATAACACCCTTACCTGACGCAGATACAAAAAGGCCAGATGAAGAAATTCATCTGGCCTTTTTACTGTGCGACCTCAATGCATCAACGTATACAACTTTCTCCGATACGTCCGCACATCCGCATTGTTATTGCCCAGCTTCTCAAACAACTCCACCAACGTCGACTTGGCCACACCGTCTTTATAAGTGCTGTCCGACTGCATGAGCCGGATCAACAAGTCCATCGCCTCTGCGTTCTCCTCCTGCAGCACCTTATGCAGCGCTAACTGGTGCAGGGCTTCCGGATCCTTTGGATTGACTTCCAATGCTTGCTCCAAACCTTCAAGAGCAGGCAGCTCACTGGACTGCTTTAGAAACTTGATCCGAGCCGCCAGCTGTTTGGCCTTGGTCTGCAGCTTCTCTTCCGGTGGCAAGCTGTCGAGCACTTGTTCGGCCGTTTCGAGATCGCCCTGTTCGGCTTTGAGCTGGGCCAGATCAATCAATACGTCGAGATCTTCCGGGTCCTTCTGGTTCATTTCCGTCAGGATCGCCAGCGCACCGTCCAGATCACCCGTTTCCCAAAGCGCATGAGCTTTTTCGTAAGGGTCTTCTGCCGGCAGTTCAACGTGCTTCTCCAGCACTTTGCGGATTTCACTTTCCGGCTGGGCACCATTGAATCCGTCTACAGCCTGGCCATCTTTCACAAGAATAACGGTCGGTAAACTGCGCACACCCAAAGAAGACGTCAATTCTTGCTGCTCATCAGCATTCACTTTGGCCAGCAGGAAGTTGCCCTGATATTCGTCCGCCAGCTTTTCCAGTATCGGCATCAGCTGCTTGCACGGCGCGCACCAGTCCGCCCAAACATCCACCAGGATGGGCGTTTTGGCAGAGGCTTCCATTACCTCTTGCGGAAAGTTGTCCATGGTGGCATCGAAGATATAGGGTGAAGCAGTCATAAAGTAACCCGGTCAAAAGGATGTTTGATGGCTTTGGTAATGGGGGCCAAACAATAAAAATCAAGCCAACTTGAAAATCTCACCATCGCCGTCACATAGGACAGTAAACACTCACGCCTTTAGAGCGAACGGTATGAACGACGAAAACCGCAAAGACTCCCTGGACGAATTTGAAGAAGACGTGACCAAATACATCGGTAAAGAAGAAAACAACAAGGCCCTCGCGTTGCCACAACAAGCCCGGCCAAACAGAATGTATGTGCTGCCTGTCACCAACCGGCCATTTTTTCCGGCACAGGTGCAGCCGGTGATGGTCAACGAAGATCCTTGGCAGGAAACCCTGAAACGGGTGGCGGAAACCGATCACAAAATGCTCGGCATTTGCTTTGTTGAGGACACCGAGAGTGACTCAGGCGTGCCTGCCAGCGACGAACTGGAATTAATGGGCTGCGCCGTTCGGGTCCATCAAGCCCAGCACGACAACGGCAAAGTCCAATTCATTGCTCAGGGCTTGCACCGTTTCAAGGTCGTGCAATGGCTGCGCCGCCGCCCGCCCTATCTGGTGGAGGTCGAATACCCGGAAGAGCCAGAAGAGCCAGAAGAGCCGGCCGACGAGCTTAAGGCTTACACCCTCGCCATCATCGGTGCCATCAAGGAACTGCTGCGCACGAATCCGCTCTATGGCGAAGACGTAAAACAGTACCTCTCGCGCTTCGGCCCGGATGACAGCTCGCCACTGGCCGACTTCGGCGCGTCTATGACCAGCGCTCCCGGGCAGGAGCTGCAGGAAGTTCTGGATACGGTTCCGCTGCTTCGCCGCATGGAGCGGGTGCTTCTGCTCATGCGCAAAGAGCTGGAAGTCGCTCGCCTGCAGTCCGAAATCAACGAGGAAGTGAACGAAAAGGTGCAGAAGCACCAGCGTGAATTCTTCCTGCGCGAGCAACTGAAGGTCATTCAGCGCGAACTCGGCATCGCCAAAGACGACAAGACCGCCGATGCAGAGCGCTTCGAAGCGCGGATGGCCAAACTGAACCCGCCGGACGCGGTGCAAGAACGCTTCGACGAGGAAGTTCAGAAATTGCAGATTCTGGAGCAAGGCTCGCCGGAATACGGCGTCACCCGCAATTACCTCGACTGGCTCACGCAAGTGCCGTGGGGCGAATACTCCGAAGACCATTTCGATCTCGCTGCTGCGCGAAAGATATTGGACCGGGACCACGACGGCCTGAATGATGTCAAAGACCGCATCATCGAGTTCCTTGCTGAAGGCTCTTTCAAAGGCGAAATGAGTGGCTCCATCCTCTTGCTGGTTGGCCCGCCGGGCGTGGGCAAGACATCGATCGGCCACTCCGTGGCAGATGCTTTGGGCCGCGAATTCTACCGTTTCAGTGTTGGCGGCATGCGCGACGAAGCCGAGATCAAAGGCCACCGCCGCACCTACATCGGCGCGATGCCGGGCAAATTTGTGCAAGCACTCAAAGACACAAAAGTTGCCAACCCCGTCATCATGCTGGATGAGATCGACAAAATCGGCTCCTCCTTCCAGGGCGACCCGGCGTCCGCCCTGCTGGAAACTCTGGACCCGGAGCAAAACAAAGAGTTTTTGGATCACTACCTGGATGTCCGCATGGATCTGTCCAAGGTCCTGTTCATCTGCACCGCCAACCAGCTAGACACCATCCCCCGGCCACTACTAGACCGGATGGATGTGATTCGGTTGTCTGGCTACATCTGTGAAGAAAAGCTTGCCATTGCCAAGCATTACCTGATCCCTCGCCTGCTCAAACGTGCCGGCTTACTGAAAAAACAGCTAAACATTTCAGACGCTGCCGTGCGCCAAGTGATCGAAGGGTATGCCCGGGAAGCTGGCGTACGCAGCCTTGAAAAGCTGCTGCACAAAATTATTCGCAAAGGCATTGTGAAACTGCTGGAACATCCGGGTGAACCGGTCAGAGTCGGTGTGGGCGACTTAACCACCTATCTCGGCCAACCAGCATTCCGTAAAGAAAAATCCCTGAAAGGTACTGGTGTGGTCACTGGTTTAGCGTGGACCGCCATGGGCGGAGCTACTCTGAGCATCGAAGCCTCCCGCGTGCATACCCACCATCGGGGTTTCAAACTGACGGGGCAGTTGGGAGACGTCATGCGCGAGTCCGCAGAAATCGCCTACAGCTACGTGGCTTCCAATTTGAAACGCTTTAAAGGCGACCCGACCTTCTTCGAGAAGTCTTTCGTACACTTGCACGTGCCCGAAGGCGCAACACCGAAAGACGGCCCCAGCGCCGGTGTCACCATGGCAACCGCCCTGCTCTCGATCGCCCGCAGGGAAGCACCCCAGCAGAATCTGGCCATGACCGGCGAGCTAACGCTGACTGGACAGGTACTACCGGTCGGTGGAATTCGTGAAAAGGTGATTGCCGCCAGAAGGCAGAAAATCAGCAACCTGATTCTGCCCGAGGCAAACCGGGGGGATTACGATGAGTTGCCGGATTATCTCAAAGAAGGGCTAACCGTGAACTTTGCCAAGAACTACAACGACGTGCTTCAGGTGTGCTTTGGCAATAAGCCGAAGAGTGGGTCTAGCGTGCATTAACCCATACCGATAGCCCGATCGGTACTGGGTGGGGCGTGTGTTTTCTGCCAGAAGAAGATGTCCGAGCGAAGCGAGTTATTATTCCAAAGAAAACATACGCCCCACCCAGTGCCAGGCCCCAACCTCAGGCCTTCTCCTTCCAGCCGTCATCCTTCAACACAGACCCCACCGTCAGAACTGGCGAAGCATCAATGTCATCAGCGTCCATCATGTGAGCCACACGCTGCAACGACGACAAAATCATCGTCTGCTCCCACTCTGCCAGATTCTGAAACTTCTCAATGAAGTCTTCCTGCAAAGGGTTCGGCGCACGAGCCAAAAGATCCGCTCCGTCTTCAGTCAAATGCGCATGCACCTTTCGCTTATCCTTCGTGCTACGCACCCGATAAACCAGCTTACGGTGCTCAAGGCGGTCGAGAATGGTCGTTACCGTTGCCTGACTGAGACTGACATTCTCGGCAATCGTACCGATTGTCACCTCACCCAAATCACGAATGGTGCGCATAATCAGCAACTGAGGCCCCGTCAGCCCGGCATGCTTACTCAACCGTTTCGAATGCAAATCCGTTGCCCGGATAACCCGCCGAAGCGCTACCAACACCTGCTCGTAACTATCCAAAACTCGACTCCCAAGCGATTTGTTTATACCTCTAACTATTAGAGGTCTTCGCCCTCTTTGATGCAAGTGCGAATATTACCTAGCTCACCTGCAACGCCCTATGCCGCCAACTCGCGCTGCCCCTCGGCATTATTTCTAATAGCCACTGTGCTAAGGTCATTCACTGATACTGTTCTACTCACCGAAAAGCGGACATCTTTAATGATCAGGCACTACCTCGTTTTCATCCTCGCCCTTATTTTTGCCGGACACCTCCATGCACAACGGCAGGAACTTGGCCCAGACAAAGAGCTGTCAGCCGAAGACTTGGAAGAAAGTATCAAAACACTGGAAAAACCGATGTATACGCCCTTCGTAGAGCTATACCTGCTCGACGAAACAAAAGCACTTAGACAAGACATGCAAAACACCCGTGCCGAGCTGATAGAGAAAGTCGTCGAGAAGGAGCTGTCGGTGGCCGACAAATCCATGTCTTATGCCGCCGATACGGTCACCTACTTCTTCTACTTGATTGCTGGCGCCACCTCCATTCTCGTCGTTATCGGCTGGAACTCGATTCGCGACATGCGCCACCAGCTCACAGGCCTTGCAGAAGAACGAGTTAACGAATTGGTGGTGGAATACGAAAAGCGCTTGAAGGCCATTGAAGTGCAGTTACAGCAAAAGTCGGAGATCATTCACCAGAACCAGGCGGAAATCGAGCTAACCAACGAAGTCCATGCGCTCTGGCTCAAAGCCAGCCAGGAAACGTCGCAACAGAACAAGATCAACACCTACGACCAGATTCTGGAACTCCGGCCAGACGATGTTGAAGCGCTGAGCTACAAAGCCGATGCCGTTCTCGAAATACAAGAACCGCTCTGGGCCATCAGCCTGTGTAACCGCGCGCTCAAACTGGCTCCAGACAACGGCCATGCGCTTTACCAACTGGCCTGCGCCTTTGCCGAGATCGGCCGCTGGGAAGACGCGGTTGCCAACCTTGCAAAAGCCATCGAGATCTCCGAAGCCTACCGAGACGATGCATCGGTTGACCCAAGCTTCGAGCAATTGCACGATCACGAAAACTTCAAAAATTTGGTTTATATCGATCACGACGATTCGCAAGATGCCTAAACTGGCATATGTATCGCAGCCCTACACGCATTTGCTTGACAAGGCCTGAACTGTGGTGTTTCTTAACTCATTGTGAACATAAGAAGAACCCTGAGACACAGGAACAAAACACGATGAACATTTCCGCAAAGAAACTCGCTACCGCTGTAAGCGCATCTGTAGCTCTGATGGCCGCAAGCCATGCTACCGCAGATATCAAAATAGGCATTGCAGGCCCCATGACCGGCCCGGTCGCCCAGTATGGTGACATGCAGTTCTCTGGCGCCCGCATGGCCATCGAACGCATCAACGCCGCCGGCGGTGTGATGGGTGAAGATCTGGTTGCTGTTGAAGTCGATGACGTTTGCGACCCAAAGCAAGCCGTTACCGTTGCTAACCGCCTGGTGAATGAAGGCGTTCAGTACGTTATTGGCCATCTGTGTTCCAGCTCGACCCAGCCTGCCTCCGACATATACGAAGATGAAGGCATTCTGATGATTACCCCGGCGTCTACCAGCCCGGAAATCACCGAACGCGGCTATGAGCTGGTGTTCCGCACCATTGGCCTGGACAGCATGCAGGGCCCAGTCGCCGGTAACTACATCGCCAGCCAGAAGCCAGAGCGAGTTGCCGTTGTTCACGATAAGCAACAGTACGGTGAAGGCATTGCCACTGCGGTTCGTGACACGCTGAAAGATGCGGGCATCGAAGTTGCCATGTTCGAAGGCATCACCGCCGGCGACAAAGACTTCTCCTCGCTGGTCACGAAAATCAAGCAAGCCGACGTGGATTTCGTCTACTACGGTGGCTACCACCCTGAGTTGGGACTGATTCTGCGCCAAGCTCGCCAAACCGACGTTGAGGCCAAGTTCATGGGCCCGGAAGGGGTTGGTAACAAAGACATCAACACCATCGCCGGTGAAGCCGCAGAAGGCTTACTGGTCACCCTGCCACCAAGCTTTGATGAGAAAGCCGAGAACCAGGAACTGGTCACAGCCTTCAAAGACAAGGGCGAAGACCCATCCGGTCCGTTTGTTCTGCCTTCTTACACCGCTGTTCAGCTAGTCGTTGAAGGTATCAAGCAAGCCGATTCCAAAGACCCGTTTGACGTTGCCGCCGCTTTGCGCGCCAACAGTTTCGAAACGCCGATCGGAACCGTTCAATACGACAAAGCCGGGGACCTGAAGTCCTTCGAATTTGTGGTGTACGAATGGCATTCTGACGGCAGTAAGACTCCGGCACAGTAAGCCAAATCCTCTTACGAGGTATGAATAAGAGCACCTTCCAACCGCGATCCGGGGGAAGGTGCTTTTCTGGCCGTATGCACTCGGAGCTCCCCCAGCATGCAAGACCTCCTATATTTTTCTCAACAGCTCGTTAACGGGCTCACGATCGGGAGCGCTTACGCCCTGATCGCCATCGGCTATACGATGGTTTACGGCATTATCGGCATGATCAACTTCGCCCACGGCGAAATTTATATGATCGGCGCCTACACTGCGCTTATTGCCATTACCGGTTTAGCCACCCTCGGCGTTGCTTGGTTACCCGTCATTTTGTTGGTTGCGCTGATTTGCGCAGTGATTGTATCCAGCTCTATGGGCTGGGCGGTTGAACGAGTCGCCTATCGCCCGGTACGCGGACGTCACCGGTTAATACCGCTCATCTCCGCCATCGGTATGTCGATCTTTCTGCAAAACTACATCCATCTGGCCCAAGGTTCACGCAACATCGGCTTCCCGGCGCTGATCGACGGCAGTTTTCGCTTTGGTCCCCCTGAAAGTTTCCAGCTTTCACTTTCCTACATGCAGATCACCATCTTTATCACCACACTGATCTGCATGACCCTGCTCTCATTGTTCATCTCGCGCTCTCGCATCGGGCGAGCTTGCCGGGCCGTTTCTCAAGATCTGGGGATGGCGAACCTGCTGGGCATCGACACCAACCGGATCATTTCCGCGACCTTTATCATTGGCGCATCGCTGGCAGCAGTTGCCGGCTTGTTACTGGGCATGTACTACGGCTCGGTTGATCCACTGTTTGGTTTTATCGCCGGCCTGAAAGCGTTCACCGCAGCGGTACTCGGCGGCATTGGCAGCATTCCCGGCGCCATGCTGGGCGGCTTGATTCTCGGCGTTTCCGAGAGCATGACCTCCGGCTACCTAAGCGGAGAGTACAAAGACGTTGTTTCGTTCAGTTTGCTGATACTGATTCTGCTGTTCAAACCCACCGGCCTGCTTGGCAAACCGGAGGTTGAGAAGATCTGATGGCAACACACAACTTAAAGCACGCGCTGTTCTGTGCGATCGTTACCGTCGTTATCGCCTACCCTATCCTCGGTCTCGACTTGGTGGCCCAAGGCACCCAAATTGGGCTTGAAGGTGCCACCCCAACCACCATCATTTCGATCTTTCTGGCGGCCGGCATCGTCTTTTTCTTCCAGCTGTTCCGTGACAACATCATGGGCAATTTAGGCAAACTGCCTAAGCTGAACCCGTTAAGCGGCCGTGAACCCATGCCCGCCGAGAAACGGGCGAAAGTGGAAGCTTGGGTGCTAACCGCCATTATCGTCCTGGCCCTGTTCTGGCCGTTCGTGGTGTCGCGGGGTTCCGTCGATTTGGCCACACTGGTGCTCATCTACATCATGCTGGCTTTGGGTTTGAACGTGGTGGTCGGCCTCGCCGGTCTTCTCGACCTTGGCTACGTTGCCTTCTATGCGGTGGGCGCTTACACCTTTGCGCTGCTCTACCAGTACTTCGGATTCACCTTCTGGATGGCCTTGCCGGTTGGCGCTCTGCTGGCCGCGACCTTTGGTTTGGTGCTCGGGTTCCCGGTGTTACGGCTGCGAGGCGACTATCTGGCCATCGTGACACTGGGTTTCGGTGAAATCATTCGTATTCTTTTGAATAACTGGACGGCGGTTACCGGCGGCCCTAACGGTATCGGTGGCATTCCAGACCCGACCTTGTTCGGCATGGAGTTCGGGCGCAGGGTTAAAGGAGAAGGCAACACCTCCTTCCATGAAACCTTCGGCATTGCCTACAGCGGTGAACACAAGGTTATATTCCTGTACCTGATCGCTCTCGTACTGGCCGTCATTACTGCGCTGGTCATCCGCCGCTTAATGCGTATGCCGGTTGGCCGGGCCTGGGAAGCCCTTCGGGAAGACGAAATTGCAGCCCGTTCCCTCGGTTTGAGCCGCACCGCCGTTAAACTGTCTGCGTTCACCATTGGCGCGTTCTTCGCCGGCTTTGCCGGCACCGTCTTCGCGTCCAAACAGGGCTTCATCAGCCCAGAATCCTTTGTCTTCCTGGAATCCGCCATCATTCTGGCCATCGTTGTGTTGGGCGGCATGGGTTCTCAGATTGGCGTTATTCTCGCGGCGATCGCCGTCACCATCCTGCCGGAGCTCGCACGCGAGTTCTCAGACTTCCGAATGCTCGTCTTCGGGGCCGCCATGGTTCTGATGATGGTATGGAGGCCTCAAGGTCTGATGCCTATGCGTCGAATTCCCATTTCACTGAAACGGCAGGAGTGACAGGTATGCTGGAAGTACAAGATCTGTCCATGCGTTTCGGCGGCCTGCTAGCCGTGGATGGCGTAAACCTGGACGTTCAGAACCATGAAATCGTCTCGGTGATCGGTCCTAATGGTGCCGGTAAAACCACCGTGTTCAACTGCCTAAGCGGGTTCTACAAACCCACTGGTGGAAAGATTCTGTTTGAAGGCAAAGAAGTACAAGGCAAACCTGACTATAAGATCTCTCGACTTGGTATGGTGCGTACCTTCCAACACGTTCGATTATTTGGCCAAATGTCCGTGGTTGAAAATCTGCTGGTTGCACAACACCGCCACTTGAACACCAACTTGCTTGCCGGCTTGATCCAAACACCGAATTACCGTTCTCGCGAACAGCGGTCACTGGATAAAGCGGCCTATTGGCTGGAACGTGTCGGCCTACTGGAGCTCTCTAACCGGGAAGCAGGCAACCTTGCCTATGGCCAGCAGCGGCGTCTGGAAATCGCTCGTTGCATGGTTACAGAGCCCAAGCTATTAATGCTCGACGAGCCCGCAGCCGGCCTCAACCCGGCTGAAACGAACGATCTCAACCAACTGATCATGAGTTTGAAAGAGGATTATAACGTTTCAGTATTGCTGATAGAGCACGACATGAGCCTCGTAATGGATATCTCTGACCGGATTACCGTCATTAACCAGGGACGCCCTCTGGCCAGCGGCACTCCGGCCGAAGTACGCCAGAACGACGACGTGATCAAAGCTTATCTGGGCGAGGCCTGAGGAAGAAGTATGCTAGTACTGGAAAACGTTCATACACATTACGGCAAAATTGAGGCCTTACACGGTGTCTCTGTTGAAGTGAACAAGGGAGAAATCGTTTCGCTGATCGGCGCAAACGGGGCCGGTAAAACCACTCTTCTGATGACGGTATGCGGCCATCCGCAGGCCAGCTCGGGGCGCATTATTCTGGAAGGCAAGGACATCACTCTCGATGCCACCTCCAACATCATGCGCTCAGGCATCGCCATTGTGCCGGAAGGCCGTCGGGTATTTTCCGGCCTGACCGTAGAGGAAAACCTGCATATGGGCGGGTTCTTCAACACCAAGGCCGAGATTCAAAAAAGCCAGGATCACGTTTACGAGCTATTCCCCCGGCTCAAAGAACGTGAAAACCAACGCGCCGGCACCATGTCAGGCGGAGAGCAGCAGATGCTGGCCATCGGCCGGGCACTGATGAGCAAACCCAATATGATTATTCTGGATGAACCGTCTCTGGGTTTGGCTCCAATCATCATTCAGCAGATTTTCGAGATAATCGGTCAGCTGCGAGACGAGGGGATTACGGTATTTCTCGTTGAGCAGAACGCGCATCAAGCGCTGAATTTAGCGGATAGGGGTTATGTGCTCGAAACTGGAAAGATCCGGCTGCACGATACAGGCAAGAACTTGCTAAACAATCCCGAAGTCCGGGAGGCATACCTGGGGGGGTAACATTTACCCATCAAAAAAAGCCGGAGAGGGGTCTCCCCCTCTCCGGCTTTTTTTGACAATCACAAAGCTTATTTAATGCTTCGGATTGTGCCTTTGTAACCTTCAACTGTTACGTCGATGGTGCCAAAGAAACCATAACCTTCCTGCTTAACGGTGTAGCGAGGAGCTACAATCACATCAGCGCCGGACTCGGTAATGGCGTTATAAGCTGCTGCAGACTTAACTTTTTCAGTCAAAGAAGCGCCGCCCAGTGAAAGCAGAGAACCGCCACCATTAGCACCGTAAGCAACGCCGTCAGCGTACTCGCTCTGAGCACCCAGAGTCAGCAGACCAAACAGCTGAGTAACAGAAGATTGGCCAGTGATTTTTTCGCCAACTTCGATGTCAGCTTTAACGTCAGTGGCAACAGCACCGGTCAATGGCAGAGAAGGTGCACTGGTGTTCAGGGAGCTACAACCAGTCAACGCGCCGGCCATTACAAGGCTTGAGGCAATAAGTAATTTTTTCACAATCATGTCTCCATGTGTCTTTGAAGGTCGCCGTCTTGGCGGGCAAAACTATACGCAACTCACCCCTTTATGACAACATAATCTAACTCCGACATTTATAAACCAATTAGCAATAACAACTAATTCTGAAAACAGTCTAATACTTTGTGCCACTTGCATTTTTACAGACTCGTCTATACTTACCGGAGCGGTTTGCATGCAGGGCATCATCCTCCGAGCCGTTCTTATCTAATAAATGACCAGCTTTACGTTTAAGCGTTTTGTGACGAGAGAAAAACCACACAAGGAGTGGATAATGAAAAAACTGATCGCAGGTGCAATTCTTCTCAGCGCTTCCTCTATGGCATTCGCTCAGCCTGGCTGTGGTGTTGGCGCAATGATATGGAAGGGACAGTCCGGCATTGCTCCACACGTGCTGGCGGCTACTACCAACGGAACATTCGGTAACCAGACCTTTGGTATGACTACCGGTACTCTGGGTTGCTCCACCAACCAATCTGTTCAATCCATGGCTATGTACATGGACAGCAACATCGACAAGGTTGCCCGTGACATGTCCCGCGGCTCCGGTGAAAACCTGAACACTCTCGCCGTGCTTCTTGGCGTAGAAGAGGCGGATCGCGCTGATTTCCGTCAGGTACTGCAGGACAACTTCGCAGCTATCTTCCCGAACTCCGAAACCACTTCTGGCGAAGCGGTAGACGCAATCGTAGCCCTGCTTGAACAGAACACATCTCTGAGCAAGTACGTGGCGGCCTAATCGCTTAGCCCCGAAGGATTGAACCTGCGCTATGGATGGCGCACTATCCTATTCTCCACTCAAACCGGATGCACCAAACACCCATGGGCTACCTCTTGCGCACTGGGCAGGCTGCTTTATGGCTTGCCGGCACCTTGGCAACCCACACTGCCTTCGCGATTAATACCGAGAACCTTCACGAACACCCGGTTTGGCTCACGCTTGGCCACTATCATGAAAACAGCTGGGGTTCGGGCCACACGAGCCAGGCCGATGATCCGGCGTTTTTCCTAAGCGAAGATGGTAAAACCCATCCGAAGGCAGAGCTTTCCGCCACCCTGGAAGCGATTCAACAACCGGGCGAAGGTAATGACCACGCGCGCTGCCGCTTCCCTGCCCGAGATGCCTGGTTACGACAACAGCTTGATCTGCCCAATGAACCGGTGAGCTGCCCGGCTTACGAAGACTGGGCCGGCACCCTGAATACCGAAAAAGTCACGCTGGTGTTTGCCGCTTCTTACCTAAATAGTCCCTCGTCGATGTTTGGCCACACCTTCCTGAGACTCGACCCACCGCAGGATGACAACGAAACCGACCTGCTGCTGGCCAATACCATTTCTTACGCCGCCGATGCCGCCGAGCACGACAGTGAACTGCTATTCGCCTATCGCGGTATCTTTGGTGGCTACCCGGGCATTACCGCGATCAAGCCTTATTACGAAATGATCCGCCTATACAACGACATCGAACACCGGGACTTATGGGAGTACACCCTGAACCTGAGCCAGCAAGAAGTCGACACCATGCTGGCCCACACCTGGGAGATCCAGGACAAAAATTTCGATTATTACTTCTTTGACGAAAACTGCGCCTACCGTCTGCTCGCGCTTATTGACGTGGCCCGCCCAGGAACTGACCTTTTAGAGGAAGTAAGTACTCACGCGATCCCTTCCGACACAGTACGTTGGGTGCGCGACAAAGACCTGGTTGAAAGCATTCATTACCGGCCGTCCGCCGCGACAGCCGTTAGTCACAACCTCGAATCCCTGCCCGATGAGCACCAAACCATAGCCGCAGCAATTGCCAACGGCTACGTAAACGTAGACGATCCGGAGGTTCAAAACCTCCCCTCTGGCGAAAAGGCACGCTTGCTCGACGCAACCTATGACTACGTGCGCTACCAGAGCGAAGCCGCCAACTGGCCCCGCGAGATTGCCGCGCCGCTATCTCACCAGTTGCTGATGACCCGAAGCCAAATCGACAACACCAAACCCATACCACCGGTTGCAAAACCCACGGTGCGCGACGATCAAGGCCACGACACCTTCAGGCTCAGCCTGAGTTCAGGCCAGCTGGCCCACAGCGCATTCACCGATCTGACCATTCGACCGGCCTACCACGACATCGTCGATCCCCCCGAAGGCTACCGAACCGGAGCGCAGCTGCAGTTCCTGCGATTGGATGCCCGTCTCTATCACGACAACGACGAACTTCAGGTCGAACAAATTACCGGCGTTGAAATTCGCTCCTTGAGCCCCCGCAACCAGTTCTTCTCCCCCACTTCCTGGCAAGTTGGCTTCGGCGGCCGCCGCACCGACACGGGAACCCAGCGGGTGCTCGCGCCATATCTGGAAGGTGGAGCCGGAGGCAGCTGGAGCCTCGGCGACAACAGCCAAGTCTTCGCCCTGGCCACGGCCGACCTTGAAATCGACGATGACATCCGCCGCGGCTACGACTTCGCCCCGGGCGCAGACCTTGGCGTACTGCACCAAAGCCCAGACTTCAGCTTACTCGGCGGCGTCAAAACCAAAGCCTGGATCGTCAGCAGCCAACACCGGCAAGACCAGCTTTACTTAAAAGCCAACTACCACATCGGCCGCGAATTCAGCCTATTCACCGAATTCACTCGAGAAGACCACTTCGACAGGTACCAAAGCACATGGCAGGCAGGCATCCACGCGTACTTCTAAACTCGAAAGCGCTCACCACGCTAGTTTTCGCATTCCTGACACTGCTGCAAACCGGCTGCAGCAGTGTCTTCTTCTATCCAAACAACACCACCTACATCACCCCAGACCGACTCGAACTGGATTACGAAGATGTGTTCCTGAACACCGCCGACGGAGAAACTCTCCACGGCTGGTGGCTACCGGCTAAAACCGACAAACCCGCCAAAGGTACCCTCTACTACCTCCACGGCAATGCCCAAAACGTAAGCGCTCACATACTCAACGTCGCTTGGCTACCACCGGAAGGCTACAACGTCTTCACCTTAGATTACCGGGGCTACGGCCAATCCACCGGCGCTCCCGACATCGAAGGCGCCCTACACGACGTCGAAACCGGCTTACGGTGGCTGGCCGAGCGCCAAACAGACCAACCACTCTTCCTCCTAGGTCAAAGCCTTGGCGGCGCACTCGGGATTGCCCTTGCCAGCGAATGGGTGCAACGCAACGAACAACCCAAACTCAACGGCGTGATCCTCGACGGCACTTTCTCAGGCTTCCGCTACATAGCCCGGGAAAAACTCAACAGCTTCTGGCTAACCTGGCCCTTCCAATACCCCCTGAGCTGGACCATCCCCGACGACTACGAAGGCGTAGGCGGAATATCGGGCATAGCGCCCGTACCGGTGATGATCATCCATAGTATCCGAGACGGCATCATCCCGTTCCACCACGGCACAAGGCTCTATGATACCGCTGAGCATCCAAAAGAATTCCTCCAGACGGATACCCCACACGCAGCCACCTTCGTGATTCCTGCGTATCGTGAGGCGGTTCTCGAGTTTATGGGAGATAACTTCTAGTTTCGAAACCACTGCCCATGATCGGTGCGTGGTTTGGGGAAAGTGCTTTCAAAAGTCTTGAGGGCCAAGGACGGCCCGAAAGAAGCGCACATGGATGTGCTCGTAGCGGCTTTTGAAAGCACTTTCCCCAAACCACGCTACCCCCATAATTCAGCAATAGCCAGAAACGAAAAAACCCGCCAAAAGGCGGGTTTTCTCAAGACAAACCAGAAATCTTAGTCAGCGAATTCAGTTGCCTGCTCGCCTTCCTTAACTTCCTTCATGGACAGCTTAACGCGGCCACGGTTGTCCACATCCAGAACCTTAACCAGAACTTCCTGACCTTCGCTCAGCTCATCAGTCACGTTCTCGATACGGCGCTCAGAGATCTGGGAAATGTGCACCAGACCATCCTTGCCAGGCAGAATGTTCACAAACGCACCGAAGTCCACAATCCGCTCAACACGGCCCTTGTAGATAGCGCCCACTTCGATCTCAGCCGTGATTTCCTTAACACGATTCATCGCCGCCTGAGCCGCTTCACCGTTTTCTGCGTAGATCTTCACGTTACCATCGTCATCCAGATCGATAGACGCACCGGTCTCATCACAGATAGAACGAATAGTCGCGCCACCCTTACCGATTACATCACGGATCTTGTCCGGATGAATCTTGATCGTAGTGATGCTCGGAGCACGATCAGACAGCTCGGTACGCGGCTCAGAGATAACCTTGTTCATCTCGTCCAGGATGTGCAAACGTGCAGCCTGTGCCTGCTCAAGAGCAAGTTCCATGATCTCGTCAGTGATACCGTTGATCTTGATATCCATCTGCAGCGCAGTGATACCTTCTTTGGTACCCGCAACCTTGAAGTCCATATCGCCCAAGTGATCTTCGTCACCCAGAATGTCGGTCAGAACCGCAAACTTCTCGCCTTCCTTGACCAGCCCCATCGCGATACCGGCAACCGGCGCCTTGATCGGAACACCAGCGTCCATCAGCGCGAGGCTTGAACCACACACGGAAGCCATTGAGCTGGAACCGTTAGATTCCGTAATCTCGGAAACCGAACGGATAGCGTACGGGAATTCTTCGATAGTCGGCATAACCGCCAACACACCACGCTTGGCCAAACGACCGTGGCCCACTTCACGACGACCCGGAGTACCTACACGGCCGGCTTCACCGACAGAGTACGGAGGGAAGTTGTAGTGGAACATGAACGGATCTTTACGCTCACCTTCCAGTGCGTCGATGGTCTGAACGTCACGGGTCGTACCCAGAGTTGTGGTCACGATCGCCTGAGTTTCACCACGGGTGAACAGGGCAGAACCATGAACAGAAGGCAGAATGCCTACTTCCACTTCGATCGGACGAACGGTCTTGTTGTCACGGCCATCGATACGCGGCTTGCCGTCGATAACTTGCTGACGAACAACTGTCTTCTCAACTTTGCCGAAGTACTTCTTCACCAAGTCGGCAGAAGGCTGACCTCCTTCTTCGCCGGCCAGTTTCTCAACGGCAGCGGCTTTGATTTCACCCAAACGCGCGTAACGAGCCATCTTGTCGCGAATGGCATAAGCTTCTTCGATCTGACCCACAAAATCGGCTTTGATCGCGTCTAGCAGTCCGGTGTCTTCCGGCTCTGGCTGCCAATCCCAACGCGGCTTGCCGTTCTCGGCAGCGAATTCTTTAATCGCGTTGATTGCAGTTTGCATTTCCTGGTGAGCATACAGAACGCCACCCAGCATCTGATCTTCAGACAGGCCTTTGGCTTCAGATTCAACCATCAGAACGGCTTCATCAGTACCGGCAACAACCATATCCAGAAGAGAGGTTTGCAGGTCTTCAAAAGAAGGGTTCAGGAAGTAACCTTTATCGTTGGTGAAACCAACACGAGCGGCACCGATAGGGCCGTCAAAAGGAATACCAGAGATTGCCAGGGCAGCAGAAGCGGCCAGCATGGCTGCGATATCCGGATCCTGCTTCTTGTCGGTCGACATGACCGTCAGAATCACCTGAACTTCGTTCATGTAACCCGTCGGGAACAGAGGACGAATCGGACGGTCGATCAAGCGCGACGTCAGAGTTTCTTTCTCGGAAGGACGACCTTCACGCTTGAAGAAACCACCGGGGATTTTACCCGCAGCATAAGTCTTCTCGGAGTAGTTAACGGTCAGCGGGAAAAAAGGCTGGCCCGGCTTTGCTTCACGGACACCAACAACGGTACCCAGAACGGACGTATCACCACAGGTAACTACAACAGAACCGGTTGCCTGACGGGCAACGCGACCGGTTTCCAGTGTGAAGGTGTGTCCACCCATTTCAAATGTTTTCGTACGTGGTTGCAGATCCACAATTTACTCCTGCTTTTCAACTGTTTAATACGTGGCTAATGACTGAATGATTCAGCATAGCCCGTGTTTTCCATTTATGCCGCAGCAGTCTGAACGGTGAACCAAAAGGCAACCCGTCTGAAAGCTAACAGGCTGTCGCAAAAACCCGGCGATGCCCCGGCTTTTCGACAACCTGCTTTCAATATCGGCTTTCCATTACGACAGGGAAAATCCTTTGGTGTCACGGACAAATCAACTGCAGCAGATAGCCACCTGGTTGCCTTACAAGCAAGCGCAGACAGCGGAGGAGAAAACTCGGCTGGCCGCGGGAAACCCGGGCCAGCCTTCAGGTCACTAAATCCGATTAGCGACGCAGACCCAAACGCTTGATCAATTCAAGGTAACGGTCAGCATTTTTACGCTTCAGGTAGTCCAGCAGCTTACGACGCTGGTTTACCATACGGATAAGACCACGGCGGGAATGGTGATCCTGCTTGTTGGCCTTAAAGTGATCCTGCAGCTTGTTGATGTTAGCGGTCAGCAGAGCCACCTGAACTTCAGGGGAACCAGTATCGCTTTCACCTTGCTGAAAATCTGTAACGATTTGAGCTTTCTCACTGGCAGAAAGTGCCATATTACACCTCATTGTTTGCGATGCTGATAAATCCGGCCGAACCGCGCATCTCTACAGCCCGGCTATACAGCGGCAGCTTATCTGCCGTTGTTCTTGACCAGTCGACGAGGCACCAGCACGGTGTCTTCGCCTTCCGGTTGAGCTTCAGCCAACCCGACAAAAGAATGATTGCCGTAAACACGCACAAATCCTTCAAAGGGCTGACCGGGTATTCTAACTGGTTGCCCGTTCAATATCGACACCAACGCCGATCCCGAAAGCCGGTGTTCCGGGAACATAGTCAGCGCGCTTTCCGGCGGCAACAACAACCCGTCGAGGCTTTCGTCACGCTCGCGCATAGCTTCCAGAGTTTCGACATTCTGAACGTTTTCAAGCGTGTAACCCGCAGCCAAAGTACGACGTAAAGCCACCACATGAGCGCCACAACCTAACTCTTGGCCGATGTCCTCAACTAATGAGCGGATGTACGTACCCTTAGTGCAGGTTACCGCCAGATCGAGTTCGTTGTCCCGAACCGCAAGAAGCTTCATTTCATAGATGGTAACGGGCCTTGCCGGGCGTTCGATTTCAATGCCTTCCCGAGCGTATTCATACAGAGGCTTGCCCTGATGCTTTAGAGCGGAATACATCGACGGAACCTGCTGAATGTCGCCCCGGAAGTTTTCCAGAACCGCTTCTACCTCGGTTTCCGTTAAAGAGGGAACCGGTTTTTCTTCAACAACAGCGCCTTCGGAATCCCCAGTTTCAGTGCGAACACCTAAGCGAGCCGTAGTGACATAGGCTTTATCGCTGTCCAACATCGTCTGAGAAAACTTGGTAGCCTCGCCGAAGCACAAAGGCAACACACCAGTGGCTAACGGATCAAGAGCACCGGTATGGCCCGCTTTCGCGGCCCCATACAGGCGCTTCACCTGCTGAAGAATACCGTTGGAGGTGACACCCTGGGGTTTATCAATAACCAGGATGCCATTTACGTCACGACCTTTACGTCTTCGACTCAAGCGTCACGCTCCGAACTGTCCGCGTCAGATTCGCCACCATCATCTTGCCCAACGGCAGGCTGGTCACCCACAGCTTCCCGAATCAAACGATCCAGTTTACGGCTGTGACCAAGCAGACTGTCGAAGTGGAACCGCAGCATAGGCACAACGCGCAACTTCATCGCCCGCGCCACTTGGCCACGCAAAAATCCGGATGCTTTATTCAGCACCTTCAGGGATTCCTGAACTTCCGGAGATTGCTCGGTTAGCTCTTCGGTCGACAACAGCGAAACGTAGATATCGGCATAGCCCAAATCTCGGCTGACTTTGACGTCATTCACCGTGATCATGCCAACGCGAGGGTCTTTCACCTCACGTTGGATGATCTGGGCCAGCTCACGTTGCATTTGATCGCCAATACGATCGATGCGGCTGTAATCCCGTGCCATTAGGCCCCCGTAGACTCGAGCTGACGTTCAACGCGAACGCGATCGAAGACTTCGATCTGGTCGCCCACTTTCACATCGTAACCCTTAACGCCGATACCACACTCCATACCGTTACGAACCTCTGGTACGTCGTCCTTGAAACGACGCAGCGATTCGAGCTCGCCTTCGAAGATCACAACATTGTCACGCAGTACACGAATCGGCTTGTTGCGGTACACATTACCCTCGGTAACCATACAGCCCGCAACCTGACCGAACTTCGGTGAACGGAACACGTCACGCACATCCGCGATACCAACGATATCTTCACGGAATTCTGGCTTCAGCATGCCGGTCAGGGCCGCTTTAACGTCGTCCAGCATGTTATAGATGATGCTGTAGTAACGAAGGTCCAGACCTTCTTTTTCAACTAAACGCTTAGCTGCAGTATCGGCACGAACATTAAAGCCGAAGATAACTGCGTTGGTAGCCATAGCCAGACTGATATCGGTTTCAGCGATACCGCCAACACCGGAAGAGACAACTTTGACCTGGACTTCTTCGTTACCCATATCACGCAAGGCCTTGGTGATCGCCTCAAGGGTACCGCGCACGTCGGTCTTCAGAACAACGTTGAGAGTCTTAACCTCGTCCTTGCCCATGTTTTCAAACATGTTCTCAAGCTTGGCCGCCTGCTGACGCTGTAGACGGGTTTCACGCTCGCGAGTCTGACGTAGTTCGGCCAATTCTTTAGCCTTCTTCTCATCGGACACGGCGTAGAACTCGTCACCGGCATCGGGAGTACCGTTCAAACCCAAAATCTCAACCGGGATTGAAGGGCCAGCAGATTTAACCGGCTTGCCAGCTTCGTTAGTCATGGCACGAACTTTACCGAAGAAAGATCCTGCAACAACCATCTCACCCTGGCGCAGCGTGCCGTTCTGAACCAGAACCGTCGCAACCGAACCACGGCCACGTTCCAAGCTAGACTCAACCACCACACCTTTTGCAGATGCATCGGGAGAAGCTTCCAACTCAAGCACTTCGGCTTGCAGCAATACGGCTTCAAGCAGATTGTCGATACCCGCACCAGTATGCGCAGATACAGGCACGAACTGAACGTCGCCGCCCCAGTCTTCCGGAATAACGTCCAGAGCTGACAGTTCGGTTTTGATACGATCAGGATCCGCTTGCTCTTTGTCCATCTTGTTGATGGCAACAACCAACGGAACACCGGCCGACTTAGCGTGTTCTACCGCCTCTTTCGTCTGCGGCATCACGCCGTCATCAGCGGCTACAACCAGAATGACAATGTCAGTGCACTGGGCACCACGAGCACGCATCGCTGTAAAGGCTGCGTGGCCCGGGGTATCCAGGAAGGACACCATGCCGTGATCGGTTTCAACGTGGTAGGCACCAATGTGCTGTGTGATGCCACCGGATTCGCCAGCTGCTACTTTAGTGCGGCGAATGTAATCAAGCAGTGAGGTTTTACCGTGATCAACGTGACCCATCACGCTCACAACCGGAGCCCGCTTGATCTTCTCTTTGCCTTCGTCCTGTTCGGTGATGTTGCTCAGCACTTCTTCTTCGAGCGCATCATCACTGACACTTACAGGCTTGTGGCCCAACTCTTCAGTCACCAGGATCGCACTTTCCTGATCCAGAGGCTGGTTGATGGTGGCCATTACGCCCATTCCCATCAGAGTCTTGATGACATCAGCGGATTTAACAGCCATACGCTGGGCTAGATCACCAACAGTGATCGTTTCTGGAATCTGAACTTCTCTTACCATGGGCTTGGTTGGCCTCTCGAAAGCATGACGCTTTTCTTTCGTTTTCTTTTTGGCCCGTAGCTGTTTGCGAGGAGCAGAATCGTCATCCTCGGAAATCACCAGAGGTTCTTCTGGTCGGCTACGTGGACCGCGATGGCCAGCCTGCTTCTTCTTCGGCTTGCCGTCATCATCATCGCCGCGCTCACGCCCTTTTTCTTTCTTTTTCTTCGGCTTGCGATCCCGTCCATCGTCTTCTGGCGGAGGCATCGGAATGTCCTCTGGCGCAGTTTCAACGACTGGCTCGGGCTCTTTAGCTTTAGGTGCTTCTGCCACTTCAGCTTGCGCTTTCGGCGCCTCTGTTTCTGGCTGGGCTGGTGCTTGCTCGGCAGCCACTTGCGGTGCTTCTTGCGGTGCTGGCTCTTGAGCGACCGACTGCTCCACAGGTGCTTCCTGCTCTAACGCTTCGGCTTCCGGCTCAGGATGCAATTCTGCACGCTTGACATACGTACGACGCTTGCGCACTTCCACGTTAACCGTTTTGGCTTTACCCGCTTTCAACGTGGTCGTTGTCTTGCGCTTGAGCGTGATCTTCCGCGGCTCTGCTTCGTCATCGCCGTGGCTCTTTCTCAGATAATCCAGCAACTGCTGTTTCTCATCGCCAGACACAGCATCGTTTTCGCTGCGAGCCTGTAGCCCAGCTTCCACAATCTGCTTCAGCAAACGATCCACGGGAGCGCCTACATCTGCGGCCAGTTGTTTTACCGTTACATCAGTCATACTGGTCCTCCTCTCCCGAATCAGGCCTGGTCTTCAAACCAGGGTGCACGTGCCGTCATAATCAACTGACCTGCACGCTCTTCATCAATACCTTCAATCTCTAGCAGATCATCAACTGACTGCTCTGCGAGATCCTCCATCGTGCGAACACCCATACCGGCCAACTTAAACGCCAGTGCTCGCTCCATGCCTTCCATTTCCAAGAGGTCTTCAGCAGGCTCTGATCCTTCAAGGGCTTCTTCACCGGCCAAGGCCTGATTTAACAGGGCATCTTTGGCACGCTTACGAAGTTCCGTCACGGTGTCTTCGTCCAAACCGTCAATCGCCAACATTTCTTCCATCGGCACATAGGCCACTTCTTCAATGGAAGAAAAGCCCTCGTCGATCAGGACGCTTGCAAATTCTTCATCAACATCGAGATGCTTGGTGAAGTGCTCGAGCAAACGGCCGAGCTCTTGCTCTTGACGCTCACCGGCTTCTTCTTCGGTCATCACGTTCAATGTCCAGCCAGTCAGCTCTGTGGCCAAGCGAACGTTCTGTCCGTTTCGACCAATAGCTTGCGCCAGATTATCTTCAGCAACCGCAACGTCCATGGTGTGGCGATCTTCGTCCATCACGATGGAAGCAACTTCCGCCGGAGCCATGGCATTGATAACCAGTTGTGCCGGATTATCGTCCCAAAGAACGATATCCACACGTTCACCGCCCAACTCGTTGGAAACGGCCTGAACACGCGAACCACGCATACCCACGCAAGCACCGACTGGATCGATACGACGGTCGTTGGTTTTCACAGCAATTTTGGCGCGTGAACCGGGATCACGGGCAGCGCCACGAATTTCGATCAACTCTTCGGCGATCTCTGGCACTTCGATGCGGAATAATTCAATCAGCATCTGGCCATCAGTACGACTCAAAATCAATTGCGGACCACGATGATCAACTCGGATTTCAAGCAGCAGGGCCCGCACACGATCACCCATTCGGAAGGTCTCACGGGCAATCAGATGCTCTCGAGGCAACAACGCTTCAGCGTTACTACCCAAATCCACGATGACGTTATCCCGAGTTACCTTCTTGACGGTACCGGAAACCAGCTCACCGACACGGTCACGGTAGCTGTCTACTATCTTGGAACGTTCGGCTTCACGAACTTTCTGGAAAATGATCTGCTTCGCGGCCTGCGCACCGATACGACCAAAAGCAACGGACTCCGTCTGCTCTTCGTGCATGTCACCCGGCTGTAGCGAGGTATCAATTTCTTCCGCTTCCTGCATGGTCAGTTCGGTGCCCAATGCGGGAACCGCGTCATTATCTACCACTAACCAGCGGCGGAATGTTTCATATTCGCCAGTACGGCGATCGATGGAAACGCGGATATCCGCCTCTTCATCTTCATAACGCTTTTTGGCAGCAGTGGCGAGCGCAAGCTCGATGGCCTCAAAAATCACGTCCTTATCGACGCCTTTCTCGTTCGAGACGGTTTCCACTACCAGCAAGATCTCTTTACTCATGCGATTGCCCTGCCTTCAAAATAATCAATACATCTAAAAATTCTTGAATACGCTTATTCAAAAACCGGAACGATATTGGCTCTATCAATACTGTCGAAGGGCAACAAGTACTCGTGATCGTCTACCACGATTACCACCTCGTCACCTTCTACACCTTTGATCAGGCCCTGAAATTTTCTGCGCCCCTCGAATGCCATTCGGAGCTTGAGTTGAACTTTATGCCCAACAAACGCCTGATAATGCTCAAGACGAAACAACGGGCGATCCATCCCCGGTGATGAAACCTCCAGCGTATATTCGCTTTGGATGGGATCTTCCACATCCATAACGCCACTGACTTGCCGACTTACTTTCTCGCAGTCTTCAATGCCAATACCGTTTTCGGCGTCATCGATAAATACCCGAAGCATCGACTGATAACCACGAGAACGAAATTCGATACCCCAAAACTCATATCCGAGCCCTTCTATCACCGGGCGCAGTATGTCTTCGAGTTGTTTAAGCTTGGCTGACAAGTGTCGCCGCCTCCGTCTTGAGAATTTTCAATGTACAAAAACAAAAAAAGGGCTGTTGATCAGCCCTTTTATGCACTAGGGCCCTTGCGCCAGGCCCCTTAATCAAAAAGCCCCTGAAATCGGGGCTTTTTGTTGCAAGAATTCGCAGAAAGCCAAACCCAAAACGGCTATCTGCCGACAGACACCTGGCCTGCCTGGAAGTCAGGACGAATCACCGACTCCAATATCCGCCGAAGTATAGAGATACGAAGCGGAGCGGTCAAGGACTGACCAAACAAAGACGGCCTGGATAAACCAAGCCGTCTTTGTTGAAAATTGGTGCCCAGGGCCGGACTCGAACCGGCACAGCTCTCGCTACCACCCCCTCAAGATGGCGTGTCTACCAATTTCACCACCTGGGCAAAAACTCTTTACTCGAACTCAGGGAGCTCGTCTTCTTTCGTCTCGCTATTCTCGCCTTCACCCATAGCAGGAACGTGCTCTGCAGAAGACTCCTGAAGCATTGGAATGCCAGCTTCACCGGCCACTTCAGCACGTTGCTTGGCAAAAATAGCCAGCGAGAAGCTTGTGACAAAAAACACAACCGCCATCAAGGTAGTTACACGAGTCAGAAAACTACCGCTACCCTGACTACCAAATACCGTCTGGGATGCACCGCCACCAAAGGCTGCACCGGCATCCGCGCCCTTGCCCTGCTGAATCAGGACGACACCCACCAGCGCCACGGCGATAACGACGTGAACAACAACTACCAGTGTTTCCATCCAATCCATACAGACTCTCGTATTCGTTTTAGCTTAGCTACCCGCCGGAAATGACCGACAGATACTAATAAATTCTTCAGCCTTAAGGGAAGCACCACCTATAAGACCACCATCGATATCGGGCTCTGAGAACAGAGCGGCAGCATTATCCGCTTTTACACTGCCGCCGTAAAGTACCGAAATCTCTTCTGCGGGTGCGCCCATCATTTTCAGGACGTTTCGAATCTCCGCATGCATCGCTTGCGCATCTTCAGCCGTAGCCGTTTTGCCCGTACCTATGGCCCAAACTGGCTCATACGCAACAACAACCCCTTGCCACTGATCGCCGACAACACTAACCAGACCATTTCTGACCTGCTCAGCGACCACACGCTCAGCCTCACCGGCCTCACGCTGCGCCAGCGTTTCACCAACACAAAGCACTGCCGCCAAGCCACATTCGAGCACGCGCTCCACCTTACGGGCCGCCACATCATCACGCTCACCAAACAGCTGACGACGTTCAGAATGGCCTACCAGCACGTAGCTGCAACCTAAATCCTTGGCCATTTCGGCGGACACTTCGCCGGTATAGGCTCCAGATTGCCATTCACTGACGTTCTGCACACCCAAGGCAAGCTTTCCATCGGACTGCTGCTGAACAAGCGGAACATAAAGTGCTGGCGGAATCACAACCACTTCAGCGGCGTCATCCAGCCCAACTGCACGATCACAAATCACGCCAACCAGTTGTTGCACAAGGTCTTTCGACCCGTTCATCTTCCAGTTTCCGGCTACAATTTTACGGCGCATATGAACTCTCAAACGTCCTGAACGTAAGCGAGGGCGAACTATACAGCAGAGATTTCGTCTGCACAACCGCCCCGTTTTGACTCAGGGGGTTGACTGCTTAACCACCACTGACAGACGCTCCGCGACTCGGGCAATCTCAGCCGCATCTTTACCTTCGGCCATCACTCGAATCAACGGCTCGGTTCCTGAAGCACGCAGGAGAATCCTGCCCGAATCGCCAAGGTCTGCTTCAGCCTGTCGCATGGCACTCACAATATCTTCCCGACTAAGCGGATCGAAACGCTGCGCAACTTTTACGTTGATCATGGTTTGCGGCAACTTATTCATACCACTGCGCAGCTCGGTCAGGGTTTTACCGGAATTACCTATAGCCAGCAACACCTGCAACGCCGACACCACACCATCGCCCGTGCCAATGCAGTCGCGAATAACCATGTGCCCTGAGCCTTCGCCACCCACCAACCAATCATTGGCCAGTAAACGTTCCATCACATACCGGTCGCCAACCTTTGCCCGCTCGAACGGAATATCAAGCTCGTTCAGCGCCAGCTCAACACCCAGGTTGGTCATCAACGTTCCAACAACACCACCTTCCAAACGCCCTTCTGCACGACGCTGGGAAGCGAGAATGTACAATAACTCGTCACCATCAACTTCCGAGCCGTCCCGATCGACCATCAGCACCCGGTCGCCATCGCCGTCAAACGCGACACCCAAATCGGCACCCGTCTCGATGACGGTCTGCTTCAAGTTGTCCAAGTGCGTGGAACCAACGTTCAAATTGATATTCAAACCATCCGGCTCAGCACCGATCACGGTCAGCCTAGCACCCAGCTCGCGGAATACCTTTGGCGCCACGTGATAGGTTGCACCGTGAGCACAGTCCAACACGACATGCATATCGTCCAACGTAAACTCGTTCGGAACCGTACTTTTGCAGAATTCAACATAGCGGCCTGGCGCATCATCGATCCGACTGACCTTGCCTAGCTCTTTGGGCTCACAGACTTCAATCGGCCTATCCAACCAACGTTCGATCTCAGACTCGAGGGCATCATCCAACTTGGTGCCCGCAGCAGAGAAGAACTTTATCCCGTTGTCGTGGTGGGGGTTATGGGAGGCACTGATCACTATGCCAGCCGAGGCCCGAAAAGTACGCGTGAGATAAGCAATGGCGGGCGTGGGCATGGGCCCCAGAAGCTTCACATCAACCCCTGCAGCAGAAAGCCCTGCTTCCAATGCAGACTCAAACATGTAACCCGACAGGCGAGTATCTTTACCGATCAAAACACTATTGCGTTGACCTGCTTTCTTAAACGCCTGACCGGCCGCCCACCCAAGATGGAGCATAAACTCGGGCGTGATGGGCTGCTCGCCTACCCGGCCCCGAATACCGTCGGTACCAAAATATTTACGCTGGGACATTACCTTGCCTCCTTAACTGCCGTTACGACTTTCACGGCATCCACAGTTTCCCTGACGTCATGCACCCGCAGAATGCTCGCGCCTTTCATGGCCAATATTGTCGCGGCTGCAAGGCTGGCAGACAACCTTTCATTAACATCGCGGCCCGTGATAACTCCGAGCACCGATTTTCGGGAGACACCAACCAACAGCGGATGTCCCAGCATATGCATTTGCTCCATGCCGGCCAAGAGCTGCACATTGTGATCAACCGTTTTGCCAAAACCGAACCCCGGATCAAGGATAATATTCTCCGGTAGCACCCCCGCAGCCTCTGCTACCCGCACCCTCTCAGTTAAAAACGAACTGACTTCCCGGCGAACATTTCGATAAAACGGCGAATCCTGCATGGTGTCCGGCTCTCCCTGAATGTGCATCAAACAAACCGGAACTCCCGCCCGGGCCGCCGTCTCCGGGGCGCCGTCTCGCTGGAGCGCACGAACATCATTGATTAACCCAGCCCCGACTTTAACCGATTCAGCCATAACCAGCGGATTACTAGTATCTACAGACACCACCACATCCAGCTCTCGCGCAATTGCCTCAACCACCGGGCACACCCGATCCAACTCTTGCTGTGAAGATACCGGCGTGGCTCCCGGGCGAGTCGACTCACCCCCGACATCTACAAAAACAGCTCCATCAGCAACCATCTGCTTCGCTCGAAACACGGCTGCATCCACACTGTTGAATCGGCCGCCGTCCGAAAACGAATCGGGCGTAACATTGAGAATACCCATGACATGGCATTCGGACAGATTTAGTTGGCGGCCGGCAAAATTAACGTTCATAGCGCTCCGGTTAGATCTTTTGTGAAGACAAAAACAAACGCCGCCCAATATATGGGCGGCGTCGGATAACACTTAAAGCTTTAGCGCGAGTTAGTGCTCGCCAGCCGGACGCCCTACTCCGGGCTGCCCATCGTCTCCTGACTCCTTGGGCTCAGGTGCCGGCTCGGCGCCTTCGGGCGTTCCACCAGCAGACGGGCCGCTGTCGCCCCAGTTTTTCGGGGGACGAGGATCACGCCCTTCCATGATGTCGTCAATCTGGAAGCGATCGATCGTTTCATACTTCATCAAAGCATGAGCCATCATGTCTAGTTTTTCACGATTCTCGACCAGAATCTGCTTGGCAGTCTCGTAGCAGGTGTCAACGATGTTCCGCACTTCCTCATCGATGCGCTGCGCAGTCTCGGGCGAATACACCGTATGAGACTGACCAGCTGAGCGTCCCAAGAACGGCTCTTCGCTGTCTGTGTCGTACTGCAACGGCCCCAACTTATCGGACAAGCCCCAACGAGTGACCATGTTGCGCGCAAGGCTGGTAGCACGCTCAATGTCGTTCGATGCACCGGTTGTTACGCCATCAACACCCAACGTGAGCTCTTCAGCGATACGTCCACCAAACAAGCTGCAAATCGAACTGATCAAGTAACGCTTGGAGTGGCTGTACTTATCCTCTTCAGGGAGAAACATAGTCACACCCAGCGCGCGGCCACGAGGAATAATACTCACTTTGTACACCGGATCGTGCTCGGGGACTACACGACCCACAATCGCATGACCCGCCTCGTGATAGGCAGTATTCAGCTTTTCTTTTTCATTCATCACCATGGACTTACGCTCAGCGCCCATCATGATCTTATCTTTTGCCAGCTCCAGCTCTTCCATGGAGACCAAGCGCAGGTTACGGCGCGCGGCAAACAATGCAGCCTCGTTCACAAGGTTCGCCAAGTCGGCACCAGAGAATCCTGGAGTACCGCGAGCGATCACCTCCGGATCGATACCGTCTGCCAATGGCACTTTCTTCATATGCACTTTCAGGATCTGCTCGCGACCCTTAATGTCTGGCAAGCTAACCACTACCTGACGATCGAAACGGCCCGGGCGCAACAACGCCGGGTCCAGCACGTCAGGTCGGTTGGTCGCGGCAATGACGATAACGCCCTCGTTACCCTCAAAGCCGTCCATCTCAACCAACAACTGGTTCAGCGTTTGCTCACGCTCATCGTGACCGCCGCCCATACCGGCGCCACGATGACGACCAACGGCATCGATCTCGTCGATGAAGATGATGCAGGGGCTCTGCTTTTTCGCTTGTTCGAACATGTCGCGAACACGTGACGCACCCACACCGACAAACATCTCAACGAAGTCTGAACCCGAGATAGAGAAGAACGGCACCTTGGCTTCGCCTGCGATGGCCTTGGCCAGCAGCGTTTTACCCGTACCCGGAGGGCCAACCATCAGAACGCCCTTCGGAATACGGCCGCCCAGACGCTGGAATTTACTTGGGTCACGCAGGAAGTCGACCAACTCTTTGACGTCTTCTTTGGCCTCTTCAACACCGGCCACGTCACCAAAGGTCGTTTTGATCTGATCTTCACTGAGCAGACGGGCTTTGCTTTTGCCAAAGGACATAGGGCCTTTGCCGCCGCCACCGCCTTGCATCTGGCGCATGAAGAACATGAACAATGCGATGATGATCAGAATCGGGAATGCAGCCACCAATAGCTGGGTCCACAGGCTCTGGCGCTCTGGCTCTTTACCGATTACCTCAACTTGATTCGCAAGAAGGTCGTCCATCAGTTTGTTGTCGGGCACTTGAGGACGAACTGTCTGGAACTGAGAGCCGTCACCCCGAATGCCTTGAATTTCCAGCCCGTCTACCGTCACCTGACGAACCTGTCCTTGCTGGACCATTTCGACAAACTGGGAATAATTAACTTGTTGCCCGCTGGTGGTGGGCGTGAAATTCTGAAACACCATCAGCAGCACAGCGGCTATCACTAGCCATAGAACTAAATTTTTTGCCATATCGTTCAAGGATCATCACCTGTGAATTGCAGAGTCGCGGCCTGACCACCAACCCTTTTCGAACACCTTACACCAAATGTACGCTCGTAAACCAGAAGTGGCCTATCCGTAAAAGACACAGAGTTCGGAAAATCGTTCCCCGCCACTAAAACGACAAACAACACCTGTAAGTGATTACAGCCATTTGTAGCAGGCATCTATCTGTTACAATCACTCTATTATACGCCGTTGTCAGCTTTTAAGCCGCTGACCTTTTGTTAATAGCATTGATAAAGAGAATACATCATGAGTTTGTCATCGGAACAGCGCCGGGAATACCGGGCCATTGCCCACAACCTGAAGCCCGTAATCATTGTCGGCGACAAAGGCCTGTCCGAAGGACTCCAAGACGAGCTGGATCGCGCCCTGAACGATCACGAACTGATCAAGATCAAAGTCGCCACGCAGGACCGCGAAGCGCGCCAGGAGGCCATTGAGGCTCTGTGCAAAAGTGCGAAAGCCGAACTGGTACAAACCATTGGCAAAATCGCTGTCATTCTGCGCCGGTCCAAAAAGCCAAATCCAAAGCTCTCCAACCTGCTCAGAAACAAATAAGTATCTAGCCATAAAAAAGCCGGCCAGAGGTTCACTCTGACCGGCTTTTCTTTGCCTGCAATACCTTAAATGTACTGCACCTCGGCAATTTCGTACTCAACCGTACCGGACGGAATGCGAACTGCTACCACATCTCCCTCGCTTTTACCGATCAGAGCCCGCGCAATCGGTGAGGATACCGAAAGTTTCCCGGCTTTGATGTCGGCCTCATCTTCACCAACAATCTGGTAGGTCACTTCTTCATCGGTGTCCATGTTCACCAATTCGACTGTGGTACCGAAAATGACCTTACCGGTGTTTTCCATCGTGGTCACGTCGATCACCTGAGCCCCCGAAAGCTTGCCTTCAATTTCCTGAATGCGGCCTTCGATAAAGCTCTGCTGCTCACGCGCAGCATGGTATTCGGCATTTTCTTTCAAGTCGCCGTGTTCGCGAGCATCAGAAATAGCCTGAATCACCCGCGGGCGATCTTCGGATTTCAGCTTTTTCAGCTCCTCACGCAAGCGGCTTTCGCCCAGCTTGGTCATAGGAACTCTATCATTAGACATATCGTTACTTCCCTGCGTGCAAGTCCTGGAGGCGGCGAACTGCGCGCTCCGGACCAAACTTAATGGCTCGACAGTAGGCTTCGCCACCTGCCAGAGTCGTTGTATAGGTCACCTTGCTCTGCAACGCCGACTGACGAATTTGCGACGAATCAGAGATAGCCTTGCGGCCTTCGGTGGTGTTGATAATCAACTGCACATCACCGTTCTTGATCGCATCAACAATGTGCGGGCGACCCTCACGAACCTTGTTGACGTGCGCAACCGTAATACCCGCCTGCTCCAGCGCTTTTGCGGTACCGGTTGTTGCAATGACCTTGAAGCCAGCTTCAATCAGCTCACGAGCAACCTCGATGGCACCCGGTTTGTCGACGTTTCTCACTGACATGAAGGCCGTGCCTTCAGTCGGCAGAACGTCACCGATTGCCAACGACGCCTTAGCAAAGGCTTCATCGAAGCTGTCACCCAGTCCCATCACCTCACCAGTCGACTTCATTTCCGGCCCAAGAATCGGATCAACCGACGGGAACTTGTTGAATGGGAAGACAGACTCTTTCACCGCGTAGTAGGTCGGCACGATTTCCTGCGTGAACTCCAACTCTTTCAGAGTCTTGCCGGACATGACTCGGGCTGCAACCGCCGCCAGAGACAAGCCAATAGCCTTGGACACAAACGGCACGGTGCGGGATGCCCGAGGATTCACCTCGATCACGTATATTTCGCCATCCTGCCAGGCCAACTGAACGTTCATCAGACCGATAACTTCCAGCTCAATGGCCATCTTCTTGACCGCTTCACGCATCGCGTCCTGGACATCTTTAGGCAAGCTGTAGGGCGGCAGTGAACACGCGGAGTCACCGGAGTGAATACCCGCCTGCTCAATGTGCTGCATGATGCCACCGATGACTACATCGGTACCGTCCGAGATGGCGTCGATATCCACCTCGATAGCCGCGTTCAGGAAGTGATCCAGAAGCACCGGGCTGTCATTGGACACCAACACTGCGCTTTGCATATAGCGAACCAGCTCGGTCTCGTCGTAGACGATCTCCATAGCACGCCCACCCAACACATAGGACGGGCGAACGACCAGAGGATAGCCAATTTCACGAGCGGCAATAATGCCTTCTTCATGACTGCGAACGGTGGCGTTTTCAGGCTGCTTCAGACCCAAACGCTGGATCATCTGCTGGAACCGCTCACGATCTTCCGCCCGGTCGATGGCGTCCGGGCTGGTGCCGATAATAGGCACGCCTGCAGCTTCAAGGCCGCGCGCCAGTTTCAACGGCGTTTGACCGCCGTACTGAACAATCACGCCCTTCGGCTTTTCAACGGCAATAATTTCGAGAACATCTTCCAGAGTGATCGGCTCGAAGTACAAACGATCCGAGGTGTCATAGTCAGTCGACACGGTCTCCGGGTTGCAGTTGATCATGATGGTTTCATAGCCGTCTTCGCGCATCGCAAGCGCGGCGTGAACACAGCAATAGTCGAATTCGATGCCCTGACCGATACGGTTAGGCCCACCACCAATAACCACGATCTTATCGCGATCGGAAGGGTCTGCCTCACACTCTTCTTCGTAAGTGGAGTACATGTAAGCGGTGTCTGACGCGAATTCGGCCGCACAGGTATCCACACGCTTATAAACCGGCCGCACGCCCAGATCATGACGCAACTTACGCATGCTGGCTTCGGAAATGCCGAGCAGCTTGGCCAGTCGTGCGTCGGAGAAGCCTTTGCGTTTCAGTCGGAACAAGGTCGCGTAATCAATATCGGCCTTGCCTGCAGTCTTCAGTGCACTTTCTTCTTTGACGAGATCTTCAATCTGCACCAAGTACCAAGGATCAACCTTGGTGTGCTTGAAGACTTCTTCGACCGTCATTCCGGCACGGAAGGCGTCGCCGATGTACCAGATGCGCTCTGCGCCCGGCACATTGAGTTCGGTGGTCAGTGTTTCGCGGGAGTTCTCTGAATCCAGATCTTCCAGCTTCTCGTCAAAGCCTTCAGAGCCCACTTCCAAGCCGCGCAAAGCTTTCTGCATAGACTCCTGGAAGGTCCGGCCAATGGCCATGACTTCGCCAACCGACTTCATCTGCGTGGTCAGTCGAGCGTCCGCCTGCGGGAACTTTTCGAAGGTGAATCGAGGAATCTTGGTAACTACGTAATCGATGCTCGGCTCAAACGACGCCGGGGTAACACCACCGGTGATTTCGTTCTGCAGCTCATCGAGGGTATAGCCAATGGCCAGTTTCGCGGCAACCTTGGCAATCGGGAAACCGGTTGCTTTCGACGCCAGCGCCGAGGAGCGGGATACACGCGGGTTCATCTCGATCACGACCATGCGGCCGGTGTCTGGGTTAATGCCGAACTGAACGTTGGATCCGCCGGTTTCAACGCCGATTTCACGCAGTACCGCCAAGGAGGCGTTACGCATGATTTGGTATTCTTTGTCGGTCAGAGTCTGGGCGGGAGCTACGGTGATGGAATCACCGGTGTGCACGCCCATTGCGTCAAAGTTTTCGATGGCGCAGACGATGATGCAGTTGTCGTTTTTGTCACGAACCACTTCCATCTCGTACTCTTTCCAGCCGATCAGAGATTCGTCGATCAGCAGCTCGTTGGTTGGAGAGAGATCCAGGCCACGAGTACAGATTTCTTCAAATTCGTCTTTGTTGTACGCGATACCACCACCGGAACCACCCATAGTGAACGACGGACGAATAATGCACGGGAAGCCGATTTCTTTGGAGATTTTCCAAGCTTCTTCCATGGAATGGGCAATGGAAGCGCGCGGGCACTCCAGACCAATTTTCTTCATGGCCTGATCGAAGCGGTTACGGTCTTCGGCTTTGTCGATGGTGTCGGCATTTGCACCGATCATTTCGACGCCGTGCTTGTCGAGTACGCCGTATTTTTCCAGATCCAACGCACAGTTCAGTGCTGTCTGGCCACCCATGGTTGGCAGCAGGGCGTCAGGTTTTTCTTTCTCGATGATTTTTTCAACGGTTTCCCAGTTGATAGGCTCGATGTAGGTCGCATCGGCCATCGCTGGGTCGGTCATGATGGTAGCCGGGTTGGAGTTCACCAGAATAACCCGGTAACCCTCTTCACGCAGGGCTTTACAAGCCTGAGCTCCAGAGTAGTCGAACTCGCACGCCTGCCCGATCACGATGGGGCCAGCGCCCAGGATCAGGATGCTTTTGATGTCGGTACGTTTTGGCATGTCTCGGTAAACCTGTCAGCAACTTTTGAATTCTTGCAGCGCAGAACACGCGGCGCCTGTCGTTATCCGTGGTGATCCGCCCTTAGGCGGATCGTGCTTCCATCAACTGGATAAACTCGTCGAACAGGGGTGCCACGTCATGAGGACCCGGGCTAGCTTCAGGGTGACCCTGAAAGCTGTACGCCGATTTATCAGTCCGGCGAATACCCTGCAGGGTGCCGTCAAACAATGATTTGTGAGTCGCCTGAACCGTCGAAGGCAAGGTTGTCTCGTCCACCGCAAAACCGTGGTTCTGGCTAGTGATCATGACCGTGCCTTTTTCCAGGTCTTGTACCGGGTGGTTAGCACCGTGATGGCCGTGCCCCATTTTCATGGATTTGGCACCACTGGCCAGCGCCAACAATTGGTGACCCAAGCAGATGCCGAAAACCGGGATATCGGTTTCCAACACGACTTTAATCGCGCTGATCGCGTAGTCGCATGGCTCTGGGTCTCCAGGGCCGTTCGACAGGAAAATGCCGTCCGGGTTCATGGCCAGCACTTCGGATGCCGGAGTTTGGGCCGGCACGACGGTAATGTCACAACCACGAGAAGCCAGCATGCGCAAGATGTTGTACTTCACGCCGTAGTCCCAGGCCACCACTTTGAATTTGGCGTCAGTTTGCTCACCGTAGCCGCTGGCCAGGTCCCATTCGGACTGTTCCCACTGGTAAGGCTTTTCGCAAGTTACTTCTTTTGCCAAGTCCATGCCTTTGAGGCCGGGAAAGGCTTTTGCCAACTCAAGTGCGCGCTCAGCCGTGGCGCTCTCGCCTGCCAAGATGGCTCCATTTTGGGAACCTTTGTCCCTGAGGATGCGGGTCAGGCGGCGGGTATCGATGTCAGCAATGCCCACGATGTTGTTGCTTCGCAGGTAGCCTTCGAGGCTACCCTGACTACGCCAGCTGCTGGCAACGAGCGGTAGGTCACGAATGATCAGGCCTGCGGCGTGTACGCGGTCAGATTCCACGTCTTCTTCGTTAACGCCGGTGTTGCCGATGTGGGGATACGTCAAGGTGACGATTTGGCGCGAGTATGACGGGTCGGTCAGGATTTCCTGGTAGCCGGTCATTGCGGTATTGAATACCACTTCGCCGCTGGTTTCTCCGTCTGCGCCGATGGCGGTGCCGTAAAACAGGCTTCCGTCTGCGAGTGCAAGGATTGCTGGTGTACTCAAGGCTTGTATCCTCATCGAGTGGCGTAAGTTCGTCACGAACAGGAACGCAAGCGCAAAGTCAGGTTGCAAAAAAGCGAGACTGAGTGGTGGCTCGGTCCCGCTTTTCTAGAAACTTTTCAAAGGTACGCTTGGTGCAAAAAAATCGACTTATTCTACGAATTTTTCCGCTTTTTGTCCATCGCGAATTACGATCTGACTTGATATAGACGGCCTTTGGCTTTTTTACCCTAGGCTCCGGCTACACTTCGCAAAATCACCCTTTCAGGTTCAGCACATCCTGCATATCGTACAAACCTGCCGACTTACCCTTTAACCACAATGCGGCGCGCATCGCTCCCTTGGCGAAAGTCATGCGGCTACTGGCCTTGTGGGTCACTTCGATGCGCTCGCCTTCGGTGGCGAACAGTACGGTGTGATCACCCACAACATCGCCAGCGCGTATGGTTTCGAAGCCAATTTCTTTGCGGGTGCGCTCACCGGTGAAGCCTTCACGACCGTATACGGCACACTCTTTGAGATCACGCCCCAGCGCGTCGGCGACGACTTCGCCCATGCGCAGCGCGGTTCCAGAGGGTGCGTCTTTTTTGTGGCGATGGTGCGCTTCGATGATTTCTACGTCGTAGTCGTCACCCAGCGTGGCGGCCGCTGTCTTCAGCAGATTCAGCACCACGTTTACGCCAACGCTCATGTTCGGCGCGAAGACCACGGGAACAGACTCTGCTGCTTGGGCAAGCTGCTCTTTTTCCGCTTCAGTCATGCCGGTGGTGCCGATCACGAGCATTTTGCCGTTGGCTTTGCAGAACTCGGCATTTTCCAGCGTCAGGTCCGGGAAGGTGAAGTCGACCAGTACGTCGAAGTCATCTTTCACGTCCGCCAGACTGGCTGCCAGCTTAACGCCAGTTTTACCAACCCCTGTCATGTCACCGGCATCTGCACCGATCAGGCTGCTATCCGGCTCGACAACCGCCGCGCCCAGCTCAAGCCCTTCGGTGCCGTCTACCGCTTCAATCAATACCTTACCCATGCGCCCGGCGGCGCCAATGATTGCTACCCGCATCAGCTCTGTCCTCAGAATTTCATTTCATCAAAGAAACTTTTCACACCCTCGAACCAAGAGGTTTTCTTCGGAGCATGCTCGGAACCATTGGAATCGTCCAGCGTCTTCTGGAACTCGCCCAACAACTCTTTTTGACGCTTGGTCAGATTCACCGGCGTCTCAACCATCACACGACACAGTAAATCACCCGCTGGGCCGCCGCGAACGGGACTAACACCTTTGTTGCGCAAGCGGAACAGTTTGCCGGTCTGGGTTTCGGCCGGGATTTTCAGCTTCACACGGCCATCGAGTGTCGGCACTTCAAGCTCGCCACCCAAAGCGGCATCTACGATGCTGATGGGCACTTCACAGTATAGGTTGCGGCCATCGCGGGTGAAAATCGAGTGTTCGCGAACAGCGACCTGAACGTACAGATCTCCAGGAGGCCCGCCGTCGACGCCCATCTCACCTTCACCCGACAAACGAATGCGGTCACCAGTATCAACACCCGGCGGCACTTTCACTGACAGGGTTTTCTCCTGCCTTACGCGGCCTTGTCCGTGACAAGACTTACACGGGTTTTTGATAACCTGACCGGAACCACGGCAAGTCGGACACGCCTGCTGAACAGTGAAGAAGCCCTGCTGCATCCGCACCTGCCCCATACCCTGACAAGTTCCACAGGTTTCGGGGCGAGAGCCTTTTTCGGCACCGCTACCGTCACAGCTGTCGCACTCTTTATGGCCGGGAATGGTGATCTTGACGTCTTTGCCTTTGACCGCCTCTTCAAGATCCAACTCCAGCGTATAACGCAGGTCGGAACCCCGGGTGTTGCGTGCACGACCACCGCCGCCACCACCAAAGATGTCACCAAATACATCCCCGAAGATGTCTGAGAAGTTGCCACCACCACCGAAGCCACCACCGCCACCGCCGGCCTGGCCGTCAACGCCAGCGTGTCCGAACTGGTCATACGCTGCACGCTTATTGGCATCCATCAACACTTCGTAGGCTTCGCTGGCCTCTTTAAACTTGTCGTCGGCGTCTGCATCATCCGGGTTACGGTCGGGATGGTATTTCATCGCAAGCTTGCGGTACGCCCGCTTGATTTCTTTATCTTCCGCGCCCCGGGAGACCCCAAGTACTTCGTAATAATCGCGTTTGGCCATGCTAAAAATCCTGTTGCTATAACGCGGAAAACGCGGACATCGGCCCGCGCTTTCCAACTACCTGATGTACTTAGGATTTACTTCTTGTCGTCTTTGACTTCTTCGAACTCAGCATCGACGGCATCGTCTGCTGCCTGAGCTTCTTCGCCTTCCTGGCCTGCGGCTTGTTCAGCCTGATCCGCGTACATCTTCTGCGCCAGCTCTGAGGATACCTCAGTCAGCTTCTGAGTCTTGGCTTCGATATCATCTTTATCGCTGCCAGTCAGAGCTTCCTCGAGATCCTTGATCGCAGTTTCGATAGACTCTTTCTCGCTTTCGCTCACCTTGTCGCCAGCTTCACTCAAAGTCTTGCGTACAGCGTGAACCATGCCGTCGCCTTGGTTGCGAGCCTGAATCAGCTCTTCAAACTTGCGATCTTCCTCAGCATTCGCCTCGGCATCTTGCACCATCTTTTCGATTTCGTCGTCGTTCAAGCCAGAAGATGCCTTGATGACGATAGACTGCTCTTTGCCAGTCGCTTTGTCTTTTGCAGACACATTCAGAATACCGTTGGCATCGATATCGAAAGTGACCTCGATCTGCGGGACACCGCGCTGTGCCGGCGGAATATCAGCCAAGTCGAAACGACCCAGAGATTTATTCTGCGCAGCCTGCTTACGCTCACCCTGAACTACGTGAATGGTCACCGCAGTCTGATTGTCATCCGCCGTGGAGAAAGTCTGGGACTTCTTGGTCGGAATCGTGGTGTTCTTGTCGATCAACGGAGTCGCTACGCCACCCATGGTTTCGATACCGAGGGTCAGCGGAGTTACGTCGAGCAGCAGAACGTCTTTAACGTCGCCAGACAGAACCGCACCCTGAATTGCAGCACCCATGGCTACGGCTTCGTCTGGGTTCACGTCTTTACGAGGCTCTTTGCCGAAGAACTCTTTCACTTTTTCCTGAACCAGTGGCATACGAGTCTGACCACCGACGAGAATCACTTCATCAATTTCAGAAGCACTCAGGCCAGAGTCTTTCAGCGCCACCTTACATGGCTCAAGGCTGCGCTGAACCAGGTCTTCTACCAGAGATTCCAGCTTGGCACGGGTCAGCTTGACGTTCATGTGCTTAGGACCAGACGCATCTGCGGTTACGTATGGCAGGTTCACGTCGGTCTGCTGGCTGCTCGACAATTCGATCTTGGCTTTTTCCGCAGCTTCTTTCAGACGCTGCATCGCCAGTGAGTCACCGCGCAGGTCGATACCACTGTCTTTCTTGAACTGGTCTGCCAGGTATTCGATAACCTTCAGGTCGAAGTCTTCACCGCCCAGGAAGGTGTCGCCGTTGGTGGCCAGAACTTCGAACTGGTGCTCGCCGTCTACGTCGGCAATTTCGATGATGGACAGGTCGAAGGTACCGCCACCCAAGTCATACACGGCTACTGTGCGGTCACCGCTTTGCTTGTCCATGCCATAGGCCAGAGCAGCTGCAGTCGGCTCGTTGATAATCCGCTTAACTTCCAGACCCGCGATCTTACCGGCGTCTTTGGTGGCTTGGCGTTGGCTGTCATTAAAGTAAGCCGGAACCGTAATAACTGCAGCACTTACTGTTTCGCCCAGGTAGTCTTCAGCAGTTTTCTTCATCTTCTTCAGCGTTTCCGCGGAAATCTGCGGCGGAGCCATTTTCTGGCCTTTCACATCTACCCACGCATCACCGTTGTCTGCTTTGGTGATTTTGTAAGGAACCATCTTAATGTCTTTTTGTACCACGTCGTCTTCAAAACGACGACCGATCAAACGCTTGATGGCATACAAAGTGTTGTGCGGGTTAGTAACCGCTTGGCGCTTAGCTGACTGACCAACCAGCGTTTCGCCATCATCGGTGTAAGCAATGATGGAAGGGGTGGTGCGATCACCCTCGGCGTTTTCAATAACCTTGACCTTGTCGCCGTCCATTACGGCTACACAGGAGTTGGTGGTTCCGAGGTCAATACCGATAATCTTGCTCATAAATTCACTCCAAATCTTGCTGAAATCTACCCGAAGTGATGACACCCCGGTTGCTTCTGTTTAATGGCTATATTGGCGCTTTATTCGGTTTTTCAAGCCTGCTCGTCGATTTTTGGTGCACTTTCTGCCTTCGCCACTACAACCATGGCCGGGCGAACGACACGACCGTTCAGCAGATAACCTTTCTGCACAACTGCCACAACACTGTTGGGCTCCGCGTCTGGCGCGGGCACCATCGACATGGCTTCATGCTGCTGCGGATCAAACGGCTCACCAACCGGGTTCAGCTGCTCGACGTTGAACTTTTGAAGGCTGCCGAGAAACAAGCCCAGAGTCATTTCCGCACCCTGGCGGATGGAAGCCACCAACTCGCCAGATTCGTCCTGACCTTCGGTGCTCTCAACCGCCTTTTCCAGGCTGTCAGCAACGGGCAGCAGCTCCTTCACGAACTTTTCCAAGGCGAACTTGTGCGCCTTTTCAACGTCCAGCTCTGCCCGGCGACGAACATTCTGCATCTCTGCCTGAGCACGTAAAGCCTGATCCTGATGCTCCTGCAACTGGGCTTTCAGCGTATCCAGCTCAGAACCTTCACCAGCCTCAGCCTGAGCCTGAGCGTCCTGCTCAGCGTTGGCCGAGACTTCATCTACCTCAACCTGCTCTTCTACTTGCTCGTTGCGCTTATCGTCAGCACTCATGATCACTCCCAATACGTTTTCCAGCGCCCGAAGGCACGCGGCGAATAGAGCCTACCGCTCAAAACGGCAGGAAATATATGCTTTGCGAACCGATATGGGGTTCAGCCCATCAGATTCAACCTTTTCAACAAGGGATTCTTTCTATTTTTTACCCGCCGAAATTTGCAAACCCAAAAATCACTGTATATATTCACAGCAACTGTATAAGCGAACAGTATTATTTTTGAAGCCCCCTCGGGGCCCAAGCAGAGGTATCGGCATGCTTACACAACTTACCGTTTCCAACTACGCCATCGCCGAACGCGTTGAACTACAGTTCAACAAGGGCATGACAGCACTGACCGGAGAAACTGGCGCTGGCAAATCCATTGTTCTGGATGCCTTGGGCCTCGCCATGGGCGGCCGCGCAGACGCCGGCGCCGTGCGTCACGGTGCCAAGCGCGCTGATATCACCGCCAGCTTCGACATTTCGAGCATCCCGGAAGCTGGCGCGTGGCTTGAAAGCCATGACTTGGACGAGAAAAGCGAATGCATCCTGCGCCGAACTATCAGCAAAGACGGTCGCTCCAAAGCGTTTATCAACGGCCAACCCTCGCCGCTGTCCCAATTGAAAGAACTGGGCGGCCTGCTGATGGACATCCACAGCCAGCATCAACATCAATCACTGCTTCGCAAAGACACCCATCGAAAATTACTCGATGATTTTTCCGGCGCCGAACAATTGGCTGAGCAAACTAAAGCGGCCTGGAAAAACTGGCACCAAACCCAGCAGAAACTGCTCCAGCGTCAGCAAAACGCCGATGAAACCGAAGCCAAGCTTCAGTTGCTGCGATATCAGGTAGAAGAACTCGACCGCCTGGCGCTCGACGACGGCGAACAAGAAGCTCTCGAGCAAGAACAAGCGCAACTTAGCCAGGCCGACGCAATCTTACACTGCAGCCATCAGGCGGCGCAGTTTTGCACAGAGGATGAAACCAGCGCTGCGAGCAGCCTGCGCCAGGCACTCCAACTGCTAGAACAATTGCCTGTTGAAGTACCCGAGCTTACCGACACTTTACAAATGCTCAACGAAGCCCAGATTCAGATTTCCGAAGCGGGCGACAACCTTCGGCGTTTTGTTGACGATTACGAAGCGGACCCAACACGACTCGCCGAAATTGAAGAGCGTTTGAGCGCCGTGTACCAAATGGCACGCAAACATCGAATCGGGCCTGAAGAACTGCCTGAACTGCACCAACGCTTACGAGCCGAGCTGGAGGAATTAGACGGCGGCGCAGGCAGTCTCGAGCAACTCGAAGCGGAAATGGAAAGCTTTAAAGCCAAGTTTGACGCGGTTGCAGCGCAATTGTCAGCCAAACGCGAGCAGGCAGCCGCAGAGCTGGACCAGCGCATTGCCCACGAACTGGCTCAACTGAGCATGCCATCTGTGCAGTTTGTCACCCATTTGAACAGGGACAAAGAAGGCGATCCAGCGCCGCACGGCTTGGAGGACATTGAATTTCTGGTCAGCGCCAACCCCGGCCAACCCGCCCGACCACTGGCAAAAGTCGCATCTGGTGGTGAATTGTCTCGGATCAGCCTCGCGATTCAAGTTGTTGTTGCGCAAACTTCAACAACGCCCACATTGGTATTCGACGAAGTGGACGTTGGCATTGGCGGTGGCACCGCCGAAGTGGTTGGTCGCTTGCTGCGATCTCTGGGAAGCAATGGACAAGTGCTTTGCGTGACTCACCTGCCGCAAGTGGCAGCGCAAAGCCATCAACATCTGTTCGTGAGTAAATTTACAGAAAAAGAAGCCACTTTCTCGCGCATCGAAGCACTGAACGACCAAGGCAGAATTGATGAGGTGGCCCGAATGCTGGGCGGCGTAGACATGACAGAACAAACCATCGCGCACGCGAAAGAAATGGTCGTGAAAGGCCAGGCAACCCATCACTAGGTAAAGAATCCCCTCTCGATTTCGAGAGTTTTTGGGGCCCGCCTATGCCGGCCCCTTTTTTTATTGCTTTCGCTTACTTGTCGTCAGATTTTATTGGCCTAACGTACAAAATCAGGCTGTGTTCGACGATTTCGTAGCCGTGCTCTGCGGCAATTTTCTTCTGACGCTCTTCGATCACTTCATCGACAAACTCGACAACTTCGCCGGTCTGAGTGCACACCATGTGGTCATGGTGGTCATCACCAGCCATCTCGAACACGGCATGTCCGCCTTCGAAATTGTGCCGGAGAATCAGCCCTGCAGTTTCGAATTGAGTCAGCACCCGATACACAGTTGCCAATCCCACGTCGTCGCCTTGGTCTAACAGTTTTTTATAGACATCCTCGGCACTCAAATGATGCTCTTTAGCATTCTCAAGGATATTGAAGATCTTAACTCTCGGAAGAGTTACCTTAAGACCGACTTTTCGTAATTCGGTGTTTTCAGATGACATGCTAGTATTCACTCTTTGGTGTGCCTTACGGCTTCCGGTATGATGAAGCCGCCGTTCAACGGTTAGCCCGTTTCACACCTGCTCCAGGCAGGCGAACTCAAGATAGAGGATTTCCCTAAGCGATGCAAAAGCTCACCGCTATCGTTCTTATTAGCATTATATCTCTGGCGGGATGTGTTTTCCCGGGCGTTTACAAAATCAACGTCCAACAGGGCAATATTGTCACTGACGAAGAACTGTCCAGCTTGTCCGAAGGCATGCAACGGAGCCAAGTCCACGCGCTGCTAGGAACGCCCTTGACGCTAAACCCAGTTGATCCGTCACAGGAATACTACATTTATACGTTCCAGCGCCGAGGCGGTGACATCGAAGAGCAGCGTATCATTGTGCACTACGATGAAAACACCTACCTCCATCACAAGGCCAAGCTGCTGGAAGAAACTCCAGCGTATTAATAACTCAGGTCTTTTTCTTGGCTCGGTTTAGCCGGGCCTGCTTGGGATCTATGATTAATGGCCGGTAAAGCTCCACTCGATCACCTTCATTCAGAACCTGGCTAGCCGGCTTTTTCACAACCTTACCGAAAATTCCCATATCGATTTCGTCAGGATTGATTTCAGGGAACACATCGACGATGCCTGATACTTTTACGGCCTCTAGCGCCGTTGTACCCTCAGGCACAGCAACTTCCAAAATTTGCTGCTTATCTGACCGCGCATAGGCCACTTCAACGCGCATCAGCAAAGCTCCCCTGCTCTATACACTTCATCGGCACGGCGACAGAAGGCATCCACCATAGTGTTCGCAGCTTGGTTAAAGACCGGTCCGAACGTCATTCGAGACAGCGACCCGGAGAATTCAAATTCCAAACTCAGAATCACCTTACAAGCATTAGAATCCAGCGACCGAAAATGCCAGCGGCCGGTCAGATTCTTAAGCGGACCTTCCACCAATTTCATTTCAATCGATTCGGGCATCAACAACTGATTACAAGTGGTGAGCGTGTGCCGCACGCCCCCCTTGGCGATTTCCAGCGACGCCATAATCTCTTGGTCAGTTTGTTTATGTACCTCGGCCCCGGCGCACCAAGGTAAAAACTCAGGGTAGCGCGATATATCATTGACCAAGTGGAACATACGTTCCGATGAATGCATGACCAGCGCTGTTTTGTCTATCTGATGAGCCATAAAACCGGAATTCCTACCTTTCAATGTCATCGCGCCAAGGTGAGCCTGGCCGATCCGCTAAACACTATGATAAAGGATATCTTCTTCGCCGGGAGCCGCCTGCTCTCGATTTACGTCTTCACTCGTGCTCGCTTTCGTCGAGGTTGTTACGCCCGAATCCTCACCAACCTCATCCTGAGATTCAGAGTCTGATTCAAGCTCGAGTTCGACCGGCTCTTCAGCAACCGGGCCTTGATTTGTCGAGCACCAAACCGCCGCATTGCCATTTTCGCACAAGTTCGCCAACGAGACCGCCGTGTATTGAACACCTATCCAAGCAACGACCAACGGCAGTACCAGCCGCATCGACCAAAGCCACACCTTGCGGAATAGTGCAGGCACAACGCCCAACATGCCCGCAGAATAACGTTTAGTCAGCCCCCATCCGGCAAAGGTCGCAACCAGAATAGCCACCGTGGGTATCAATACGCCACCCGCAATCAACTCTATCCAGCGATAGGTTGTAGCACCCCCCAGCGAGTATTCAGACCATATATTGAATGAAAACAAAGAGGCCAACCCGACGAGCCAAACCGCGGCTCCCACAATAATCACCGCCCAGGTTCTGGGCGCCCCCGTCCATTCCCGAAACCAAGCGACGACCGACTCCAACAACGCTATCGAAGTTGCCCAAACCACCAGCATGACCGCCAAAAACACCGCGGCAATAACAACTTGGCTGAACGGAGCCGGGGCGAGTGTAACCGGCAGTGAAACGAACAAGAGTCCAAAACCGTGTTGCCCATCGAGACTGCCACTGCCTGACGCCACGGAAAACATCATCACGCCGACAACAATGGCGATTAATGTATCCATCAAGACAACTGCCAGCAGTGAGCGCTTTAACCGGGTATGCGAGGTACTATAAGCTCCAAAAATGGCCCACACTCCCACGCCCAAGCCCAGCGTGAAAAAAGCGTGGAAGAACGCAGCTTGAACGCTTTCGAGCCCAAACTCTTCGGGGCGCATAACCAGAATGCTTTCAACGCCCGATGATAACTGGCCATGTGTTGCCGCCACCCCAAAGAGCCCCAGCATTAACACCAAACCGCCGGGCACAATCATCCGCAGTGAGCGCTCTACCCCACTCACCACACCTCGGGCAGACACCCATAACACCAATAATAAGAAGAAGGCATGCCAGCCCATAAACTCCCGGTAGCGCCCCGAACTCGACACCAGGTCCGCGAGAATCTCTGTGGCTTCTGCCGCATTGCCGCCCCCGAAACTGTCGGTTGCGCCAAAGAAAATATAGGCAACAACAATCCCGCCAAACACCGCCGTAAACGAAAGCACCAAAAATGATGCAAGGATGCTTAACGGCCCAGCCAAGCGCCACACCGGCGAACCTCCGGCGTTCTTAACCAGCCCATCCATCGCCAGCACCATTCCGTGGCGAGAGTGCCGACCAATTACAGCCTCGGTAACCATTAGTGGTAGCGTGACCGCCAGCAGGCAAACCAAATACGCCACCACAAACAAACCACCACCATGAACACTGGCGAGATATGGAAACTGCCACAAATTGGCAAGCCCCACGGTTGCGCCCACCGAGGCCCAGAAGAAGGTTGATTTTCGGGTAAACGACCCGATAGATGTCTGATACTTACTCGACATTTTGGTCCCTAATGTCAAAAGGCTCGTTATTGTAGCCGACAGCGAGGGCTAGGTACGAATGCCGACCGGCCATTCAAGGGCAAATCGTGACCCGTCTAGCCCTACTGGGCTACAATGCCCGTTTTGCGAGCCACCCGATACTTGGTCAGCAAATTCATTTTTCAGATTCCGAGAAGGTTTCATGAGCAAGAAAAAGCCTGGTATGCCCAGCAGCACCATCGCCCTCAATAAAAAGGCGAAACATGAATACCATGTAGAGGAACGCTTCGAAGCGGGCATTGCCCTGCTCGGCTGGGAAGTTAAATCGTTGCGCGCGGGCAAAGGCCAAATCACAGACGCCTACGTGCTTTTAAAGGACGGCGAGGCCTTTTTACTAGGCGCACACTTTCAGCCACTGACTGCAGCCTCCACTCACGTGATTGCGGACCCAACCCGCACGCGCAAGCTACTCCTGCACGCAAAAGAGCTGGCCAAGCTGATCGGAGAAACCAGTCAGGCAGGCCAAACATGCGTGCCTCTCGCGCTTTACTGGAAAGGCAACAAGGTGAAATGCGAAATCGCCTTGGTGAAAGGCAAGAAGCTGTTCGACAAGCGTGCCACCGAGAAAGAGCGCGACTGGAACCGTCAGAAGCAACGGATCATGCGGGAAAACGCCGGCTGATCGTACAAACCACAACAAACAAGCCTTGAAGTTATGCAAGGCGCCCACATATACTGTGGATAAGGGGACGACATGGCTTCGACGCTGGTGGCGAACCCTTGGGTGCATGTCGAGATGGCAGCGAATCTCGTTAATCCAAAGCTGCAATGCAATAGTCGCAAACGACGAAAACTACGCACTAGCAGCGTAAGCTGCTAGTCGTCCTGACCGGGTCGCCCGTAGCCCGGAAGCAACATCTCAGGACGTCATCGCTTACGGGATGCTCCGTTATCCAGAGTTCACTGGCTAGCGGCTAAGATTTAAAGAACTCGCCTCCTGCACCCTGGCCTTCGGGTCGCTTGAGGTTAAATCAATAGAAGGACATAAGCATGTAGATCTCAAGGCATAGTGCTGGCGGACGCGGGTTCAATTCCCGCCGTCTCCACCAACTTAACCGAATTAAGCCCCTAATTTTAGGGGCTTTTTTCGTTTCTACCCCCATCACTTTTCCTCAAAGTGTCAACCGAATGTCAACGGACACTATCGAGAACGCCAAATGTCGGAATTGCTTACCGGATTAAGTGATACCGCTTCTTCTAAGTGATCCGGCGCCAAATGCGCGTAACGCATGGTCATCGTTATAGATGAGTGCCCAAGGATCTTCTGCAACGCAAGGATATTCCCTCCATTCATCATAAAATGACTGGCGAAAGTGTGCCGGAGAATATGGGCACATTGCCCTTTAGGGAGCTTAATTCCCGAACGATCGACAGCACGCCGGAATGCTGAAATCGTGGATGTACCAAAAGTGCCCCATTGGTCTAGGTGTTGCGTGATTGCCTTGTGAAGGTCCTTGGATATCGGTACCGAGCGTTTTTTCCCTGATTTCGTCTGATCATAGGTGACCCGATATGGCTTCACTTTGTCGAGTGTGAGGCTTTCCGCTTCTGACCACCTCGCACCGGTTTCCAAAGAAACACGCGCCACCAGTAAGGCATGGGGATTGGTGGTTCTTTCTCGGAGTTCAGTGAATATTGCTTTTATTTGGTCAACTTCCAGATAACCCATTTCCCGCTCTTGAATGCTAATAGGCCGGATGTTGCGAAACGGGTTCTGAAAACTGATTTCATCGGTTCTGTGCAGTTCGTTGAAGACAGCATTGAGGTAGCCAAGTTCGTTATTGCTGGTTTTCGGGGAGATCCCTTTCTCCGTGCGTAAGGCTCGGTATACCAAGTACACACTAGCGGTTAATTTTGCTGCTACCGGGTTTCCGAAGGCCCCTGCCATTCGCTTCAAGTGGCGGTATCGGCGTTCGCCATCCCGAAGGTATTTGCCATGGGCCAGATACCAGACTTTCATAAGTTCAAGAAGAGTTCGGCGGTCTTTCTTTAGGTGAGGCGCTAACGTTCCCGCATCGTGTTGAGTCAATGTCCAACGCTCAAACCTTTGTGCATCGGTTTTGGAGTCAAAGGATTTACGGACACGCTTATGCCCTCTTCCGCCTGGCTGAATATCGACCTGCCAGCGTCCTGTTGGGAGTTTTCTGATCATGCGGCCACCTTAGTCAGCAGTCGTCGCCTGATGAGTCCGTCTTGAACGAGCTGGAAGAGTTCGTTTTCATAGATCTCCCTTCGTCGGTAATAGGCACAGAGATCTTCCCAGAGTCCGGATTTTTTGAGGCAGTCCCAAGCCTGGCGTGGGTTAAACCGGTTGCGTGCATAGATCGACATGAGATTGCCAAAGGCTAGGGAGACGTTCTTTTCGTTGCCGCAACCGGGTTCCTTTTTTGCGCGTTTGTAGAGTAGGTCGGGGGCTGAGTAGCCAAAGCCGATGTCGTCTCTGAGCTTGGTCCAGATGGGGTGCACCCATTCCCTTTTGACCTCGTAGCGGTTGCCCTGCAGGGCGTACTGCCAGAGGCCGGTTAGGTGCGGCACTGCGTCCATGTAGGTGTAGATCGCTTTCATGTTCGGTGTGCCCTGGGAGATTTCGTTCACGATCCGGTGATGAAAGCGGATTTCGAGACGCCAAACGGGTTTGTCTGGGTCGTAGCAGGTGTCCGGGAATGAATCCTCGTTAACCGCGCATTCCCAGATGGATTCCATGAAGGCGCGTTTGTCGCTGACGTCGATTTCCTTGGACTTGTCGTAGAGGCAGACCTGCAGGCTATTGGCTTTACCGAATGTGTAGGTTTCGCCTTTGCCGTTGACGGTGGAGCCTTCTAAGCCTTGAAAGTGGAGGTCGCTCAGGCCGTTGTGCACGCTAATGGTTCTGGCCCTGGTCACGAATTTCTGTGCAAAGTCTTGGGGCGGTTCCCAACCTTGGAAGTCGACAGCTAAGTGTAAGGCGATGCCGACGGGTTTAATGCCCTTGAGGAAGTACATACCCCACTCGGCTAGCTCGTCGTGGATCTCTTGGCTGGAGCGTTCATAAAGCCAACGGGGAGAGGTTTCAATTTTCAGGTGCGTACCTAAGTTGTCCGGCTCGGCGTAGAAGTTCTGCAACAGGATGGTGAGGCCGTATTCCCGGTTTTGCAGGATGTATTTAAACCCCCCACGTCTTCCGGACTGGAGACGGAACGGTATTTTATTGATGGTGAGGGTGGCGTCGTAGCCGGACTCGTATTCGGTGGCAATTTCCGCGAGGATTTCCGGTCTTAACCGTCCCTGGAACAATTGTCTGACGGTATCGACTCCGGTCCAAAGAACGTTAACGCCTTTGAGGTTCACTTGCTGACCTTCGGGACCGATGAACAGATCCCCTTTTCCGATTTCGCCAGTGGTGGTATCCAGTCGTTCAAAGTCTTTGATTTTCATCTGTGGCTCACTGTGGTTCTGTGTGGTTTAAAATCGACTACCGTCGTTTTCTATGAGACGTGTTACAGGGACGTCTCAGGGCTTCGCCCGCGGAGCGCTTGCTCCTCGCGCATCGTCGCTAGCGCTCCGCGGGCGACGCATTTTGTGTGGAACTGATCAATGGCGGGAATACCGCTGCTTCAAAGGTTGGCCTGGGTTCCGCTTCATAACTGCGCATGCGTTGGCAGTAGAGATTCTGGACGGGCTCGCCTTCCCACCAGAGTTGGCCATGACAATTTCGGATGTAGAGAACGCGATAGCCGAAACTGGCCAGATCCCGCTGGGTAAGCGCGAATTCGCCCTGGGTATCTTTACCCTGGAAAAGATAGAGGCGGTTAACGCTGCCGGAGATGCGTAGCTCGACGTCAGCAAACGGGTGTTCCAGGTGCTGGTGTGAATGGGGTGCGTTGTTCGGTGATGGGTTTACAGTACGCTCAGCCTCGCGATCAGTCGCAGTGCTGCCCCCATTAGCACCATTAGGGTTAGCGCTACTGTTAGTCGAATCACTCTCAGGAACAGCCACCGGATCGCCAGAGAGACGTACTTTTTCCCTTTCGATAATGTTGTACGCCTGATAACCGAGAAACGCGAAGCTGCCGACGATAACCACAACTGTAAACTGAAGCTTGCGATCTTTAAGGATTGAATGGCCCCCGACCACCCCTTTAGCTTTGCCGGTTTTGGTCGACTGGTAGCACTCGAAGACTCGGAGGTCGACTTTGTATTCTTTTGGGACACCGATGCTATGGGAGGCAGCTTTTCCGCTGTTCTCAGGGTCATGTTCTAATTCCCTCCATTTGTTTTTCTTCCAGGGCACGATGTGGCCCATTTGCCAGTGTCGGTAGGCTTGCTGGGCACTCTGGCGTATTTCTTTGTGGATCTTTCCGATGTTGGGTGTGCACAGGAACAGATCCCAGTTGTAGTGACGGTGCATGTCGAAGGCTAAGAGGACATCCGCCGGGCGGCTATCGTGTTGGGCTGCGTCTTTTCCGCCTGGGTAATCCAGGTGTTCGATTCGGAAATCTCTTCGTGCCGCTGGATACACTGCCTGGGCTTCATCGAGGACGATCAGGGCTCCGATCGGGGCCCAATGAAACCAACGGGCGGCGTATTCAAGCGCGTCCCGGGTTTCAGTTTCGAGGTTGATGATTCTCGATTCCGGCCCGCAGGTGACGCTAAAGGCTTCTTCCACGCGTTCGATGGAATCCAGCCCTCTTATGTTGGTGACGACGCAACGGCCGTCGGGGTAGTCGCTGTCTTCGCCGGTTAAAGCGGGGATGACGTAGCGTTGTACAACACCCGCAGATTTGTATGAACCGGGTGGACCGTGGTGGATGTTGATGGTCATTTCAGCACTCCCAAGACGTAACGGGTCAGGTGAGCGTTGAGGATGATGTTTAGAGCTTCGGGTATGCGGAAGTAGGTCAGCGCCCCCATGACTTTGGAGTCGATGGAGCCCCAGTACTGGTTGATCGTGCCGGAGATGTTGAGCTGGTTCAGGACTTCCTGGGCAACATCCCAGGCGAAGCCTACAAAGTAGATTTTGGCTTTGGTCACCCAGATGACGTACCACGCGGAGAGTTTGACCAGGGCATCGTCGAGGAAAGCGGGGATGCTTTCGAGATAGCCCCAGATGGCGTTGAAGAAATCAGCGATAAATTCCATCAGTCTTTTGCTCCCATGATGATGCCAAGCGCGATGAAGGTGGCGGCAAACAGAATGATGGAGCCGAGGATTGAAAGGTCGGCTCCGAACTTGGACAGGCCTGCGTTGAAGCTGTATCCGAACAGGGTCACTTCGTTGTCTTGAAGCGTGCCGGCTCCGGTGAAGGAGCCGAAGGAGGCGGCCATTTCTGCGCGAATGCTAGCGATGAGGCTTTGGTATTCGCCTTGAACGGCGTTGAGTTCTTCCAGGCCGTCGCTGATCTTGAGGTCGATGGCGTCGCCGCTCCAGGTGACGGGCGGCTCTTGTTCCGTTCCGTCGCCGTCGCCATTTCCGTTACCGCCACCCCCGCCGGGGATGTTTCCGATGGCGTCAGTGATGGACTTGGTGCCCTCTTGGATCTGTTTGCCCAGACCTTTGAGGGTTTCGTTGATGTTATTGGTGTGGGTGTTACCTCGGCCCAGGAGTTTTTTGATGTCCTGGAGCTGGCCCGTGATCCCGGTGATATCGCCTTGACCGTCGCCGTCGCTATCGCCGTTGTTAGGATCGTTGGGGCCGCCTGGTTGTTCGTTGTCACCGGGTTTTCTTAGGGGAAGACAAGCAAAACCGCCCCACTCGTTTTTAGTGAGTACGTCGGTACCGGAACATTGAGGCGGGTTATAGGCATTAGGAAAACAGGATTCAATGGTCGTGTTGCCTTTTTGGACAACACCCCATGTGTAATCAGCAGGACAATTATTCTGAGGATCACCACAGATAAGGACAGCTTCACCACCGTAACCTACAGTGCCTTTAAATTCGGGGTGATCAATACTGCACTGCGGCTCGTCGGGGTCTTTTTCGGCTTCGTCGATGCAGAAGCCGTCGTCACCGATTCCAGCGCACTCATCCACACAAAATGCGCCCTGGGTGACTTCGACTTCATACTTACCCAAGAATTTACATTCGTTGGGTTCGCGGTTTTTCATGCAATGGAAATCGGTGGCCACAGGTGAGCCGGAATCAGGAGAATAAGAACCCGGCGTGGGAATGTAACCGATTTCACAAGTACCACAGACGGTACCGTTCGGCCTGCCACCCTCGTGGGTTAATTGCTCGCACGGCTCACGAACCGTACAGAAACCCTGCGTATATGAAGTAGAAGCATGCAAGTCAGGGTAATCTGAATCGTCGCAATACCACCAACGTTCGGCCCAACCAGGATCAGCAAAACCGGTATCAATGTAACGCTGATAGCTATGAGAATTTGTAACGACGGAAGGGGGCGTCGAGCCACCACCACAATAAGAAGCGGGGCCGGATGTTTGGCAACCATCTCTAGACTTTGCGGGAATCAGATTTTCAGCCGCAAATGCAGAAAAAGATGCCAGAAGAAGTACAACTCCACCCAGAACCGATATGCGCATAGTATCCACCAACCAAAAAAGGGCCGAGATCCGGCCCTTACACAGTCCGGTATCCGGACACGAAACAGCCTGTCCAGAGACAGGCTATTAGGATGCTCGTAAGCATTACCGGTTGAGCAGTCGTAGGACGATGCCAACACCGAAGACCACGGCGGCTACCGCGATGACGGCTGCAACGGCCGCTGTGGTGTTGGTGGTGGCATCACCCTGCGCAGCGGTGATCTCTGCGGTGTGGTCCACGGCGAACGCGGTCACAGAGGTTCCAGCTGCTGCCAGTGCTGTGCCGATCTTGGCAGCGCGCTTGCCGAAGCGAGAGCGAGCCATGGCCCAGTTTTTACCGTTGTCTTGCTTTTCCATTTCGATTACGTCGTTCATGTCGTTTTCCTTTCGGTTTGGTTATGAGATTTTTCTCATGACTTGGATGACTCTTCCGGCACCGACTCCGGTGACGAAGAGAGTCAGGGCTATTCCTGATACCAGGCCGATGATGCTGGCGTCGGGTGCCAGGTATTCCTGAAACAGGACGTCGACGTCCTGATAAGGAATGCTTTGTAAGGTCCCAGTGCATTCGATGCCCTGGGTACCTTGAATCCATTCACCGTTGCAGGTGATGACGTTCATTGGGGCTACCCTTTAGCCTTGGGTTGCCGGTTTCTTGGTGACGTCCTGGGGTTTCATGTCCAGGGCTTTGAAGGTGATCTTGCCGCCCTGCCCGGCTTTCATTTGGGCTTTGACGGTAAACATTGATGGCAAGCGATCGGCGTGGTTGCGTAGCTGGTCGATGTGTTTCCAGTCGCAGGCGATTTTCATGACTTCGTTGCCCACTCGGTTGTCGTCGTCAGCTTCTGCTGGGGAGTAAGCCCACAGGGAGCCACCACGGTTGCCGTCGATGTCGTAGCGGGTGGCGCCGATGATCATGAGGTTCAGGTAGTTTTCCATTTCATGTGTCCTCTGGTTTTGGTTTTCGATGTTGCTGGTTGTCCGGCCTAGCCGGGGTGTTTTGCTTAAAGTTCGTTTCGTTTAATGCCTTTCCTGGTTCTGATGGTGGAAAGGGTTTGGCCTGTGTTTGCGACCCCTTCGGGGCGGGCTCTACTCGCGTTGCTCCTAGCCACTAAGGTGGCCACCCTTACGGGTAACGATCCCTGTCGTCTTCGGTCACGCCAGTGACCTGCGCGCTCCGCTTGCTGCCTGTGCTCATGGCTCGGAATCAAGGGGCGGCCGTCCTCCCCCGACATCCTCACCACTCTTTGTGCGCACTGTGGGCCACTCACTGACCGCCACAAGGCCAGGGGGCCTGAGGCCCTGGCGCTGCGCGCCAGCCTTGCAGCGCTCACTGAGCGTCCCCCTTTTCGTGCGCGAGTGGTGACGATGACGGGGGCGGACTCGATGGCTGTTCAAGGGGGTGGGCTTGAGGCCCAAAATTCGGGCAGCCGGCTTCTAGCCAACTGCGCAGGACACTGCCCCCGAGGGTCCATAGGTCGGTTCCACGGTGGATGGCTTCCTGTTGCAGTTGCAGGTAAACGGAAGCGGGCGCAGACACGTAGAAACGGCGCTCTTTGTCTTCCACCTGGTCTTTTCTTGGGGGAATGTGGGTCATGGTTGGGTCTCCGTGACGTTGGGAAGGTCCAGTTGGCCGCAGTCCCAGGCATCCCTCAGTTGGATGAGGCGATCAAATGCTGGGCTGTGGTGGCCGCTGGCTTCCAGTTCTTGAATCAGGGCGTCGGTGAAGCCTGCTTTGCAGCGGGCCATGTAGTCGCACGGGTAGTCGGTGCGGACTTCCTGCAGGTGGCTTAACCGTTGCAGGAGCGTGTCAAAAAGGCCTTCCAAGGCCTGGGCAGTGAGCGCAGAGGACAAACGTGGGCCCTGGAAGGCGAAACGGTTCTGGCGCAATTGTTTGGTCAGAATGGCGGAACTGAGGTGGCCATTGAGTTTGTGCGCCAATGCCTGGTTGTGAAGGCTGCCGAGGATGAACAAGCGGGCCGCAGATTTGATAGCGGCGTCTACGTCGTCGTTCTGCAATGCGGTCAGGCCGGTTTTGAAGACGTTGACCGGTTCTGAGTTCGGGCGTTGAAAAGCAAAGCTTGCTGCTTTGCGGGCGGCGTCTAGGCGATGGGATTTCATGCGGCTGCCCTTAGTGCGGTGCAGGCTTGGCCTACTGCCCAGGTGTTGAAGTCACGGGTGTCGTCCTGAAGCATGAACTCTCCCCAGGCGATGCTTAGGCGAATGCCGTACCAGTGGAGTTCTGAGTCGATACGCATATAAGAGGCGGCCATGTCGGAGACCTGGCTGGCGCGGTAGGCGGCCAGTTCGTAGTCGCCAACGCTCCAGGCTTCGCAGGCTTGCTGGAAGCGCAGGCGCATGATGGTTTTCTTCTGATTGCGAACATCCGGTGTCATTGCCAATCCTCCTGGTCCAGAGCCTGCTGAGACAGTGCGGCAATGTTCACCATGCGTACCCGGCCGATCTTCAGGGATGGCAGATGCCCTTTTTCGATCTGGCCCCTGACCTGCCCTTCCGTTAAGCCCGTGAGTTGGGCGTAGCGGTCTTGGGTCATGACAGGTGTTGCGATCAGAATGATTTGCTTTTGCTCGTCCACTGTTTTGCACTCTGCTACACTGTTAAACACAACTGCTTTGAATTATGTGCATTGCACTATCTACAATTTAAAGCCAATTTGCACTATGTACAAATGAATTAATGCAATGATTAGAGAGCGGTTAATTGAGTTCTTCAATGTGTCCGGCGTAACGTCTAAGGACATGGAAAAGCTGACAGGAATAGACCGGGACAAATGGAATGCGGTTCGGGCGAAGCGTCGTCGTGTTAATGAAGACGACATAGAAGCGTTTAATGGAGCTTTCCCGCAGTTCGCCTACTGGCTAACCACAGGCTTAACGATCCCAGAGGCAGGACAGATCAGTCCGGAGATAGAGAAGGCGCGTTCTCAAAACAATCTGAAGATAGGATAGGTTTATGTCTCGCGGCGAGAATCGCCCGTTCCTGGCATGGAGGCCAACGAAGAGAACGACAACAACAAAAGGGCTGGCCGTCGTAGTGTGGGGTGGCGGCATCGGGCGTAACTAATAATGAAGCATTTAGAAGGAAGCGTTTGGCTTAAAACCCCCAAAAAAATCTGATTCTATAAGAAAAACGAAGATGCATAAAAGAAACAATAGAAGCTCCGAAAAAGAGCTGATAAAAACCCCAGAATTCTTGTGCGCGATAGCCGTTCCCTTAACATTAGCTGGCATTGTAACAACAACAATATCAGCTAACGGGGACCTTAACATTTGCTTCCACTATGAATGCTTCAACAATCTATTAACTTACTTCAAAGTGCCTTTAGGCATAGCAAGCCTATCGATCCCCCTCGGGGCATTAGCCGCTGCGCAACATAGATCACAGCAAACGCTCCATCAGATCAATCTACAAAGAGCCCAAAATAACTTGACCGGATACTTTACGCACAAAGAAAATTTTTCAGAGCTTTGTTCAAAATTGTTCACAGGAAAAATCATTTGTGACGCAGATGTTCTTCATGAAAATCTGTTTCCATATGCGAACCAGGGCAACTACAATTTGGCCGACAGAAAGGAACTTACAGTCATAAACCAAGAACTACTATTTATCGAACAAAAGCTATTAAACTACATAAAAGGAGATGAACCGGAACATCCAGATAGCGAAGTTAAAAGTCTAAAGATAAACTTAAAATCGCTGGGAGTGGAGCTCGATTCAACTGAGCTCAGAATAATAATAAAAGCCACAATAAAAGTTACGAAAGCAGCAGAATATATGAGCCAAATAGACAGTAGCGCAGAAAGCCAATTAGCCTTGCCTGTTGTTCAAGAAATACAGAATAAATCGAACAGAATACTGGAAGTCCTCACCGCTTTAAGAGAAAAACAACTGGAGGAACGAAGACAGACCTCTCCCTGAAGTCACACCACTATGCAGGTGTCGCGTTTGCCTGGCATCCCTGCCGGCGTTGAGCCCCAGCCTTCCTGACCAATCAGCTCACTTTCATATGCATGACTCAAATAATAGAGCAAAATTTGCCCCAAAACATACATTTTCGAAATTCACAAAAAGGCTTAAAGCCTTCAAACTTACAAAGTCATCAGCGGAAAGTTGAGAAAAAGATCAACAGTTCAGACCCTTACCAACTTTAGCAATGGCTCAAATGAATAGAGTGCGGGACGTCGACCTGCCGGCTGTTCCAGAACTGATATAATATTCTCTTCCGATAAAACACGAGCAAATCTAGCAGCGGTAGCTGAAGGGATTCCACTATTACTCGTAAACCTATTATTTCGAAAAACAGGATTTGTAAACACAAAATCAAGAGCATTAACACTGTACTTCGATGACAAAGCATCAGAAAAAATCGGCTTCATCTCCTCGTACAAACTACGTATATCTTCAGCAATGCTCAAGTTTCGAATGGCTTGCTTTTCAATAGCATCAAGAAAGAACAAGCACCAATGACTCCAGTCACCTTCCTCAGAAACCTTCCTCATAATATCAATATATGCGTCTTTATTTTCTTCAAAATATCCACTGATGTAAAAATGAGGAGCAGATATTGTTCCTGAACTCCAAAGCATTAAAGTTATAAGCATCCGGCCAATTCGACCATTACCATCTTGAAATGGGTGAAGCGACTCAAACTCAACATGGGCTATAGCTGTTTTTATTAGCTCAGGATGTGAGCTATTATTAATATACTCAAACAAAACCTCTAAACCATCATTTAGCTTTTCTGGACTAATAGGAACAAATAGTATGTTTCTTTTAAGGCGATCTGCCAAATAATTTTGCTCAGTTTTAAACTGTCCAGGCGCCTTAGAGGCTCCTCTCCCAAGCGATAACAACCTCTGATGTATTCCTTTGACCATTGAAATTGAGAGCTTATAGCCATCCTCCATTGCCCCCTGAGCCGCACGCAAAGCTCTTTGATACAAGATCGTCTCAATAACATCGGAACGAACATGGCTAGAATCAGCCCCTTCATTTCCGTAATCAGCCTCATATTTGAGAATTTCATCCATAGTGCTGACTGTACCTTCCATGCGGGAAGATATTACCGCTTCTTGATTTCTCAGAGGTGCCAAAAAAATCTCGCTGTTATGCATGTTCTTAATCATCTGATCATAACGTGCGATCGCATCAGTAGCCTTAACCAAAGCGCCAACAAACCGAGAATAGTCTAGCTCTCTCGGTGGAAACTGATCATAGTGGTACTGGACAGCATTATCTAAGTTGAAATTCATGACCCCTCCTTTGAGCAATCGATTTCAGTCAATCTTAACGCCAACAGGCTTTGACATCAATTTTTTTGATTTTTTTTACCTCAAAACCCTTTGTCGCTAAAAAAATTGTGACAAAAAGCCTTGAAGTGAAGTTTCGCCTCAAAGTGATAAACAAAGACTTTTGACGTTAATTTCTACGAGACAACCCCCCTTGTCCTTAAAAATCCATACAAAACCAACATCAAGAAAGTTGTTCAGACTACTTATATCAATATATTGTATCCATAAATAGTTAGAGACACTATGAGGACACTGGAGCCATAAGAGGAATCGGGGGAAGGAAGGCAATAACAGGCGAACAAACTGTCAATCTCAGATGTCGGGCCTCTCCCTAATAGTCACACCACTCTCCAGGTGTCCTGCTCCCATGATATCCCTGCCAGCATTGAACCCGGTCTTCCAGACCAAGCGACTCGCGGCCAGAGCACCGTTACACCCTGTTACGTTTAGGCGCTTTCTCTTAATCCGGTGTGAGACTTTTCCTACAGCTTACTTTCTGTGATGTCGTTCAATCCGGCTCGATTCGTTCTACCTGGGCGGTTTGCTCTAGGGTGGCGGGTGATTTTATGGGCTCTACCAGGAGGGGTTGTCGGATTCGGGTTTTGAGTAAGTCCTGGAATGGGTCTGTGTTGGTCAGGCTTGGGTCCAGCCACATGTCGAAGTCTTCCCGGTTGAGCATGAGCGGTATGCTTTTCGGGTGGATGTGGCTGAACCTCGGGTGTGGTGGCAGGGTAATGATGGTGAACGACGGTACCACTTCTTCCTGGAAGTCCCACAACTCATACAGGCCAGCAAAGGCTATGGCGCTATCTGCCGGGTGGATGTTATAGCACTGTTTGTAGCCTTTCTCGCCTGTCCATTCATGGAAGCCACTAGCCGGTATGATGGCCCGCTGGCTGTGAAAGCGTTTCTTCCAAAGCGGGCTGGTGCCCAGGCTGCCCGATCGGGCGTTGAAGGTGCTGTACTTTGGCGAGGGGCGGTAGCCTGTGCCGTCTGGTTTGCGTTCTATGAGCAGTGACCAAATGGCGTCTTGCAGTGTGCGGCCCTGGTTGGTTTCGTAGACGATCTGGGCTTTGGCTCCGGGGGCGATATTAACGCGGGGTTCTATACGGAGCGGGATGCCGAGCGCGTCGAGCAAGCCCTGGACTAAGGGGTCGTCGGATACGTTGAATCGGCCGCACATGTTCTACCTTCCACTTTAACCGAGCCCCAAAATCGGAAGCCGGCTATTGAAGCAATAATTTTGCCTCGGCGATGCTGTACCATCGTTTTTCTATGCTAATTGCCCGGTGAATGAAGCGATGACAATTGGCACATAACAAGGCCATATCTTTGAGCGTAGTAGATGACTTGTCTAACTGCGCCAGAGGAACAATGTGATGGGCCTCAAATACCGATTCTTCCAGTGCTTTATTTGCAGTAGCCGGCTTAAAACCGCACATTTCGCATTCGAGCGGCCCCTTGCTGCGGCGCGCTTTGAGCAATTTCTTGCGAACATTCCGGTTTCGTTCACGGGCCTGATGCTGGCGAGTAACAAGACCACCCTCGGAAAACTCTTCTTCCAGTTCGTCTTGGGAATGGGAAGGAGGGTTGATTATTAGACTTCGGATTTTATCGGCCAAGCCTTTAACATGATCGGGCTTGTCGCCAAATTCCTCCCAGATTTCCTTGTCCATGTTAGAGACATGGGTAAGACCCTTACCCGTGTGAGCAGCTCTTAAGTTCATAAGCTTGAAAACAATCCCGTCGGTGTTACGAAAGGTGGGGTTCTCTGAAGACTCTTTATGAAAGGGATGCTTTCGGAGTGTATCTGAGAGTTCAATCACCCGCTCATCATTCTTAGATGGCACGCGTCCTTCACACCGGAAGTAGAGTTCTAATGCGAGGATGGTTTCTTCACGGGTCCAACGTGGGTTGCCGTGGCCCTGGGTTGCGGCCATAAATCTATCCCCCGACCTTCAATGATTTAAGAATTCCTAAGAACGACTCGCCTTTGTGAATAGACTCTTGCTCATCAAGACAAAAGCGTTTGTCTTTGTTGCATAGACTAGAAAACACTTCTAACGCGATATTTTTCTCATGGGGGCTGGGTAAACCATCTATAAGTTTTCGGGGATCTAACGCCATATCTTCTGGATACCAATGGGATCCAGGCCAATGATCGGTAATATCCGAACCCAATAGATTCTCACCAAACTGGTATTTGCGAACAAACTCCTTAGATATCCTCCTGCCATGGATGTAGACGTTTCTCTTCCATGCAGAAGATACGCATGCAGCCAAATACGCACGAGACTTGCCATAATTGAAAAACCAGTTATCAAGAATGTGGTATCTAGTGATTGGTAAATCTGGGGCAAACTCGAAAGATTCTTCGATCAGAATAAACGTATCTGCGTGATGCCCTGACCCTGGAAACGCCGACGTGAACAGAACCCCTGTCAGATCAGATCCAGAAGCAAGCAGCCCGTCAAGAAATTCAATAAACTTCTCCGGCTGTTTATAGAAACTATGCGTCAGATAAGGATGAGAGTTCGCACACTCAATCCAGGCTGTATCTACATTGAAGAGATCAGCGGTTCGATCAATCATCTCCTGATCGAGGATCTTAGAAAGGGACTGATCATCCTGAACATCTGCGAGATTCAGAAGATCCGGAAAATATCTTGGGATTTGATTTCGATGAACCCCGTGTGATTCGAAAACGTCAACAAAGCGCTGTACAGGGGAATCTTTCTTCGCCCCAAACTTTTCTTTAAACCAATCAATGATCTGCAAAAGCGCTAATACGTCACTGGGGCCAGCCATAGCTAATCCTTTCGTCCTTGACTATGAAGCACCTGAGATTCCTACACAGGCGCTATAGTGTCAACAATGTGTCCACGCCGATGCGGTTTTAAGTGGTTATGTGTGAAATACCGTTTTTGTAAGTGGCTGTTTTATGGGTTATTGTGGTTTTCTGCGGGCCATAAGATAGGTGCGGCATCGGGTTCAATTCCCGCCGTCTCCACCAAACACCCAGAGAAAGCCCCTGACTTCAGGGGCTTTCTTGGGTTTATGACTCCATAAATCCCAAGCACATCAAGAGCTCCGAACCGGAGTTTTCTTTCGTTTCAGGATCCGTTTATGTCCAGCCAAGCGAAGCAGTCCCAGAAACTTCTGCTGTTCCGCCTGTTCGGTTCTCGACTATTTGGTATCGGTACGCTGAAAATCCGCGAAATACTGCCCTTCCGTCGCTTGACCAGACTGCCCCACAGCCATCATGCGGTGATTGGTACTGCGACTTTTCGAGACTCTACGGTGCCGGTGATTGACATGTCAGCGGCCGTTGGCTATCCGGCTCTCACCAAAGAAGAGCAGGAGAACGCATCTATCATAGTGACTGACATCCAACGGCAGGAAATCGGCTTTTTGGTACGCGGCGTTCAGCAAATTATCGAGACTGACTGGAAAAGCGTGATGCCGCCGCCCAAAGCTCTTGGCGCTAACGTCTTTATTACCGGGCTGCTCGATGCTGGCGGCAATATCATTCAGCTGTTGGACGTGGAACTCTTGTTGGCCAAGGTGTACCCGGAGTCTCTCGACACTCAAGAGGTGATGCTCTCGGATGTGCAGAGTGAAACACTCGGTTCCCTGAATATTCTGCTGGTCGACGACTCCCAGGTCGCCCGTAAGCAACTATCAGATGTTCTCGATAGCAAAGGTATTCACTACCACGTCACCACTAACGGTAGCGACGCACTCGAAATATTGCTCAAAGAACAGGACTCAGGTCATCCCATCGAGATATTAGTCAGCGACATCGAAATGCCGGGGCTGGATGGCTATGAACTGGCGTTCAATGTACGAGATAACTCTTCCCTCAAACAGCCTTACATCATTTTGCACACCTCGCTGAACAGCGAGATGAGCCTTAGCTATGCCAATCAAGTCGGGGCCAACGAGGCCCTAACCAAGTTTGATGCCGAAGAATTACTGCAAGCCATGCTACGGGGAGCTAGCTCCTAAACCCTTCACGCCGATACGCAATCGGCGCCATCCCGGTCCATCGGATAAAACTACGCGTGAACGCACTGTGCTCCGAATAACCCAGTACCAGCGCAATATCGACCAACCCCAAGTTGGTTTCCCGCAAGTAGCGCTCAGCAACTTCGCGCCGTACTGCAGCAACCTCCTTCAGAAAGCTGGTGCCTTCCGACGCTAATTGACGTTGCAGCGTGCGCGTGGATACACCCATGCCGGCGGCGACGGTTCCAATATCAGGTTGCTGTTCCGACAACAGTCGTCCAATTCGCCGGCGCACATCATCGACCAACGGCGATTCTAGCGGCAAGCGGGCCAACAGCGCATCAGCCTGGGCTTCCAGCATGGTCAGCATCGTAGGGTCAGAGGTATGTAGAGGGTGACCCAAGGTATCTGCCGCTAAACAGATCACGGTTTCTTGCTGCTCGAACCTTACCGGGCAACCGAAGTATTCGGTGTAGGCATCCATGTTTGCGGGAGTGGCATTTATAAAATCCACTCGCTTCGGCACGAGACCCGAAAAAGTCAGACGTCGAATGAAATTGACCAGCGCTGTGACGGCAGTTTCATCCACCAATGGCCCCGGCCGGCCGTGCTCCGCATCCCAGACCAACTCCATCGCATCCTCATCCTGACGGACGATCAACGGCGTAACATCGTAGATCAGTCGCTGGTAACGGTGGAAGTGGGCAATGGCTTCCCCGAGGTTTTGAGACGCCATAATGACATAGCCGAGCACCCCCGCATGGCGCGGTATGATGGTTTGTCCGAGGTGCAGCCCCAGTTGTGGGTCATCCAAATGCTGCGCGGCACATTCAAGCAGTTGGCGCCAGAGCTCTATCGGCAGGTCTGCATTTAATAAGGTGTCCTGCGGCGGCCTAGGCACCGACAAAAGCGCATCAGAGTCGATGCCACGCTGGTCAAGATACTCATAAAGCGCAAGGGCAAAGCTGGCCGGAATAGATCGGCGGCGAACGGTCATATCACTCTCAACATCGACGGCCTGGCGCAAAGTGTTAAAAACATGGCAGTCCGTGTCAAGCAGGTGATAAGAGAATTTGTCACCGTTGTTATTAGAAATCCGCCGAACAATGATGGCCTGTCCGGTCACGAGGAACATCGATGTTAATAATGGTTACGGGTGCCGCATGCGGCATAGGCGCTTGCATCATTGAGCAAGCGATTCAGAGCGGCCACAGCGTTATCGCCGCCGACATGAACGCAGAGGGGCTCGCCAAGCGGTGGGAAAACCAAAGCGCGGTACGCTGCGAAACGCTCGACGTTCGTGACAACGATCAGTGGCAGGCATTATTCCAACGCCTTGCTTCCGAACACGTAAAAGTAGACGTATTGATCAATGGAGCCGGTGTGCTGCGCAGTGGTCGTACCGGCGAGCTGGACAGCAACGACATCAACCTGACGTTAGACGTGAACGTGAAAGGCGTGATCTTTGGCACCAACGCGGCCGCCGCCCATATGCTGTCCAGCGGCTATCGCGGTCATGTTATTAACATAGGATCACTGGCTTCCTTGTGCCCCGTGCCGGGTAACGCTGTTTACGCCACCAGCAAATTTGCAGTTCGCGGCTTCAGCATTGCGGCCGCCGGCGATCTTCGTCGTCATGGTATTGCGGTGTCGCTGGTCGGGCCGGGGCAGGTCAAAACCGCCATGCTGGAACAGCAACGCGGCGACGAAAATTCCGCACTGACCTTCGCCAGCAGCCGGGCGTTAACGCCGGAGGAAGTCGCTCAGGCAGTGCTGGGGCCGGTTCTAAAAAAACAACCTCTGGAATACTTCCTGCCTTGGCAAGACAAGCTCCTGGGCCGGCTTTCCAACGCGATGCCGACCTTTTTCTTGCGTATGACGCGCCGCGCCATGGAACGTGGCCGCAAAAACTTTGAATCCGAGAGTTTCCGCTGAGAGCAATAAGAGATACCCCACGCGGCTCAATACAGGGCTCCCTGCAACCCTATCCCAGTATGTGCCTGATAACTAACTACGCTAAAATAAAGCCAAAGCTGCACTCAGACAGCTTTTAGTCTTCGTAATATGCGTATAGAAGAAATACGGACGAGCATTGGTATTCAAGGGGCATTTATGGCACTGTCCCGCGCCAAGTTTTAATGACGCATTAAAAAAGGTTTACGTGATGGCTCAGGGTAATCAGAAATCAGGCAGAGACTATTCCATAGCTCAGCTTGGTGACCCCGTGGTACTGATGCTCAGTGTTGGCTTTATTGCACTGTTTGTCGGTTTTTCTTTGTTTGACATTAAAGGCGTAGCCGACGCGATCGGTAGCGGCTTCACCTGGACCGCCAAGGTCTTCGGCACTTACTTCCAGATGTTACTTCTAGCTACCTTCTTTATTGCTATCGGCCTAGCCTGCACGCCCGCAGCCAAAGCCAAAATCGGTAATCTGGACCGTCCGGAAATGAGCACCTTCCGCTGGCTATCCATCATCATGTGCACATTACTGGCCGGGGGCGGTGTGTTCTTTGCGGCTGGAGAGCCTGTATACCACTTCGTAGTGACGCCTCCGGCATTCACAACCGAACCCGGAACAGCCGAAGCTGTGGCTGGTGCAATGGCGCAATCATTTATGCACTGGGGCTTTTTGGCTTGGGCGGTGCTCGGCACACTGGCCGCCATAATTCTTGCCCACGCTCACTACGTGCAAGACAAACCGCTGCAACCTCGTACTCTGCTCTACCCCGTGTTCGGTGAGCGCATCATGAGTGGCTGGGTAGGCAGTATCATCGATGCTTGCTGTGTCATCGCCATCGTGGCCGGTACCGTGGGGCCTATCGGATTTCTTGCCACCCAAATGAGTTTTGGCCTGAGCGAACTGTTTGGACTGCCCGACGGCCTCGGAACAAAAATGGCGATCCTGACTGTTCTTGCAGTTATCTACGTGACCTCCGCAATCACCGGTGTCCATCGCGGCATCCAGTTCCTAAGCCGGATGAACGTCTTTCTGGCTTTGGCCATCGCTGCCATTATTTTCGTATTCGGTCCTACCCTTTATCTGACCAACACCTACTTCCAGAGCATGGGCGAATACGTTTCCTCCTTCATTGAAATGGCCACGATGACCGCAAACACCGCCCCGGGCTGGTGGATGAAGTGGTGGACGGTGTTCTTCTTCGCTTGGTTTATCGGCTATGCACCGCTGATGGCCATTTTCGTTGCCCGCATTTCGCGCGGCCGCAGTATTCGTGAAATGATCCTCGCGGTAGCGGTTATGGCCCCTATTGCGACTACATTGTGGTTCACTCTGCTGGGCGGATCAGGCATCTACTATCAATTAACCGGCGTCATCGATCTCGCCGAAGCGCTCAACAACTTCCGGTTTGACGTGGCAACACTGACCGTTGCACAAGCGCTACCGGGTGGTGGCTTTATGGCTTTTGCCATCTTGGTCCTGACAACCGTTTTCGTTGCCACTACGGGTGACTCTATGAGCTACTCCATCGCTGTTGTAAGCTCTGGCCACGATCAGCCAAAAACGTTTGTTCGCGCGTTCTGGGGTGTAGCCATGGCCGTCATGGCCGGCATTTTGCTGTACATGGGCTCCGGTCAAATCGGCGTTTTGCAGCAATTCATCGTGATCACAGCGATTCCGGTGTCATTCATTCTGCTGCCGTCACTGTGGCTTGGACCTAAAGCCGCTTATGCGATGGCACGTGAACAGAAGATCATTGATTGAATACTGTGTTGAAGCATAGCTAAGCACTGGCCGTAAGCGCCGACAGTGAGGTTTCGAACCTCACTGTCGGCGGTGATCTACGTGACCAACTTCATTATTTGCGCAACCCGGAAGCTTGTGCTTGGATAAATAAGTCAGGCTTGCCGTAGAGCGCTTGCGTTCGTTTGCCTGCCGGCGGCGGAGTCTCGAGGCTCCGAGCGACTCATTGTTAATGTTGAATGGAGTTAGCTGAGCTATGGCTTACGAAACGATTGATGGTCAGAAATACGAAAAAGAATTGCTGGAACTCGCGCGCAAGCACACAACGGGAAAGGGGGAAGGCAAACTATCAAAAGACGAGGTGGCTGATCTGTTTAAGTCGGCTCAGGACGGACAGGGCGTGACCGACACAGAAAAGGCAACGCTGGGGTATATTCGGGACAACTTCGAGTTTACCGATGCAGCCGCCAAAGATTTCGACGCGGCTTTCAGCCAACTCTGATCAAAGAACACAGCGAGTGATTGACTAGCCCGATGCCTCCCGGCACCGGGCTTTATAGAACGTCTCAGCGCAACTGAAGCGTTTTCAGCGTCCGCTCACGAACAGTGTTCAGAAGCTCTTCGTTTTCTACCAAGGATTGACCGTAAGACGGCACCAGCGTCTTCATGCGCTCTTGCCACTCATCCGTCTGCATTTTTTCAGGAAAGCAGCGCTCGAGGACATTCAGCATCGCGTTAGCGGCCGTGGATGCTCCCGGTGACGCGCCAAGAAGGGCCGCCAGCGTACCATCCTTCGCAGCTACGATTTCAGTACCAAACTCGAGCTTGCCGCCGCCTTCTTTGGTTTGCTTGATGATCTGTACGCGCTGACCAGCCATCTGCAAGTTCCAATCTTCTTCTTTAGCGTCCGGGAAGAAGTTACGCAACGCCTCTACACGGTCACCATGAGATTGGAACACTTCACCAATCAAATAACGGGTCAGGTCCATATTGCTCTTGCTCACCGAAAGCATGGGGCGCAAATTCGTGGCTCGGACAGAGCCGAACAAATCAAACACGGAGCCCTGTTTAAGGAAGCGCGTGGTGAAGCCAGCAAACGGTCCGAATAGCAACGCAGGTTCACCGTTGATAATGCGGGTGTCTAAATGCGGAACCGACATAGGGGGCGCACCAATCGGTGCTTTGCCATACACCTTGGAATGGTGTTGATTAACAATTTCAGGCTTCTGACACACCAGCCACTGACCGCTCACCGGGAAACCGCCGTATCCGCGCGCTTCATCAATGCCCGATTTCTGCAACAGCGGCAAGGCCCCGCCACCCGCACCGAGGAAGACAAAGCCCGCTTCCAGCTTGGTGGTTTCGCCGGTTTTTTGGTTCTTCACCCGCAGTTTCCAGCGGCCATTGTCCCGCTGATCTATGTAGTAAACCGGTGAATTCGTCATCAACTCGAAGTTCGGCTGAGTTTCCAGCCACTTGACCATGCTCCGGGTGAGAGAACCAAAATCCACATCTGAGCCATGTTTAATGCGGGTAGCCGCCACTTTTTCCATCGGATTGCGGTTGCCAACCACCAACGGCATCCACGCTTCCAGATCTTTCGGGCTCTCAGTGTACTCGATTTCACGGAACAGATGATGCTCTTTCAAACGCTCAAAACGGCGTTTTAGGAACGCCACGTTCTCTTCACCCCAAACAAAGCTCTGATGCGGAGTGCGGTTAATAAAAGAGGTAGGCTCAGGCAGAATGCCCTGTTCTACAAGGTGAGACCAAAGCTGTAGCGACACTTCAAACTGGGCGTTGATTTGCAACGCTCGCGCGATTTCTACGTCGCCATCGTCCGTTTCAGGTGTGTAGTTCAGTTCGCAGTAACCCGCGTGGCCAGTACCTGCGTTGTTCCATCCATCAGTGCTCTCGTGAGCAACGTGATCCAGACGCTCCAGCATGACAATATCCAGAGACGGATCAAGCTGCTTGAGCATCACGCCGAGGGTTGCGCTCATGACGCCTCCTCCGACCAGCACTACATCTGCCTGTCTAACGGCCATTGATTCCCACCTTAGCTAGTGTTGAGCTTGGTACCGCTCCACGATCAGCAAAGCGGTTTGTCGAAAGCTGTCACTGCGCGAGGTAAAGGGCGCAGCCTTGTGCTTCCTGTCGAAATTGCGCGCATTATCCCGCTTTTTGCCGGAATAATAAATTGCGATTGCCAACTGCATGCAAATTGGCTTGGAACATGCCAGCTGGGCTGAAGATTGTCACGAGGCGCGATTCTCTCGCCTTTTGTTAACAATATCAGCGCCACTTTAGTCTGATACCGCTTCCCTGTTAATGCGGATCATTGCTTATATAGGAAAATCCTGCGCCCCGGGGCTGACCTGAAATACAGACTTGCTGTATCTTGTCCGCCATCCATACTTATCGCGCCACGCGCGAAAAGTGTCCTGACTTTTTGAATCGAGGTTTATCTATGTTGATGGCTATTGGCGCCATTATTCTGGGGCTGGTTCTGTTGGTTTGGAGTGCCGATAAATTTGTAGAAGGCGCCGCAGCCACCGCCAAACATTTAGGCATGCCCACCTTGCTGATTGGCATGGTGATCATCGGTTTTGGTACCTCGGCTCCCGAGCTTGCGGTTTCGGCTATGGCCGCTTCTGACGGCAATCCGGGGTTGGCACTCGGTAATGGTTACGGCTCCAACATCACCAATATTGCCCTGATTGTCGGCCTCACCGCCCTTATTGCACCTATTGCCGTGCACTCTCAGGTTATCCGGAAGGAACTTCCCCTGCTGGTGGTGCTCACGATGATCGCGGGTGCGCAGTTATTGGACGGTGAACTCTCGCGGCTCGACGGCTGGGTGCTTCTGGGCGTATTCGCGGCCGTTATGGGCTGGTCCATCTATCAGGGCTACCAAGGCAAAGAGGACCCGCTTGCAGAAGGCGTTGACTCAGAGCTGGTAACCCATCCGATGCCGATGAAAAACGCGATTATCTGGCTGGTGGTGGGGCTGATCCTCCTCGTCGTCAGTTCTCGCATGCTGGTCTGGGGCGCGGTCAGCATAGCTCAAGCGTGGGGCATCAGTGATCTCGTGATCGGGCTGACCATTGTCGCCATTGGTACATCCCTCCCCGAGCTGGCTTCCGCCATAGCGGCGGTAAAAAAGAATGAGCACGATCTAATCCTCGGCAACATTCTGGGATCTGGTATTTTTAACACACTGGCTGTCGTGGGGCTGGCAGCCGCTATTCAGCCCTTATCGGTTGACCCGGAAGTGCTGTATCGAGACTGGACTCTTATGCTCGGCCTGACCATCGCACTATTGGTGATGGGATTCGGCATTACCGGGTGGCGCAAACTGATCTCGAGAATAGATGGCGCCCTGTTGGTAAGCGCCTATGTAGCTTATACCGGCTACTTGCTGTCCACGGTGGTTGCAGCGGCCTGATCAGCAATCTGGGTGAGCGAGGAGTTACTCCGGCTCACCATCGCCCAGCAATTCCACCATACGCGCCCGCACCTCTTCCATTACTTCTGGCAGTTCATCCTTGTTCTTGCCTGCCGTATCGAGTGTGGCTCCTACACGAACATCTACGGGCTGCCCCAGATTGATCTGAAGACTGCGGGCCGGCAGCACCTTATGTACCCCCCGAATGGCAACCGGCACAATGACCGCCTCGGTGTCGAACGCCAAATGGAAACACCCTTTCTTGAAAGGCAACAATTGACCATCCGGTGAGCGGGTACCCTCGGGCGCTGCCCAGAGCACAATTCCGCTCTCCATCATTGCCTTGGCTTTTTCCAGATCCTGAACCGCCTCCGCGCGATTAGAGCGATTGATCCAAGGAAATTCTGCCGCCGCCATGGCCTGCCCGAGCAACGGAATACGAGACAGTTCCTGCTTGGACAACATGCGAATAGAGCCCGGCAGCGATACAAAACTGATGGGTATGTCGTAATGACTGGCGTGAGTGCACATGATGATATAGCGGCGGCCATCGTTGAAATCAGGCACTTCGCCCCGAACGGTGAGGCTGGCCCTAACCAACTTCAGCAAGGTTGCCGACCATTCCCGGCAATACTTATCCACAATCGCTCGGTTCAGTTGGCCAAACAGGGCCCGCAGCAAGATCAACAGCGAGTATACGGCCGTCAACCCAACTGAGCCCAATACCACCGCGATGCGGCGCAGCAACGTTGCTGATTCAGTTAGGGGACTTAAATTCAGACGATTCATCAGATATACCTTTCCCATACGCAAGCAGCGGATACTCACGCCTGATTATATAGGCTCGGCTATTTGCGGGATAACGCACAAAGGTCTTAGCTGATGTAGGGCAAAGCGCTGGCGAGAGGGAATGCCGGCAGCGCCGAAACACTGCCGAAAAGGCCATTACTCGTTTTCGTGAAACACCATGGAAATGGAATTCAGGCAGTATCGCTGCCCGGTAGGCGGCGGGCCGTCCGGAAACACATGCCCTTGATGGCTGTCGCAGCGGGCACATCGAATTTCCGTGCGGGTCATGCCCAGGCTGGTGTCTTCGATATAACGAAGATGGTCGGGATCGAACGGCTGGAAAAAACTCGGCCAGCCGGTGCCTGAGTCAAATTTGGCGTCGGAGCCGAATAACGGGAGATCACACAGGCGGCAGTGATACACGCCAGCTTTTTTGTTATCCAACAAAGTGCCGCAAAACGGATGTTCCGTGCCGTGATCCAGCAGCACTCGTTTTTCTTCGGCAGTTAGCCCGGCGGCCTTTTCTTCAACCTCGGCTTTGCTCAGGGGCGTTACGTCATAGCCTGCGGCGGACTTACTCATAGGGTTCTCCTCACGCGAGATCAGGGTCATCCTGACTGAATTCCGGTTTAAGTCGGTCTGGCCAAGCGGTGGCCAGTTTTTCCATTTTCGGCGCAGCAACGGCCATAATGTAGGGCTGCCATGGGTTGCGGGCGGCAAAGTTCTGGTGGTGAGCCTCTGCCGGATAGAACGCTTCCAGAGGCTCAACCGTTGTCACAACCGGCGCGGAATAGACACCCGACTCATTCAATTGTTGGATGTACGCTTCTGTTAGTGCTTTTTGCTCTTCGGTTTCATAAAACACGGCTGACCGATACTGGGTACCTACGTCGTTACCCTGTCGGTTCAGCTGCGTCGGGTCATGAGCTACCGAGAAAAACACCCTCAGCAATTCGCCAAAACCGACTTTCGCCGGGTCGTAGTGCACATCAATCACTTCTGCATGACCGGTTGACCCTGTGCAGACAGCTTCGTAATTAGCCGTTTCAGCCGAGCCGCCTGCGTAGCCGGATTCCACCCGGGTTACGCCGTCGATGGCCAGAAAAACAGCCTCGACACACCAGAAGCACCCCCCGGCCAGAACAACATGAGCACTGTCTTGGCTTTCGTTTAATTCATGCTCCGGCGTAGGGAACCGGCTGCGAGGCACATTCAGCCCCGGGATATTGCATGCTTCGCTCATAATCCTATCCATCCTTCAAAACAACATTACGCCCAGTATGGCACTTACCGGGGCCAGGCCCCAAACGGGCCAGCGCAGAACCGCCAACGCCAACCACAGTAACAAAGCGATGGCGAAATCCGTCGATCCCTGCACCGCCGACGTCCATACCGGGTTGTACAGCGCAGCCAGCAGCAGGCCAACCACGCCTGCATTGACACCCGCAAGCGCGGCACGCGCCTTGGAGTGTTTTCGTACCCAGCGCCACAATGGCAGACCGGCAAATACCAAAAGGGTTCCAGGCAGAAACACCGCCAAGAGGGCGATCACCGCACCGGGAACACCCGCCTCGGCGCCACCCAGAAACGCCGAGAAGGTAAACAAAGGGCCCGGCACCGCCTGAGCCGCCCCGTAACCCGCAAGGAAGGTATCCGCTGTCATCCGTCCTGTTTCAACAAAACCTTCCTGTAGCCAAGGCAAAACCACATGGCCACCGCCAAAAACCAGAGCCCCAGCCTTGTAGAGCTCTGCCCCGACCCAAGCCAGAGAACCCGGGGCCAACGGCAGTAACGAAAACGCCAACAGGCAGGCAAACAACACCGCAAACAGCCAAGGCTTACGAACCTGCAACCCGACCGTCATCGGCTCGACCGCTTTGCCTGAGCTCAGGCTCAAGCTCACTCCGGCGACTCCCGCCAAAGCTAACAACATAAGTTGCATCCAGGCCGCGCCAACCCACAACAATGCACTCGCCACCAGCAATGCGATCACCCGTCGCGGCAGATCCGGACAAAGTGCTCGCCCCATCTGCCAGACAGCCTGTGCGACCACGGCAACAACAAAAAGTTTCAGCCCGTGCACCCAGCCGCCTGCCCCAGCTTCCGGCCAGTGCGTGAGCCCGAACGCAAACAAGGTCATCAACAGCGCTGACGGTAGCGTAAATCCCAGCCAGGCCGCAAAGGCGCCCTTGTAGCGCCCACGCAACAAACCAATGGTTAGCCCTACCTGGCTGGAAGCCGGGCCCGGCAATAACTGGCACAGCGCCACAACTTCACCAAAGGCCTCTGAAGACAGCCATTTTCGACGGGTCACGAACTCGTCGTGAAAAAAGCCAAGATGCGCAGCCGGGCCGCCGAACGAGGTCAGCCCCAAGCGCAAAAATATCTTGAAAATGTGCCAGCCAGACACCGAATCGGACGGGTCAGTTTCTGTCATCATCCATCTCCCGATAGCTCCCTAATATTCCCACAGTAAACATGAACATTGTATCGCTACGGTTGCAGATGCCCAGTGACCAACCATAATGACAACAGGGATCAGCATAAGGTCCCGCTCGGCATCAGGGAATCAGCATGACAGCGAAGGTTCGCGAACCCAAAAATCAGGAAGAGCTCTTACTCTACCGACTGAGCCTGCGATTAGGGCCGGTGCACGCCCGCCAGCGTCTGGGCATTGAGCAGGAGTCGGAAGCTTTGCTGCTGGGCCGGGACAAACGCTCCTTTCACCTCGAAAATCTCACGAACGCACCGCGATTAATCCGTTTTTGCCTTAAAGCCCTTGGCTTGTTTGGTCGGGCCCAAGCCAACAGCCGAAAACTCAGAACCGCTACCAATACATTCACGGTGCATAACTTACCGCCGGCTTTCGAGGGCTTTCGTATCCTGCACCTGACCGACTTGCATGTGGATATGGACGAGCAGAATCTGCAAGCGGTTATACGGCAGATCCAATCGCTGGATTACGATCTGTGCGTGCTGACAGGTGATTACCGTCAACTCACCTGGGGGCCGATAGAGGCCTCTCTGGACGGCATGGCCAGGCTACGGGAAGCCATCCAAGGAGACGCTTACGCTGTACTGGGAAACCACGACAGTGTACGCATGGTGCCTGCTCTGGAGGATATGGGCTACCGGCTGCTGTTGAACGAAATGATACCGCTGGATCGTTCCGGTGAAACGATCTATCTGGCAGGCATCGACGACGCTCACTATTACAAAGCCCACAACTTGCACAAAGCCGGCGACGAAATTCCAGTCGGAGGCGTAAGCCTGCTGCTCAGCCACACCCCCGAAGTCTGGCGAGAGGCCGCCCATGCCGGCTACGACCTGTTCCTCTGTGGACACACCCACGGTGGCCAGCTCTGTTTACCGGGCGGTATTCCTGTAACGCTGGATTCCGATTGCCCTCGCCATCTAGGCCGGGGGTTCTGGCGAGTGAACGGTATGCAGGGGTACACCTCGCCGGGTGCGGGCACATCCGTGTTGAACGTTCGCCTAAATTGCCCGCCGGAAGTCACCGTGCATACGCTGACACGCGGCCCAGCTTAGGAATTAATGAGGCTGTTTGCGGATACCCAAACGGTATAACAGAGGGGAGAAAAGCATATTCGACAAGGCAAAAAGCACGGCAATCGCCGCGATTTCCCAAAACGGTAAAGGAAACCAGAACCAGGCCATCAGCATCGGTAACGCAGCTTCAGGCAATTGATCAAGCCAGACGGCCCGGGCACTGGAATCCAAGCCAATTCGGCGTTTAATGAAGCTGCTGAGCAGATCGCCCAGCAAAGATAATGCACCGAAACCTGCTCCAAACAACCAACCCAGATCCAGCCAAAGCGCAAACAATGAGCACGCCAAGGTACCCGAGAGCAGGCCGCGCCACGTTTTGCTCGGCCCGAAAATTGGCCGGCCATCCGACCACGTCAGGCCGGCATCCACCGGCCAGTCGCTATATTTCGGCAGCAGCCGAGCCACAACCACCGGAACACCGTTGGCCAACACCAACAACACAAAGAGTTCCAGCGATAACAACAAGAACTCACCTCCGGCCATGTCTGCTTAGGCGAGACCTCCACGGGTCAATTTCAGTGGGTCCATGAGTTCTTCTAACCGCGCACGGCTCAACCCACTCCGCTCTTCTGCCACGTCGATCACCGGGCGCCCGGTGCTGTAGGCCTCTTTGGCAATCTCGGATGCCAACGCATAACCAATTTCCGGATTCAGCGCGGTCACCAGCACCGGGTTGCGGCTGACGCCATCACTTAAATGATCGGCATTGACGGTAAAGCCCTGAATCGATTTATCCGCCAGAATCCCAGCGGCGCCCGACATCAGTTTAATCATGTCCAACAAGTTACCGGCAACCAGTGGCAACATCACATTAAGCTGAAAGTTACCCGATTGGCCAGCAATCGCGACGGCCGCGTCTAGCCCCATGACCTGAGCCGAGGCCATAGCGACCGATTCAGGAATCACCGGGTTCACCTTACCCGGCATGATACTGCTACCCGGTTGTAGAGCCGGCAGGCTGATTTCGGCCAGACCATGAATAGGGCCGCTGTTCATCCAGCGCAAATCGTTGGCGATTTTTGTGAGCACCACCGCCACGCCCCGCAGCTGAGCCGACAGCGACAAAGGCGCATCCACCGCACTGATACCGACAAACTTATGTTCCAGAGACTTAAACGCAAACCCGGTGTTCATCTTCAAGAATTTGACGAACTGCTTGGCGAACTCGGAAGCTGCATTTACGCCGGTACCCACCGCCGTTCCGCCTTGAGGCAAATACGCCAAATCATCAAGCACCGTTTCCAATCGCTTTTCGACCGCTGCCAGCTGTTCACGCCAAGTTCTCAGCTCCTGCCCAAGCGTCACCGGCATGGCATCCATCAGATGCGTTCTGCCGGTTTTAACTTGTTTGCTGAATTCCGCTTCGCGCTCGTAAATCACACCCTGCAGGTGCGACAGCGCTGGCATTAACTGCCCTTTGACCGCCAGCAGTGAACTCACATGAATGGCCGTTGGAATCACATCGTTAGAGCTTTGGCTCATGTTAACGTGATCGTTCGGATGAACGTCATGGCCCTGCTTGGCGGCAATCGAGGCGATGACCTCGTTCAGATTCATGTTGGTACTCGTGCCAGAACCTGTTTGATAGCGGTCGATCGGGAACTGGTCGGCGTACTCGCCCAAAATCAGTTTCTCGCAGGCATCGGCAATCGCGTCCCGACGCTGGCCGTCTAACAAACCCAATGACGCATTCGCCTGCGCCGCCGCACGCTTCACCTGTGCCATCGCCTTGATGAAATTTTCAGGCATGGGCTGGCCGCTCACAGGAAAGTTATCAATGGCCCGCTGGGTCTGTGCCCCCCATAGCGCATTGGCGGGAACCATCACCTCGCCCAGACTGTCCTTTTCCACTCGGTAATCGCTCATCACACCCTCCCTATTCTTACTTTGCCCTGCTTAACCGCACACGAGCTTACACCTAGCCTGCGCGCGCCGGTGACTTTAATCGGACATGGTCGCAAATACCGGTGACTTGCTCAAAGTTGAGGATCAAGGTGTGCACGGTCAAGGTGTAAGTATCGTGCAGATGGAATTTGAAACGCCGCTGCTTCTCCCCTTGAAGAAACGCATCGTATTCACGCACCAGTTCCCGCACGTCACCACCTTCATTCTGGCTCCAGGTAGCATTGTATGGGCCTAGCACGGCGCCGCCTGCAAGGCAGACGGTGACTTCGTGATTGGTGAGACTGCCGTTCTCCGTTGTCATAAGTCGATCCTACAAAAGATGCCTTCTATCAGTGTAGTCGCTATGCAGCCCCGAAAAAGATTGCCGCTCTGCCCGCGCGACGAACAGCCCGTCAGGTGGGCGACGATGTGGCGAAACTGGTTAACAACGCCCTCAACCGATTCGGTTTAACAGGTTTATTCAGTACAGGCAGATACTGTGCCCGTAATAAGGTACGAACCTCATCGCTACGATCCGCCGTAATAATAGCGCCCGGCACATCTTCACCCAGATACTTCCGCACTCTATGAATAGCGTCAAATCCTGTCTGATCATCGTCCAAATGGTAGTCTGCAAGGACGGCAGTCGGTCGTTTCCCGGTTCGGGCAAGTTCCGCCAGCGCTTTTTCGCGACCGAGAACGGGCATGACTTCACACCCCCAGCGTTCCAGCAGCATCTGCATGCTTTCGAGCACGGCGGGTTCGTTATCGATCACCAGTATCAAAGCGCCCTCAAAGCCCTCTCGCAACACCGGTGGAACAACCGGTGGCTGACGCTTTTCGTAGCGAGGTGCCGAGGCTCTCGACAACGTCAGCGTAAACCTGGAGCCCTGGCCCAATTTAGACGCCACATCAATCCGGCATCCCAGCACACCCACCATTCGTTCCACAATCGCCAAGCCCAACCCCGCTCCTTGCCGGCCTCCTGCACCATGCGGCAGCACCTGATGAAACTCGGCAAAGATTTCCCGGAGTTTTTCGGGCGCGATTCCGACACCGGTGTCCCACACTTGCAGTTGCACCTCTTCATCTCGCATACGCACCGCCAGCAGAACACCCCCTTGCCGGGTATAACGAAAGGCGTTACTCAAGAGATTCCGGACAATCCGGGCAAGCATGCGCGGGTCGGTATGGACAAACGCAGAGGTACTGCGGATCCGGAAATCAAGCTCCTCATTGGCGGCAACGGCACTGAACTCTTCCCCCAGATCCCGCACCAACTCATTAATATCAAGATGGATAAAATCAGGCTTCATGGCCTGCTGATCCAGTTTGGAGATATCCAACAGATCGGCCAAGAGTTCTTCCGCGCCTTCCAGAGCGCGATGAGCCTGTCGAACCATCTTGCTTTCGCGCTCTGGCAAGGCCCCTTCCTGAAGCGCCGACACCATCAAGCGCGCCGCATTCAGGGGTTGCAACAAATCATGGCTGGCAGCGGCCAAATATTTGTCTTTGCTACGATTCGCTTCTTCCGCCGCGTCCTTGGCAACGACCAGTTCTCGCTCGACCTTTTCGCGTTCTTCAATCTGATAGCGCAAATCAACATTGGCGTTCTGCAGAGCCTCAGTGCGCTCCAAAACCCGATGCTCCAGCTCCGCATTCAGTTGCTCCAGCCGTTGACGTGCATGCACGCGCTCCGAAATGTCCGCTACAAAGGTTTCGACAACCTCGGGCCCGAGATCAGGCCGCCTAAGCATAGTAATGGCCACATCCACCGGTGTTTGATCGGCGCGCCGAAACCGGGTTTCCCGTGCATTCAGGCTTCCACGATCCAGCAACTCCTGGCGAAGCGCGTCGAACTCTGCCGCGCTAAAAAAAAGCTGTTCTCGCAATCGTACAATGCTGTTTTGTAATTGCTCTGCGCTGTCATAACCGCAAATACGCGCCATCGCCGGGTTACAAGCGACAAAACCGCCTCGGAGATTGGCTTGAAATATCCCATGAAGCGCATTCTCGAACAGCCATTTATACCGATTGCGCTCCTGTTCAAGCTCGTCAATTTGCTGCTGAAGTGCGGGATAATAATTTTTTCGAACGGACTGACGACCTAACCCCAACAGGTCGCCTATGCCGTATTCGCCTGGGTCCGTATCAGAGGGCTTCTTCATAAACCACCTGAACGTCCCTCAGCGACGACTTTCGAGGGTTAGTCAGTATGCAGGGATCTTTCAGGGCATAGCCGGAAAGGTAGGGAATGTCAGACACGCTCACGCCTAACTCATGTAAACGCGCTTCCAACCCGAGTGTTTTCTTGAGCGAGATGATTCTCGACATCAAGCGCCTTTTGACCAGCGCATTAGTCATACCACGGGTATCAATATCCATCGCCTCAGCCACTCGCCGAAAGCGATCCTCCGCCGAGGCAAAGTTATAAGCGACGACGTGTTCTAGTAGAAGCGCATTACACAAACCGTGGGGCAGATCGAGAAATCCGCCCAAACTATGGGACATGGCGTGTACGGCGCCAAGGATAGCATTCGAGAACGCAAGGCCCGCCTGCATGGACGCAAGCATGATTTGCTCTCTAAGCACCGGATCAGACGGGTTTGCCACCAAAGGCTCTAAGTTGCGGTTAATCAGGCGGATGGCTTCCAACGCATGCGTATCGGTGAGAGGCCCACTGCCCGTAGAAACGAAGGCCTCAATCGCGTGAACCAAAGCATCTACGCCCGTGCAAGCGGTAAGATACGACCCCATGGTTTCTGTCACCTCGGGGTCGATCAGGGACACATCTGGAACCACCGCTTTGCTGATAATAGAGAATTTGAAACGGCGATCTGGATCCGAAATGATCGCGAACTGAGAGACATCCGCCGATGTCCCGGCCGTAGTAGGTATCAATATCAGAGGCGGTGGCGGATTGGTAATGGTATCCACACCTTCAAACTCAAGAATACTGCGCCCGTGAGTTGCAACGATGCCAATCCCCTTGGCGCAATCCATGGGACTACCACCACCGATGGCAACAATCACATCGCACTGGTTGGCCAGGTACTGTTCAGCCCCGGCCATCACCTCATCTACCTTCGGATTGGGTGAGATTGCTGTAAACGTCGTACTTTCAAGCCCCGACTCGGCTAACAACTGCTCTATCTCGTGCACCCAACCCGCGGCCTTCACACCCGGATCAGATACCAAAAAGACATGCCTCGCACCAAAATTGGCCGCGAAGTTCGCAACCGACCGTCGGGAGCCGGCCCCAAATACGATTTCTGGCGAGACAAACTTGCGAAGGGATGAAATGTCATGACTCATGGCGGCCTTATCAACTCGGTTGTTGTTATAGGTATTGCTAACATACTACCCCATGTTTCGGGGCGCGACACCGGGCTTTTGGCTACCGCCTCCGACTCGCCAAGCTTGAATAGAACCGCCAAAGCGTGTCAAGTACTTTGACTTGGCTCTCCAAGGTGCGGAATCCGTGCTCCTCTTCATCGAACCAAACAAGCTCTGCTTGCTGGCCAGTCTCTTTAAGAGCCTTAACCATCGAGAGCGTCTGCTCTGGAACAACAACGCGGTCACGCCCACCTTGAAAGAACAACGACGGGCAAGCAATTTGCCTGGCTAGTCGCGCCGGTGTACGAGTTTGCCATCGACGCCCTTTTGGCCCAGGTTCACCTAAAAGCCAATCCAGATAACCGGACTCAAAGCGATGAGTGGCGGCTTTCAACGTTAGCGGGTCGGTAACACCGTATAAACTTGCCAGCCCACTCAGGCGCTGCTCAGGTTGGATAGCCGACATAAGCGCGGTATAGCCTCCCGAGCTTCTGCCCTGAACAAACACCCTGTTGGGATCAACCAAACCAGCGTCGCTGAGCGCAGCTTTCATCCTGAACATATCGGCGACATCGGTCTCGCCCCATTGGCCCGCCAGCGCCTGCCTGAACTCGCGACCAAACCCGGTGCTGCCGGTATAATTCACTTCCGCAACCGCAAACCCCCGCTGACACCAGAACTGCGCCTGGGGATTGAATGTTGCGTAGGCCGCCGACGTTGGCCCGCCGTGCGCGATCAAAATAAGCGGCGGCTTTTCAACAGGGTGCTCCGGCAGGTACAAAAACCCTTGCAACGCATGAGGATGCTCGCCGCCAGATGGGAGCTCAATACTCTCTGGCCATACACAGCTCTTGCCACCTAAAGGAACAGGCGCACTAAACAGTGGCTGAGTTTGCTGTCCGGCCAAAAGATTCAATCGTAGAATCGTGTCGCTCAGATCTGGCCTGCGCGCGACACAATATAGATCGTCGCCGCTGACGACGAGATCACGAAAATCGGTGTATGCACTAGCAACTTGCCTGATCTCGCCTTTCTGTTCCAGCCATAGCTCACCAATGCCTTGGCGATAGCGGACCCGTGCCCAACCACCTCCCGGTAGAGGACAAGCATGTTTTTCTGCCAACTGCCATGGCGCATTCGCGTGGTCCGTGCTGGAAGAAAGTGCGGGTAACCAATGCAGCTTTCCGTCTTGCCGGAGCACCCGATAAGGCTGCCACCAATTACCGTGGTCTGAGACAACCCACAAACTTTGTGCCACGAATTGCGGTTGCTGAACGCTGCCACCCCCGGGCGGTTCGGCTTTGGCGACATTTACCGGCTGACCGGAGCTCTCCAACTCAGCGAGACAAACCCACGATTGATCCCACGGCATATGGGGAGAAAACCACCCGGTCCATGCAATCTGCTGCCCGTCCTGACAGACGGCTGGAGCCCCGTAAAAGTCAAATTGATCATCCAGGACCGTCAGACGGCCAAAAAAATCAACGGCGACCAGGTCTTGCTCTCCCCGCTTCTCTCGAACAGCTATCCAACGCATCCGGAGCGGATCGGGCGTAAGCCCGCCCCATGTAGAATCGGGGTCCCTGACCAAAAGCTGCCGTTGGCCGCTCTTCAGATTCATGCTCCAAAGGCATTGTTCCTCCGACACCCAGCACACAAATTCCGAAGTGACTGCATAAGCGCCGCCACCGTAGCCGTTCAGCCGGCTGCGGATACTGTCCCCCGTATTCAGTCGCTCTGATCGTTGACCATCAAACCGCCATAGACTGACAAAGCCGTCCTCGGGCTCTGTCGCCAACCAAAAAAGCATCCCCCCACTGACCCGCAACTCGGCATACTGTCGCGCCCCAGCACAGGCTTCCCGAGCTGAAATCAGGTTACTTTCGGAAAAAGACACGGGAGTTCTTGGTATTGCGATAAACGAGGTCGTCCAGCCCGGCCGTGGCATGCTCAGCCGCCGTCCGGGCAGCCAGAATTCGATCATGATGAGGTGACTTTCCACACACCGGGTCCGCATTATCGGCATCCCCAGTCAGCAGGTAGGCCTGACAGCGGCAGCCGCCAAAATCTTTGTCTTTTTCATCACAAGAGCGGCATGGCTCTGGCATCCAGCTGTCGCCCCGATAATGGTTAAAACCGGGGCTTTGGTACCAGATTTCTTCGAGCGACATCGACTTTACGTTCGGAAATTCGATGGGAAGTAACCGAGCACTGTGGCACGGTAAGGCCGTCCCGTCAGGCGCTACGGTCAGGAACAGACTGCCCCAACCGTTCATGCAGGCCTTGGGGCGCTCCTCGTAATAATCCGGAGTCACAAAGATCACTTTCATGGGATGGTCTCGCTCCCGGAGATCATCCCGGAAGTGATTCACCGTTGCCTCGGCGGCCTCTAACTGAGCTCGCGAGGGCATCAAGCCTTCACGATTGGCGAACGCCCAGCCATAGTATTGGCAGGTCGCCAACTCGACATAATCCGCCCCGAGACTTTCACAGAGCGTGAGAATATCCGACATCTGATGGATGTTATGGCGATGGATGACGAAATTGAGCACCATCGGATAGCCCGCTTCTTTCACCGCTCGGGCCATGGCCAACTTTTGTTCAAATGCCTTTTTGGAGCCCGCCACTGCATTGTTCAATTCCGGGTCTGAGGCCTGAAAACTTACCTGAATATGATCAAGCCCGGCCTCAGCAAAGGCCTGAACCTTGGCTTCTGTGAGCCCTAAACCTGAGGTGATCAAGTTGGTGTAATAACCCAATTCACGGGCACCCGCGATCAGCTCAGGCAAGTCTTGGCGCACCAACGGCTCACCGCCGGAAAAGCCCAGCTGGGCTGCGCCCATGGCGCGCCCCTGTCGAAGCACATCCAGCCACTGTTCAGTCGAGAGTTCTTGCTCACGGTCGGCGTAATCCAGCGGGTTCGAGCAATACGGACACTGCAGTGGGCAGCGATAAGTAAGTTCCGCCAGCAACCATAATGGCGGCCCGGCACTCGCATCAGAGCAGCTCATAACCATTCAATCCAATGTTGGTTCGCAGCATCGGCCAGAAACTGCTCGACATCACCCGACAGAGAACCGGCCTCTGGAAACTTGCTTTCAAGCGAAGCGATAATTTCCTGTATAGACTGCACGCCATCCACCTCCGCCAGAATGGCGCCGGCACTGGCATTCAATTTAACCATGCCTTCGGGATACAACAGCACGTGACTTTGCTGAGCTGGCTCCCACTGAAAGCGAAAGCCTCTTCTCAAGTTCGGGATATCGGCCACAAAAACCTCCTTACACGCCACGATGCCAGACCTGTTTATCAGTCACGGTGTGATAGGGCGGCGTCTTGTGGACATAGGCCATAGACATGGCATCCAGCATGGCCCAGAGAATATCGAGCTTGAACTGCAATATCTCGAACGCCCGCTGCTGCTGAGCCTCCGTCACGAAGTGATCCAGGGTAATACTCAAGCCATGTTCCACATCTCGCCGCGCCTCGGACAAACGCTTACGGAAATAGCGGTAGCCGCCCTCTTCAATCCACGGATAGTGAGCCGGCCAACTGTCCAACCGGGACTGGTGAATCTCCGGCGCAAACAATTCGGTTAATGACGAACAGGCCGCTTCCTGCCAGGTCGCGCGGCGAGCAAAGTTAAGGTACGCATCCACGGCGAACCGCACCCCCGGCAACACGTGTCGCTGGTCAATCACCTCTTCCCGCGTCAGTCCTGTGGCTTCAGCCAGCTGTAACCAGGCCTCAATACCACCGGCCGAATCCTCGTCACCGTCATGGTCCAGAATCCTCTGCAACCACAACCGTCGTACCGCTGCATCCGGGCAGTTCGCCATGATGGCTGCATCTTTTTGGGGAATGTTGATCTGATAGTAATAACGGTTAGCCACCCAGCCTCGAATTTGCTCCGGTGTGCAGGCACCGCTGTACATGGCTCGATGGAAAGGGTGATGAATATGGTAAAAAGCGCCTTTCGCCCGCAACGCTTTTTCAAAACTTTCTCGATTCAGGACGGTGCTGACTTTAGCGTTCATAGCAGGTCTCACAACTCAATCTGCATACCGTCCCAGGACACTTCGATTCCGTGCGCCGCCAATTCAGCACGCTCCGGTGAATCTTCGTTCAGGATCGGATTGGTATTGTTGATGTGGATAAGAATCTTGCGGCTGGCGGGCAGGCTGTCGAGCAATTCGATCATGCCGCCTTCACCCGCCTGGGCCAGATGCCCCATTTGCTGGCCGGTTCGGGTACCCACTTCCTGACGAATCATTTCATCGTCGTGCCAGACTGTACCGTCTACCAATAAAACATCGGCTTGCTCCATCCATGCCCGAATGCGTTCGTCCGGCTGACCAAGGCCCGGTGCGTAGAGCAGAGATTTATTCGCAACACGATCCCGAATGAAAAGGCCAATGTTGTCGCCCGGGTGCGGGTTATCACGGCGGGGCGAGTATGGCGGCGCATTACTGAGCAACGGAATTGCCGTCAGCTTCAGTGAGGGTGCGCAAGGAATAGTGAAAGGATCTTGTTCCGAAGCATGGACTTCACACCAGTTGAGCCCGCCGTTCCAATGCTTAAGCATCTCGAACAACGGAAAACCGCTGCTCAGATCATCACGAACCTGCGGCGTGCACCATACATCGAGGGGCAGTCCCTCACGCAGAGATAACAAGCCGGTGGTGTGGTCGACCTGGCTGTCCATCAACACGATGGCAGAAATACCGGTATCGCGTAGAGCTCGGGCCGGCTGCATGGCTGGAAAATCGGCTAACTGCGCTCGAATATCAGGTGAGGCGTTAAACAGAATCCAGTGTTCACCATCGTCACTGATGGCTATGGATGATTGGGTGCGGGCACTGGCATTGAGGCTGCCGTCACGGAACCCGGAACAGTTAGAACAATTACAGTTCCACTGAGGAAACCCGCCGCCCGCTCCAGAACCCAGAATACGAATGTGCATACAAAACCTCCTGAGCCGGGATCAAACAGCCAGCCAAAGGCTGGCCATCTGTTACTCAGCGGTTAGCAAAGTACATGGTGACTTCGAAACCGATGCGCAGGTCTTCATAAGCTGGTTTGGTCCACATGATGATCACCTCTTGTCATGATTATTAGTGCGTTGCATGTATGTATCCGCACCCTTGGAAAGCCGAAGGGTACGATTTCATGCTAATGACAGAGGACCACTATCCATATGGTACTTTGGAACTGTTTTAGACCGCCTTAAAGTAGCAGCGCTTTGGCCCGCAGGTTCAATTGAGACTCCCCCGCAGGTACCTAACATGAGACAGATACAATAATAATGTCAGGAGAAGTCTTATGGCCGGGCGCTTGCTGCTCATCATCTTGATGGCATTCCCTTTATCAGGGCATACCGCGGAGGTACCTCAGGAAACCAAAGAGGTTATACAGGCGCTGTTTCCTTCAGCAACCGTCATTGAAGACAAGCTGCCTGACTTTCCCGTTTACCCGGTGTACCAATTACAGGAGCTGTTGGGCTACGCCTACGTCTCCACAGACTTCACCAAACTTCAGGGCTTTGCCGGAAAGCCGATCACCATGATGATCGGACTGGACACCAAAGGCCGCTTCACCGGGGTGAAAGTTCTGCACCATCACGAGCCGGTCTTCCTACACGGCCTGGGCGAAGCGCCACTGACCGAGTTTGTGAACCAATACGAAGGCAGCGCTCTGACCGAACAGATCATCGTGCAGGCTTCCAGTCGCTCGGCGCGCAGCAACACCGGCGATCAGGTTTACTTCGACGGGGTCAGCAAAGCGACTGTTTCCGTGCTGATTATCAACGACACCATTCTTTCCTCGGCGCTTCAGGTCGCTCGAAACAAGCTCGAAGGCTTTACCCAAGCAGCCCCCACACAAGCCCGGCAAGATTTCTATGAACCACTGAATTGGCAGCAGATGCTGGAACGGGGCTACATCAACAAAGTCGCCATTTCTTCGGACGAGGTCGAAGCAACTCTCGGGCGCCCACTGTCGGACTACCCCATGGATCTCGAACCGGAGCCCGGCGAACCTTTTACCGAACTCTATTATGCCTACATGAACTCACCAATGGTGGGTCGCAACCTGCTGGGCGATCAGGCCTACGCGTCATTCCTTGAGCGCCTTAATGACCAAGGCAAGGTAATGTTGCTTATGTCTCGAGGGGTTTTCCAGCATGTGAGCCCGGACTTTGTCCCCGGCAGCACTCCCAGCCGGACGGGGTTGAATCAGGGCCAGCTGGCCATCGAGCTACGAGATCTGAACTGGCTGGAAACCGGGCAAACTCTTGCCGCACCCGGAGCCCCCGTCATGGACGCGATGAATCTGTTTCGAGTGGGCGGAAACGCCGGTTTCAACCCCGGCGCCGAGGCCAGCTTTCACCTGGACGTATCTCTGCCACGCAATCACCTGATCACTGATAACGCCCGTTTCACCATGCCCGTTGCGTTTGCCGATGAGCTATTTGAAACGGTGGAAGTGCAAGCGGATCCGCGCCAAAATCGCGAGCCGGTTTGGGTGGGTCTTTGGAAAGAACGCGGGTGGCAAATCGCTTTGTTGGTGGCCGCTTTGTCGATACTCACGGTATTTTTTGCCCGCCAGAAAACCCTGACCCGCCACCCGAAACTGGTGCACCGGTTCCGCTGGGGATTCCTGTTCTTCACGGTGTTCTTTATTGGCTTTTACGCCCAAGGCCAGCTGTCTGTGGTGAACATTTACACTCTGTTCCTGGCGCTGTGGGACGGTTTTTCCCTGAACGTGTTCCTGCTGGACCCGGTCATTTTCATTCTCTGGATTTACACCTTCGCCACTCTGTTTATCTGGGGACGCGGTTTATTTTGCGGCTGGCTATGCCCCTTCGGGGCCCTGCAAGAAATGGCATCCTGGCTCGGACAAAAACTCGGTTTGCGTCAGGTTAAAATTCCGGAACACTGGCATCGCCGACTTATCCTGCTGAAATACCCAATTCTGCTGACGCTGGTCGGTACCGCGTTCTATTCATTAACACTTGCAGAACAGTTGGCCGAGGTCGAGCCGTTCAAAACCAGCATTACCCTGCACTTTGTACGGTATTGGCCCTTCGTAGCGTATGCCGTCATTCTGCTGGTCATCGGCATGTTTGTGCACAAATTCTACTGCCGATACCTGTGCCCGCTAGGCGCCGGGCTTGCTGTACTGGGGCGCTTCCGTCTGTTCAGTTGGCTGGATCGGGTCAAACGATGCGGGCAACCCTGCCAGCACTGCAAGAACGAGTGTGGCATCAATGCCATCCGAAAAGATGGTCGTGTGGATTACGATGAGTGTATTCAGTGCTTGGAATGCGTGGTGATATTACGTGACCAGAACCAGTGCGTGGATGCCATTGTTCGCAACAAACAACAGCAAAAACAGGCAAGGATTCTGGCCACGGATGCTACACCACACCAGACCTCAGCAGCGCATTGAAACGCGCTGCCGGGGGCTATTCGGCTACGGGGATCACGATGCGCCCACGAATGGTTCCGTCCATAAACTGGCTCGCGGCCTCGATGGCCTCATCAAATGGCACTTCGGTGATCATGCTGTCCAGCAGTTCCGGGGAAAGGTCTTGCGCCAGCCGCTCCCAAGCCTCCAGGCGGTCCTTTTTGGGTGCCATGACACTGTCGACACCGCACAAGGTAACGCTCCGGAGAATAAAGGGCGCGACCGTCGCAGGGAAGTCCATGCCCGCAGCCAGCCCGCAAGCCGCGACAACGCCTCGATACTTCATACCAGCACACACGTTGGCCAGAACATGACCGCCAGCAACATCAATTGCACCCGCCCAGGTTTCCCGGGCCAAAGGCTTACCCGGCTCGCTCAATTCCGCTCGATCCAGAATCTGTTTGGCGCCAAGAGATCTGAGATAACTTTCCTCTTCTGGCTTACCTGTTACCGCCGTCACCGAATAGCCTAACTTGGCCAGAATTGCGACGGCAACACTGCCGACGCCGCCGGTTGCGCCAGTGACTAAGATGTCGCCGGAATCCGGTGTGACGCCGTGTTTTTCCAGCGCCAACACGCACAACATCGCGGTATACCCTGCGGTGCCGATGGCCATGGCCTGGCGCGCTGTAAACGATGCTGGTAGCGGAATCAGCCAATCACCTGACAAGCGCGCTTTCTGAGCAAGGCCACCCCAATGTTTTTCACCGACACCCCAGCCGTTGAGCACGACTTCATCACCGGCTTTAAACTCCGGGTTGGATGATTCAGTGACCACACCGGCCAAATCAATGCCCGGAACCATCGGGTAGGATTTCGCAATCGGAGCAGTGCCAGTAATCGCCAATGCATCCTTGTAGTTCAGCGTGCTGTAGGCGACATCGACGGAGACATCACCTTCCGGCAACCAAGCCTCGTCAATGGATTTCAGGGACACTTGCTGGTCGCCCCGGCTGCCTTCCATCAAAATACCTTTGAACATATTGCCTCCAACGATTCTGTTTTGTGATTTGAATCAGTCTGCTTGATCAGCAACCACGCACCAACGCCATGAAGCCGTTGGCAAATTGCTCCAGAGGTTGCGAGGACTGCTCGAGCTTGGCGCGCAACACCGCGCCCTCCCAACCAATCCAGAAAAACTGTGCCATCTGCTCCGGCACCAAGTGCTCGGGAACCTCCCCCGCCTGCCGGGCTTCTTCAAGTACCCGGGCTATCCGGACTTCCCAATCCCGGAATACGTTACTTAGCAGACCACGAAAACTTTCCGGCAGCGCAGCCATTTCCTGCCCCATATTTCCGATCAGGCAACCGCGCCTGTAATCGAACTTTTCCATGCCAAGCTTGGCGTCTTCCACAAAACCCTGAATTCTGGCAAGCGGTGTCAGGGAACTGTCCGCTAACGAACGCTCCAGCTTGTTGACGAAAAACAGGCCGTAGGCCTCAATCAGCGCTTTACCGAAAGCTTCTTTGTTGTCGAAGTAATGGTAGAAAGAACCTTTAGGCACCTTGGCCTGGCGCAAAATTTCATCAAGCCCTGTGTAGGAATAACCCTTCTCTGTTAACGCTGCCAGCCCGACCCCAATCAAAGCCTGCCGGGTGTCCTGATAACCGGCGCTCTGACTTTTAGGGGGCCGCCCTCTTTTGCGCTTGACTGGAAACGTATCCACATCCACTCCTATATTTTAGACCGACCGTCTAATTAATTAACCAAAGAATACGACCGATCGTCTATTAAATCAAATAAAAAAGGCCCTGGGATCGGGCCAAAAAGAGAGGCAAATCTATTCCCGTGCTCGGAAGAGCGCCCCGGCAGGTGCCGGGTTTAACAAAAGCACAATCCCTGTGCGGTCACACAAAAACGGGACCGGTACGAACCGACCCCTTACTGCCGTTTACAGATCAGAAAAATCCAAGAGGATTAGCGTCGTAGCTGGTCAACATGCACTTGGTCTGCTGATAGTGCTCCAGCGCCATCTTATGGGTTTCACGGCCGATACCGGATTTCTTGTAACCACCGAAGGCTGCATGAGCCGGATACGCGTGGTAACAGTTCATCCATACCCGACCGGCCTGAATATTACGCCCCATCCGATAAGCCAGGTTGGTATCGCGAGTCCAGACGCCGGCACCCAGGCCGAACTCGGTATCGTTGGCGATTGCCAGCGCTTCTTCCTCGGTTTTGAAGGTGGTGACACCCACCACCGGCCCGAAGATTTCCTCTTGGAAAACGCGCATCTTGTTATCGCCCTTGAACAGGGTCGGCTGAATGTAGAAGCCGTTATTGAACTCGCCTTCAAGATGCTCCCGGTCACCACCGGTAAGTACCACTGCACCTTCCTGACGACCAATTTCCATGTACGACATGATTTTGTCGAACTGTTCTTTGGAAGCCTGAGCGCCCACTTGGACCTCGGTATCCAATGGGTTTCCGCGTTTGATGGACTTGGTGCGCTCAACCACTTTTTGCATAAACTCTTCGAACATGTCTTCCTGAACCAGGGCACGGGACGGACAGGTGCAAATTTCACCCTGGTTGAAGAATGCCAACACCAGACCTTCGACACATTTGTCGACAAATTCCGGCTCCGCTTTCATTACGTCGGAGAAGTAAATGTTCGGGGACTTGCCGCCCAATTCAACGGTCGAAGGAATGATGTTTTCCGCCGCGCACTTAAGAATATGGGAGCCCACTGGGGTCGACCCGGTAAAGGCGATCTTGGCAATACGCTTACTGGTGGCCAGCGCCTGGCCGGCTTCGATGCCGTAGCCATTTACAATGTTGATCACGCCTGGTGGCAACAAATCACCAATAATTTCCATCAGTACCAGAATGCTGGCTGGCGTTTGCTCAGCTGGCTTCAGCACCGTGCAGTTACCTGCAGCCAGGCACGGACCCAGTTTCCAGGCGGCCATCAGCAGCGGGAAGTTCCAGGGAATGATCTGTCCAACCACACCCAGCGGCTCGTGGAAATGATAAGCCACGGTGTTGTGGTCGATCTCCCCCATGTGGCCTTCCTGAGCCCGCAGACAGCCGGCGAAGTAACGGAAGTGGTCCGCGGCCAGAGGAATATCGGCATTCAGAGTTTCACGAATCGCTTTACCGTTATCCCAGGTTTCTGCAACCGCGAGGGCTTCAAGGTTGGCTTCAATACGGTCAGCGATTTTCAGCAGAATATTGGAACGTTCAGTGGGTGAGGTCCTGCCCCAAGCTGGCGCCGCCTTGTGCGCAGCATCCAAAGCCAGCTCAATATCTTCGGCGCCAGAACGCGCCACTTCGCAGAAAACTTCGCCGGTGACAGGGGTGATGTTCTCAAAGTACTGACCTTTCACCGGAGCTACAAATTCACCGCCGATGTAATTTCCATAGCGGGATTTAAATGAAACAACGGAGCCTTCTTTACCGGGTTGTGCGTAGATCATGACGTTGACCTCTTTTGTTGTGTTTGTCGCTTAGTAACAAAGCCGTTCACGCTTACCTGTTCAATGTAGTCGTGACACTCTGATCCGTGAATGATTCGTTAGAGGGGGACGGCTGGTACCTTGGTAGTAGATGCTCTGAAGCAGATGGTTTCGGCGGCTAAAAAAAGGGCCGCACGAAGGCGGCCCAAAGAGACACAAAACTCAGATCAATTGGCCGCCACTCGATCTTTAGGCAGCTTGAAAGTCCAGACCAGACCACCTTGATTGAAGTTCTTGACCACCTTGGCGACTTCGCCACCCCACAGCGGTACAGCACCACCCCAGCCGGAGAGAACAGAGACATACTGTTCGCCATCCATAGTCCAGGTCACTGGCGTTCCAACAACCCCAGAACCGGTATTGAACTTGTACAGCTCCTCGCCAGTTTTAGCGTCAAAGGCTTTCAGGTAGCCTTCCGGGGTGCCGGTGAAGACCAGATTACCGGCGGTGGTCATTACGCCACCCCAAAGAGGGGCCGGGTTCTCGTAACGCCAGACTTCCTCACCGGTTTTCGGGTCCATCGCCCGGAGCACGCCAATATACTCGTCGTTAGTAGGCTTGATGGTAAAACCAGCCCCCAAGAAGGCCGCGCCTTTTTTATAGGAAACCGGCTCGTTCCAGATGTCCATAGACCACTCGTTCGACGGAACGTAGAACAGTTCGGTTTCAGGGCTGTAAGCCATGGGCATCCAGTTCTTTCCGCCTAGGAAAGCAGGCTGAGCAACGACGGTTTCGCCTTTACCAGCTTCGGCCTCGGCTGGGTCACCGGGGCGCCCATTCTCCGCATAGATGGGTCGACCAGTGTCTGGGTCCAAACCTTCCGCCCAGGTAATTTTGTCCACAAACGGAAATCCACGGATAAAACCGCCATTCTCGCGATTGAGCACGTAGAAGAAACCATTACGGTCTGCGGTTGCAGCGGCCTTGATGGTCTTACCATTTTCCTTCAGATCAAACGAGATCAGCTCGTTTACACCATCGTAATCCCAGCCATCGTGGGGCGTGGTCTGGAAGTGCCATTTGATACTTCCATCGTCGGGATTGATGGCCAAACGGGAGGCGGAGAACAGGTTATCGCCCGGACGCAGGTGGGAGTTCCAGGGCGCGGGGTTGCCGGTACCGAAAAACAACGAATCGGTTTCTTCATCGTAGGTGCCGCCCAACCAGGTTGCTGCGCCACCATTTTTCCACATATCGCCCGGCCAGGTTTGTCCTGCCTTGCCACCGGAAATCCCATTCTCTATTTTTTTGCCATCCCGGTAGACATACCCCATATGGCCCTCGACCGTGGGGCGAGTCCACACCAAATCACCGGTATTGGCGTCATAGGCTTCGACCTTGCCGACAATCCCGAATTCACCACCCGACACACCTGTGATCAACTTGCCCTTAACAATCAAAGGCGCCGCGGTGATGGCGTAACCGGCCTGGTAATCTGCCACTTTTTTTATCCACATGGGTTTGCCGGTGTCTTTGTTCAAAGCCACGAGCTTTGCATCCAGGGTGCCGAAGATCACCTTGTCGCCATACAGTGCGACACCCCGGTTCACCACATCGCAGCAAGGCATGATGCCATCTGGCAAACGGGCATCGTACTGCCAGAGTTCCTCGCCGGTTTTCACATCAATCGCATAAACCCGAGAGTAAGAGGCGGTTACATACATCACGCCGTCTTTGATCATAGGCTGGGCTTCTTGGCCCCTCATTTTCTCCCCGCCAAAAGCAAAACCCCATACTGGCTGCAGGTGCTTTACGTTGTCTGTGTTCAGGTCAGTCAGGGGGCTGAACCGTTGCCCCTGCAAGCCCATGCCGTAGCTGACGATATCGTCAGTGGTCTCTGCATCTCTCAAAATGTCTGCGTCTGTGACCGCGTGGGCACCGCATGACACAGCCAACGCCAATGCGCTGGCCGCAATGCGAATCCCGAATTTGTTCGATCTCATGGTTGCGCTCTCCTACTCTGTTTTTGTCAGTTGCGAGCCGAACCGGGAAGCTTTCCCGACCCTGAGCTGATTTTTCGCAAAGACCGCAAGATCAACAATTCCCCCCACGGACAGGTTTTCTCATCACTTGGTAGTACGACCGCCTTTATTCCTGCCCTTCGGCACGAGCGACCGCTTCCTCGCTCAGAAAACTCCGGTAGTAGCCCGGCACGCTGTACGCCAGGTCCATGCCATCGAACAGATCGTTCAGGGCGCCCTCGGTTACCAATCGGTTCACTATGGCCTCGATCGCATAGCCAAGCTGCCGATGGGTATGCTTGATTGCCATTCCCACATCCCAAACCTGTTTCACCAGACCAGGGAAGCCATTCTGGGCGGCCACAAATTCTTCGTTCTCGGGCTGTGCCAGCTCATGGTGAATCTCTGCCCGCATCCCCATGACCGCACGGACTTCGCCTTGACGCATAGCTTCAAACGCAGCCTTGACGTTCGGGTAGTGGCGCACCTGATTACGCATGCGACCGCCCAACGCCGAACTGAAATAAAAGTCCGGCAGGGTATCAATCTCGACACCGATAGCGTGGTACTGGAACACCGCGACCGTATCCACGGCATCAAGCATTGCCGGGTCATATGCTATCTGCCAGCTCTCTTGCTGATAGGGCCCGAACAGCACCACCTGCTCGTTAATATATTCTCCGGTGGAATCCTGCATGTAGGCATATTGTTTGTCGTAGGGAACGCGCATCATCACATCGGCCAGTCGCTGCTTATCCAGATAATGCCCCTTCCACACGTTGTTCCGAAGATCATCTCCCAACTCTTCGTCAGGGATAATCCAGTGCACACGAAACTCCACCCCCATCTCCCTGGCGATCAGCTTGCCGAGCTCAACATCAATACCGCGGGGCTCGCCATTTTGCTCATAGGAGTAGGGCGGAAAATCCCGATACACCCCGACTTTCAGGTAACCCGACTCCAGAATAATGTCGTAAGTGCGATCGGATGGCCGGTTCAGCAGTTCATCGCCGTCGTTGACCTCCTGCCCCCAAGCGGCCAGCGACACCAGAAAAGTGATTACAAACGTAAGGATTATTTTCATTATTGGTTTCCCCAACGACCAAGAGCCGGCACAGGGCCGGCTCTGTTCAGAGCGATTCGAAAGTCATGGTGTTACTCAGGTTTGGGCAGAGACTCAACATAGGTCCGGATGGCCCACATTGCGCTCTGATCCATACTTTTCTTCCAGGATGGCATGCCCCGATCTGTGCCGTTACGCACCCGAGTAATGTAGTACTCATCGTCCCACTCGGTCAGCTCCCGCAAATCCGGGGTCAACCCGCCGGACATAGCACGAATACCGTGGCAACTGGCACAGTTACCTGCGTAGGCACTCTCACCGATCTTCGCGGCTTCGCCCTGAAACTCACCCAGCTCGTTACCTTCACGGAACGGATTTTCCATGTAAATTTCGTCACCGAGCTCCGGCAAGTTGCCGGTATTTACCGGCTGCGGTGTCACGTTGCCATGCGCCATGGCCAAACCAGCAGCACCTGCCAGCACGGTGGCAATAAACGATGTGATTAAACGCGGCATTGTCATTGTTACTACCTCTGTTTGGTTGCCCCTACGTTGGCTATTGGATTTTTCGTTTACCAACACGCTGCCAAACAGTGTAAGAATCTGCGTCTCGGCCCCCTATTCCACTTTGGGGGTTTAGGTCTAGTTCCTTGGTAGTACGCGGTCAGAGCAAGAGCGAAAGCACAAGCACCCTTAAAAGCGAACAAAAAAACGCCACTTCTCAACAACAAACCAGCCTACCGGGAACTTTTCCCGACTTTTTCGTCGATTTTCCCGACTTCCATCTGACTTTTTCCGTCGCTCAATCGCCCCTCACTTGCCAATACTCGGAACGTCAGCGCACAGACCGTGCTGTTCACAACAACAATCATGGGGAACGAATATGAATCGTCGCAAACACCCGCTGGTCACGAGCATCAGCTTGGCTCTCGCCATTGGCACCGCAGGTGCGTTCAGTGTGACCGCACAGGCAAAAGAGGTTACCTGGGAAGATATCGCTAACGATGCCGAAACCACCCAGGATGTTCTCGGATACGGCATCGGGCCAAAGGCCCAGCGCTACAGCCCGATGACCACCATCAACAAGGACAATGTGGAAAGGCTGGTTCCCGCTTGGTCGTTCTCTTTCGGGGATGAGAAGCAACGAGGACAGGAATCCCAGGCACTGTTGCATGATGGCGTAATCTATGTGACCGGTTCCTATTCGCGCCTGTACGCCCTGGACGCCAAAACCGGCGAAAGACTTTGGGAATATAACCACCGCCTTCCAGAAGGCATTCGCCCTTGCTGTGACGTGGTCAACCGGGGTGCAGCCATCTTTGGCGATAAAGTGTTCTTCGGTACACTCGACGCAGGCATCGTGGCACTCAACAAAGACACGGGGAAAATCGTCTGGCGCAAGAAGTTTGCCGACCACGAGGCAGGCTACACCATGACCGCTGCCCCGACGCTGGTCAAAGATCAGAAATCCGGCAAGGTATTGCTGATTCACGGCTCCTCAGGCGATGAGTTCGGTGTCGTAGGCAAACTATTTGCCCGTGACCCGGACACCGGCGAGGAAGTCTGGATGCGGCCCTTTGTTGAAGGCCATTACGGTCGACTGAATGGTGAGAAAAGCACGCCAACCGGCGACCCCGAAGCCCCCAGCTGGCCGGATGATCCCAACCAGCCTACCGGCAAAGTGGAAGCATGGAGCCATGGCGGCGGTGCACCTTGGCAAAGCGCCAGTTTTGATTCGGCAACCAATACCATCATCGTGGGTGCGGGTAACCCGGCCCCCTGGAATACCTGGGCCAGAACATCCCCCGGTGGCGATCCGGCAGACTACGACAACCTGTACACCTCCGGGCAAGTCGGTGTAGACCCGTCGACCGGCGAAGTGAAGTGGTTCTATCAGCACACCCCGAACGATGCCTGGGACTTCTCCGGCAACAACGAGCTGGTACTCTTCGAATACACCGAAGACGGTGAGAGCGTTTCAGCAACGGCTCACGCGGACCGAAACGGCTTCTTCTACGTGGTGGACCGCACCAACGGCGAATTCAAGAAGGGCTTTCCGTTCGTCGACAACATCACCTGGGCGAAAGGTATCGACAAGAGCGGCCGCCCAATCGAGGCTGAAGGTCAACGTCCACCACCCGTTGCAGAAGGCGAGACCCGAGGTGAATCCATCGAAGTGTCACCTCCTTTCCTGGGCGGAAAAAACTGGAACCCGATGGCGTACAGCCAGGATACCGGCCTGTTCTACATTCCCGCCAATCACTGGAAAGAAGACTACTGGACCGAAGAAGTCAGTTACAAGAAGGGCGCCGCATACCTGGGTCAGGGTTTCCGTATCAAGCGTATGTACGATGACCACGTCGGCATTCTGAGAGCAATGAATCCGATCACCGGCGAGATCGAGTGGGAGCACAAGGAAAAAATGCCGTTGTGGGCAGGCGTACTGGCCACTAAAGGCGGCCTGGTCTTTACCGGCACAGGTAACGGATACCTGAAAGCCTTTGACGCCGAAACCGGTGAAGAACTCTGGAAGTTCCAGACCGGCTCGGGGATCATTTCCCCACCCATCACCTGGGAAATGGACGGCGAGCAGTACATCGGCGTGACCTCAGGCTACGGCGGAGCCGTTCCTTTGTGGGGTGGCGACATGGCAGAACTGACCAAGCCGATTTCCCAAGGCGGATCGTTCTGGGTGTTCAAGCTTCCCTCTTGGGCCCAAGCTTCAAACTGATGTTCGCTACCCTAAAGGCCCGGCATAGCCGGGCCTTTAGGGTGCCTCGTTATGCATGGCAAAGAGCGCTCAATATGAAAACACTGATCTCAGCAACCCTGTTGGCTATCGCCGCTTTTCCGGCCACAGCCACAGATGACATGGCTCATTTAGACACCGTTACTGTTATTAACGACTGCAAACTGCAGACAGAAACCGTCTGCCCGAAAGCAGATCTTCAGGGCGCAGACTTGTCGAACATGGACCTCCGCTCTGCGGATTTTCGGGGAGCCAATCTGCAAGGCGCCAATCTCAGCCACACAAATCTCCGGGGAGCCAACCTGGACGGCGCTAACCTGGACGGCGCAACTGGCTACCGACTCCAGCTTTACCGCGCGTCGATACGAGGTGCAAAAGCACGCAATGCAACATTACCCGGTTTACAGGGAGAGTACCTGTTTGCTCAAGGCGCCGACTTTAGTGGTTCGGATCTGTCAGGCGCCAACTTTGCATTTTCCCGTTTCTCCGGAGCAACGCTCATCGAGACCAGAGCGCCATTCAGCAGCTTCGAAATAGCGTGGCTCCCGAAAGCCAATTTACAGGGGGCGGACTTGACCGGGTCGAATCTTCAAGAGGCTAAGTTCGGGCACGCTAATCTGGCCGAAGCAAGATTATCCGGGGCGAGAATTCATTTTGCCACGTTCGAAGGCACCTTCATGGAGGGCTGTACAGATTGCCCACATGACTGGTAAGCGAAGAAAAGCGGGCGAGGCCGTTTCAGGCTCGCCCGGCCCGCGCCTCCTGCCCTAAACGTAACAGCCCCGCATCCACCGCCAGATGCACCAGCTCAATCGACGATTCCACCTGCAATTTGCTTTTCAATAATGCCAAATGATTGGAAACGGTTTTATTGCTGATGCATAGGCGCTCGGCAATTCTCGACACGGCGTCTCCTCGGGCAAACATGAGCAGAACTTCCATCTCACGCTGAGTCATGTCCCGAAGACGATGATCCACAGGACGCTCTTGATTTAACGCCAGCCGGGTTGCTATGGGGTGCTCAATATAGGGTTTACCCGCGGCCACCCAACGTACCGCCTCGGCCAATTCCTCCGGTGCGCAGTTCTTGGACACAAAGCCCATGCCGCCGACCTCTAGCGCCTGCCTGACCATGGGCAGTTCATCATGCATGGTAAAGAATAAAATTGCCGCACCCCGCCAGCGCTGACGAATCCGGCGAGCCACCTCCAGACCGGAAACATCCGGCAAACCCATATCCAGCAGCAGCACATCAGGCTGTACGCTGCCATACCGAGCAATGGCGTCTAGCCCGGCATCCAACTCGGTGATGGCCACCGCCGGTAAAAGATTCCGTAACAGGTTGGCGATGCCCTGCCGAACCACCTGGTGATCATCCACAATCATCAATTTCATACATTAACCTCCGGCATCACCAGTAAGACTCGCGTGCCTTTGCCCGGTTGACTGAGTAGCTTCATCTGGCCCCGCAAACAGCGAGCCCGCTCTCGCATAGAACGCACGCCTAACCCCTTTGATCCAGCATGGTCACCCACCCCCTGGCCGTTATCACAGACCTCCACTTCAAGTGCACCCTTTGATCGGGATACGGTCAGGGACACCCTGGTCGCTTTGGCATGGCGGGATATGTTGTTCAACGCTTCCTGTAAGAAACGGTATAGATGCGTCTGCTGTTCACCGGTGAGAGCCGGCAAACCGTCATCCACCTTCAGGTCACAGCTCAACCGGCTTAATTGTTGCCATCGCTCAGTCAGGTGCCGGATGGCCGCCCCTAACCCCAGTTGCTCCATCACCAGTGGGTGCAGGTCCTGTAACAAGTGGCGAAAATGCTTCTGTACTGTTTCGCAATGCTGCGCCAGCTCGCTCGCCTGTTTTTTCTGTTCACTATTGAGATCCGGGTCATAGAGCCAGGCACGCGCTTGAGCACGGATGCCGGTTACGTACTGCCCCAAGTCGTCATGCAATACCCGCGCAATATGCTCCCGCTCACGATCCTGAACCTGCAGCAGCTCGGCCATCAACTCCCGAACGGTATTCTGCTCTTGCTCCAGAGCTTCTGCCATGGAATTGAAGCGCGACACCAGATCATTCACTTCCTGCAGTTCGTGCCGCTTCAGCCGCGAGGTCAATTGACCCTTCTCAATCGCCACCATCGCCTGACCCAGTTCTGCCAAAGGCCGAAGCCCTTGCCTGACGGCCCAACCTAGCGCTGCAAAGCACAGCAACATACCCAAGAGAAAGGCACCGGAGATCAGAACGAAACTTTCCCAGATCTCGTCGACCTCGTCCGAGGGCGCAAGTTGCCAGCCATTGGTCGTCGGGAGATGGAGATCGCCGGCCAACAAACGGGCAAACCATGCTGGCACATCATCAGAGAGCTTGACCTCCTGACCACCGGCAGCAACCGGTCGAAGGTGCCGTATCTCACGAACCAATTCAGGCGCTAACTGGGCTGGAGCTGGCAAACTATTCGCCAGCTCCATGACAGAAACCAATTCCCGCTCAATATCCGCCCTCGCCTGCACCGTATAGAACCAACCTCCCACCGAATAAACCAACAGGAAAACGACCAGCATCAGCAAGGAAATTTTCCGGTATGCAGTCATATTCTTATCCATTTGGCAGTATTGAAGAGCGTCACACTCATCCTAATCCGGCCAGATTTCACAGGAATAGTTCTTTAGTACCGGCACATTCCTACTTTATGAATATTTCCGGGACGATTTCCCTCTCATAAGCTGGAAACAAAACAAGACCCGGGAGAAACCCATGAACGGCTTAAACCGACACAGGCTGATCAAAGCCTTCTCAATCGGCACTCTGGCGGGCTCATTGGCAGTCGCTACGCCTGCCGCTGCTCTAGACATTCGTATCGGTTACATCCAGTTCGTTCCGGATCAGGGGCCAGTACTTTCCAATGTCATACCAGAACCGGAAAATGCCGGCGCGATCGGCGCGGAACTGGCCGTAAAAGACAACAATACAACCGGGAAATTTCTGGGCCACAACTACACCCTGGAGACCCGTGTGGTTGACTCGGAAGAGTCTGCCTTGATCGCCTTTACCGAACTTCAGAACACCGACATCGATCTGTTCGTTACCCGCGTTCCCGGAACGGTCCTGGGCAACATCAGCGAACACGCTGACGACGACACGCTGTTATTCAACGCGGGAGCAAAGGACGACAGCCTCCGAACCCTCACCTGTCATGCCAATTTGCTACACACCATGCCCAGCCACGCCATGCTGGCGGATGCCCTCGGTCAGTGGTTAAGGCAACGACGCTGGCAAGAGGTTTTCCTCATTACCGGCCCGACAGAGGAAGATCAGGCCTGGGCCGCCGCCTTTCGCCGCGCCAGCCTGCGCTATGGCCTGGACATTGTGAAAGACAAACCCTGGACCTTCGATGCCGACCTGCGCCGGACCGCATCAAAGGAGCTGCCTTTATTTACCCAAGCTAGCGACTACGATGCCGTCGTCGTGGCCGATGTCCGGGGCGACTTTGGCGAATACATTCCCTTCAATACTTGGCTACCACGCCCGGTTGTCGGCACTCAGGGCATGATGCCGGTTGCGTGGCACAGGGTGGTTGAGAGCTGGGGCGCGGCCCAATTGCAGAGCCGCTTTACCGATCTCTCCGGACGTGACATGACCAGCGAAGACTACGCGGCCTGGGCCGCTGTTCGGGCCATTGGTACCGCAGTGACCACCATCAGCAGTGCAGAAGCCCAAGCCATCAGGACCTTACTGTTCAGCGATGATTTCGATCTTGCCGGCTTCAAAGGCCGAAAGCTCAGCTTCCGGGACTGGAACGGACAGCTGCGCCAACCCATTCCTCTGGTACATCCACGGGGTTTAGTGGCTCAGGCACCATTCGAAGGTTACCTGCACCCGACCAGCGAGCTGGATACCCTTGGTTACGACAAGCCAGAAAGCAAATGCCAGATCAACAACTGACCGCACCGGCGGTAGCTATCACAACAAAAAGGAGTTACCCATGAGAACCGCGTTTACTCAAACCATACTGGCAGCCATGATCGGACTATCAACACCCGCTCTGGCCAGTCTGGCTTACGTTTCCAACGAAAAAGACAACACCCTTTCCATCATTGATACCGAAACCCTTGAGGTCGTAGACACTATCGATGTCGGCCAGCGGCCCCGCGGCATACTGCTGTCCAAGGACGCCAGCAAACTCTATATCTGCGCCAGTGATGATGACACCGTGCAAGTCTTAGATCTGGCTACCCGTAAGATCACCGATACCTTGCCCTCCGGAGAAGACCCTGAGCAATTTTCATTGCACCCCAACGACAAGCATCTCTACATCGCCAATGAAGATGATGCCATCGTGACGGTCGTAGATGTTGAGACCAAAGATGTTCTAGCCCAGATCGATGTTGGCATCGAACCCGAAGGCATGGCGGTTAGCCCAAATGGCAAATGGGCTGTGAACACCTCCGAGACCTCCAGCATGCTGCACTGGATCAACACCGAAACCTTTGAAATAGAGAAAAACATCGTCATTGGCCAGCGCCCACGCCATGTGGAGTTCAGCAAAGACAGCAAAATCGCCTGGGCCTCGGCTGAGATCGGCGGGACGGTTCACATCATCGATGTGGATAAGCTGGAACAAACCCATGAGCTGTCTTTCAAGGTGCCCGGGGTCAGCCCGGATCGCGTTCAGCCGGTTGGCATTGAGCTCACCTCCAACGGCGAGTATGCCTTCGTCGCCCTGGGGCCTTCGAATCACGTTGCGGTAGTGGATGCCAACACCTACGAGATTCTGGACTATCTGCTGGTCGGCAGCCGGGTATGGCAACTGGATCTGGACAAAGACGAGAAACGCCTCTACACCACCAACGGTGTCTCAGGTGATGTGTCAGTCATAGACGTCGATGCGCTGAAAGTCATCAAATCCATTAAAGTAGGCCGCTACCCCTGGGGCGTGGTGGTCGACCCGAATTCATGACTGTCGAGGCCATTAATCTCAGCTTTCGCTACGGCGACAAAACGGTGCTCGATGAGGTCAGTTTCACACTGACCTCTGGCCGTTTTCATGCTCTGTTAGGCCCAAATGGTGCCGGTAAATCGACACTTTTTGGACTGCTCACCCGGCTTTTGGCACTGCACCAGGGGGATGTACGCTTAGCCGGGCAATCCCTGCAGAAACAGCCGGCCGATGCCATGCGCCAGATTGGCGTCGTGTTCCAGCAGAATGCTCTGGACTTAGATCTGACGGTGAGCCAGAACCTGCACTATCATGCTGCGTTGCACGGTCTGTCCCGCAAGGAAGCACGTGTGCAAGCAGAGCTTGAACTTGAACGCGTCGGCCTGCAAGACCGGGCCAACGACACCGTGCGCACCCTCAATGGCGGCCATCGCCGGCGAGTGGAAATTGCCCGCGCGCTGCTGCACCAGCCGTCCTTGCTGTTACTCGACGAGCCCACCGTCGGTCTGGATGTCGCCAGCCGCAAAGCCATTAATAACCATGTCCGAACCCTCTGCGAACAGGATGGCCTAACGGTGCTCTGGGCAACTCATCTGATAGAAGAGGTCCGCGAAGACGATCAGGTGCTGATCTTGCATCAGGGTCGGCTGCTGGCCAATGGCCCTGGCCACACCATCTGCAAAGCCGAGGGCGCCTCGAATTTGTCTGACACTTTCCACGCCCTGACAGGAGCCGGATAACCATGAAAGCCGCTCATTATTGGCACTGTTTTATCGGCATTCAGGCCCGAGAATGGCTGCGATTCTGGCAACAACGCACTCGCTTCACCAGTGCACTGGTGCGGCCACTGCTCTGGCTGGTGGTGTTCGCCGCCGGCTTCCGCGCGGTATTGGGCATTTCCATCATTCCGCCCTACCAAACCTACATTACCTACGAAACCTATATCGCCCCTGGCCTCTGCGGAATGATCATTCTGTTCAATAGCATGCAAGGGGCCTTGTCTATGGTCTACGACCGGGAATTGGGCAGCATGCGGGTATTGTTGATGAGCCCTATGCCACGGCCTTTCCTGCTGATCACCAAATTACTGGCAATGGGAGTGGTGTCGATCGGACAGGTCTATGTGTTCCTGTTGCTGGCACTACTGGTGGATGTCGAGCCTCCGCTGTGGGGCTATCTGGCCGTGTTACCCGCACTGATTCTCAGCAGCCTGATGCTCGGTGCCTTTGGGTTGCTGATCGCCACGTGGGTCAAGCAGCTGGAGAACTTCGCCGGAGTAATGAACTTTGTCATTTTTCCGATGTTCTTTATGTCCTCGGCGCTATACCCACTGTGGCGTATGAACGAAGCAAGCCCCTGGCTTTACTGGGTCTGCCAGTTCAATCCGTTTACCCACGCCGTAGAAGCCATCCGGTTCTCGCTTTATCTGGAATGGAACCCCATGGCCTTCGGCATCACAACCGGTGTCACCGTCGTTCTGACGCTATTGGCGACCGCAGGATTCCGGCCTCATCGCACCAAAATACTGGGCACCAAATCAACTTGATCGGACAAAAGCCCAAACTTGGTCAAATCCGGGTTATAGAAGACGAACTTCTACCTGCTCGACGCCAAAACCGAAGGCCTCAAAAGCATAGTACTTTAGTGCCTGTTTTTTGGTGCGATGGTCGCATTCACCCCAAGGCGCAGATGGCGTGTAATGACATCATCACAATAATAAACAGTGAATCGACACCCTCTCCGGCGATTCTCTGTAACGGAGGCCGCCATGCTGAACAAGCTCGATGCCGCACTCTCTTCCGAAAACCGTTATCATAATTCGGAAGCCATCCCTCACAATGAAAACAAACAGGTAGAACCGCCCATGGAGCCGGCTTACAAGATTCTGATTGCCGACGACCACCCGCTGTTCCGGGAAGCCATCAGCAGCGTCATCGCGTCTGGCTTTGAAGGCAGTGAAATCCTTGAAACCGCGGATCTGGACAGCGCCCTCGAAATCACCCGAGAGAACGACGATCTGGACTTGATTTTGCTCGATCTGAACATGCCGGGCATGCACGGTTTGAATGGGCTAATCACACTGCGCAACGAGGCACCCACCATTCCGGTGGTAATTGTCTCTGCGGAAGAAGACAAGCAAGTGGTGCTTCAGGCGATCACTTATGGCGCGGTCGGCTTTATTACCAAGTCATCGCCCCGCCCCCAGATGACGGAAGCCATCCAGCAGATATTGAATGGAAATGTCTATCTGCCTTCAGACATCATTCGTACCGGCAAGGAAAGCACGCAGCGGCGCACCCGCAGCGAGGAGAACCTGATCTCGCCGGAGCTGCTGAATTCCCTCACTCGCCGACAGCTGCTGGTTCTTGAGCGCATGGCCAAGGGCGAATCCAACAAGCAGATTGCCTACAACCTCAACATCGCAGAAACCACCGTTAAAGCGCATGTATCTGCAATTCTGAGAAAGCTCGGCGTTCATAACCGGGTACAGGCCATCCTCTCGGCAGGCGATGTGGACTTCAGCCAATACCTCAAACGCTAAAGGCGGACAACTGCACCTGCCGGCGGTTGTGCTCAGCGGCGAATAACATGGCTGAGTACACTCCGCAGCTTCAAGGGTTTTACCGGTTTGTTCATCAATAGATAACCCAGCTCACGAATGTGCTGTTTCAGTTCATTACTGTAGTTCGCTGTGATCATCAACACCGGTGCAGGCTGTGAGCGCTGGCCATTAATCACGGCAACGGCATCCACGCCGTTATCATCGTTATCCAAATGATAATCCGCCAGCACCAGGTCTACCGGGGCATCGGCGACATCCACCTGCGCTTCCAGATCACCGGCGGATACCGCGGTAATTACCTGACAGCCCCAGCCTTCGAGCAGGGTTTTCATGCCTTGGCAGATAGCCAGATCGTTATCGATCACCCAAACTCTGGCGCCAGCAAGGCCGCTGTCGTGCACCACTGGCTGAGGCCTTGGCGACGCTGGCAGCCTGTGTCGGCGCTCACCGACAGGCACCCGAACCGTGAACACCGAGCCCTTGCCTTCCACTGACGACACTGAGACCTCGTGGCCGAGCATGCGGGCAATCTTGTCCACGATAGCCAAGCCAAGCCCCAAGCCTTTGTCCGCGGGGGCGCCATTGGGTCGAATTCGTTTGAACTCCTGAAAGATCTCGGTGAGCTTGTCGGCGGGAATGCCCGGTCCAGAGTCCCACACCTGCAACAGCACATGGTCACCCTGACGACGACATCCCAACAGAATTCTTCCTTGGCCTGTGTAGCGAATGGCATTGGTCAGGAAATTCCGGAGGATGCGGGCCAGCAATTGGGAATCGGATTGCACCACCGCAGAGCTGGGCACAAAATCCAACTGCAGCTTCTCAGCTGAAGCCATTTGCCGGAATTCACGGGCAATGTTGTTGAGCAAATCGCGGAGATCGAAGGCGGTGACATCCGGCGTAATTACCCCGGCATCCAGCTTCGAGATATCCACCAGCGTGCCCAGCAGATTCTCTACATCATCCAGAGAGGTGCTGACCGAGCGCACCAACCCTTCGGCTTTCGGCCCAAAACTGTGCTCCAATAAAGCACTGGTGAACAGCCGGGCGGCATTCAGCGGTTGCAGCAGGTCATGGCTAACTGCGGCCAGGAATTTGGTTTTGGACAGGTTCGCCTGTTCGGCTTCTTGCTTGGCTTCCCTCAGCCTCGCTTCCACCGCAGAACGCTCGGCGATTTCATCGCGAAGTTGCTGGTTCAAGCCGGTCAGCGCTGCAGTGCGTTCGCGAACCCGGTGATCCAGGTCATCGTATGCCTGCTCCAAAGCAATCGAGGTCTTGCGCCGATCGGTAATATCCCGGATCAAAACAAAGAAACCGGTCACCGCTCCGGTGCAATCACGATTAGGCACATAAGATCGCAACATAAAACGTTGCTCTCCATGCTCGCCCGCTTCCTCAAATTCGAAGTTCACGCTGTGCCCGTCCAGCACTTCCAAAATCTGAGGTAACAGGCGCTGATAGAACTCGTCTGAATGCACTTCCTCGAGGTGTTTCCCCATAGGCGACACCCCATTGCGGCCGTACCAGGCCTGATAGACCTTGTTGCAAAACTGAACCCTGAGATCGGCCCCGACATAGGCTATCAACGCCGGCACATGATCGGTAACCACCCGTATCCAGCGCTCGCTTGCTTCAAGTGCCTTGATGCGTCGGGTCATTTCACTGTTTTTGACGTCGGTAATGTCAGAGTACAACACCACCAAGCCCCCCTCACGGGTAGCTCGTTCGGTCATCTGCACCCAGCGACCATTCGAGAGTAGGAAAAGTACCCCCTCAACATCCTCCTGACGATGCTCTTCCACAATCAAACCGGAACTCTCGGCAAGAGCTTTCACCGCATCGATATGGGTACCCGCTTTCGGCACCGACACGCGGGCATGGCGCCAGTAGCTCCGGAAACGGCTGTTGGTTTGAATCAGACGATGATCACAGTCAAACAGTACGAAGCCATCAGCGATGTTCTCAATGGCATCGCTCAGCCTCTGCCTCGAGGTTTCATCCTCTTCCCGAGCCCGGCTCAGCGCTTTATGACTCGCTTTAAGCTCATCCATGGCCAGATTCAGGGCTTCGGTGCGTTCCCGTACCTGCTCGGCAAGAATGACCGAATGTTCAAACGCCGCATAGGGCGCAGGCTTATGTCCGGCACCGGATTCCACGCGAACAATCAGGGCATCCCGGATACTTCGAAGCCGCTGATTCTCCGCTTCCAACTCCGCAATCCGGCGGTCTTTATCATCCGGCAGGGGCTGCCCGTTCATACTAGCCGGGGAAGTCAGGCTGACCAATGACCACCCCCGTAAAAGTCTGGTTTATGTGCATTCCGTTGAACTGCTCCCCGTAGGAGTTAAAACCGACCACCTTATGTTCCCTCAGAAACGCCGAGACGGCATCCGATTGCTCGGTCAGCTCGGCTTCCAAACGCCGTAAAAAACAATCACAGGCAAGAGTCACCAAAGGCTTACCGACCACCCGCTCGGAGGCATCAAGCTGCGCCCGCACACTCTCAAGCAAAGACCCCGGATTCATGGCGGTCATCACAATGCCGGTCTCAACCGCACAATAAAACGTGAGACTGCCATCAGGGTTCACCCGCTGTATCGAACGGACAAAATAATTACCCCCGACTTTTACCCCCAAGGGCTGCAATGCAAAAACCTCCCGGTCCAGTTGGGCAACGGGAACACCGACAGTGCGGGCGTATACCTCTGCAGCAGGCTCCGCGTTCAACTCAAAGACGGTACGCGTCTCTGGACAAGCTCGGGTTACCACAAGCTTATCCGCCTGTTCCTGCATGTGGTGCGTCGAAAACACTCGAAAATCCAGCGGTGTATTCACCAGCATCACCGTCGCCGCACTGCTGTGAAAGCGTCCGTCGAAAAAGACATGGGTACCGGCCAGACGCTCATCGTCTCCGGCAGAACCACCGAACTGGGGTATCGAACCCAAAGCCGCATTCAGGGTTGCCAGAACAAGCTCTTCCCGACTCGAAAGGCCATCAAGCATGGTTATCGCGAAGGTATTGCCTTTTACGGGCGCCAAGCGGGCGTCACGACAAGTATTTAGCAACCGGTCAATCACACTTTGTGCGTTCTGCAGCGTGAAGCCGTCAAATTCATCGATCAGCGCGCAATCAATGGCAAAGTAGCGAGCATCAAAACCCAGCGCGCTGATGCAACCCCGGTCATACCCCTGCTCGGTGATCTCTCCCGCAGACGTACAGCCGTAGACTCGCGCATTAGGAAACGCCGCTTGAATCGCAGGCCCAAGGCGTTCCAGGTCAAATTCAACAGAGCAAAAGAACAGCACGCATCCGAGGTTTTCATGTTGAAGCTGCTCGGCAAGGTGCGCAGCGGCAAGTTCTGGTTCCCGTATGCTAACGCTGGCGGTTCGGACCGCTGGTTCCTGATTGTCTGCGTGCATTGAAAGGGCCCTTGGGCAACGGGGAGATTGCTCCGATTCTACGCCGTTGTCAGAACAGAGGAATTCGACTTCAGTGCTTTTTATTGGCTCGCCAAAACGGTGATAACCCATTGATTATTAACCTCATAAATCAATGGCCGGTGACACAGCCTAATTTCGGCACAAGAAAACCGGCACTTTAGTCGGAATAACAGGCGGGTGCCGGTGCCAGAACGGGCACCGGCTGGGCAGATTAGAAGGTTACAATCGCGCCCACAGCCAGGGTGTCAGTATCGACGACAGTGACATCCGATGACTTGGTTTTCTGCTCAAACAGGTTGTACTCGGCCACCAGTTTAAAGTTGCTGTTGACGTCGTGGAACACGGCAAACGAGGTGTTCTCGGTGTCAAAATCGCCCTGATCCGAATCTGTTTCGCCATAAGACACCACAAACCGGTTCGCACCCAGAGAGTAAGAACCCTGTAGTAAGTAACCATCCGCATCGTCTTCTGACGCCAGAACAGAGTCGCTGATCAACACCGGCACATCCCCTTCCGATTTAAAACCGGACGCAGTCAACGAGAAACCCGCTACCGCTGCTTTTAGACCATAACCGACGCCCTTACTGTCAATTTCCGTTGTTGCATTCTCTGAGCTCTGGTGGCGACCATTTAACCAGCCGGTCAGAGCCAGCCCTTCAACATCAACACTGTAGGTAACCTCTGCTTCAAAACGAGGAAGCGATTGTTCAGAGCCCGCGCCGGTTGTATTGGCCGGTTCAAAGATACCCGCAGCCACCTTCAGGCCACCCAAGTCCGGTGACCGATAGGTAATCTGCGCCGAAGGGTTTGGATAGGGATAACCGGTGCGGATATTACCGAAGGAGACCCCCGTCGCCGCGCCGGGAGAACCAAACCCCATCAGTAATTCATCAAGGAAAATGTTGGAACGGGCATACAACCCGAAATCCTTACCGATCAGCACCTGACCAAAGTCACCGTCGACCGTGGCGTAGAGCTGGCGCACGTCAATACTGGTGTCGGTAGGCGACTGCAAACTGTCATTAATGGTGCTCCAGAATGAAGAGCGGCCACCAAGAGTCAAATCCCCTACTTCTTTACTGAAGTTGAAGCCGATGGTGTTGGGCAGAAAACCCATTTTGACGTCGGAATTGCGAACATCGCCGACCTTGTCATCACGATTCACATAAAAAGCATTGAAATAACCATCCGCGGAAAAAGCGGTTCCATCCTGATTGTAGATCTCAACGGCGGCCTGAGCCCCTGCGCTCCCTCCCATCACTACAGCTACCGCAAGTAACAACCCTGACTTTCTCATCTTATTGTTCATACATCCCCCGGTTATTGTTTGAAATCTGGGATCAGGAGCCATTGAACAGAACAACAGCCCCAGGCACATTTGCGCGCCTGAGGACCATAGTCAGGGAATGGAAAGTGGGAAAACATTGTTCGTGAGAGCAGGTTGCCTGCTTATTTGGGAGGCACTAAATATGGAACTTTCGACTTACGACTCACTGGAAAACTGCTCCAGTTCAGACAAACAATCCTCTAAAAAAGCATCAGGCGCTGCCAAAACGGCTTCATCGGCCACCACACCAAACTGCACCTGACCCGCATAACTGACCACGCTCACACCCAAGCCGATATCGCCGGCCTGAGGCACCCAAAACATCTGCTCTTTAATTGCGCAGCCGGCGAGGTATCGAGTTTCAGGCGTGCCGTGGACGTTGGATACCACCGCAGATGCTTTGCGGAAAAACAAATCCGCCAGAGGTTTTCTACCAACTTCCGGCAATAAAGGAGCGCAAGCCGTTAGCCCCCAGGCAAGTCCCGGTTGAATGCTTTTTTTCAGCTTTCGGGTTTCATGTTTTACGCGGAACAAGCGCTCCAGCGCGCTTTCCCCGTCAACGGGCAAAGGTACGAAGACTGTACCAAAGCAATTACCGAGTTCGCCATCCTCCGGTTTGATGCCTTTTGGCATCTGAACGCGAATATCCACAGGTACCGCCGCATGCAACACCGAATCGTTCAGTTGTTCCGGCGTCAGGCCAAGCTTCGGGCGAACAGCTGCGGCCACGCAGGCCAATAACACATCGTTAATGGTTGTATGGGTACTTTTCGCGATCTTTCGAAAGCGTTCCAAAGCAACCGGTGCCGACCAACTGCAGCTACGACGTCCAAGCAGCGGTTGCTTGAGGTCAGACGGGGTTTCTTCTTCCTCGATCAGAAATTCACTGATCTTATGCACCAAACGTGCACCACTCTGGACAGCCTTGCCCACCTGTTTTTGAGCCGAACCAGAACTCGTACCCGCATGGGGTGCAGGTGCAGCACCGAGCTGAGCCAGCATCAAACCCAGCCACTGCTGTGCGGTTTCCGTCCACTGACCAAGCTTTGGCACTTCCGGGGCGCCGTATAGAGCCGGGTATTGTCTGGGTGAGGATGGACACAACTGGTCGAAGACACCTAAAAGGGACAGACCATCGGCGTAACAATGATGAATTCGCAACAGCAGTGCAGCCCCACCCTCGGCATGGGGTGCGAGCCAGAACTTCCAGAGCGGGCGATACAATGGCACAGGATCATTCAAACGGGCGGACACCCAGTGTTTTAACTGAGCCGGGTCAAATCGATCCTGCACAATATCCAGATGACGAGCAGGGTTGAAGGTGGGATCTTCCTGCCAATACCAAGCGGGGGCTCGCCACACAGGGCGGTATCGAAAACGCTCCCAGGCTACCCAATAAACGCTCAGAAACTCTCGAAAGCGGGCTGCGGTAAGACCTTCAACCCGGAGCATGACGGTGATGGTCATGGGGTTATCTGGCTGCTCCAAAGCCAGCCAGGCCGAATCCGAAGGCAGCATTAAATGCGATTGCTCTTGGCTCAAACCTGAAGTTCCCCGATGGCTGTCTTATTATTGCGAGTTCTGCATTGTGCCAGAGTCAGGGTATCGTCTCCATATATCAACCACTTCCCCTAATTACAAAAAGTTACGTTACTCTTCGTTTTCACTCTATACTGAACCTATCGCTTAGTGCGATTGTTATACAAACGACATCTGAGCACACGCTTGGCCTAAAATCGTCATTTGTATGGGCAACCGTGCCACTCCAGAAATAGAACAATCGCGATACAACTGGATCACAAGCTACGAACCAAACAACAAGTAGCTGTGCCGGGAGAAACAAACTATGAAAGCCAGTCACATCCGCAAGCTGCTGAAACCAATCGACATCGCCTATTCCGAGATGTTTTCCGGGCGAGTATATCGGGTTGGTAAAGGGGCGGTATCGGTTCGCAATCACAGCAGTGCTGCAACGCACACTGTCATTGGGGTACACGGCTTTCTGGAGAACCACTGTTACTTCACCCAAACTTACGATGCCCCAACAACAGAACTCATTCTGCTGACGTGTAGCAACTATCACATACCAGTGAACGGCGTGACGCCCGAAAAAGCCGAATGGGAAGTGCCCATCAAATATCTGGAAGGCACCATTGAGTACGATGCCTGCATTCTGAATCAGGCGTTGCAAAATCTTCCCACGACCCGGAACATTCGTATTCATGGCCATTCCCGAGGCGGCGGTGTTATTTTGGAAGCTATCCGCCAATGGCCTGAGCTGTACGAAGACATCGAAATTGTATTGGAAGCACCAGTACTTCCCCAAGGCAAACTGCATCCCTTAGTGACAACGCTGCTCGAACCCGTCAGCCATGGCATGTGGCCTTGGATCGTCCGGCTAATCGGCAGCGCACCTCAATCGGCCTACGGCCAAACCTTTTTTGGCAAGATGAACCCGCGAAAGCGCCAGCTGCTAAGCAAGCTGTTCTGCGCAACAAAAGACCACCTGACAATTGTGCGCAACATTGAAGACATCATCGAGTGGGCGGAGCGGACGGACTTTTCTGTGTATCAGCACATCCGTTACGGCACTTTCCTGATTCCTGCCACCGACCGAATCCTCGACCGTACCACTATGCTGGCCAGCGCTAAAAACAGCCCGACCACCATGCGCATTGTCGAAACCGAGGCTCCCAGCCACTTTGTCACGCTCGACAGCGTTGAGTGGCTGCCAAACTTCGAACCACTCCCAAACACGGCCCAGGGCTGACATTTGCCCACACGCTGCGGGTGCGCCCGCGGCAAGGCTTCGCTAAACTGTGCGCCTTCAAGTTCAGCCTAGTGGAGCTCTGGCATGTATCGTGACCGCCTGATCACAACCGAAGTGCAGACGAAAAATGCACACAGGCTTAAACGCTTACTGCTTGAATTCCACGATTTCCGCCAGCTCAAAGCCAACCACCCGCTACAACAAGACACCGTCCAACTCGCGGATTGGCAAGCGGAACGTCTGAAAGCTACTCACCAAGACCTTTATCAACATCCGGGCTACCACACCGGGCTGGAATTTCTGCTGTCTGACCTTTACGCACCGGCCGGCATGACCCGCCGCGACGACAACGTAGACCGGATTTTCCCGAAGATGGTGAAGTGGCTGCCCGACCACCTGCTGGCCACCTTTGCCGGGTTGGTGGAACTGAATCTGGTCACCCAAAGCCTTGATCTCGAGTTGGCCGAGTGGTTTCACCAAAATGGCCGAGACACCTCGAGTATTACCACGAAAGACTGGTGTGAAGGTTACCGCGCCAGCGGCCAACTAGAGATTCGAAAACGTCAGCTGGAACTGGTCTCAATCACAGGCCAGCAGATGGACCGCTACGTGCGTAACCGCAGCTTAGGCTGGTTGCTGTCAATGACCCGAGGCGCAGCGGAAAGAGCCGAACTGGCTGACCTCCACGGGTTTATACACCGCGGCTATACCGCGTTTCGGAAAATGGACAAGGTGGACCTGCTGATTGCAAGATTGATCAGCCGGGAACAACAAGTAATGGAAAATGTACTGGCAGGCCACCCAGAGCCTTTCTCGCTGTCAGGCGACCTGTAATCTGCTTTACGCTTTGGTGATCTGGTCCAGCTGAGCGTGAATTTCCTGCTCGATGCGGGACTTAAACGGCCGCAGCATCAGCCCTAATTCCAAGTGAATGTGCAAATCAGATTCCGCAATGTTGAGCTGACCTTTCACGCCACTGCGCTTGAACTTGAGCTGGTCGCCTTCCCACAGATAATTCACATCAAATTTCTGCGACAGGTCTTTGGCCAGAGTTTCGGCTGCGTCGCGAGCGTGTTCTTTGTCCAGTTCATGGGCACGGTGGATATCGATAACAGACATGAATCAGTTTTCTCAGCTATTTGGAAACGGTTTTACAGTGTAAGCCGGTAATAAACTTGTAGCCAACACCTCAACGGTTAGAATACAGCATTCAGTTTCTGACAGGACAATCTCCCATGAGCGAGCAGCAAACGCCAGGCACCCCCGGCAACAGCCAGGACGAAGTGACCCATTTCGGTTTCCGAAACGTGCCGAAGAGCCAGAAAGCAAGCCAAGTGGCCGAGGTTTTCCACAGCGTCGCGGGCAAATACGACCTCATGAACGACTTGATGTCTATGGGCATCCACCGTCTGTGGAAACGCTTCACCATTGAGCTGAGCGGCGTTCGCCCCGGCCATCAGGTGCTCGACATTGCCGGCGGTACCGGCGACCTGACCATGAAGTTCTCCGATTTGGTAGGCCCATCAGGCAAAGTGGTTCTGGCCGACATTAACGCGTCCATGTTGCAAGTGGGCCGCAGCCGCCTAACCGATCGTGGCTACGCCGGCAACATCGAGTACGTTCAGGCCGATGCCGAACACCTGCCGTTCCCGGACAACAGCTTCAATGCCGTATCCATCGCCTTCGGCCTGCGTAATGTGACCGATAAAGATCAGGCCTTGCGCGATATGACCCGCACCCTTAAGCCCGGTGGTAAATTGATGGTTCTGGAGTTCTCCAAGCCCGCCAACCCGCTGCTGAGCAAAGCTTACGACACCTACTCGTTCAGCGCGTTGCCGCTGATGGGCCAGTTGTTTGCCGGTGACAGTGAAAGCTACAAGTATCTGGCGGAATCCATCCGTATGCACCCGGATCAGGACACGCTGAAGGGCATGATGGAAAATGCCGGACTGGTGAACTGCAAGTACTACAACATGACCGGCGGCATTGTCGCTCTTCACGTGGGAATCAAGCCCTGATGTTTCCCGGCCCTACGCTCTTGTCTGCGGCCAGCGCTATTGTCGAGACGGCCTTGAGCCAGGCTTTAACACTGGACCCAAGCGGTCGTGATGCTTTATTGAGGGCTTTGGCCGGGCCCGTGCAATTCAACATCACTGCCCCGTTCGCAACCAGCTGGACCTTGGCCCGGGTCGGTGACCAAGTGCAGGTGCGCAGCCAACCGGATGACCAAGCCGTACTCAGCATTTCCGGCAAACCGGTAGCATTTGCAGCCCTGGCACTGGGCGACGATCGTGTCTTCGCTGACGAGCGGCTTCAGGTGGCCGGTGACACCGCGCTGGCGCATCAACTGCAACGCGCTTTGGACCAGTTGGAACCCGATTGGGAAGCGGCAATGGCGCGGCATATTGGCGATGTGCCCGCCCACTTACTGGGAAAAAGCATCCGCAACGCCGTAAAGTGGAGCCGGAACGCGTTCAACACCATGAACGCCAACATCGAAGAATACTTGCACGAAGAAAGCCGCGCCCTGCCTGGGCGCCGCGAATTGGAAGCCACTTTTGAGGACATCGACGACCTCAACCTGCGCGCCGAACGCCTCGAGGCCCGCCTGAACCAACTGGAACTGTCTGGTAGCGATACCGATACGGAGAACCTGTGACACGCCTGCAACGCCTGTTCCGAATTGCCTGGGTATTTTGCCGCTACCGGCTGGACACCTTTTTGCCTCTGGCCGAACTGCCCACGCCCTTGAAAATATTCTTCCTCTTGGCCCCCTGGCACCTGTTTCCTCAACCCAAACTGAGCCGCGGTGACCGCTTGCGCCTCGCTCTGGAAGAATTGGGGCCAGTATTCGTTAAATTCGGTCAGATTCTGTCTACCCGGCGGGATTTGCTGCCGGACGACATGGCAGCATCTCTGAAACAGCTTCAGGATCGAGTACCACCCTTCCCCAGCGATCAGGCCCGAGGCATTATCGAACGCTCTCTGGGCGCTCCTGTATCGGAGCTCTTCGCCGAATTTGGTGCAGACCCTATGGCCTCCGCCTCTGTGGCGCAGGTACACCCCGCAACCTTGCGCAATGGCCAACAAGTCGTGGTCAAAGTTCTTCGCCCGGGCATCGAAAAGGTCATTCGCCAGGACTTGGCGCTGATGTACCTGATGGCCGGTTTGCTCGAAAAGTACTGGTCCGAAGGCAAGCGCCTGCACCCGGTCGAGGTGGTTGCCGATTACGACGCCACCATCCACGACGAACTGGACCTGCAACGGGAAGCCGCCAACGCCAGCCAGTTGCGCCGCAACTTTGACAATTCGCCGCTGATCTACATTCCGTTTATCGATTGGGATTACACCAGCAAGTCCGTGCTGGTGATGGAGCGCATCCACGGCATCCCCATTGCCGACGTAGAGTCGCTGCAAGCCGCCGGCGTGAACATGAAAGTGTTGGCAGAAAAGGGCGTCGAGATCTTCTTTACCCAAGTGTTCCGTGACAGTTTTTTTCACGCCGACATGCACCCGGGCAACATTTTTGTCGACGTGTCTAACCCAGCGGACCCGCAATACATCGCCATCGACTTCGGCATTGTCGGCACTCTGGCTCCGGATGATCAAAGCTACCTGGCTCGCAACCTGCTCGCGTTCTTTCGGCGCGATTACCGCCAGGTCGCTCAGCTGCATGTTCAATCCGGTTGGGTGCCGCCGGAAACCCGCATCAACGAGTTCGAGGCCGCCATCCGCACCGTGTGCGAGCCTATTTTCGAGAAACCACTGAAAGATATCTCGTTCGGGCACTTCCTCTTACGCCTGTTCCAGACCGCCCGGCGCTTCGATATGGAAGTGCAACCACAGTTGGTCCTGCTGCAAAAGACGCTGCTTAACGTCGAAGGGCTAGGTCGCCAATTGTATCCCGATCTCGATTTGTGGAGCACTGCGCAACCGTTCCTTGAAAACTGGATGCGTAAGCGGATTGGCCCCTCCGGTCTGATCAAATCGCTACAAACGCACTTGCCGTCATGGCTGGAACAATCACCGGAAATGCCGCAACTGGTTCACGATGCCCTACTGCAATTGAGAAGCGCCGGCCCGACGGAACAACAGAATCAGGACACACTGGCCTTACTGCGTGAACAGCAGCGCAAAACCGACCGCCGTTGGCGTCGTGGCATCACCGCGCTGGCACTGGTTGGAGTCGCTATCGCCGGAACCCAGCCCGGCGCCGCAGAATGGGCTCAAAATATACCACTGTGGTCATGGGCGCTGTTTGCTGGCGCGGGAGCTTTGGTGCTTCGAGGTAGCCGTTAATCATGTTCGTGACCACCAAGCGCTGAACCAAGATGGATACCCAAACTCATTTTTCGCCCTGTGGACGTTACCGTTATGCTCTTAGCAGAGCTTGGGACGACGGTAAGCCCTTCGTGATGATTATAGGGCTGAACCCATCGGAAACCGACGCTAACCCCACCATCACCCGCTGCATCAACTTTGCCAACGCCTGGGGCTTTGGTGGCGTTTACGTCACCAACCTGTTTGCATATCGCGCCGCCACGCCCAAAGAGCTGATCACAGCATCTGAACCGGTTGGCGAAGAAAACGATGGCTGGCTGGCCCGGTGCGCACAGAAATCGGCACTGACGGTGGCGGCTTGGGGGAATTACGGTTCACACCTGAAACGCTCAGATCAGGTAAAGCGACTGCTGCCGGACTTACATTGCATTCGGATGAACAAGTCGGGCGAACCCGCTCATCCCTTGTACTTGAAGGCCAGTCTCATGCCTGTAAAACTACCCGTGCAAGATTGATGATACGAACCGCATCTGTCGCGCTAGCACCTACCCTGCTCAGGATTCATAGAAATGAAAGATTTAGCCGATAATCTAGGCTCTCCCAGTTGGTTAGACGACATCCTCTGGACCGAGGACGGCCTGGTACCTGCCATTGCGCAAGACGCCAAAAACGGCGACATATTGATGATGGCCTGGATGAACCGTGAATCTCTTCAGCTCACGGTCGAAGAAGGTCAGGCAGTTTATTGGTCACGATCTCGTGGCCAGCTCTGGCGTAAGGGCGAAAGTTCGGGGCATCAGCAGATCCTCAAAGACATTCGCCTGGACTGCGATGCCGACGTTGTCTTGCTTAAAGTGGAGCAAAAAGGCGGCATTGCCTGTCATACTGGTCGCAGAAGCTGTTTTTACCGGACCCTGAAAAACGGCGAATGGGTCAGTGCCGAGCCGGTACTGAAAGATCCTGACGCGATTTATGGCAGTAACTGAGGAGCAAACACCGTGAGTGATGTACTGGAACGCCTTGCTGAGGTACTCGAAGCACGCAAAGACGCCGCCCCTGACACGTCCTACGTCGCCAGTCTGCACGCCAAAGGCCTGAACAAGATTTTGGAGAAGGTCGGGGAAGAGTGCACCGAAACCTTGTTGGCGGCGAAAGATGCCGAACACTCCGGAGATACTCAGGACGTGATCTACGAAACCGCGGATTTGTGGTTTCACACCATGGTTATGCTGTCTCGCCTCGGCCTGAGCCCGAAAGACATTACGGACGAGCTGGCTCGTCGCTTCGATTTGTCCGGCTTGGAAGAAAAAGCGTCACGACAATCGTAAAGGGGTACCCCTAAGGAGTATTTCCGCCCAAGGTTGTCATTGGCGTACAATGTGAACAACAGAAACAATTGAACGAGGACCCCTCATGGGTATCAGTATCTGGCAACTTCTTATCGTACTCGGCATCGTTATTTTGCTGTTCGGAACCAAGAAACTCCGCAACATCGGCACCGATCTCGGTGGTGCAATTCGTGGTTTCAAAAAGTCCATGAATGACGAAGACGAGAAATCCGATGAAGCTGACACTTTGGAAGGCCAAAAAGCCGAACAAACTCAGGCTGACGCGAAAACTCAGGAAAAGCAAAAGAGCTGAGCGCCAACTGAATGTTCGATATTGGCTTTGTTGAGCTTCTTATTTGCGGCATCATCGCACTGCTCGTCCTTGGTCCGGAGCGGCTACCGTCTGCTGCCCGAACGGCTGGCCGATGGGTCGGTGGTGCTCGCCGCATGGTCCGACAATTTACCTCGGAGCTAGACCGCGAACTGAAAGCGGAAGAACTGCGGGAACAGCTGCGCAAGGCTGGCGATGTGGGGCTGGAAGATGTCGAGAAAACCGTAAAAGGTGCGCTGGACGAAGCCAAAAAGTACGAGCACATGATTTTGCCGGAAAACAATCCGGGAAAGGCCAAACCCGCTCAGTCTGAAAGCGCCATCTCGAACGACCAGTCAAGCAGCAACACAGATCAAACCTCAGGGAATTCGTCGGAAAGCCGTTCATGAGTTCATCACCCGAAGGCCATCAAGCGCCAGAAATGCCGCTCATCGAGCATTTGCTTGAGTTGCGCAACCGTTTACTGAAAATGGTCTTGGCCGTCATCATCTGCTTTGCGGTAATTTACCCCTTTGCCAACGACCTTTACCTGCTGCTGTCGCAGCCGCTGCGAGACCTTCTTCCTGAAGGCCAGATGATGATCGCCACAGACATCACCTCGCCCTTTTTCGCACCGCTGAAGCTGGCCTTGGTATTGGCAGTATTTGCCGCCATCCCCATCATTCTTTATCAGCTTTGGAGCTTTGTAGCGCCGGGCCTTTATGCCCATGAAAAACGTTTGGCGTTCCCGCTGCTGTTTACGTCAGTTGTGCTGTTTTATGGTGGCGCCACCTTCGCCTACTTTGTGGTATTCCCGCTGGTTTTCGGCTTTTTTACCGCCATCGGGCCAGAAGGCATCATCGAATTACCCGATATTGCCAGCTATCTGAACTTCATCCTGAAGATGTTCTTCGCCTTCGGTGTAGCCTTCGAGATACCCATTGCCACGGTGCTGTTGATTCTAACAGGCGCGACCACACCCAAAGATCTCGCAGCCAAGCGGCCCTATGTGGTGGTCGCCTGCTTCATCATTGGCATGCTGCTGACCCCACCAGACATCATTTCCCAGACCCTGCTAGCCGTGCCCATGTGGATCTTGTTCGAGTTCGGCATTTTATTCGGACGGCTGGCCTACAAAGAGCGGCGGGATACCGACGAGGAAGAGTTGGGCAGTCAATGAATCTGGCGTTACTGTTTGACGAAGACTTCATCGATTCAGATCGCGTACGATTACGCGGTCGCCGCTTCGACCATCTGAAAACCGTACTCAAAGCCGGAGCAGGCCACAAACTGCCTGTGGGCCGTGTGAACGGCGCTATGGGTTATGGTGAGGTACTTCATCTCACGGACTCAGAAGCTGAGCTGCAGGTGCGCTTGGAACAATCTGCACCCGCGCCTTTGCCGCTAACCCTGATTCTTGCCATGCCCCGCCCCAAAATGTTCCGGCGTACGCTGCAAACTTGCGCTTCGCTGGGCGTTAAAGACATCTGGCTGATCAATAGCTATAAGGTGGAGAAAAGCTTCTGGCAAACGCCATGGCTGTCAGAGGACAATCTGCGCGACAACCTGACTCTTGGGCTGGAACAAGCCAAAGACACCCTGATGCCGCAGGTGCACATTCGAAAGCTGTTCAAACCGTTTGTAGAAGACGAACTGCCGACGCTCCTGGCCGGTAAACGGGCTCTGGTTGCCCACCCGGGCACCGCCATTCCCTGCCCGACGCACCTGAACGAGCCCGCGGCAATTTGCATCGGCCCCGAAGGCGGCTTTAGCGATTACGAAGTCAGAAAGCTGGAGGAAGCGGGCTGTCAAAGCGTGCACCTTGGCTCCCGAATTCTTCGAGTGGAAACGGCTGTTCCGGTGTTGGTCAGCCGCCTGTTCGATGCCTGTCTTTAAGCATTTCGCTTTTGCCAAAGATTTATTACGGGCGTAAGTGCGGCCACTAACACCCCTCCGGCGATGAGCCCGAACAACCCGTCACCCAGGGTGGGAATTAAAACAGCACCGATCCCGCCTACCTCTGCCGCAAATCCTCGAATGGCCTCGTAAACCGGCGTTATGCCGTGTGTGAGAATACCGCCGCCCACCAAAAACATGGCAATGGTGCCAACAATGGTCAGAGTCCTCATCATGTAGGGGGCCAACCACAGTATGCCGTCCCCGATGCGCTGGAGTACCGCCGAGTCTCGTTGACTCAGGTACAGTCCTCCATCGTCAATTTTCACGATACCCGCCACTAAACCGTACACCGCCACGGTAACCATCACCGCGACGACCGAAAGCACGGCGAACTGCATTCCAAGACTTTTCTCGGCCACGATCCCCAAGGTGATCGCGATGATCTCGGCGGATAGAATGAAATCGGTACGAATAGCGCCTTTGATTTTTTCCCGTTCGACTTCTTTTAGATTAGCCTTGGGATTCTTTAGGGCTTCCCGAAGATTTTCTTTGTGTGCCTCCTCCTCCTTGCCGTGCAAGAATTTGTGGGCCACTTTTTCGAAGCCTTCGAAACACAAGAAAGCACCGCCAAGCATCAAAAGCGGAATAACCAACCAGGGAAGAAAAAAACTGATCGCTACGGCTGCAGGCACCAGAATGCATTTGTTCAGCATCGAGCCTTTAGCGACCGCCCAAACCACGGGTAATTCCCGAGCGGGCTTCACACCGGCGACCTGCTGCGCATTAAGCGCCAGATCATCCCCCAGCACGCCTGCGGTTTTCTTGCCGGCGACCTTGGTCATCAAGGCCACATCATCCAACATCGTCGCGATGTCATCGAGAAGGGTAAGAAGGCTGGCGCCTGCCATAAACAATTCCTTTGTCTGCTGGAGTCTGATTCAATCAGAAAAGTTTACGGAATAGTCTGGGGCAGCGCTACCCGTCAATGCCCATGGCTTCGGCGGCAATTCGATTCTTTAGCGGCGCCAGCTTATCGAACCAGCGCATACCGGCATTGCGCAGCCAACGAACCGGCAATTCATCCCGGGCAAAGAGCTGCTTGAAGCCCTCCATTGCCGCCATCATAGTAAGGTTCTCGCCCTTACGACGACGCTGGTAACGCGCCAGAACCAGATCATCGCCCGGATTCAGGCCCAGCTCCTTCGCTCGGCTCAGCTCGTCCAGCAAAACCCGGACATCACCGTAACCGAGATTCGCGCCCTGTCCCGCCAACGGATGAATGGTATGAGCCGCGTCGCCCACGAGTGCCAGTCCGTCGGTGACGTAATCTTTGGCATGGCGCTGGCACAGCGGGAAGGAAAATCGTTTGGAGACCTCCAATACCTCACCGAGCTCACCTTCAATCGCCGCTTCCAGCTCTTGCCGGAACCTATCGGCATCCAGCGCCATCAACCGACGCGCTTCGGCGGTGTCCTGTGACCAGACGAACGAACAAAAATGCTCGTCGCCGGTTTCGTTATCTAGCGGCAAGAACGCCAACGGCCCAGTGGGAGTGAAGCTTTGCCACGCAGTGAAGCGATGTGACTGGCTGGTACGCACAGTGCCCACAATGGCGTGCTGGTCGTAATCCCACTCCCGGGTAGCCAACCCACTCCACTGACGCAGTCGGGACATAGCACCATCGGCCCCGACCACCAAATCGGCGGCTAACAGACGACCATCTTCCAGTTGCACCGACTCGCCACGAGCCCAACTTTGCACCCGCACACCATCGATCAGCGTAACGTCGCTCTCGGCCAGGGATTCAAACAACGCGCGAACGATGTTCCGGTTTTCCACAATCGTACCCAGCAAGCGGGCATGAAGCTCGGCCGCATCGAAGTGAATGCGCCCTGTGCCATCGCCGTCCCACACGATCATTTCCCGGTAGCCGCAATGTCGGCCAGCCTGCACACGAGGCCAAGCGCCCAAATCTTGCAGTAATCGTTCACTCGCCAGCGAAATCGCGCTGACTCTTGGCTCAAAACTGTCAACGTCGGCTGCCGGTTTCGGACGCTCCCACAACCGTTCAACCGGCGCACCTTCTATGAGCCCTACCTGCCAACCTTGTCGGGACAGCCCCAGCGCCAAAGCCGAACCAATCATTCCGCCCCCGACCACCAGAACGTCGAAGCTCTGCACCCCGGACTCATGACTCATGACGAACGTCCTCCTGATCGGCTTTAACGGAAGGAATTGCAGCCTTGCGCCCACCTGTACCCATGGCTTTACGGGCAAACCAGCGTTTGGCTGCGGGCACCAGATCCAAGCCCATCAACCCCGCATCCCGAGCAAGCGCCAAAGGCGGAAGGGATTGTCCGAACACTCGAATCAGCGAATCCGAGAACTGCACGGTTTGCTGCCAATCCTGACGGTGCCTTTGCTGGTATTCGTTTAGCACCATCAAAGAACCAATCGAAACGCCGTTATCCGTAGCCACGCGAAACTGTTCCACCAATGCCATCAAACCCCGCAATGCAAGATTGAACCCCTGCCCGGCCACCGGATGCAGAGCGTGAGCCGCATTCCCGACAAGCACCACGCCCGGGCGAACCGCTTCGTCCACGGTGGTCAGCTTTAAGGGGTAGTGGTTGCATTGACCAATGCGCGTGATACGCCCCAGCCGCCAGCCGAAGCGCTCTTGCAGAGAGCGGCATTTTTCTTCATCGGCCTGCTCAATTAAGGTTTCGAGTTCCTCGTCGCCCAGTGTCCAGACCAATGCCGAATCATGCCCGGGGCGGGCCGGTGAACCTTGGGGCAGCATGGCCATCGGGCCAGACTGAGTAAAACGTTCAAAGGCCGTGAACTGATGAGCTTCGCTGGTGGTGACGTTCGCAATCAAGGCATTCTGGCCGTAATCCACCGTTCGTGGCTGAAAGCCCAGTTTTTCCCGCAAGCCGGAACGGCCGCCATCGGCCACCACCAAGCATTGGCCGATCAACTGTTGCTCTTCTCCATTTTTGCGGATGCTGACTCGCACCCCCTGATTGAGTGGTGTCATATCGACCACCTCAGCCGGCGCTTCCCAGCGGATATTGGCCGCCAGCAGGGCCCGCATCAGGCACAAGCCCATCCAGCGATTGTCCGCCACATAACCCAACGCTTCTTGCTGATGGTCTTTGGCGTGCAGGCGAGTTGCCCCGAACCGGCCACGATCCGAGACATGAATGTGCTGAATAGGCGTGGCGTGTTCAGCCAGCGCGGACCAAAGCCCAAGCTCTTCAAAAATAACCCGGGAACCCCAGGCCAGTGCCGTCGAACGGGCATCGTAACTGGGTTGGTAATCCTCCGGCAGCGCGTCTGGCGACAGCGGAAAACTCTCGACCACGGTCACCCGAAGTTCCGGCACCACGCGCGCCACGGCCAGCGCCAAAGTCGCGCCAGCCAGGCCGCCGCCGGCGATGATCAGATCGGTATCCATTCGGGTGTCGCTCACAGGGTCATTCCGCCATCAATGCTTCAATATCGGCCACGGTTTTCGGCACACCGTCGGTCAATACCCGGCAACCGTCTTTGGTAACCACGACATCGTCTTCAATGCGAATGCCGATGCCACGCCATTTTTCATCAACGCTGGTATTGTCCGGCGCAATGTACAGACCCGGCTCAACCGTGAGCGCCATACCGGGCTCCAGCTGTCGCCAGGCATCGCCCACTTTGTAATCACCTACATCATGAACATCCAAGCCTAGCCAATGGCCGGTCCGGTGCATGAAAAACGGCTTGTAGGATTCTTCGGAAATCGCATCGTCTAGGTTACCCGACAACAGCCCCAGATCGATCAGCCCTTGGGTCAGCACTTTCAACGCAGCTTCGTGGGAATGATTCCAGTGATTGCCGGGGCGAACCGCATCGATGGCAGCGTACTGGGCGTCCAACACCACCTCGTACAGGGCTTTCTGCTCCGGGCTAAACTTACCGCTGACAGGAAAGGTGCGGGTAATGTCCGAGGCGTAGCAATCGAGCTCACAGCCGGCATCAATCAAGACCAGATCGCCCGTTTTCAAGGGCGCGCTGTTCTCGATATAGTGCAATATACAGCCGTTCGCGCCGCCACCGACGATAGACGGATACGCCGTTGAACGAGCACCGTGATCCATAAAGGTACGAATCAGCTCCGCTTCTAAGTTGTACTCGTAGCCGCCCTTGCGAGCTCGCTTCATGGCATTGCAGTGGGCTTCGGCACTGATTTCGGCAGCCTTGGCCATCATCTTCACTTCGCCGGCGCTTTTGTACAGACGCAAGTCGTGCAGCAGGTGTTCGAGAGCGACAAACTCACCGGGGGGGTGCGCGCCCGCCCGCACTTTGCTACGGATCACCTTGACCCAATCCATTACCCGGGTATCGAAGGCGTCGTCTTTACCCAACGGGTAGTAAACCCGGCTCCGGCCTTCAATCATGCCCGGCAAGATGTCGTCGATATCTGCGATGGGGAAGGCGTCATCCAAACCATACTGCTCGATGGCGCCGTCAGGGCCCACCAAAAAACCGTCCCATAGTTCTTTCTCGGGATTCCGATCTTTACAGAACAGCACCGCTTCGCCGTGCTCCCGCCCCGGAATCAGGGCTAAAACCGCTTCCGGTTCACCAAAGCCGGTCAAATATTGAAAATCACTGTCCTGACGGAACGGATGCAGCACGTCCCGATTTCGAACCCGCTCCGGCGCCGCCGGCAGGATCGCAATGCTGTCCGGTGCCATCAAACCCATTAACTTGCGACGGCGCTCAGCGAACTCTTTGGTCGAAATCGATACAGCCATGATGTCTCCTGATCAATGCAAAGTCGGCGCGTTGCCTGCGGGTTTCTCAGGCTCGTTGAACTCGGTAAATACGGTCAGCGCGCCGAGGCGAACATACTCGGTAATCTCTAGTAATTGCTGTTCACTTTCTTCGTCAGACTCTTCTTCATCAGACAACTGACTGATGGCCACCAAGTCTTCTATCAGCTCTCGGATTTCATCCGGCGCCTGGCCAAGCGATGCACCGGCCGCCAGCGCCATACCTTCCAGGAAGCCACGAACCCAAGACACCAAGGCTTCAAGACGCTGTTCAATCGCGTAATCGTCATCTGGCAATAACGGCTGAAAGCTCATATCTGAAGACTCCAGCTGAACCAGCGTCTTTGCGTAAGCGCCGTTCATAAAGGGTGCCAGCTCGTCAGATTCTTCCAGAGCTTGTTCTGCCAATCCCATGTGATCACAGACCATGGCAAGCCATTCCTGCTCAGTGATACGAGTGCCTGCCGACAATTGACCACACAGCACGCCGTGCAGCTCGGACGGATGACTGAAGGCCTTATGGGCGGTAAACACGTTGGCCCATTGCTCGAACTCTGCGGCTCGGGCGGCAGCGGTGGTATCGGTTTCAGACATGAAACAGCAGCTTCCTGTATCGGGGGAGCTCACCTGTCGGACAAGGAACTCCAGTAATATTTAGGCCTATATCCTAGCATTCCACAGCACGTGTGGCACTGTCGTCAGCCCACGGGGCTTGCTTTTCCGGACGCTCAATAAGACTATGTTATAACATATCCAAAGTTTGCAAAGGCAGCCCAATGAAATTCAAATACCCCCTAACGCTTACAGGCGCTCTGACGCTTGGACTGTATGCCTTCCCAACGGTCGCCCAACAAAATCTTCAAGCGCATCAGCATGGAATGGCAGAACTGCAAGTGGCGGTTTCAGGCGAACAAATCGACGTACTGCTGCTATCGCCTGCGTACAATCTGGTGGGATTCGAGCACCCCCCCCGTTCTGCCGAACAACATCAAACGGTCAAATCCGCCGTTGACTGGCTTAAGCGCACAGCATTGGTCGATACACCTCACCAGCAATGCTCGCCCGAGCAATCGCATGTAATGACCAATTGGGACGACCAGCACGCAGATCACCATGACCATAGCCACCGTCATGACCATGACAGTTCAGGGCACAGCGATATCGAAATTACCCAGCGCCTGCATTGCCCGGGGCTGTCCGATATCAATGAACTGCAAACCGAGCTATTCGACCGTTTCCCCGGCGTAGAACAAATCAATGCGCAATGGGTCAGTGCGAAAGGTCAGAACGGCACCCGCCTGACGCCCGGCAAGCATCAATTCCGGCTTGGCCGATAGCGTCATTCGGTATAAGGCTCAACAGCGCTGGCCTTGATCGAATAGGACGACGCACCAATCGCGTTTTCCGTTTTTTCGATGGTCAGCTGCCCCTCAATCCAGACGGGGTCGTACAGCGCCTGCAAGGTGAACCCTTCAGGATACTTCACATGGATAATCTGGTTGGGCGGTGGCGGCGGCACATGAATGCACGCGCCGTAGTATGGCACCAAAAAGAATTCAAGGATGCGCATGTCTTTGGTGGTTTTCAGGGGTACCACGAAACCGGGAATCCGGCCTTCCACGTTGGCCATTTCGGGCACCACACGACCGGTCATGATTTCATCCGGAAGCAAAGCCGGCCCCTCACCCTCGTGCTCTACTTCCGGCAGACTTTCAAGCAAAGCGAGGTCTTCGGCCGGCATCAATTCGAGCCAGTCGATTTCTCTGGGTTGTGCCTCTACTATGCCGGAAACCAAAACGAGAACTAACAGTCCAAAGCCCGCAATTATTACACGAGCATTCAAAGCCAGTGACATGAAACGCTGCTCCACTTGGGGTATACCAAACGATTGCGGCCATCATACAACGGAACTCATACAGCCGACATGAATATCGAGACAGCACAACATCCTTCGGGTTCACTTGCCATCGAAACCCACCAACTCCGGTTTCGGTGGCCGAAACAGCAAACACCTCTAACGTTTCCCGATATCCAACTCCATCGCGGCGAGCATCTTTTCTTGCGTGGCCCCAGTGGCACCGGGAAAAGCACACTGCTCAGCCTGCTCGCAGGCATGATGTTGCCGGAAGCGGGTGCCGTGAACCTTCTCGAAACCAACTTAAGTGAGCTGAAGGGCGGCGCCCGGGACCAGTTCCGGGCCGACCACATGGGCGTTATTTTCCAGCAATTCAATCTGGTGCCCTATCTGAGCGCATTGGCCAATGTCACCCTGTCGTGCCGCTTATCCAAACGGCGCCGGCAACAGGCTCAAGACAACCCGGACGCAGCCGCCACAGCCTTGCTGCAACATCTCTCGATTCCCGAACCTCTCTGGCACCGACAGGTCACCGAGATGTCCATTGGCCAACAACAACGGGTAGCTGCGGCACGTGCCCTGATAGGATCACCGGAAATCATCCTGGCGGATGAACCCACTTCGGCACTGGATACCGATAACCGCGACCGCTTTATCGAACTACTCCTGACTCTGGCCCACGAACACCAGTGCTCTGTCGTGTTCGTCAGTCACGACCGAAGCCTCGCGAATCACTTTCACCACCAACTGTCACTGGGAGGTGAATCATGAGCAAACTTTGCCTAACTCTGTCGTTAGCAACCGCCAGCCTCTGGCACCGCCGCCGGGTGTTGGCCATGGTGTGCCTGACGCTTACTCTCAGTGTCACGCTGTTGCTGGGCATTCAATACCTGCGTACCGAAGTTCGGCAATCGTTCACCAGCACCATTTCCGGCACCGATCTGATTGTCGGTGCCCGCAGCGGGCAACTGAACTTGCTGTTGTACACCGTCTTTCACATCGGTGATGCCACCAACAACATCCGATGGAGCAGCTTCAATCACATTGAAAACGACCCACGGGTTAACTGGGCAGTTCCTATTTCTCTGGGAGACAGCTACCAAGGCTATCGGGTAGTCAGTACCAACGACCAGTTTCTGAAAAGGTTTCAGTATGGCAACGACCAGCCACTAGAGCTTGCTCAGGGACAGTGGTTCTCACAACTATTCGATGTCACGCTTGGCGCTGAAGTCGCCCGGCAGCTGCAACACCAATTGGACGATCAAATTGTGCTGTCTCATGGAGGCGGGCGCACCAGTTTCTCCAACCACACGGACTTGCCTTTCCGAGTTTCTGGCATACTGAACGCCACCGGCACACCGATCGATCACGCGGTTTATATCAGCCTAGAGGCTATGGAAGCCATGCACGTAGGCTGGGAATCCGGTGTGGCAATACCGGGCCGAACCTTGTCGGCCAGCTCCGCCGAGGCCCGATCTTTCACACCCGATGCCATCACCGCCATTTTGCTGGGTCTGAAAAACCCGATTATGACGTTCCAGCTGCAACGTGAACTGAGCCAATTTCCGGGCGAGCCACTTTCGGCCATTTTGCCCGGTGTCGCGCTCAGCGAACTATGGCGCATGATGGGCCAATTTGAGCAGGTTCTTTTGGGTATCAGTGTGTTCGTCGTCGCCACCAGCCTGATCGGTTTAGTGGCTGTGCTATTAACAATTCAGTCCCAGCGTCATCGGGAAGTGGCGATTTTGCGCGCGGTGGGCACGCCTCCGGGGCTAATCGCAGGGCTCTATAGTCTGGAATGCGTTCTACTTGCACTGGCGTCCTGCGGCTTTAGCTTGCTCCTCGGCGCAGCTCTCATATCCACCCTCAGCCCTTGGCTGCTGGCGCATTACGGCATTCACATCGGCTTGCGTGCGTTGAATTCGGATGAATGGCTGCTGCTCAGCATGGTGCCAGTGGTAGCATTTTCAGTTTCTTTGGCGCCAGCGTGGCACCACTGGCGAAAAAGCAGAACCTTATCGTTTGGCAGCAGTAATCTGGACTAACCTGACACCAAAGGTGACACACATCACGGAGCCCGCGCCATGACAATGCGGTAAATTGACCGTTGTGGTGCGGGCACTTATAGTTACTGCAATCCAAATTACTCACACTGAGCACGTCATGGAACAGTCCGAAGTACAGTTGTTAGCGGACAAGCTGGACAAGTTGATCGAGCGCTGCGAAAAACTCGAGAGAGACAACGCTTTACTGCGAGAAACGCAGGACGATTGGAATCGTGAGCGAGCCCAGCTTATGCAAAAAAACGATCTTGCTAAAAACAAGATTGAAGCCATGATTGGTCGCCTTCGGGCACTGGAGCACCACTGATGTCACAGCAGTCAACCACCGTCGAAGTCCGGATTCTCGACAAAGAGTACCTGGTGGCCTGTCCGCAGGAAGAGCAAGAAGCGCTACTGCGTGCCGCTCGGCATCTGGATAACAAAATGCGGGAAATCCGCTCTACCGGCAAGGTGTTCGGCACCGAACGTATTGCGGTGATGGCCGCGTTGAATATTACGCATTCCCTCCTGGAGCGAGACACAATGTCTGAAGCTACCAGCAGCCTGCTAAAAGCCATGGATAACCGCCTGGACGAGGCTTTGGGCGAACCCTCTGACCGCTAATCGTTTAAAGACTCCGCTAAGGGGGTTGCAATCGGGGCCGGCCTTGGCCCTATAATAGTTCAACTTCCTGGGCTGTTCGCTGGTCGGGTACGTCCTCGAGCCGATGCGCTTTACCCAGGTGACCACTTCAGGGCATTGTGAGCACGTCCCCCGCGGGGGAAAGCCTAATATGTCACAGCGGTCGCCGACCTTGAACTTTGGGTTCAAGGGCCACATCCGATAACGGCAGCCCGGGAAGCTTTATTTTGAACACCCTTTCCAGAAGCGATCTCCGCAAAGAATTGCGCAGCCTGCGCAACCATCTCTCCTTCGAACAGCAGCAACAAGCCTCAGAGCACCTCGCACTGAATCTGCTTCGTCATCCCGATTTATATCGCGCCAAACACATCGGCATTTATCTAGCTAATGACGGCGAAATCGATCCGCATTTGTTTATTGATCTGGGGCGGCGTAAGAACATTCACTTTTATTTGCCGGTGTTGCATCCGATTTATCCCGGCAAGTTAGTCTTCAGCCCCTATAGGGATGGCACGGAACTAACGCCAAATCGTTTCGGCATTCCCGAGCCCCCATTCCCTGAACCCAGACGCAGGCCAGCCTGGTCTTTGGATGCGGTTTTGTTTCCGCTGGTGGGCTTTGATGAACAAGGCGGTAGATTGGGTATGGGCGGTGGCTTCTATGACCGCACTTTTGCTTTTAGCAGAGTTCGGCCGGCTATGGCACCCAAGCTGGTCGGGCTTGCCCATGAGTTTCAAAAGGTGGAATCGTTACCGATCGAACCGTGGGATGTACCTCTCCACAGCGTGGTTACTGATAAGCGGTGTTATCAGTTCCGGCGGTAGTCGGCTGACTGGACAAAGCTGGTAACGGGAACGTCTCTGGCAGATCGTTTGTCTTCAGAGGCTTGGATGGTTGTGGTCACACCGGTAATTACCAGACCAACAGCAAAAATGAACACAATGGTGCGGATGATATCTGGCTTGTTACCCATGGGGCGCATTCCCGTTATTCTTCGAACTAAATGGCTGGAAAATCAGTTGGCTATTCTTAATATCAAGAATTAGACGAAAGACTAACATTTAATGTCAGCTTTACAATTTTTGACAGATTACGATTACGTAAGGGTTTGATTACGAGTTCGCGTCAGATTTTTTTGCGCGGCTTAAAACGCCTTACCGGCCGAGGGAAGGGGTGTCGGGTCTTTGCGAAACACGCTCCTGCGGCCCATCCTTGGGGCGACCATCCATGGCTCCGCACAGTTTCGCAAGGCGGTTCAGCCCCTGTTTCTAACTTGGAAGTCAGTCAGACTTGCCGTTACCCGCTCCCAAGAACAGCTTGTACGCTTCGTTGTCGGTCATGTTCTCGTAGCGGAATCCGACCTTCTCCAGCATCTCTTCAAATGCCTGCGTTTCGTCAGCATTCACCTGAGCGCCAAGCAGCACACGGCTGTAGGCTGCGCCGTGATTGCGGTAGTGGAACAAAGAGATGTTCCAGCGGGTGCCGAGAGACATCAGGAATTTCAACAGTGCACCCGGGCGTTCGGGGAACTCGAACTGATAGACCACCTCGTTGGTGATTGATGGCGCGTGGCCGCCGACCAGGTGACGAATGTGCTGTTTCGCTATGTCGCTATCGGTGAGATCGATCACGGAATAACCGATTTCCCGCAGGTCTTGCAGCAACTCTTCCCGGCCGAGTCCACCAGCCTGAATCTGGATACCCACGAAGATCACCGCTTGCTGGTCATCCGCGTAGCGATAGTTGAACTCGGTGATACTGCGTTTGTGCAAAGCCTTGATGAACGTTTTAAACGCGCCGGGTTGTTCCGGGATGGTCACCGCCAGCACAGCTTCGCGTTTTTCACCAATTTCCGTGCGTTCGGAGATATAACGCAAACGGTCGAAATTCATGTTGGCGCCGCTGAGTACGCCGGCCAAATTTTCGCCTTCAAGCTGCTCACGCGCGATGTATTTTTTGATTCCGGCCACGGACAGAGCGCCCGCTGGCTCAGCGATGGAACGGGTGTCTTCGAAGACGTCTTTGATGGCCGCGCAGATTTCATCGGTACTGACGGTGATCACTTCATCGACGGTGTCCTTGCAGATACTCCAAGGCTCTTCACCAATCTGTTTCACCGCAACGCCGTCGGCGAAGATGCCCACTTCGTCCAGCACCACTCGCTCACCTGCGGCCAGGGCGGCCTGCAAGCAATTGGAGTCTTCCGGCTCCACGCCAATGATTTTGATATCCGGGCGCAGGTATTTGATGTACGCCGCCATACCGGCGATCAAACCGCCACCACCGACGGGAATAAACACAGCGTGCAACGGCTGTGAAAACTGCCACATCAACTCCATAGCCACGGTACCCTGCCCGGCAATGACGTCTGGGTCGTCATAAGGCGGGATGTAGGTATAACCGTGCTTGGCAATCAACTCCTGCGCGTGCGCTGCAGCTTCGTCAAAGGCATCGCCTTTGAGCACCACTTTGGCGCCTCGCTCGCGGACGGACTTTACTTTGATGTCCGGCGTGGTTTGCGGCATGACGATGGTCGCTTTGATGCCCAGTTTTTTCGCTGACATGGCCACGCCCTGGGCGTGGTTACCGGCAGACGCACAAATCACGCCCTTGGCTTTTTGCTCTTCCGAAAGTTGAGCAATCCGGTTGTACGCGCCACGAATCTTGAAGGAAAACACCGGCTGCAGGTCTTCGCGCTTGAGCATAATATTGTTGTCAAGACGTGCAGACAGACTGCGGGCTTCAGTGAGCGGTGTTTCGATGGCGATGTCATAGACCCGCGCATCGAGGATCTTCTTGATGTAACGTTGCGGCATGATGGTTCCGGTTGCTGATGATCGGCTTGGAAAAACGTACAGTTTAGGAACTTTGCACGGTTGCCGTCTATAAGCAGAACGACTGCAGGCGTATAATGCGTTTAAATTCATCCGATCTCCCCCGGAGCGCTTCCATGACTCAGGACGAACTCAAAAAAGCCGTGGCAAAAGCCGCCATGGACCATATTGCCCCACACCTGAACCGCAAGAGCGTGATCGGGGTCGGTACTGGCAGCACCGCCAACTTCTTTATCGATTTTCTGGCCGATTACAAAAACGAGTTTGACGGCGCAGTCGCCAGCTCCGAAGCTACCGCTGAACGCCTAAAGGGGCACGGCATCCCGGTTTACGACCTGAACGCGATCGACGAACTGGAATACTACGTAGACGGTGCCGATGAAACCAACGAACGACTAGAGCTGATCAAGGGTGGCGGTGCAGCTCTTACCCGTGAAAAAATCGTCGCAGCGGTCGCCAAAACCTTCATCTGTATAGCCGACGATTCAAAAAAAGTGGATATCCTGGGTGCATTCCCTTTACCGGTTGAAGTTATTCCTATGGCCCGCAGCCACGTTGGCCGCGAGATCGTAAAACTCGGCGGCGACCCGGTGTATCGTGACGGTGTCACCACCGACAACGGCAACATCATCATCGACATCCACAACATGGACATCTCGCGCCCGATTCAAGTGGAAGAACGAATCAACAACATTGTTGGGGTAGTTACCAACGGCCTGTTCGCACGCCGTCCGGCTGACTTGCTGCTACTCGGGACCAGCGAAGGCGTGCAGAGCATTCCTCGCCAAGACAATTAATACCGCTGCGCAGGTCCCTCAAAGCCGGTTTAGCAGCCGGCTTTTTTAATGCTTAGCCAAAAACCAAGCGCTTGCTTGGTGTCGATATTTGAGCGACACTCGGGCTACTCCAAGAAAAACAAGGAACGCCAACGTGTCTGATTACTTCAACGAAACCCACGAACAGGTACGCCTGACCGCTCGAAAATTCATCGAAACCCACGTTCGCCCTTATATCGACCAATGGGAAGAAGCCGGCGAGTTTCCGAGGGACATCTATCGAAAAGCCGGCGATGCTGGCCTTCTGGGCATAGGATTTCCGGAAGCACTCGGCGGGATCGGTGAAGGTGACATTTTCCTGAAAGTGGCCACCTCAGAAGAACTCATGCGCTCCAGCTCCGGCGGATTTGTGGCCAGCTTGGGCTCCCTAGACATAGGCTTGCCGCCCGTCGCCAAATGGGCCAGGCAAGAAATTCAGGAGCAAATCGTACCTCCGGTACTGCGCGGCGAGAAAATCTCTGCCCTTGCCATCACCGAACCCGGCGGTGGCTCCGACGTCGCCAACATCAAAACCCGCGCGGTTCGTGACGGTGACCACTACATCGTCAACGGCAGCAAAACTTTCATCACCAGCGGCTCCCGCGCCGACCACTACACCGTTGCCGTCCGCACCGGCGGCGAAGGCCATGCAGGCATCAGCTTACTGCTAATCGACCGCGACATGCCTGGTTTCTCTAATGGCAACAAACTGCGTAAAATGGGCTGGTGGGCCAGCGACACCGCCGAACTCTTCTTCGAAGACTGCCGAGTCCCCGCCGACCGTCTGATCGGCGCCGAAAACGCCGGCTTCATCGCCATCATGAGCAATTTTCTGGCCGAACGCCTGAGTTTGTCCATCATGGCCTACATGACGGCCCAACTGGCTTACGAAGCAGCTCTGGATTACACCAAACAACGCCAAGCTTTCGGCCGTACCGTTTCCGGCTTCCAAGTCACCCGCCACAAGCTGGTCGACATGGCCACCCAGATCGAGATCGCCCGGGAATACACCTACCGCTGCGCAGCTCTCATGCAAGCGGGCAAAAATCCCATCAAACAAGTGGCCATGGCGAAAAACTTCTCCGTGGAAGTCTGCGAAAAAGTCACCCGCGAAGCCGTGCAACTATTCGGCGGCATGGGCTTCATGCGTGAATCCGTGGTTGATCGCCTATACCGCGATGCCAAGATCCTCTCCATCGGCGGCGGCACCACCGAAATCATGAAAGAACTGATTGCCAAACAGATGCGGCTGTAGATTTCGGAAATTACTGAATCAGGCTTCATCACAAGCCAGAAAGGGCCTCTGGTTGCACCCAAAGCCAAGCCCCCCACCAACGTTTAGTTTCGAATGCCTGTAGAGTCCCGTATAATTGCGCCCACTTTTCGAACACCGTTAAACGAACCTAACGTATCAGGAAGGAACTCACATGCAATTCGACAACATCCCAGCAGGCAAAAACCCGCCAGAAGACATCTACGTAGCCATCGAAATCCCGGCTAACAGCTCCCCGGTCAAGTACGAACTCGACAAAGACATGGGTGCCCTGCTGGTAGACCGCTTCATGGCCACCCCCATGTTCTACCCGGCCAACTACGGTTTCATCCCTCACACCCTGGCTGACGACGGCGACCCACTGGACGTACTCGTTGTAACCCCTTACCCAATCCAGGCCGGTTCTGTTATCCGCTGCCGCCCGGTTGGCGTACTGAACATGGAAGACGAAGCCGGTGGCGACGCCAAGCTTGTTGCCGTACCGCACGACAAGCTGACCACCATCTACCACGACGTGAAAGAAATTGACGACCTGTCGGAACTGCTACGCGACCAGATCCGTCACTTCTTCGAGAACTACAAAACTCTCGAGCCCGGCAAGTGGGTAAAAGTACAAGGCTGGGGCAACGCTGCCGAAGCCAAACAAGCTATCGTAGACTCGGTTAACGCCTACAAAGGCTAACCGCGTTTCGGGCATAAAAAAACCGGGCCACTCTGAGAGCGGCCCGGTTTTTTTGTTTTATAAACGTCCCAACGGGCATTAACCCCGCGACAGCAAATCCCGCATATCGCTAATCGCTGCGTTCGCCCGCGACAGGTAAGCCGCCATCGTCAACGAGTGGTTTGCCAGTAAACCAAACCCACTGCCGTTCAGAATCACCGGGCTCCACATAGATCCCTGCGTGCCTTCCAGCTCAATGATAATCTGCTGCACACTCGCCATGGCATTCTTGTCTTGCAGCACCTTCCGGAAGTCCACTTCCATCGCCCGGAAAATATGCAACAAGGCCCACGCCGTGCCGCGAGCTTCATAGAAAACATCGTCGATCTTGGTCCAGTCAGTTTTTACATCGTCACCACTGACCGCCTCGGACAACGGATCGCTTTCGTCACCGTTCGACAAGGCTTCGGCCACCGTCGCCTTACCCACACTCTCACTCAGCGTTCGAGACAAGCTACCCAGTCGAGTTTCCAGATCCGCCAGCCAGTTGTTCAGGTTATCCGCCCGGGCGAAAAACTGAGCACTGCTTTGCTGAGGGTCCGACAAACGATTGAGATACCGTTTCAGTGCATTGATACCACGACGGTATTCGTTTTCGGTGGAGGGAATCGCCCAGCTTTCGCTGTCGAAGTGCAGCTGAGGTTCCGCAATGATCAAATCAGGGTCTTCCGCCGACTGGCTCTGGGACCGACTGATGTCTTTTCGAAGAGCGCGAGACAAATCCCGCAGTTGCACCAGCACACCGTATTCCCAATTCGGCATGTTGTCCATCCAGAGCCCGGGAGGGAATATATCATTCGAAATGTAGCCGCCCGGCTTATCCAAAAGCGTCTCTGCCAAACGAATCATCGTAGCCGTGGTAGTAAACCCGGCTACCGGTTCACGATCCATCGAACTGGCCAACGTGCGGGTATGCTCCCGTACCGAGAAACTGTCCGGTTCACTGCTCCAGATGACGCCCAACACGATCGTAATCAGCAGGTACACCACCAGCAGCGCCAGGATAAACTTTGCGATTACGCCGCTGCCACCGGTGTAATCCTGAACATCTTCTTTCTTGTCCTTGAAGTACTGTCTGATTTTGCCCGGCATAAAACGTTTACTCTCCTGTTGATTTCTCGTCGGCCGCAAAGGGTCGGCCTAGATGGTAGCCCATGGCGCCATCGATACCCAATTTACAGAGTACCGAGTATTCCTCTTGTCTTTCTACACCCGTAGCGAAAACTTTCACACCCCGACTCCGGGCAATGCCGATAACCGACTCGAGCCAGAACCGGTTATCCTCGTGGCCGTCCAGATCGTGAACAAAACTGTTATCAATCCGCAGAGCGCTTAACGGCAGATTCCGCAGGTAATTGAACGGCACCCCTCCCACACCAAAACGGTCCACTAAAACCGGAACGTTCAGTTTAACCAGCGCTCGAATCAATTGACTCGCCTGCGTGCGATGATGGTGAAGAGTCATTTCCGAAATACCAACCCACAAATGACGACTCAGGGCGCCAGCAGAGCTTAACATCGCCAAAAGATCTTCCCGGAACGTTTCATCTGCCACCGAGGCCGAACCTAACGAAATCGCGAGTTTCTCGTTTAGATTACCCTTAAGGCACTCCAGAACACTGGCGACCAGCACTCGATCAATATCGGCAATAAGACCGAGGCGTTCCGCCATGGGCACAAACGCGCCTGCCTTCAACACACCCTCTGGCGTGCAAATTCGTGAGAACACCTGGTAATACTGGAGCTCCTGATCCGGGCCCTGCACCATTGGCTGCAACCAAAGTGACAAGCGCTGCTCTCGAATGGCATCTTTGATGATGTCGCGCCAGGTGTCCATCGTGTGGTAACTGTTGCCACTAGCATCCTTAATCCAGGAACAGGACTCCTCGCGTTGCTGGGCCGTTCTCAAAGCGGTGTCCGCAGCCGCCAACAAATCTCGGGCATCCGCTTCTTTCGATGCAATGGCCAGCCCGGCATGTACAAAGATCTCGAGTGGCGCGGCCATATCGGAATACAGCCCATCCAATTTCTCGACTAGCGCTTCACACCAAACTTTCACATCCACAGCCGAGGCTCCAGGCAGATAGACTGCAAATTCCGCCCCGGTTCTTCGGCCTGCAAACGCACCGGAATGTTTCATCGCGAACGTATTAACAACCTTGCCCACTTTCCTCAGCACCTCGTCGCCCTCTTCGCGACCGTGGCTTTGGTTGAAGTCACCAAAACCGCTCAGCTGAAGTAGCATCAGCACCCCTGGCGCGGATTTTTCTTCAGATTCAACTTCCACCTTCAGGCGCTGATCAAACGCGCTACGGCTTGCCAGCCCGGTCACCGCATCTTCGTTGTTCACTTTCCGCAGATGCTGGATCAACTTACCTTGTCCGGCGAACAGCTGCCCCAAGTCATCCGTCATCTGATTCATGGCTTCAGTCACCCGATTCAGTTCCCGGGTGGAACGCACTTCCACTCTTTTCCTGAAGTCCCGCCGACTTAATGCCCGTGCCTGCTTTTCCAATTCCTTTAGCGGCTGCAGCAAGCGCCGTAACAAAAACCATAAGGCCAACATCCCTACGCCACCAATCACGACCACCCCAACCAACAACCCCACCGTGATTCGCCAAAGATCGTCGTAGGCCCGGCCCAGATTGCTGACCACCTGAACCGTTCCCAGCTGTGCCCAACCCCGCACCACTTGCGCCGTCCCCTCGGGCTTTGACAGTTTCGCTACCTTTACGAACCAGCCGGGTGCCACTTGAGTTCGCAAAGGCATGGAACGACCCGCCAACATAATCCCTTCGTGACCAACAAATTTCACCGACAGATAGCTACCACTATCAAACACGGCATCGATCAATGACGAGGCGGCAACGATATCGGAAGCATCAACGGCTTTGGACAACGCCACACCGGTGGCGGTCGCCGCGTCTTGAGCATGCTCTAGATGCTGAGACGAAACATAATCCCGGAAGGTGTTAAACGTGACGGAAAAAAGGGCCAACAAAATGAGTACCAATAAACTGCTGGTAAAAAGCAACAACAATGCCCGAAGACTCAGCACACCATATTGCCGCTGTCTGTTCGCTACCTGCACCATTGCCATAAAGCTCCAAGACTTCGGACCGAATCTAAAGACACCCCAACTCTGTGACCACCTTCAAGAGTTGACAAACATTTACAAAGTGCTGTCTACGTCGACAACATTAAACACTATAGACTCTACCCAAGGACTATGAAGCCTCTGTCTAACCTGACCTAGAAATAAGTTCGTCCTGCCGGACAGAACAACCTATAACAGAAAGGCCCGAGCACAATGAGCGACGAAAGCCAGAAGGAAAAACTCAGGCAACACTTTGCCCGCCGCGTCACCACCCAAGCGCGCGTTGTTCTGGATACCTGGCAAAAAATTCACGATGACCCGGCGCAAGCCCAGCCATACCGAAACGCACTGGAAGCCGCCGCCGACAAATTGGTGCGGTACGCCCGCCGTTTCGAGATGGAAAGCCACGCTCGCGCCGGCGAACGGATTCTGGAAAGGTTGACTCACTGGCCCACGGGCTCCTCGCTCTGCACCGATCACCAGCAAGCTCTTGAAGAGTCGGTGGAAACCCTTCGTCACTGCACCCAACGTCGCAGCGACGAAAACAATGATGTGCCCCACCCATTCCGCCGGACCCCCGTCTACCTTGCGCTCGCAGACGAAGAATCGGCAGCCAGAATGATCAAACAGCTCGAATTTTTCGGTTTCCGCGCGTCGGCCTATCAAACGCCCAACGAATTAATGGAGGCGTGTGCACTGAGCAAACCCGAAACCATCCTGATCGACATCAACTTTGGTGGTGGAGCATCTTCGGGAATTTCGACGATTGAGCACCTGCAGGAACAGCATGACACCCCCATCCCGATAATTTTCATGAGCGACGAAGACGGCTCAATCGAAACGCGGTTAAGAGCGTCCCGGTGTGGTGGCGAAGAGTTCTTCTATCCGGCGGTTGATCCGGGCCAGTTGATCGAGAAAATCGAGACTTATACCCATGGTAATACCGTCGAGCCGTACAGGGTACTGGTGCTCGACGATTCCCGGGCTCAGGCCAAATTCATGGAAACGGTGCTGAAGAAGGCCGGGATGAACGCCCACATCATCACCGACCCGATGCAGATCATTACAGCACTGGAGCAATTCTCTCCCGAGATCATCCTGCTCGACATGTACATGCCCGGTTGCACAGGTATGGAGATTGCCCGCGTCATTCGCCAACAGGACAAATTTCACAGCGTACCGATCATCTACCTGTCGGCCGAAGACGACGTTGGCAAACAGCTGCACGCTATGAGCTTGGGCGGTGATGACTTTCTAACCAAACCGGTTGACCCCAAGCATTTGATCGCCACGCTGCACAACCGTGGCCGTCGAGCCCGTTCCTTATTGGCACTGATGATTCGCGACAGCCTGACGGGGTTGTTCAATCACACCCACACTCTGTATTTGCTGGAACAGGAAATCGTTCGGACGCGCCAGAAAGACCAACCGCTTTGTTTCGCCATGATCGATCTGGACTACTTCAAGAAGGTGAACGATACCTTCGGTCACCCGATTGGTGACCGAATCCTCCGAAGCTTGTCCATGTTCCTGAAGCAACGGCTGCGAAAAACTGACCACATCGGGCGGTACGGCGGTGAGGAGTTCGCGCTAATTCTGCCTAACACTCGCCCCAGCGATGCCCGCAACGTGGTCAATGAAATTCGGGAACGATTTGCCGAGCTCGTGCAAGAGGCCGGCGACCGCCAGTTCAAAGTGACCTTCAGTTGCGGGCTGGCCGCGTCGCAGGGCGACAGTTCACAGTCGTTGTGTGAACGGGCCGATCAGGCCTTGTATGTCTCAAAAGCTAATGGTCGAAACTGCGTCACACTGGCTGAAGAATGATGCCCCCGGGCCGGGCTTTCTGCTCGGTCCATGAAACCAATGTCGAATACCCGCCCTATTCGCCATCACCGACAATGCTAGCCATCAACGAAATGTCATCGCGCGTGAGGCAATTGCTGTGTAATCTTTTTCAGGATCAAAAGTCGTATCCGAAGATTGTCAAAAAGTGTTGATTTGAAGCGAATAAGTACGCACCATTCAACTAAACTGTCGTTATCTTCGGCGATCCTGTCAAAAATAAACAAGGCAAATTTCATCATGTCTACCATACTTGTGCTACATGGCCCCAACCTTAATATGCTCGGCACACGAGAGCCCGAGGTTTATGGCCATGAGACGCTGGCAGACATCGACGACCGCTTGCGACATCAGGCTTCAGAACAAGGCCACCATCTGCTGCATCTGCAATCGAATGCAGAGTATGAATTGATTGACCGTATTCACGAAGCCCGGGCTGAAGGGGTGGACTTCATCATTATCAACCCCGCCGCCTTCACCCACACCAGTGTCGCCTTGCGGGACGCTCTGTTGGCCTCGGGCATCCCGTTCATTGAAGTGCACCTGTCGAACGTGCATGCGCGGGAGCCGTTCAGGCACCACTCGTATTTTTCAGATATCGCCCAAGGCGTTATCTGCGGTTTAGGCAGCCAAGGTTACAATCTTGCTTTACAGGCAGCCCTGCAAAAAATTCACTGATATACCAGAGACAATGGGACTGGAATAGTTATGGATATTCGCAAAATCAAAAAACTGATCGAACTGCTCGAGGAATCTGACGTCGAGGAGCTGGAAATCCACGAAGGAGATGACTCCGTTCGCATTTCCCGTCGTCGTGAGCAAGCCGCCGCAGGCCAATTCGTAAGCCACTACGCAGCGCCAGCACCACAAGCGGCCCCGGCTCCTGCAAGCGCACCTGCAGCGGAAGAAGCACCTGCGGCATCCCCTGCCATTAATGGCCACGCGCTAAAATCGCCGATGGTGGGCACCTTCTACCGTTCGCCGTCACCGTCTGCACCGGCCTTTGTAGAAGTGGGCCAATCGGTCAAGGCCGGCGACGTCATTTGCATTGTTGAAGCAATGAAGATGATGAACCAGATTGAAGCAGACAAGTCTGGCACCATCACCGAAATTCTGGTCGAAAATGGCCAGCCGGTGGAGTTTGACCAACCTCTGGTCGTCATTTCCTGAATCTGGTGATTGCTACCCATGGCTATGTTAGAAAAAGTTCTGATCGCAAACCGCGGTGAAATCGCCCTGCGTATACTCCGCGCCTGCAAAGAGCTAGGCATTAAAACGGTGGCGGTTCACTCTCAGGTAGACCGCGACCTGATGCACGTTCGCCTGGCAAATGAAACCGTCTGCATCGGCCCAAACAGTCCGACAGACAGCTATCTGAACATCCCGGCGATTATCAGTGCGGCGGAAGTGACAGATTCTGTCGGTATCCACCCCGGCTACGGCTTTCTGGCAGAAAACGCAGACTTTGCCGAACAAGTCGAGAAAAGCGGGTTCCGCTTCATCGGCCCGAGAGCAGAGACCATTCGCCTGATGGGCAACAAAGTCTCTGCAATCGAAGCCATGAAGAAAGCTGGCGTACCGACGGTTCCCGGCTCAGACGGCCCTCTCACCGATGACGATGAGCGGACGTTGCAGGTAGCTCGCAAAATCGGCTACCCGGTCATGATCAAAGCAGCTTCCGGCGGCGGTGGTCGCGGTATGCAGGTAGTTCACTCCGAGGCAGCCCTGCTCAAAGCCGTTCAGATCACTCAGTCAGAAGCAAAGAACGCTTTCGGCGATCCCACGGTTTATCTGGAAAAGTTTCTGGAAACGCCGCGTCATGTTGAGGTTCAGGTTCTCGCCGACATGCACGGCAACGTGATCCATCTGGGCGACCGCGACTGCTCTATGCAGCGCCGCAACCAGAAGGTCATTGAAGAAGCCCCGGCCCCGAATATCAATCCGGAATCCCGCGAGCGCACCCTCAAAGCCTGTACCGATGCTTGCAAAGAAATCGGTTACGTAGGCGCCGGCACCTTCGAATTCCTATATCAGGATGGTGAGTTCTACTTCATCGAAATGAACACCCGCGTTCAGGTAGAGCACCCGGTATCCGAAATGGTCACTGGCGTGGACATCGTCCGCGAACAGTTGCGCATTGCCAGCGGGTTGCCACTGGAATACAGCCAGGACGAAATTCAGATTTCCGGTCATGCCATGGAATGTCGGATCAACGCAGAGGACCCTCAAACCTTCGCGCCCAGCCCTGGCAAGATCAAGCATTTTCATGCCCCCGGCGGCAACGGTATTCGTGTCGACTCCCATCTGTACAGCGGCTACACCGTGCCTCCGTACTACGATTCACTGATCGCCAAGTTGATCACGTGGGGTGACGATCGAAACATCGCACGCCGACGCATGAAGAACGCATTAGATGAAATGTTGGTTGAGGGCATCAAGACAAATCAGCCACTACACAGAAAACTGGTGCGCGACGGAGGTTTTAAACAGGTAGACTTCACCATTCACTACCTTGAAAAACTGATACAGGATTAACCATGCCCTGGATACAACTCCAGATTCCAGCTGATCCCGACAATGCGGATCAGCTGGAAGACTTGCTTATGGAAATGGGTTCGGATGCCGTTTCCATGGAAGATGCCGCTGATCAACCCCTCTACGAGCCGGACCCAGGCACAACCCCCTTGTGGAGCCAAACCACCGTAACAGGCCTGTTTCAATCGGACCGGGATATCGAGCAGCTGTGCTCCGATATTCGGGATGCCTGGCATCAGCAAACCCAGCAAACTCTGGCAGAGATTGAGGTTACGCTGGTCGAAGACAAAGATTGGGAGCGGGCCTGGATGGACGACTTCCATCCATTGCGTTTTGGCGAGCGGCTCTGGATTGTTCCAAGCTGGCACGAAGCCCCCGACCCGGATGCCGCTAACCTTCTGCTGGACCCGGGCCTGGCTTTCGGCACCGGCACCCATCCTACAACAGCCCTCTGCCTGCAGTGGCTGGATGGCCAGGATGTTGATGGCAAGCAAGTAATCGACTATGGCTGCGGCTCCGGCATTCTCGGCCTTGCGGCTCTGTTACTGGGCGCCAAGCACGTGATTGGCGTAGACACCGACCCTCAAGCTCTGGAAGCCAGTCGTGAAAATGCCCGGCGCAATGAGGTTGAAGACGATCGGCTGGACCTTTACTTGCCCGGCAGTGACCCCGACACCCAAGCCGACGTGATGCTCGCCAACATTCTGGCACAACCGTTGATTGGCTTGGCGCCTCGTTTAGCCACCCTGACTCGCACCGGCGGTAGCCTTGTACTCTCCGGCATTCTGTCGAACCAAGCCAGAGAAGTTATGGAAGCCTACGAACCTTGGTTTATCATGGACGAACCCGAACAGAAAGAAGAGTGGGTACGCCTCACAGGACGGCGCAAGGACGAGTGACGAATCAAACGTTTACGTCTAAACTGCGTGGTTCTTAGTAATCACGCAGTGACGGAGCGTTCAGGATAACAGCATGACCCAGAGCAGCCTGCAAACACAGTGCCCCGAGTGCGCCACTCGTTTTCGGGTAACTGACGAACAGCTCAGTGTCGCCGGAGGCAAAGTCCGCTGCGGCAACTGCATGGCCATCTTTAACGCGAAAGAGCACCCCATAACGGCTTCCCGCGAGAGTGCGTCATCTCCAACCCCTGCCCGCTCCGGACCTTCAATAACTAAAGATTCCACCAACGAAGACACCCGCAGCAGCGTAATTGACGACGACTTTGTTTTCGCTGATAACCCTGAAGAGGATGCGGAAGAAGGCCTTTACGCAGGGGGCAAACTCACGTTCTCTGAAGACGAACTGAGCGACAGTTTTCTCTCGGTTGACGACCGTCATAACGAAAGTTTCTCTGAAGACCACGAAGACCCTATAAGCGCAAATATCGATGAAAGCTGGGCAGAAGCCATGCTTTCAGACGATCATCCCGCACATCCAGAGAAACATACCGCTGAGCCTGAGCCTGAGCCTGAGCCTGAGCCTGAGCCTGAGCCTGAGCCTGAGCCTGAAACAGCATCCGTCAGCTCTGCTTCAGACGGCCAGCACGATCAAGAAACAGGCGGCGCAGCCCTCTCAAGCGAAGACGCTGACCAGATGGGCGACTCCATAATTAATCAGGCTCGCCCGGAACAAACCTCTGCGACCTTATATCAGGATTTACGGCGAGAGCCAGTGTCGGTTGGCGGCGGGGGCAGCCGCCTTCGGGCAGTGCTGTGGAGTCTTGTGACACTCGCACTGCTCGGGCTCTTAGTGGCACAGGCTACCTGGTTCCAGTTTGACCGGTTATCCGCCATTCCTCAGCTACGGCCCTTTTACGAGAAAGGCTGTGAATTGGCCGGTTGCGAGCTTCAGCCACTGGTGAATGTCGATGCCATACAAAGCCGTAAATTGGTGGTTCGTACAGCCCCGGACAACCGAAACCAGTTGATCGTCGATGCGGTTATCATCAATCGCGCCAACTTCGAGCAGCCATTTCCCTCTATTGCCCTGACCTTTTCCAACTTGAATGGAGACGTGGTGGCGCAAAGCGTTTTCGGCCCCGAAGAGTATATCGCCGGTGACGGCAAGGCACTGGAAAACATGCCCACAGATACCCCGGTCAAGATTGCGATCCGGATTCGCGACCCTGGACGCGACGCGGTCAACTACAACCTGCTCTTCCGTCCGTAGATACCGATAGCCCAAACAAAGGCCTGCAGTCGGTCGAGCAAAAGTCAACCAGACAGAGCGAAAAATAATCAACTTTTTCGCTCATTTATCCCTTCAATCAAACTGCCCTCGGCGGTATCATTACCGCCCTTCGGGAAACAGTCGATCAGATTTTGAGCAACGACTAAAAACCGAACCTTGCTAAACCCGCTGTGACACGGACTCAGATCATGCTGCCAACGGCAAAAATCGGGCCGTACACCCTGCCCAACCCATTGATAGTTGCACCCATGGCCGGTGTAACAGATCGCCCGTTTCGGCTTTTGTGTCGAAGAATGGGCGCCGGTTTGGCTGTATCGGAAATGGTCATAGCGGATAGCAAGCTCTGGCATACGCGCAAATCTCGCACCCGGATGAACCATCAGGGCGAACCCGAGCCCCGGTCAGTGCAAATTGCCGGCGGCGACCCAGACATGCTGGCCGATGCCGCAAGGCAAAACGCCGAGTTTGGTGCCCAGATCATCGACATCAACATGGGGTGTCCAGCCAAAAAAGTTTGCAACAAGGCCGCTGGTTCGGCCTTGATGAAAGACGAAAAGCTGGTTCGGGAAATTCTGGAAGCGGTGGTCAGCGCCGTTGATATTCCGGTGACACTGAAAATGCGCACAGGTTGGGATCGCGACAACCGAAACGCCAAAATAATTGCAAAAATGGCGGAAGACGCAGGCATTCGGGCCCTCGCTGTACACGGCCGCACAAGAGCCGACAAATACCTGGGCGATGCCGAATACGACACCATTGCCGAAGTAAAAGCCAGTGTTGGTATTCCAGTGTTTGCCAATGGCGACATCACCACACCAGAGAAAGCCCGCCATGTGCTGACCTACACCGGCGCAGACGGGCTGCTGATCGGCAGAGGCGCACAAGGCCGTCCATGGATTTTCCGGGAAATCATGCACTTTCTGGAAACCGGCGAACACCTTGCGGCTCCGCCCCTGAATGAAGTCGAGCAGATACTCCTGGAGCATCTTGCCGAGCTGCACAGCTTCTACGGGGAAAAGATGGGCGTGCGTATCGCCAGAAAACATGTGGGCTGGTATCTGCAGACCCACGACGAAAGCAAACAGTTCCGCAGTCGCTTCAATGGGATCGAAGACCCACTGGAGCAAAAAGACAGCATCGCACAGTACTTTGCACGCTTACGAAATGGAGAGGTATTCGCAGCATGACCGCTGAGACTTTGGCACACGATAATCTGAGCACCCCGGCCAACGATGAATTGCATCAGTTGCACACGGTAAACGGCAGCGGCAATAGCGTCACCCTGCGCGACAGCGTAGAAGTTGCTCTGAAGAACTACTTCGCGCAACTGGACGGAGCACCCGTCACCGATGTGTATCAACTGGTGCTCTCTGAAGTTGAAGCGCCACTGCTCGAGCAGGTAATGAAGTACACCCGCAACAACCAAACCAAGGCATCCACCATGCTCGGTCTGAATCGCGGAACCCTGCGCAAGAAACTGAAGCAATACGGTCTGCTATAATCAGACTCGATCCACAAGGGCCTCCCGGATTCGTTCGCGAGGCCTTTGTTCTTTATTCAGGCTACCCTCGGCTTATCTGAACAGCGAAGAAACTGAACCATGGCAAACCAGGCTAACACCCCCGTCCGTCGCGCCCTGATCAGCGTGAGTGATAAAACTGGCATCGTCGATTTCGGCCGTGCCCTGACCGAACGCGGTATAGAGCTGCTCTCTACTGGCGGCACTTTCCGACTGCTACAGGAAAACAAAGTACCGGTCACCGAAGTGTCCGACTACACCGGCTTCCCGGAAATGATGGACGGCCGGGTGAAAACCCTGCATCCGAAGATCCACGGTGGCGTTCTGGGCCGTCGCGGTACCGACGACGCCATCATGGCCGAGCACGGCATTAACCCGATCGATATGGTGGTGGTGAACCTCTACCCGTTCGAAGACACCGTTGCCAACCCGGATTGCGATCTCGCCACGGCCATCGAAAACATCGACATCGGTGGCCCGACCATGGTTCGCGCCGCGGCTAAAAACCATAACGACGTTGCCATTGTGGTGAACGCTTCCGACTACAGCCGCGTATTGAAAGAACTCGAAGAAAACGACGGTGACCTGACCTACAACACTCGTTTCGATCTGGCGGTCAAAGCCTTCGAACACACCGCCGGTTACGACGGTGCCATCGCCAACTACCTGGGCGGACGCACACCGGACAACGACAACGCTGACTTCCCTCGCACCTTCAACGCCCAGTTCGTGAAGGTTCAGGATATGCGTTACGGCGAAAACCCGCACCAACGCGCCGCTTTCTATGCCGAAAGCAACCCGCGTGAAGCTTGCGTCGCCACTGCCAAACAACTGCAAGGCAAAGAGCTCAGCTACAACAACGTAGCCGATACCGACGCCGCTCTGGAATGCGTGAAGCCATTCGCAGATCCTGCCTGCGTCATTGTTAAGCACGCCAACCCTTGCGGCGTCGCCATTGGTGCCGACATTCTTCAGGCCTACGACCTGGCCTTCGCCACCGATCCGACCTCAGCCTTCGGTGGCATCATCGCCTTTAACCGCGAGCTCGATGCTAAAACCGCCCAAGCCATCGTTGATCGCCAGTTCGTGGAAGTCATCATTGCCCCCAGCATCGCGCCGGAAGCGGTAGAGATCGTATCTGCCAAGAAGAACGTTCGCTTGCTGGCCTGCGGCGAATTCGACAGCCACCGAGCCAAGACCATGGACTACAAGCGCGTCACCGGCGGCCTGCTGGTTCAAGATCGCGACTTGGGCATGGTAGCGATGGAAGACGTTAAAGTGGTTACCGACCGCCAGCCCACCGAAGAAGAGCTGAACGACCTGTTGTTTGCCTGGGAAGTGGCCAAATACGTTAAGTCTAACGCCATCGTCTACGCCAAAGCCGGCCGCACCATCGGTGTGGGTGCAGGCCAAATGAGCCGCGTATACAGCGCCAAAATCGCCGGCATTAAAGCCGCCGATGAAGGTCTGGAAGTCAAAGGCTCGGTGATGTCTTCCGACGCCTTCTTCCCATTCCGTGACGGCATCGATGCCGCCGCCGCTGCCGGCATCACCGCGGTGATTCAACCGGGCGGTTCCATGCGCGACCAGGAAGTGATCGACGCAGCCAACGAACACGGCATCGCCATGGTCTTCACTGGCATGCGCCATTTCCGTCACTGATCACAGCATTCAGGAGCACAACATGAACATTCTGATTATCGGCAGTGGCGGTCGTGAACACGCACTGGCCTGGAAAGCCGCCAAGTCCCCGCTGGCCGACAAGGTTTTTGTCGCACCGGGTAACGCCGGCACAGCCCGCGAGCCCAGTCTGGAAAACGTCGATCTGGACGTCATGGATCTGGACGGACTGGCCAACTTTGCCGAACAGAACAATGTCGGCCTCACCATCGTCGGACCGGAAGCCCCGCTGGTTGCCGGCGTGGTCAACAAGTTTGAAGATCGCGGCCTACGCATCTTCGGCCCCAGTGCCGGAGCAGCTCAGCTTGAAGGCTCCAAAGCCTTCACCAAGGATTTCCTGGCCCGCCAGAAAATACCAACCGCGGACTACGCCAATTTCACCGACGTTGACGACGCTCTCGCCTACGTTCGTGAGAAAGGCGCACCGATTGTGGTTAAGGCTGATGGCCTGGCCGCCGGTAAAGGCGTCATCGTTGCGATGACTCTGGAAGAAGCCGAAGACGCCATTCGCGACATGCTGGCTGGTAACGCCTTTGGCGATGCCGGCAGCCGCGTGGTCGTTGAAGAGTTCCTAGACGGCGAAGAAGCCTCGTTCATCGTTATGGTTGATGGCAAGAACGTACTGGCCATGGCGACTTCCCAAGATCACAAGCGCGTTGGTGACGGCGACACCGGCCCCAACACCGGCGGCATGGGTGCTTACTCTCCGGCGCCAGTGGTCACAGCCGATGTGCACCAGCGCATTATGGACGAAGTGATCATGCCGACCGTTAACGGCATGGCAGCAGAAGGCCACCCTTACAAGGGTTTCCTTTACGCCGGCCTGATGATCGACGCTTCCGGTGCTTCCAAGGTGATCGAGTTCAACTGCCGCTTCGGTGATCCGGAAACTCAGCCAATCATGCTGCGCATGAAGTCTGACATCGTTGAACTGTCCCTGGCAGCCGTTGACGGTACCCTAGACCAGTGTGATTCCGTGTGGGACGAGCGCGCCTCAGTGGGCATCGTTCTGGCCGCCGGTGGTTATCCGGGCAGCTACAATAAGGGCGACGTGATCTCCGGCTTGCCGGAAACCGAGGTAGACGGCGAGAAAGTCTTCCACGCCGGTACCAGCCTAAAAGACGGCAACGTTGTCACTAACGGCGGTCGCGTACTCTGCGCCACAGCCCTTGGCAACACCGTCACCGAAGCTCAACAGCGCGCCTACGAATTGGCCGCGAAAGTTGAGTGGGACGGCGTATTCTGCCGTAAAGACATTGCATACCGGGCGATTGCCCGTGAACAAGGCTGATTTGTAACGCCGATCACACGCAGTGTCAGCCCGGTCATTGACCGGGCTTTTTTATGCCGTAATGTGGTACCCCTTCAAAAAATGAACGACCTCAACGCTCCCGGGGAACCAAGCATGTTGCAATCATCACCTATATCCCTTGCCCTGCTGTTTGTAACGGTGTTGCTCACCACCGCATGCTCGCGGCAAGGCATTTACGAAAATGCCATGGACTGGGAACGCTCCGGTGCCGGGCTCGAAGTCAGCCAAATAAACGTAGGTGAGTTGGAAATTACTTACCTCCGAAACCGTGAAGCCAACAACGGCAACACCATCGTTCTTGTGCACGGATTTGCCGCCAACAAAGACAACTGGATACGAATGGCAGGGGAGCTCACCGAAGAGTTCAACGTATACGCCATCGACCTACCCGGCCACGGCGACAGCAGCAAACCCCTCGACCTCGGCTACCGACTGGAAGAGCAAGTCGGTTATCTTGCCCTCATTCTTAAAGCCCTGAACATCGAAACCATGCACATGATGGGCAACTCCATGGGTGGGGCCATCACCGCGCTCTATGCAGCCACCTACCCCGAACAGATTGAAACGGCGGTTCTGTTTAACCCCGCCGGCATCCTGGAATACCACAACGAACTCACCGAACTGGTGCTTGCCGGCGACAACCCGCTGATCCCCACCCAACCGGGCGACTTTGAGCGTTTGGTCGACTTCGCGATGGAAGAAAAGCCCTTTATTCCCTGGCCCATACTGGGAGTGATGGAAGAAAAAGCCATTGCCAATCAAGACATCAATAAAAAAATTTTTTCCGACATCCGCGAAGCTGGCCTGAACTCTGATTTTCGTGATGCAATCAAACACATTGAAGATCCGGTTCTGATCGTCTGGGGCAAAGAAGATCGTGTGCTGGATTACCGTAATGGAGCCCTCTTCAAACAAGACATACCCGGCGCCCAACTGACCATCCTCGAAGGCATCGGCCATGCGCCGATGATCGAGACACCGGAAGAATCGGCCCAGCTGTTTCTTGAGTTTTCCCAGCCCTACCGGTCAAATAACGACCAAGAAAAAATGGTAGCACGTTAGCCGTAAATCGACTTCAATGCGGGGAAAAAACAAGGTAGCCTTCTTGTTCTGTTCCCCGGTAAGAGCCTTCCATGCCTGAAGCGATCTGGATTTCCTTTGCCTTTGGCCTCGGCCTGCTGATCAAAACGGTGCATCTGCCCCCGCTCATTGGCTATCTCGCAGCGGGCTTTATCCTCAGCGCGATGGCTGCTAACCCATCCATCCCGATCTCGCCGGAACCCACCGTCGTGCTGGATCACATCGCCCATCTGGGCGTTTTGCTCATGCTCTTTACCGTCGGACTCAAGCTGAAACTGAAATCGGTGATCAGCCCGGAAGTCATTGGTGGCAGCCTGCTGCACTTCGCAGTAACCGCATTGGTATTCGCACCCGGTATATATCTGATTCTTGACGTCAGCTGGTACACCTCGCTGATGCTGGCGATCGCCTTGTCCTTCTCCTCGACCGTGCTGGCCGCCAAGGTATTGGAAAACAAACGAGAACTGCGTGCTTTCCACGGACGAGTGTCGATTGGCATTCTGATCATGCAGGATTTAATTGCACTGGTGGTGATGAGCCTGGCGGCAGGGCAAACGCCATCGCAATGGGCGCTGATCGTATTTGGTCTGCCCTTGCTTCGACCGGTTCTGTACAAGCTCCTGGACGCAAGCGGCCACGAAGAACTGCTGGTCCTGCTTGGCTTGTTGCTTGCACTGGTGCTGGGTGGCTTGGGCTTTCAGGCAGTTGGGCTTAGCTCGGAACTCGGCGCACTGGTGTTCGGTGCCATTCTGGCCAACCATCCGAGAAGTCAGGAACTGGCGAAATCCTTGTGGAGCGTGAAAGAAATCTTCTTGGTGGGATTCTTTCTTCAAATCGGCATTGACGGCCTGCCAGGAAAAGACGCCATCATCTTCGCAATTGTCGTGGCCTTGATTCTTCCCTTAAAAGGCATCTTGTTCTTCTTCCTGATGCTGCTTTTCCGCCTGCGTGCACGCAGCAGCTTCCTGACCTCATTGGCACTGACCAATTACAGTGAGTTCGGCCTGATTGTCGCTAGCGTAGCCCTGCCTGAATGGTTGGTTCCGCTGGCCTTAGCGGTGGCGCTGTCATTCCTGATATCCGCGCCGCTCAACCGTTTGGCACACCCACTGTACGAACGCTGGAGCCACCGCCTCGTGCCCTTCGAAAACGATCGGCGGCACCCGGATGAACTGCCGATATCATTGGGTGATACCCGCGTGGTTGTTATGGGTATGGGGCGAACCGGAACCGCCGCGTACGATGCACTGAGCGACACCGAAGCCCGCCTCATGGCTTTGGATTCCGACTTAGCCAAAGTTGCGCGACATCAGAAACAGGGGCGCAACGTGGTATACGCCGATGCCGAAGACAACACCTTCTGGGAAGCCCTGCACATGCCCTCGGTGGAAGCCGTCATCCTCGCTATGGGCGATATAGAAGCCAAACTGATCGCCGCCCGCATGCTGAGGAAACTCGGCTTCACCGGCTACATCGTCGCCCACACCATGTTTGAAGACGAAGCCGAACGCATTCGCGAAGCCGGAGCCAACGAAGCCTATCTCACCATGAGCGAAACCGGGGTGGCCCTAGCGAGCCACTTGCAGCAGATAGCCCCGGAAGTCCCTGAACCGGAGGTTACGCTTTCCGACCCCAGGCAGCCATCAACTTAACGCGCAGGTACGAAAACCGGTAAACACATCATTTCTCTGGGGCAAATAAGCCTGCCGATACGTGCCACGAATCAAACTCGATGTCGTGGCACAACTCCCGCCGCGAGTCACCTTGTGGTCGCCAAACTGCAGCGTTGACATAAACGGGTACATATCCACTTTGAAGCCGTCGTAGGGCAAAAACTGATCGCTGGTCCACTCCCACACCGAACCCAGCATCTGCCGACACCCAAACCGACTCTCACCCGCGGGGTAATCAAACACGGGATTCTGCGACATCGACCGACCATTCATATCCGCGCGAGAAGCGTCCGGCGCCTGATTCCCCCAAGGGAAGCGCCGAAAAACCTCACCCGGCTGGTTCGCCAAAGCGGCCACCTCCCACTCATACTCCGTCGGCAAACGCCGCCCGGCCCAACGACACCACGCCTCCGCCTCCCAGAACGAAACATGTGTCACCGGCGCATCCGGGTTCAACGGCAGCCACTGATCAAACAACCGAACCTGCCACTGCGCCTCATGGCACCGCCAATACACCGGGTGCCCTGGAGCTGAGGCCAACCACTGCTGCCCGCCAAACGACCACAACTCCGGCCGCTGATAACCGTCATCCTCAACAAACGCTAAAAACTCCCGATTCGTCACCAACGCCCGACTGATCGCAAACCCCGGCAACTGCACCTCAAACCGCGGCTTCTCCGCATCAAACGCAAAATCCTCCGCCGCAAACGCCTCCGAAGCCCCGGGCATCCCCATCACCCAACGCCCCGCCGGTACCTCCACATCACCGGCAACCGCGTCACCCGGTGCCGGCCGATCACCAACAAAATCCGCCGGGGCCGGATAATTCACCGTCTGACGACACCAGATCAAAGACTCAATGTGCATGTTCTGGTGAAAAATCGCATAGCGATACAAATACAGCTCCTGATCCGTCAGCTCACAACGCCGAATACGCTCCGCAACTCGATCATAAACCGTCCGAAAATACGCCAGCGTCTCCTCACGTCCGGGAAACAAATCCCTGCGCCAACGATCCCGGTGCTGAACATGAAACGAATCCCAGAGATCGTCCATCGCCGGGTTATAACTCGCCGTGCCGTCCAGCAACTTGAATACAAACACCTCATAGAAAAACGCCGAATGCCCCATCTCCCAAAGCGGCGGATTCACACCGGGGTGATAGGGAACCTCCAGCTGGGTGTCCGATAACGACTTGATGAGTTGTTCAGTTCTGGTACGGGCGAGCGCCAGCTCATCAAGCAACTGGGCTTTTATTTCAACGACAGACATCGAGTTGAGGTTCACTAAAAGTATCTCCCTGCGTCTGGGAATCGGCAGAGGGGAGGCGCTTCCAAAAATGTGCGCAGCCATGGATGGCGGAGCAGAAGCGTCACATGGACGTGCCGAAGGAGCGGTTTTTTGGAAGCGCCTCCCCTCTGCCGGCTCTTACTCCCAAACAGCATAACAACAAAAAACCGCCGAGGGCAGAAACCCAAGGCGGTTCAATAACATTCACAAAGAGCCGACCGAAGTCAGCTCTAATCGTCAGGCCTTCTTACGCTGCTTGCGCCAATCCCCAAAGTCCTCAATTAACATATAGAACAAAGGCACAAAAAACAGCGCCAAGGTACTGGCCGCCAGCATACCGCCAACCACCACCGTACCAATCTCCTGACGACTCACCGCACCCGCGCCGGAACTGAACGCCAACGGCAACGACCCCACAATGAAGGTCAACGCCGTCATCATAATCGCTCGGAAACGCTGGCGCGCAGCCGCACTGGCCGCCTCAAACGAACTCATACCCGATTTCCGGTTCTGCGCCGCAAACTCCACAATCAGAATCGCATTCTTCGCCGCCAGCCCAATCAACACCAACAGCCCCACCTGGAAATAGATATCATTCGGGAAGCCACGCCACAACGACGCCAGCGCTCCCCCAAACACGCCAAACGGAACCGCCGTCGCCACCGCCACCGGCAAACCCCAACGCTCATATTGTGCCGCCAGAATCAGGAACACCAGCAACAAACCCATGCCAAATGCCATGGCTCCGGAGTCTGCGGAATCCTGCAACTGATAGGCTTCACCGGTCCAGCCAACCAACGTATCGCGATCAAACTGCTCTGCAGCGACAGACTCCAACGCCGCCAGCGCCCCACCCGTGGTATACCCCGGGCCAGGGTCAGCCAGCAACTTCGCCGCCGGATAGACGTTAAATCGGTTCAAAATATCAGGTCCACTGGTACGTTCCAGCTCAACCAACGAGCTGAGCGGAATCATCTCGCCGTAATGGGAGCGAACAAACACCTTACGCAAATCCCCCGGATGGCTACGAAACTCTCCTTCCGACTGAAGGTTCACCTGCCAGTTACGGCCCTCCAGGGTAAAGTCGTTCACATACAAACCACCAAAGGTGCTCTGCATGGTCGTAAAGATCTGGTCAATGGGCACACCGGCTGCCTGAGCCTTCTCACGGTCCACGTTTGCCTTGTAACGAGGAATACCGGTATCCAGCGTCACCCGTACGTTGGTCAACTCCGGGCGAGCATTCGCGGCCTGAGTGAACTTGTCAGCCATCGCCTTGATCTCGGCAGGGGTACGGCCACCGCGAGCCTGAATGTAGCCTTCCACACCACCGGTGGTCGACAAGCCTTGAATCGGTGGCGGCGTAAAGGCAATCACAAAGGCTTCCGGCATGCCAAAGCCAATACCCATGATCTTCTTGGCAATATCGGCTGCACCCTGGCCATCGCCTTCTCGCTCAGCCCAATCTTCAAGCGTCACAAAGGCCACGCCGCTGTTGGTGCGCAGTGCACTGGAAATGATATCGAAACCGGCAAAAGCCACCACGTCTTTCACTTCGGGCAGGCTCTTCATCTTCGCCGCCAATTCATCCCGGGCATCCTCAGTGCGGCTCATAGCCGACACTGGCGGCAAGGCATAAGCCGCCAGCACAAAGCCCTGATCTTCCTGCGGCACCAAACCCGAAGGCATCTTGTTCATCAGAAACACCACGCTGCCCAGCATGGCCGCAAACAACAGCACACCCACGACCGCGTGGTTCAGCAACCAGTCCACCACACCCGAGAAACCTGCTGTTAACTTATCGAAGCCGGCATCAAACCAGCGGAAGACCGTCAGCTGTTTACTCTCTTTGCCCAGCAGCATGGCACACATAGCCGGTGTGAGCGTCAGTGCCACAACGCCTGAAATGACCACCGACACAGCAATGGTAATCGCAAACTGCCGGTACAGCTCGCCACTGAGCCCACCCAAGAACGCAACCGGCGCAAACACCGCCACCAGTACCAATGTTGATGAAACTACCGCTCCAGACACCTGGCCGATGGTGGTTACCGCGGCATCGTATGCGGTCATGCCTTTCTCTTTAATCAGCCGCTCAGCGTTTTCCATAATGATAATGGCATTATCCACCACCACCCCGATGGCCAGTATCAACCCGAACAGAGTCAGCAGGTTCACCGAGAAACCCAGTGCCTGCATACCCGCAAAAGTGCCGATCAAAGACACCGGAATGGCCATCAATGGAATCAGGGTGGCACTGATGTTCTGCAGGAACAGGAACGTCACCAACACCACCAACACAACCGCCATGATAAAGGTGCTGAACACCTCTTGAATGGAGATATCAATAAAGCGGGTGGTGTCATAAGGAACGCTGAACTCCAGACCTTCCGGGAATCGATCCGAAATCTCTGCCATCGCCTTGTTCACTGCTTCAGCGGCATCCAGGGCGTTGGCTCCCGGCTGCAGATAGATGCCCATAGGCACAGTCGCACTGCCGTTATAAATCGCCGCAAAATCGTAATTCAGAGCACCTAATTCAATCCGCGCAACGTCTTTCAAACGCAAAGACGCACCTTGCTCGTCGCTGCGCAAAATCACTTCGCCAAACTCTTCTGGGCTCGTCAGGCGGCCGGGGGCCGATACACTGAAGGTAAAAGCCTGTCCTTTCGGCGCCGGTTCTGCGCCAATTCGGCCGGCAGCAAATTGGGCGTTTTGGGCACGCAGTGCGTTCGCCACATCGCCCGGGGTCAGTTCGTACTGAGCGAGTTTGTCAGGCCGGAGCCAGATTCGCATCGAGTAATCCTGTGCACCGAACAAAGAGGCATTACCAATACCCGGCAATCGCACCAGTTCGTCGAGCACATTTAACAAGGCGTAGTTAGAGATCTCCACCACGTCCATGGAGTTATCGGGAGACGATAACGCAATAACCTGCAGAATCGACGTGGAACGGGCTTCTACTTTCAGGCCTTGGTCGCGAACGGATTGGGGCAGTCGCGCCAGCGCCTGTTGTACCCGGTTGTTCACGTTGATGGTCGCCTGATCCGGATCGGTTCCGATCTCGAACGATACTGAAATCCGAAAGCTGCCAGAGTCGGTCGCACTGGATTCCAGATAGATCATGTCGTCCACGCCGTTGATCTCTTGCTCCAGCGGTGCGACCACCGAGTCAGAGATTACATCGGCACTGGCACCGGGGAATCGTCCGTCCACCACGACTTGCGGCGGCACCACATTCGGGTATTGCTCCACCGGCAATCCGAGCAGAGCCAACGCACCGCCCAAGGTGATAATGATCGAGATAACCGTAGCGAAGATCGGCCGGTCTATAAATGTGCGCAACATCAGTTCGCGCCCTCCCCGGCACTCTCATCCATAATCTTTACCGGTGAATCCGGGCGAAGGTTGGCCAAACCACTGACAATGAAACGATCACCGGCTTCCAATCCTTTCAGGATAATCTGGCGGCCGTTGGTTACAGGGCCCAGTTCAACACCCCGCGTCTGGGCTTTACCCTCACTGTCGACCACATACACCATCGGTCCTTTGGGGCCCTCAGCTACGGCGGCTTCCGGCACCAGTATGACATTTTCGAAGTTTTGCAGCTCAACCCGCACTCGCACAAACTGCCCCGGCACAATCACATGTTCCGGGTTCGGGAATACGGCTCTCGCCGACACAGATCCGGTGCGGGGGTCGAGAGTAGAGGCGGTAAAATCAATCCGGCCCTCCATCGGATATTCTTCACCATTCACCAACACCAACCGGGCGGACACATCCTGAACTTCATCCGAACGGGCCATGCCCTCCGTTGCGGCACGGCGAATACTGGCGTCGTTTTCTGGCAACGCGAAGCGCACGTGAACCGGATCAAGCTGAACAATGGTCGTCAGCAACGTGCCCGTGTCCACCAAACTGCCTTCCGGTAGGTCCTCAAGGCTGGTCACGCCATTCAACGGCGCGGTCACTTTCGTGTAACCTCGATTCAGCTCCGCTTTGGTCATACCCGCCTCGGAAACCGCCAAATTAGCTTCTGCCAGCTCCAGAGCCGATTCGGCAGAATCACGATCCCGCTCACTCACCGCTTTACGCTTATACAAAGACGAGATCCGGGCCCATTCCCGCTCTGCCTGACGCAAATTCGCTTCGGCCACCTGACGCTGGGCCTTGGCCAACTGGAACGCTGCCTCTGCTGGCTTGGGGTCTATAAGGAACAAAGGATCAGTCTCTTTTACCATTTGCCCTTCTGCATAGAGCCGTTCCTCAAGCACCCCACTGACGCGCGCGCGCACTTGCACCTCCCGCGCACCCCGTGCTCGTCCGGCGTAATCCTGGCGTACGGTGGCATTGCTCAACTCAGCCGTTTCTACCGTCACCGCTGCCGGCGGGAAACCGCCTCCGCCTTGCTGCCCGACACTGTCTTCACTGCTACAGCCAGTTAACACTAATAGAGTCGACAAGCCGGCAATAATCAACCCGGCTCGGGCTGTGGGGCGATGAAATATTTCCATGGTCATGTGCGTTCTCCTGAACACGAGGCAAGATCAATCCGGGCAAACAAGCAGGTTAGAATGGCCTGCAAAATTAGCATGCAAACATACATTCATTCGTGTATGTATGTAAACATATTCTCCGCTATACTGACGGTATATACCGACACTAAAGTTACGGGATCATGGCACGGAAAACGAAAGCAGAAGCAGCGGCGACTCGCGAGTCCATTCTCGATGCTGCCGAACAGGTATTTTTCGACAAGGGCGTTGCGCGCGCTTCGCTCGAACAAATCGCTCACATCGCTGGGGTAACCCGAGGCGCTATCTATTGGCACTTCCGCAATAAACAAGACATTCTCGATGCCATGCTTGAACGAGTACGCGCACCGGTGGAGGACATGTTAGCAAACGCTGGTGAAGGCGACGGTGGCTTCGACAACCTTAAAGCAGTCTGCATTTTAGCGCTGAAAAAACTGGCCGAAGACAAACGCTACTTCAGGGTCCACTACATTCTGCTACACCGCAACGAGTCCGACCAAGCATTAAGCCGCCACCGCGAGCTGTCTGCCAACGAAATCGCTCAACTGATCGAGATCATGATCTTGCCGGAGAACCGGCAGCGACTACGCTCTCATCTCACGCCTGAGCAGGCGGCCTATTTGCTGCACACTCAAATGCTTGGCCTGTTTTTTCACTGGCTAACCGCCCCGGATCAATTGCCCCTGGCCGATATGGCCCACACACTGGTCGAAACTGTATTCTTTGGCCTGCTTGCGGACAATTAGGACCACACCCAAAGAATCATCGGCACTGCGACAACGATCACGACCAAAGAAAGCGGCAAGCCCAGCCGCCAGTAGTCACCGAACCGGTATCCGCCCGGCTCCATCACCAACGCATTGGATTGGTGCCCAATAGGCGTCAGGAAGGCACAGGAAGTTCCCACCGCAACCCCCATCAACGCCGCATCTGCCGGCAAACCTAATTGGGCCGACAGCCCCAGAGCAATGGGAGCCACCAGTACCGCTGCCGCTGCGTTATTCACCAGATTCGACAACAACATAGAGCCGGTCAGAATAATCGTGAGCGCCACCCAGTTTGCCTGCCCCTGCGCCACACTCAAAATCTGGGCCGCGATAAGATCGGCCCCTCCGGTCGTCTCCAGCGCCTGACCTACCGGAATCATTGCGGCGAGCAACACGATGACCGACCAATCAATCGCCTGATAAGCCTCATTAGCATTGAGGAGCTGAAACACCACCATCGCAACCGCACAGCCAACCAACGCCACCGGCGGTGCAAGTACTCCCGACATAATCAGACCTATGGATCCAATGAAAAGACCGCCCGCCAACCACAGGCTCTTTTGCCGCCCCAACGACAACTCACGCTCTGCCAAGGGTAAGCAGCCGAGCGTTTTGAGCGTCGTCATCAGGGTACTTTCATACGCCTGCACGAGCAGAATGTCACCGGAACGAAATCGAATATTGGATACCCGCTGGGTTAATCGATGCCCCTGCCGGGCAATTGCCACCACGTTCAAGCCATACCGCTCCCGAAGATTGATGCGGTTGGTTGTGCGCCCGATGAGCTGGGACGACGGTGTAATCACCGCTTCAATGAGCCGAACATCGCCAGCGGCAATTTCTTCCTCTCGCTCTTCACGAGCCTTTTTAATCCGAGCCTGTTTATCTTCACCACCGTCTTCGTCGCTGTCTTCAACGGTATTTGCTAATGCTAGCCCGGTCTTTTCAACAAATTCCTGCAGACTTTCGGCATCCGCCTGCACCAACAAAACATCGCCTTCCCTCAACACCTGATAAGGAGACGGCGCCGGAGAACTTTTCTCGTTTCGAATAAGGGCCAATACCGCCACACTCTCCTCTTCCTCGCCGGACGTCAGGAGGTTATGTAAGGTGCTCCCTGCGTAATCACTGGCATCCGGCACTCGCAGTTCGGTGACATAATCCCCGACATTGAAGAGAGCCTCGTCGTCGGCAGGGTTAACTCGCCGAGGCGTGAAGCGCCAACCCACCAGCCCGATAAAAACAATGCCTGCGAAGGTGATTGCCAACCCTACGGGCGCAAAATCAAACAACCCGAAACTGCCGCCCTGTCGGTAGCTGGCAATGATGATGTTTGGCGGGGTACCAATCAGGGTAATAGTGCCGCCTAATAGCGATCCGAACGCCAGGGGCATGAGCAGAAAAGACGGTGAGCGGCCAGACTTTCGCGACATCCAAATTGCGACCGGCATCAGTAGGGCCAGCGCCCCCACGTTATTGATAAAGGCAGAACAAAGAGCAACAACCCCCGTCAACGTCACGACTTGCAGTACCGCATTGTGCCCGATTCTGGCCAGGTAACGGGCAATCGCATCAACCACCCCACCACTGACCAGCCCCTGGCTGATCACCAGTACCGCTGCTACGGTAATAACAGCGGGATGGCCAAAACCGGCAAAAAGATCACCGGCGGGCACTAATCCCGCAACCGCGATCGCCAACAAGGCAAGCATGGCCACCACATCAAAACGCAGACGATTCCATACGAACATAATCAGCGTGATCACAAGCACCAAAAACACCGTGCCTTGTTCAACGTTCAATAGCGCACTCCTTTTGCCAGCTTTCTTGGAGCATACAACAAAGCACAGAAAACGAGAGACTCACTCTAAAAAGCATCAGCCCTTTATACACCTCGCCATAGCGACGCGATCGGCGGGAGATCGCAACTCTTGTCAGCCTTTCTGACGTTATTCCAGACACAAAAAAAAGCGGCCCCGTTTCCGGGGCCGCTTTTAAACACTGTTTAGGTAGTCGAGATTAGATGTTCTCGAACTGACCCATAGTGTTGTCTTTACCACCAGCCTTCAGCGCAGCGTCGCCTGCAAAGAATTCTTTGTGGTCATCACCAATGTTAGAACCAGCCATGTCCTGGTGCTTAACGGTAGCGATGCCCTGACGGATTTCCTTACGCTGTACACCAGCAACGTAGGCCAGCATGCCTTCGTCACCGAAGTAGCCTTTCGCCAGGTTGTCAGTAGACAGTGCCGCAGTGTGGTAAGTCGGCAGAGTGATCAAGTGGTGGAACACACCGGCTTCACGTGCCGCATCACGCTGGAAGTTGCGAGTCCACTCGTCAGCCTGCTCAGCCAGCTCAGTGCCATCGTAATCAGCGCTCATCAGACGATCGCGATCGTATGCAGATACGTCCTTACCTTCTTCCTTCATGGCATCGAACACCTGCTGACGGAAGTTCAGAGTCCAGTTGAAGGACGGGCTGTTGTTGTAAACCAGCTTAGCATCGGGAACAACTTCCTTGATGCGGTTTACCATGCTAGCGATCTGACCAACGTGAGGCTTCTCAGTCTCGATCCACAGCATGTCGGCGCCGTTCTGCAGAGAAGTGATGCAGTCCAGAACAACACGATCTTCGCCGGAGCCAGCTTTGAACTGGAACAGGCCAGATGCCAGACGCTTGGGCTTCAGCAGCTTGCCGTCAGACTTGATCACAACGTCGCCGTTTTCGATCTGGGAAGCGTCTTCGATGTACTCGCCATCGATGAAGCTGTTGTACTGGTCACCCAGGTCACCCGGCTCGTTGGTTACAGCGATTTGCTTGGTCAGGCCAGCACCCAGTGAGTCGGTACGAGCAACGATAACGCCATCGTCTACACCCATCTCAAGGAACGCCAAACGAACAGCGTTGATCTTGGACAGGAAGTCGGCGTGAGGAACGGTTACTTTACCATCTTGGTGGCCACACTGCTTCTCGTCAGAAACCTGGTTTTCGATCTGGATGCAGCACGCACCCGCTTCGATCATTTTCTTAGCCAGCAGGTAAGTTGCTTCGTCGTTACCGAAACCAGCGTCGATGTCAGCGATGATCGGTACAACGTGAGTTTCGTGGTTGTCGATCTGCTTGATCAGCTCAGCAGCCTTGGCGCTGTCGCCTGCATTTTCAGCAGCTTCCAGTTCACGGAACAGGTGGTTCAGTTCCCATGCGTCAGCCTGACGCAGGAAGGTGTACAGCTCTTCGATCAGAGCAGGTACAGAAGTCTTCTCGTGCATAGACTGGTCAGGCAGAGGACCGAACTCAGAACGCAGAGCAGCAACCATCCAGCCAGACAGGTACAGGTAACGACGCTTGGTGTTACCGAAGTGCTTCTTGATAGAGATCAGCTTCTGCTGACCAATGAAACCGTGCCAGCAACCCAGAGACTGAGTGTACTTGGACGTGTCGGCGTCGTAAGCAGCCATGTCTTCACGCATGATCTTCGCAGTGTACTTAGCGATGTCCAGACCAGTCTTGAATTTGTTCTGGGCGCGCATACGAGCAGCGTGCTTAGGGTTGATGGCATTCCAAGTCGGGTTTTGCTTGACGAGGGATGCGATCTGATCAACGTCTTGTGAGTAGGGCATGATCTCTATCCTTTCTACGTTAGTGTTCAAAAGGTACGAATGACTGCTGCCAGGCAGTAATCGCTGTCAGCCTGCTAGGTAAATGACGAGCATTGGCTGACGTTGGGCGACACTTTACTGCCTTCAATCTTATAATTGAAATTTATATTATGTATTTTCAGCATTTTCTCTATGAATAGTGCTTCGAACCACTTTCACCTCAAACACTTGCAGAACTCACCCACCCACTAAGGTATTGGGAACCGCTTAGGTTCGGCACATCACCAAGAGCTGATCACCTTTGCGAAGGTCCAGGTATTGCTTACGCGTCGGGTTCATTTGCAGGTGGCGGCCACGTTCATCCGCTAATTCGCGACGAACGCCCAGCGCGATCTCTCCTCTGGTCGCCAGAGTTTTTTCGAGAAACTGAAAATCCGCACTGGCAGGCAAGGGATAGTCTTCGGGATCACGGAACTGAATTTCTGCCCCTCCCACGGTAAACAACTCGTCGAGTACCACTCTCAACTCTCGACGCAGCGCAACTTGAGCCAGCACATGGCTCAAGATCACCGGGCTGATCAGCATTTCACTCTGATGACCGTACATCAGGTGGCGGTTGTCCGGGTCGCTCAATTCGAGTGTGACCTGCGGCCGAACCGCGGCTTCCGACAGGATATCTTCCAGTTGCAGATAACCGACCATGGCACGGGCATCCGCTTCCTCACCGGAACCCATGCGATCACTGCTCAGCAGCATCACGGTATCGTATGAGGCAGGGTCCAGCTTCCTGAGCTCATCCTCCACCATGTAATCGGCTTCAAGCAGGCGGCCGTTGATCTTCTCAATCTCGACACCGTAGCGGGACAACTCTCGCTGCCGTTCATCCAAAGGCGTGGCAGACACCATGTCCAGTTCGAACTGCAACCCAGAATAGCTGCCAAACTCCGCCACCAAACTCGGCACCCGGCGGTTCCAGCCCAGCACCAGAACACGATGCTTTTCAGACTTTACTCGGGCCGCCACAGGCATCGCCACTCGCTCGACAGGTGCCAAGGGTTCCGCCTTTGGATCTGGCCCGGTGTGGGCGTATTCTCTGGCAAGTACCACAACGCGGTCCTCGGTTCGGATCACGGTGTCAGAAGTCGCCAAAAGATTCACCTTCCAAGTACCGTTGTTAGCTGGGTGCAGGAGCCCCAACACAATCGCGTATGGCCGCTGCGAGGCCAGTTCGCCCAACGTCAAGCCCTCCGCAGTTTCACCGCCTCGAACAAAAATCTCGTTACCACCATCGGCGGTCAATAACTCGTTATAGACTTCGGATAGATTCGGATGCAGCACGTTCTGCACCATCAAGCGACTGATGGTGGAGCCGCCCGCAACCACCTCAACAGCACCCGGGTATGCCCTTTCAATAACGGGCAACTTGCGCATATCCTGAATTTCAGCGACAACATAGGGTAAGGGAGCATTTAAATGACGGGCTTGAGCGGCAATGGATAACAGCGCTTTCACCGTTTCCACATCGGAAGTCACTATGCTTCCGGCGTTATAGCCCTGACTGGGCACAATCACCGCCGCCGCATCCAAGCAAGCCACTCGATGTAATGCCTCCGGCTGGATCGCAGAGCCGCTTCGTAAGATAACCTCTCGAGCACGACTACCCACCCCGGGCTCGTTGCGCAACTCGTAGAGCTGCTCGACACTGGCTTCTTCCGCCAGTACCACGAGACGTAGCCGCTGAGCATCGTGCTTCTCGAGAAAACGCTGCATTCTGCCTGTTGACCCAAACAACTCCGCCACTAACGGCGGAGTTTGTGCGGTCCAGCCAAGCACCACCACATGACTTTTCAAGGTCACAGGAGTCAGACCACGCTCAAGGTCAGTCATTTTAGCGATCAACCAGCGGGTCAGGATCGCCACCAGCGTACCCATGAACACCACATAACCAAGGATGGTCAGCATGGTTGATACAATTCGCTGCCAAGCACCCACATCGTCGCCCAGATACCCGGGATCGGTCAGGCGCAAAAAGGCCCACCAGATCGCTGCGCCGGGCTCCTCAAACTCGCCGCCTTGAGGGACCACCAAGAGGCCGCCAATCAATGAGATCAAACCTATAAAAAGTCCGACCACCAATAATTGAAAACCCGCGCCTTTAAGTAATTGGCGTTCTAGAACAAATTTAACTCGATCGATAATTCGAAATGGCAGCATGATGACCCTCTTTTGAGGGCAGTTTAACGCAGATTTTGCAGAGAGCCAGAAGAGGCCGCCTCCAAAGCTGCCGACAATGTCGGATAGAACTGACTGACACCCGCCTCTGGCTGCACACCGGCGCGAGCCAGAGTCCGCAAAGGCTGGAACTGAAGGTCCGCAACGAATATCCGGGTATTGGCTTCGCGGCAACTCGCAATCAGTTTATTGAGCGCTGACAAGCCACCGGCGTCCAGCACGGTCACGCCATCCATGTACAAAACAATACCGCGCGCTTGTTGGGACAGCCCCGCCAACTCTCCGAACACCCGGTCTGCCGCCGCGAAGAAAAGTGGGCCATTGATTTTGAACACTTTCCAGTCTTCCGATAAGCCGAACGGCTTTACCCGCTTACTACTGGAAATGTCGGTCACTTTGGTCATCTGCGCCATTTCCCGCATGAATAACACCGCAGCCAGCAGCACCCCTGCGGTTATGGCGATCACCATGTCCAGGATAACGGTCAGACTGAAGCAGGTTAGAAAAACCAGTACGTCCATCCGCGGCGCGGTTTTCAGAAGGTGAACAGCTTTAGGCGCCTCACTCATGTTCCAGGCAACCATAATCAACAGAGCCGCCATCGCAGGCATTGGAAGGTAGGCAAGCACGCCGGCCAGAGATACCAACGCCAACAAAACCACCAAGGCGTGGATCATCGCCGACACGGGGGACTCCGCACCGGCGCGATAGTTGGCAGCAGAACGGGCAATCGCGGCCGTCGCCGTAATACCCCCAAAAAACGGCACCACAATGTTGCCAATGCCCTGCCCCATCAACTCGCTGTTCGCGCTGTGACGCTTGCCCGTCATGCCATCCAGCACCACCGCACACAACAGCGACTCAATGGCCCCCAGCATGGCAATGGCAAACGCCGCCGGCAACAACTCCTGAATCATCGCCCAAGACAAACCAACCGGCTCGCCTTCTGCGTTCAACTGCTGCCATGGCCAAGAAAATTCCGGCAAGAAAGGGGGAATACCCGCGCCTGTGCTGCCGTCCGGCAGCAAGTAACTGAAACGGGAACCAATGGTGTCGATCGCTGCTCCGTTTGAATTGAACCAAAGCGCCAACAGGCTACCAATCACCACCGCCGGAAGGTGTGGAGGCACCGGGGTTTTCAGCCGGGGCCACAACAGCATGACCGCCAAGGTTGCTGCCGCAACCAAGGTACTCATTCCGTCGAGCGCCGCCATCTGTTGGGCCAGCACCGCCAGTTTGTCCCAATAGTGCTCAGGCATACTTTCAACCGACAAGCCAAAAAAATCTTGGACCTGCAAAGTGGCGATGACCACCGCTATGCCGCCAGTAAACCCAAGCGTGACCGACTCCGGGATGTACTCAATAAAACGCCCCAAGCGCATAAGCGCCATCATCACCAGCAGCACACCCGACATGAGAGTAGCCAGGAGCAAGCCACCCAACCCATAGTTCTGAGCGATGGGGTATAAAATGACAACGAAGGCTGCGGTGGGGCCAGAGATGCTGAACCGGCTACCGCCCAACAACGCGATAATAAAGCCGGCAATGAAAGCGGTATACAAACCGTATTGGGGAGCCACACCACTAGCGATAGCCAGAGCCATAGCCAGTGGAATGGCGATGATGCCGACGGTAACACCGGCCATCACATCCTTGAAAAAACGGGAGCTGGTGTAACGCTCATCAACGCAGGCTTCGCGAAGTGCGTGGGCAAATCTCAAGGAAAAAAGATGAGCGCGATGCGGCATGAGCAAGCTCCAGGTTGCGAAGACAGGCTTACAATTATATGCTCATCGTAATAACATTCAATGTTAACCTGATTAACATGTAAGGCACTCTGAAATCATGACGAAAGAAAATCGTACCGCGCGCCTAACTCTTCTTATCGACCCCGACAAAAAAGCTGTATTCGAAGAACTCTGCAAGCAGGACGATGTCACCCCCTCTCAAAAGGTTCGGCAATTCATCCGCGAGTACGTGGAACAAAAACTGGGGGAAGACTGGCGCGAACAACGTACCAAAGACCTCGACTAACCAAGGCTGCCTGCGTTTATGATAAAGCTTTCACTCACTCCGCTGATCGCTGCGGCTGCGCTTATCTCATCGGGCTGCGCCCTGACGCAGGCACAAGGCGAAGCCGGCATCCCGGCACCGGCAACGCTCTACGAAAGCGTAGTAATTGACTCAAACTCTCGCCAGCCGGTATCACTTGAATACGTCGCCGACGCACTGTCCAAAGCTGACGTCGTTATTGTTGGCGAGTATCACGGACACCCTGGCTCCCACCTGCTTCAGACCCGGTTGTTAAAACACCTGCACAACCAGAACCCGCACATCACCCTGACTCTGGAACAATTCAATCTGGACCATCAAAGCGATCTGGACGACTACCTCGCCGGCGAAACGGGTGAAGCGGAGATGATCGAAGATACCAATGCATGGGACAATTATCGCGGTTCATACCGGCCGATAGTGGAATACGCGCGCAACCACAATCTTCCGGTGATCGCGGCCAATGCCCCTGCGCAAACGGTTCGCTGTGTCGGTCGGATTGGGCCGGCTTATCTCAATGCGCTACCCGATAATCAAAGGCAACAACTGCCCGCTCATCCCTTTCTGGACACGCCGGCGTATCGGGAAAAGTTTATTGAAGCCATTTCCGGTAGCCACGGTTCAAATGGCCCGGCGATTTCAGAACGCATGGCCAGCGTCTACAAGGCGCAGCTGTTGCGCGACAACACCATGGCCAGCCGCATTTTGCAGGCTAGAAAAAACCACCCGGGGCATCAGGTACTACACCTGACTGGCACTTTTCACACCGAAGAGGGTCTCGGCACCGTAGCTCTGCTGAAAAAGCGTGCGCCAGAGCTGTCTGTTGTTGTACTGAGCCCCGTATTTTCGGTTGCAGAGGAAGCATCTCCTTCTCTGGAGTCACAATTGGGCAAGGGCAACTTTTTATACTTGATCCAACCGTTGCCCAAGGAATATCGTGATCCCGACCGACAGAACAAAGCCATGAAACAGCGTTTTAGTGGCCGATCGGACACCCACTGCACCACCGAATAGTGAGCAACTACCAAAAGGAAATGGATCCATGAAAGTACTCGTTGCAGTCATCCTTGGGCTGAGCGTCGTTATCTCGGCCTCACTATTAAAGGATGGTCTCACTGGGCTGAAAACCGGAGACCGCTATGTCACCGTCAAAGGTGTCGCGGAACGGGAAGTGAACGCCGACCTCGCGCTCTGGCCTATTCGCTTTGTCGCCAGTGGTAAAACCCTGGAACAGGCTCAAGCAAAAGCCCGAAGCAGTCGGGAAGCCATCATGGCATTCCTGAAGCTCCAAGCCATTGAGAGCAGCGCGGTGGAGCTGCAAAGGCTCGACGTCACCGATACCCGGGCCAATCCGTATCAAGGTGAAGGCGAGCAGAAATTCATCGTCAATCAAACCCTGATGGTGCGCAGTACGCAGATCGATCGCATCCGCCATGCCGCCCAGAATGTCAGCGAACTGGTGGACTCCGGCGTCCTCTTGTCTTCCGACTACGGCCCCGGCGGCCCAACCTATCTATTCAACGGCCTGAACACCATCAAGCCGGAAATGATCGCCGAAGCCACCGAATCAGCCCGCGAGGCGGCAAACCAGTTTGCCCGGGATGCCAACGCCAGTCTCGGCGGTTTGCGCAGAGCCAATCAGGGGGTATTCCAAATCCTTGCCCGGGATCAGGCACCCGGAATTTCTGAACAGCAGCAACCGGTGAAAACCGTACGAGTGGTTTCTACCTTCAACTACTATCTGGAATAACCTGTTACTGGGTTTGCACCATCTCATCGGTCACCAGATAGTCGCCGGCGAGCCAGCGCATAATTTCGCTGGCCGCCGGATGATCGAACGCATCGTAGGTGTGTGCCAAGGCCTGCTTGCGCTCATCACTCAAGCGCCCCAATCCTGCATCCTGGAGACTCAACAGGTCCCGCTGAATCTGATTTGCCAAGGCTTCACCCAGCAGCTCCCGGGCGGCATGGTGAAACGCTTGTCCGTACTGATAGTTCGGCCCTTGCCGATAGGATTCCAGCAATGTCAGCGCGGGTATTGCCGTTAACGTAGGTTGCAAAGCCGGATTAATGGCATGGCCGGCCAAGTGCGCCGCATTTGCTGCCGGCCGGCCGGTGAACGCCCTCAGGTGCAGGTGCCGTGACATTCGGTCGCCATCGTTCACCGGATAGTTGTCCCACAACACCGGCTTTCGGCCCAGCCGGTCGCCCACCCGTTTCAGGTGCCCCGAAGAGATTTCCCGGGAGCACACCTCTTCACCGGTCCAGAATACCCGCACATCCTTATCAAGCTCGGCACCCAAGGTTTCCAGATAGTCCGTAGGCCGCTCCCCAAACACCCGGTCAAGAACCGGGTCATCGGAGTAATAGGTTGGGCAGATACTGAACGTGGTGGCGTCGCTGTGAGCTTTCACCCAGCGCATAATCTCAGCCTGAGTACTGGCCAGCGACGGCGTGCTCGAGTGCATATCGTCAAACAGAATCGCCAGCTCCTGCACGCCAATTCGATCCAGCGCTTTCAGTTTTGCGGCCAGCGCGTGGCGCGCATTCTCGTCGAACTGGTTGAAAATCTCGAACGGGCTCAACCCCACGCCAAAGCGCACGCCTTCGCGTTTGCACAATTCGGCAAACGCGACCAAAGCGGCAAACTCGTCCGCCGGATGCGGTTCCTGCCAACGCCGTCGTAAATAAGGGTCAGCCTTGGGCGCGTACAAATAAAAACCATAACCATGCCCTGCCAGCGTTTTCAGCAACTTGCGTCGCTCGGTCCAGCTCCACATCGGGCCATAAAATCCCTCAATCACACCGAGTTCAACTGTCATACCTTGCTTGCTCCCTGACACTGGCTTTTAGACATCATACACCCGCGCTGAAACTCTCTACGAACCTTCAACCATGAACAGATGGTCAGTTGCGGGCAACCGAACTGTATACTTGCCCGCCTTCAGGCCGGCTATCATGAACCTACATCGTCACCGGAACGTACCAACGCCATGCAGAATAACCAAAGTCGCCTGACCGCCTTGGATGCACTTCGCGGCATTGCCGCGCTTGGCGTTGTTCTGTTTCATTATCTGCCTTACTACAACGAACTGTACGGTCACAGCTTTGACAGTCCGGCCTTCCTGGAGTTCGGGCGCTACGGTGTGCACCTGTTCTTCATGCTCAGCGGGTTCGTCATTTTCATGACCTTGGAGCGCACCCAAACCGCCGGCTGGTTTGGTCTTGCCCGAGCGTTCCGACTGTTACCCGCATTGTGGGCGGGCATCGCTTTGACCTTTCTGTCCGTGCATTGGCTGGGGCCCGAAGACCGAGCCGTCGCGCCGGTGTCGGCGCTTTTAAACATGACCCTTCTGCACGAATATCTGGAGCATCCGCATGTTGATGGCGCTTATTGGAGCTTGGTGATTGAAGCCACCTTCTACGTCTGGATCGCCCTGCTCTTCTATGGCTTGAAAAGCTGGCAACGACTCCGGCCCGTGCTCTGGTGCTGGACCGCCGTCAGCTATATCGGCGTACTCTGGTGGAAGGCCATCCCCGAACCAATGGACTTTCTGGTAAAGGACCTTCTGTTCGTGCGTTATGCCCCGCTGTTTATGAGTGGCATGCTCCTCTTTCGCTGGCACAAGTATGGCAAACCTCCTGGCACCGACGTTGCTTTGCTGGTGCTGACGATTGGCCATTGCCTGATCGCGTACAACGCGCCCTACAACCTATTCGTACTGGCGTGCTATGGCGTATTCATTCTGGCCGCGAGTGGTCGTTTGAACATGCTGTCACGGCCGGGGTTACTCTGGCTGGGCAGCATTTCCTACACCCTCTATCTGGTCCATCAGAATATCGGGTACGGGCTGATTACGCTGTTTTATCAATGGGGCGTGCCCGGGCCTGCAGGTGTTGCTCTGGCGCTTGCTGCCGCAATCGCTTTGGCTGCAGCCCTGCATTATGGCGTAGAAAAACCGGCCTTAAGGGCCTTCCGCCTGTGGCGCAACTATCGCACCCGAACCCCGGCTGTCAGCTCCGGAGAAAGTGCCTGAACGCGCTTTGCCAACCTCGTTCCCGCACTAGACATATGTCGTAATTCGCACATTTTTTGATGCACTCTGCCCGCCAAGCATGCAAACCTGAACTAAACTGTTCAGCAGTACCCGCTGGTGCAATTGCCCAGCTCCCCGACACACAATTAAAACAATAGAACAGGTTGGAAAAGCCATGAAAATCCGCACCTTTATATCGGCGACTGTGCTCGCCGTGGCCACCACGTTTTCTGCTTCGCAGGCGCTGGCTCAAGAAAAGTTCACTCTGAAACTTGCCGAAACCTGGGGGCCAAACTTTCCCATTTTTGGCGACACCACCAAGCGCTTTGCTGAGACCGTTGAAAAAATGTCCGACGGTCGCCTGCGAATCCGTATCGACTCCGCCAACAAACACAAAGCCCCACTGGGTGTGTTCGACATGGTGAAAGCGGGCCAATACGACATGGGCCATTCCGCTTCCTACTACTGGAAGGGCAAAGTACCCGAAACCCTGTTCTTCACCAGTATGCCCTTCGGCATGAACGCCATGGAACAGTACGCGTGGTTCTATCACGGCGGCGGCATGGAGCTGATGCAGGAGGTGTACGAGCCCCATAAAATGCTGTCATTTCCCGGCGGCAACACCGGCATTCAGATGGGCGGCTGGTTCCGGGAAGAAATTAAATCGCTGGACGATCTTCAAGGCCTGAAAATGCGGATTCCCGGCTTTGCCGGCGAAGTCTTCGCCGAAGTGGGCGTAAACCCCACCAACATCGCCCCGGGCGAGCTGTATACGGCTCTTGAACGCAACACCATTGACGCTGTCGAGTGGGTTGGTCCGGCACTGGATTTGCGCCTAGGCTTCCAGCAAATCGCTGACTACTACTACACCGGCTGGCACGAGCCCGCGACCGAACTGCAATTCCTGATCAACAAGCGTGTATGGGAAAAACTGCCCGCGGACCTGCAGGAAATCATGCGCGTAGCTATGCGCACCGCATCCTACGACATGTTGGTACACTCTCAGCACGCTAACGCGGAAGCTTGGGCGAACATCAAAAAAGAATACCCCAACGTACAGATCAAACGATTCCCGGCTGACATCTTCCAGGCCATGTACGATGCCAACAAGAAACTCCTCAAAGAAACCGCTGAAGAAAGCCCGATGGCGAAGAAAATCATCGACTCTCAGCTGAGTTACCAGAAGCAGAGTCGCGCCTATACCGAGATTTCTGAACGTGCCTACCTCAACACCATGGGAGAAGTTCAGTAAACTCTGGGCCATGCTGAATCAGAGCCGGGATCGCTCTTGAAAGTGGTTCCGGCTTTTTTCATTAAAAAGCCACACAAAACATCCGCTCAGCGGAGGAAGAGGTTTAATGCGCTGGATTATCAGACTGGATGAGGGCCTGGCCTGGCTCTCCAAACTCTGCGGCTGGATCGCCTGCGTGGCCATGATCCTGATGGCTGCCAATGTGTTCTACGACGTCGTTACCCGCTACGTTTTCAGCGATGTCTCGATTGGCATGCAAGAGATGGAATGGCACTTGTACTCGGTGGTCTTTCTGATGGGCATCCCCTACGCCCTGCGCACAGACGGCCATGTTCGAGTGGATGTGTTCTACACCAACTGGCAGCAAAAAAACAAAGCCTGGATTAACCTTATCGGCGCCCTGATCTTTGTCATCCCGTTCGCGTATTTAATCGGCGTGTATGGCTACAGCTTCGCCGTTGATGCCTACGAAATGGGCGAAGGCAGTGGCGACCCCGGCGGCTTGCCCCATCGCTGGATCATCAAATCGGTTATCCCGGTCAGCGCCTTCTTTATCGGCACCGCTGGCCTGAACATGATCACTTACGCAATCCGTGTAATGGCCGGAGAAAAATCCTACGATAACGAGCACAGCGCAGGAGGTTTGGCATGATCGGTATGATTATGTTCCTCGTTGCCCTGTTCATGCTGATGTTCGGGTTCCCCGTTGCTTTTACTTTCGGTGGCGTTGCGCTGTTTTTTGGCATCTTCGCCGAAGGCATGGATCTGTTTGCCTTCATGCCTTATCGCATCATGAGCGTCATGCAAAACACGGTACTGATGGCCGTGCCGTTGTTTATCTTCATGGGCGTGATTCTTCAACGCACGAAACTGGCCGAGCAACTGCTGACCTCAATGGGCCGTTTGTTCGGTGGCCTGCCGGGTGGTTTGGCCATTTCCACCATTCTGGTGGGCGCGCTACTCGCAGCCTCGACCGGCGTGGTCGGTGCCAGCGTGGTAGCCATGGGGTTAATCTCCCTGCCGGTTATGCTGGCCCACAATTACGACAAGCGTTTGGCGACAGGGACCATCTGCGCATCCGGCACCCTGGGACAAATCGTGCCGCCCTCAATCATCCTGATCATTCTGGGTGACGTACTGGGCTTGCCGGTTGGCGACTTGTTCAAAGCCGCCGTCGGCCCCGGCATGGTGCTGATTGGACTGTATATTGTTTACATTCTGTTCCTGACCCGCCTTAAGCCACAGACGGCCCCCCCCATGCCGCCGGACGACAGCATCAGCCGGAGCAAAGAAATCCGTAACGCGCTGTTGGCAATCATCCCGCCATTGGCATTGATTGTGGTGGTTCTGGGTTCGATCTTCACTGGTATCGCCACCCCGACCGAATCATCCGCGCTGGGCGGCGTAGGTGCCGTGGTTCTGGCCATCATCTACCGCCAATTCAATTTTAAAATGGTGTGGGACGCTTCCAAAGACACCGTGAAGGTCACGGCCATGGTCTTTGCCATTCTTATCGGTGCGACCGCCTTCTCCATGGTGTTCAGCTACACCGGTGGTGACTACTTGCTGGAAGAATGGTTGCTGATGCTGCCAGGTGAGCAATGGGGCTTCATCATATTGGCCATGGTGGTGATTTTGGTGCTGGGCTTCTTCATCGACTTCGTGGAGATTTCCTTCATCATCGTGCCGATATTGGCACCGGTTGCCGAAGCCATGGGCATCAACATGCTCTGGTTTGCCATTCTGATCGCCATGAATCTGCAAACCAGCTTCCTGACACCGCCATTCGGGTTTTCGTTGTTCTACCTTAAGGGCGTTGCACCCGCCGAGGTAAAAACAACGGACATCTACAAGGGCATTATTCCGTTCATTCTCATACAGATTCTGGTGTTGGCGATGATCATCATCTTCCCGGAATGGTTCGGAATGAGCTCCACCTACTAGTTCCCTTCATAATAGGCAGGCCGGACAGCTCCCGGCCTGCCCTCCCCCCGCTTCTCAGCTTGCCCAAATCTGATCATTTTATATACAATCTGAAGAGTGCGACTCTCAGTCTGGCCGTCGAGACCGCTTGGCATTGCACCCAACGGGAGCCTGAAACATGTCTAGCAGTAACGCGCGCAAAACTACGCATTCCGGCAAGGACGCTCCGCACCTCTTGAGCATTCCTCATGAGGAACCTCTTCGTGATCGAGAACCTCACAGCTACGAGCGCTGGTTGCTCGACAAGTTCATTCGTCTGGCCGGCTCGCCCCCCATTCGGTTCCAGCTATGGAATGGCGACCGTATAGATCCGGAAAACCAAACCGCTCGCTTCACATTGACCCTGAACGATTCCAAAGCACTCTATGCTCTGGTCACCGACCCGAATCTGGCCATGGGCGACCTCTATAGCTCAGGACGACTCGACATAGAAGGCGACCTCACCGACTTTCTGGAGACCGTTTACCGCACGGTTCACGACGCCCGCAAGCAGTGGCCGAAATGGCTGGATAACCTTTGGAAGAACCCGAACCCGCGCTCGTCGGGGCTGTCGCAAGCCAAAGAAAACATCCACCACCATTACGACCTCGGCAACGATTTCTACAAACTGTGGCTGGATCAGGCTGCAATGCAGTACACCTGCGCCTACTACGAACACCCAGACAACACTCTCGAGCAGGCGCAACTGGCCAAGCTGGAACACGTATGCCGCAAACTGCGGCTGAAACCGGGTATGACCGTCGTCGAAGCCGGCTGTGGCTGGGGCGGTCTGGCCCGCTATATGGCGCGCCACTATGGCGTGACCGTTAGTTCTTACAACATCTCCCGGGAACAGCTCGACTACGCCAAAGCGGAAGCTGAGCGGCAAGGTTTGGATGGTCGAATCCGATACATCGAAGACGACTACCGCAACATTCAAGGCGAGTACGATGCGTTTGTATCCGTGGGTATGCTGGAACACGTGGGCAAGGACCACTACCCGGCGCTGTCTGATTTAATCAAACGCTGCCTCAAGCACAACGGCATTGCCTTGCTTCACAGTATCGGCCGTAACCGGCCAATGCTGATGAACGCCTGGATCGAAAAACGCATTTTCCCGGGCGCTTACCCGCCGAGCATTGCCGAGTTCATGCAGATCTGTGAGCACAATGATTTCTCGGTACTGGATGTGGAAAACCTGCGTTTGCACTACGCCCAAACGTTAAGCCACTGGATGGAGAATTTTACCCGGCACGAGGACACAGTGACCGCGATGTACGATGAAAGCTTCACCCGAGCCTGGCGATTCTATTTGGCAGGCTCAATCGCCGCGTTTCGTGTGGGTTCGCTGCAACTGTTTCAGGTTGTTTTCAGCCATGGCGATAACAATCAGGTGCCGCGAACCCGTCAGGACTTGTATGCCACCCCGACCACACCGGAGCACTCATAATGGATACCTTCGATGCCATCGTCGTGGGCGCCGGCCCGGCCGGCTCCACTCTCGCCCGTGCACTGGAAACGTCTGGCAAACAGGTGCTGATTATCGATAAGGCCGAATTTCCCCGGGACAAAACCTGCGCCGGCTGGGTCACTCCTGCGGTTCTCCAAAGCCTGGACATTGATATCAACGACTACAGCCATGGACGCACCCTTCAGCCCATTCGCCGGTTCCGCATTGGCATGATGGGCCAGAGTACCGTGGAAAATGACCATGGCGATACCGTCAGTTACGGCATACGCCGTTGCGAGTTTGACGCCTATCTGCTGGACCGGGTCAAGGCACTCAAACAACTGAGCACCCCGGTGAAATCCATTGTCCGGAAAGACGGCAACTGGACCATCAACGAACAGTGGCAGGCGCCATTGCTGATCGGAGCAGGCGGACACTTCTGCCCGGTTGCGCGGTTGCTTGGCCATGGCCCCGGAAAACACGAAACCGTGGTAGCGGCCAAGGAAGTGGAGTTCGAGATGGCCCCGGAACAGGCCCGGGCCTGCGAAGCCCGGGGCGATACCCCAGAGCTCTGGTTCTGCCGCGACCTGAAAGGTTATGCCTGGGTGTTCCGCAAGGGCAGCTTCCTGAATATCGGCCTGGGACGCGAAGACAACCACCGGCTGACCGATCACCTGGAAGCCTTTGTGGAAGACATGAAACAGGCGGGCCGGATTCCGGCCGACCTGCCTGGCCGGTTCAAGGGCCACGCCTACCTGCTTTACGCCCATGCGGAGAGGCCCCTGGTGGACGACGGTGCTTTACTGATTGGCGATGCCGCGGGGCTGGCTTACACCCAGAGTGGTGAAGGTATCAGGCCTGCCATTGAATCGGCTTTGATGGCGGCAAAGGTCATTCTGGCCGCGCCAGATTTTTCAGCGCTATCGCTCCAGCATTACGGTGAGCAGATCGCCGCCCGATTCGGCAACCGCGCGACAGAACAGGAGCATGGGTTCGATCTGCCAGAATGGCTGAAGCAGCCCATTGCCAGCACGTTGATGCGCTCCCACTGGTTTACCCGGAAAGTGGTCACAGAGAAGTGGTTCCTGCACCAGCAGGTGCCGCCACTGGATATTGCGGTCTGAAACACAAAGGCCGGGCAATAATGCCCGGCCTTTGTGTTTTCTTACGCCAACCATTGGTCGAGCCGTGGTCGGCGATCTGGCATTTTTGCTTAGAACTTCACGCGCATGCCGGCGAGGAAGCCCATGTCTGCGTCATCACCAGAATTGTCTTCGAGATCACTCTGAGCGACTTCGGCAAACACGCTGACGTTCTTGGCAGCCGGGAACTTGTACGTTACGTTGGCATACCACTCGGTAATGTCGTCCGCATTGTCTTCTTCTTTGTTACCCATACCAACCGCAACATCCGTGGTGCTGGCAACGGCGAAAACAGCTGCAACGTTGTATTGAGTAATTTCGAAATCGCTGGCATCGGTAGAGCTGTAGTCAGCCGCCAGATTCATGAAACCAAAATCGTAGGAAGCGCTCAGACCCCAGGTATCTGCGGAGTCCGCAGTTCCGTATGCTCGCGATTGCTGATAAGCAGCGGCCAGCTCAAGGCCTGCCAGTTCGGTGGCTACGAACAGATCGTAATACTCGCCGTCGATACCAGAGGAGGCGCCATCAGTTGATTTCATCTCGTGGGACGCAGCGATGTAAACGTTCTCCAGCTCGATATCGATACGAATGGTATCGTCGCCATCGGTACCGGTGTCATCGAAACGGTCTTCATCAATGGTTTCAACTTCAATGGCCTGCTCAATACCAAACTCACGGGAAGCAAAATTCTGCTTACCGAAGGAGAAAGAGGCAACGCCATACTTCAGCCCTACGTATGCTTCTTCCAGGTTGCTGCCGTTCTCATCTTTTTCGGCGGCATCTTTGAAGCCAAAATCCAGACGACCGAAAGCCGTCAGGTCATTGCCCAGATCATAGGCCACGTAGTTCTTCAGCTCCAGATCGTCATATTCAACGTCAGCACGCTCATCGAAGCCGGTTGCCTGACGGAACTGGACCTGGAAATCACCGTTCAGCTTGTAAGTAAAACCGTCTTTCTCATACACAGTCGCAGCGTTGACAGAGCCAACAGCCATAGACGACACAGCAACAGCCAGAAGAAGCTTCTTCATTTTTTAACTCCACTATCAGTTTGGTTTGATAATTATTGGTTGCTGGAATCAACCCAGCTGTTCCACTCGTTTCGAGTCTTTTCGTCAGCTTTCAGATACCAGTAGCGCAGCATCCTGCTGACCGTTTCCTGATCCGGATCGGTGTGCGGATCCAGCAGCAACCCTTCCTGGTTGATTGCCAGCCCTGAGTCCCGGGTGCCTGCTGACGCAGTCATCGCGGCCACAGCGCCGGAGCGGTTATAGATCTCCAGCTCCCGCGGATAATCGCGGACCAGCTGAAAACCTTCTTTTTCGAGCACATCTGACTTGAATGCCACCGGGCGACTTTTGCCGTCGGTCAGAGTCCAGTTGCCCTGATCATTGAACGCTGCCATCTCCCGGCTGGAACCAATCTGCGGCGCAGACAAAGTCAGCTCTGAGTTCTCGGCGGTGAACAGCAGAACAAAGGCATCACTGGTCTCAAGAGTCGCTTCGCGACCAACCTCGGCGGTGCACTCAACCACCAGCTGGTGAGTGCCATTTCCCAGTTTCAGGCTCTGGCCAGCACTGGCGCTCTGCTCACTGCCGTTAACGGCCTGAACACTGACGCAAGCACCCAACTTCAGCTCGGACTCAGCCCACGCCGAAAGCGGTAGCAGGGCAACAACCAGGCATGTGACTGTGGAAAATCTCTTCACGCTTTGAATCCAGTTTGCGGTCTCGGCCACTTCTGCGAGCAGGCTAACCGCTGATTGTTAAAAACAGGTTTCACCCACTCGTTTAAGCGTCTGCCGCTTAAAACAGCCGGGGCACGCCCGGCACAGGTGTTAACTCAATTGAGACGACACTATGGAGGGGGGTTATGACAGGACTATTACAGATTGTTATAAAACCGTTTTTTTGAGATTCATACGCCCTTTGGCCTGATTTCTCCAACGCCATAACGAACAAAACCGCACCCTGAGGCGCGGTTTTGTTCTGCAAGAAAGCCTGTTTATTTTGCGAGTGCACCGATGACATCGATACCGTAAAGCGTGGTGGTTCCGCTGACTTCGTTGCCGACCGCCAGAATCGGCTGGCCATTGGGGCTGTCTTCGGCGCGGATAAAGGCCAGGCCTTCCGGGCCCAGGTCACCGGCTTGGCCGGCCTCCACCGCCGCCTTGTCGGCAGAGAAATCCCGGTTGTTCAGGTACTGCACAAACTGAGGGCTCTGGGGGTTGGTCACGTTGTACACCATGATGCCACCAACCCGTTCCAGGCCGATAAAAGCATAGTTCTGGCCGTTGATCTCGCCAATGGTGACCGCTTCCGGCTCCGGACCTTTGTCGTCTGAACGGTCATCGGCGCCGTTTTCATCGTTGGTCGCATTAAAGCCTTCAGGGATCAGATTGGCGGTAATGCGCTCAAAGTCATTGCCGGAATCGAACACCCGCTGGCCCTGCTCATTCCAGATAGAGAAAGAACGGACGCCGTAGCTGTACAGCTCACCGAACACACAGTCTTTCTCCACATCAGTAGCACTGTTGGCGGGATCACAGCCGTTGACCACGCCCATGGTAGAGGTCACTTTCAGGCGGCCCAGATTGGCGCTGTTCTGTAGTTCCTTGCGCTGGGCCTCGGTACCGAACGCCTCGCTCAGCTGCAGGTCTTTGACCCGGTATTCTTCGCTGAAGCCATCGTAATCCCGAGAGTCACCTTCGTTGGCGGTAATGTAATAGGTCTTGCCGTTGTAGCCATAGCTGGCAATCGCATCGGGCTGATACATACCTTTAACAGGCCAGTTCTGAAGGTTGATACCGCCATCCTTGTTACTGGCATCCATCTCATTACCAAGCAGGCGATGATCTTTGAAGCCCAGCGGCAGAACTTCGACAATCCGAGCGGCCTCAATATCCAGAACAGCCACCGCGTTGTTCTCCTGCAGAGTTACCCAAGCACGGGTATTGTCTTGGGACACCGCAATGTACTCTGGTTCGAAATCCTGGGCGGCTGAAGCATCCGGTCCGAAAATACGAATACCGGACTCACGCAGTTCCTGCTCACGACCGTTGTAGGCACGGAAGTCCGCGGTTTTTACCGTAGCGTTTGCAACGCCTTTGGCAAGGTCGATCACGCTCACGGAACCTTCTGGGTCTGTGGTGTAGTCATCGCTCGGTTCGCCCTCGTTAGCTACCAATACTTTTTGACCATCGCGGGTAAAAGTCACCATGTCTGGCAGCGCACCCATCGTCACCTCACCCACTTTGGACAAGTCGGATGAGTCGTAGAACACGACCTTGCCTTTCGCCTGCTTCACTTCCGCTTCAATGGCTACCGCCACCAGATCCCCATAGACCGCGACACTGTTGGCAGACGCCCCTTCCCGGCTGGCGTCGATGGTGTCGATCAGTGCAGGAGTCGCCGGGTTGCTAATATCCAGCACATCCACCGTGGCAGCCTTGGCGTTAACCACAAACAGCCGCTGGTGAGAGGGATCGTGCGCGATGATTTCCGCCGCACTTTCATCAAACACATCGCCTTCTGGTACATAGCTGCCCAGCACACTCAGCTCAATCAGCCCGGGCACTTCAGCGTTGCCCCGAGAGTCAGTGTCGACTGCACAGGCTGCAAGGCTGCCCGCTGCAGCGAGAATGGCGGAAGTCAGGAGAGCACGTTGAAAAATCATGTTTACCTCGGGTTTGAGTCGACGTTGTTTAAATGACGTCCCACCCTATGGCAAACAGGTGACAGAAAAGGGGCGAAAATAAGTCAAGTTGAAGACACACAAAAAAATGGCGGCTCCAAGAGCCGCCATTTGAGATGCCGTCGCTTTACCGGGTTTAGTGGCCCAAGTAGCTCCGGTACATCCAGACCGTTTTTTCCTGCTCTGAAATGTAATCGCTCATCAGCGCAGCCGTGCCTTCGTCGTCAGATTCGCCGGCAAGGCTAAGAATGTCACGCTGTTTTGCGATCAGCTTACTGAAGCTATCCACAATGTTGCTAACGGCTTCTTTGCCATCCGACACGTTCTTGCGCTCAGCTACTTCCGACTGCTCAATGTATGTGCTGTAAGCGTGAGCAGGAACGTGGCCCAACGTCAGAACGCGCTCGGCGATTTCATCAATTTTAAGCAGCAGATCGTCGTACAGTTCTTCAAACTTCGCGTGCAGCTCGAAGAAGTTCTCGCCCTTGATGTTCCAGTGGTATCCGCGAACGTTCATGTAAAAAATCTGGTAGTTCGCTAAAAGCCCGTTCAGGGAATCCGCCAGCTTCTGCGTTTGTGCTGTATCAAGACCGATAAAATTCTTACCCATGATGAACCTCCTGGTTTTATTTTGGGCTTTCGATAGCTAAAACAATAAGCCCATTTGTTGCGCTATTGAAGTTTAGTTCTCCAATCGCATCGATAGTGAATGACCATAAACTTATCCAAAACCTATAGGCCTGCACTATCAAATTCACCTGAACATTCTATTTGAGAAACGCTCTCATTTATCTTGTAATGACGTTAACACATCATCCTCGCGGAGAAAGTCATGAGCGCGTTAAAACACTTTGTTCACAATCACGGATCACACGTTGACCAATCGCTGCTGAAAACCATCACGTTTGCGGTCACTCACTTCACCGTTGCGTTCTCCGTCGCTTACCTGTTAACCGGCGATCTTTTAATCGGTGGGCTGATCGCCATGGTGGAGCCGGCCATCAATACCGTTGCTTACTTCTTCCATGAAAAGATGTGGGCACGCCACAGCCGGAATTCAACCACTTCAGCTGAAAACCGTTTTCAGCCCACGCCACCATCCGGCTGGTCGACAGCGTCAAACCCGGGCTAACTGCCCGGGCCACAGTCCATGCACTCATCGACCGCTTCCGGCCCTTCCTCCAAATGGTAAAGAAGGTTTTTCAGGGCGGTTCTTAAGCCTTCTTCAATAACCGGGTGGTAAAACGGCATCGCCAGCATCTCGCTAACGGTCATCCGTTTTTGAACACACCAGGCCAACAAATGCGCGATGTGTTCAGCTGCCGGGCCAAACATCTCGGCACCCAGAAACAATCCGGTTCGGTGTTCGCCGTACAGCCGCAACAAGCCGCGATTCTTACCGATCACCTTACTGCGGCCCTGATCTTCAAAGCTGACCTCTCCAACGGCAAAACAGCCCTCGCATTTTTTATCGACGTCGTGAATGCTTAAGCCGACAGAAGCAATCTGGGGGTCGGTAAATACCACCCCCATCGAGGCCTTTCGGATGACCGCGCGTACATCGGGCCAGCTACCGGCGTTATCTCCGGCTATGCGGCCTTCGTCTGCGGCTTCATGCAGCAAAGGGCGCTCGTTGTTGACATCACCGACCAGAAAAATATGGCTATCGCCGCAGCGCATGGTATTGGGGTCAACATCTGGCATGCCGCGGTCGTCCAGCTCGATGCCCGCGTTCTGGATATCAAGGTTATCGATATTCGGCCGCCGCCCTGTCGCCGCCAACAGATACTCGAACGTATCCTTGTGCTCCTGCCCGTTTTCCACCCAGGTGATCTGTACCCCAGTTTCAGTGCGCTCGATTCGCTTCGTTTCAGCCTTCGTGCTCAGCGGGAACTCCTCACCAAACGTTTGTAGCGCATAATCACGGATTTTCTCATCGCGAATGCCGCCAATGCCGCCGCTCACGCCAAACAGCCGAATGCGAACACCTAGCCGGCTCAGCGCCTGCCCCAGCTCCACACCGATTATGCCGGGGCCAAACACGGCCACCGATTCCGGAAGGTCGTCCCAGCTGAAAATATCATCGTTCACCACCAACCGATCTTTCGCACCGTTAAACATGTCCGGGACGTTGGGCCGCGACCCCGTGGCTATCACAATGCGATCAGCGATCACCTCGGTGTCTTCGCCGACAATCAAACGGTGCGGGTCCACAAAGCGAGCATGGCCCATCAACCGCAGTTCCTCTGGCTGATTTTCCATGGACCGAACCACCGATTGCACAAACCGGTCACGTTCGTTGCGCACGCGTGCCATCACCTGGCGGCCATCAATCTTGATGCCGGCAACCTGCACACCAAACTGACCAGCCTGGCCCGCATTATGGGCGCTTTCGGCAGCAGCGATCAGCAGTTTACTGGGCATACAGCCCACTCGCGCACAGGTGGTGCCGTACTGTTTGCCCTCGATCAACACCACCTTGTCGGTTTTCTTTCGTGCCCGCTGGTAAGCCACCATACCTGCGGTACCGGCACCGATAATGGCCACATCGACTTCACGCTTTTCCATCAGGCCTCCTCAAACAACATTTCGCTGAGTTTTCTATAACTTACGCTTCGAGTATAGAAGCATATTGACTCATGACAGGTGAAAACGATAAAAAATCCGCTTATGCTTTCGGGTTTAACCAGGATGGAGACAACAGGTGCAGGATTACTGGCTGGAATTTCTTACCGTGGCATTGATTCATCTGTTGGCCGTTGCCAGCCCCGGGCCAGACTTCGCGGTGATGCTGCGCCAGGCCATCACCCAATCACGCCGAAACGCGATGCTCAGTGCCGTCGGGATCGGTCTGGGCATTTTGCTGCACGTTGGCTATTCGCTACTGGGCATCGGGTTGATCATTCAGCAATCGGTGATGCTGTTTACCGTGCTGAAGATTGTGGGTGCTCTGTATTTGTTGTGGATCGCCTGGCACTGTTTGCGGGCCAAGCCCGGCGGCGTTCATGTCGAAACAAAGAATGGCAAGGTGCAGTCAGGTTGGGCGGCGTTCCGCCTCGGTTTCCTGACCAACGTGCTTAACCCGAAAGCGACGCTGTTTTTCGTGTCCTTGTTTTCCGTGATCATCAACCCGGGGACACCGGTGCTGCTTCAGGCCGGCTACGGCCTCTACATGGCAATAGCCACCGGCTTGTGGTTTACCTTGGTGGCGCTGTTCTTCACCCACCCCCGTGTCCGCCGGGGCTTCAACCGGTTCGGACACTGGCTGGACAGGGTCATGGGCGGTGTTCTGGTGCTGCTGGCCGGGCAGTTGCTGTTTTCTACAGTGAGCGGATCAGAGCCTCTGTCTGCTCCCACCCCAGGCACGGGTCAGTAATCGAGCAGCCGTAAACCAGGTCTTCGCCGTCGTCCTGACGGCCGAAGGCCAGGAAGCTCTCCAGCATCAAGCCCTTGATGTGGCTGTTGCCATTACGCTTCTGCGCCATCACCTCATGGGCAATCTCGACTTGCCGTTCCGCCTGTTTGCAGGCGTTATCATGGCTGCAATCCACCATCACTGATGCTGACACACCGGCGCTTTGCAATTCCTTCACCGCTCGAGCAATGCTTGTCTCATCGTAGTTAGTGACACCTCGGCCACCACGCAGCACCAGATGGGTATCCGGGTTTCCGGTCGTAGTGATCATCGCCGGCGCGCCCGAGTGGGAAATGCCCATGTGATGATGGCTGTGCGCCGCCGATTTCATGGCGTTGATCGCCACAGACACGCCACCGTCGGTGCCGTTCTTGAAACCGGTAGGCATGGGCAACCCGCTGACCAGCTCGCGGTGAATCTGTGATTCAGTGGTGCGAGCGCCAATGGCCGTCCAGCTCACCAAATCGCCAAGGTAATCCATCATGAACGGGCTCAAGGCTTCGGTGGCCAGCGGCAAACCCAGTTCAGACAGCGCCAACAGCAACTTTCGGGAACGCACCAGCCCCTGATTCAAATCGCCCTCTCCGGTGCGCGCCGGGTCGTACAACAGCCCTTTCCAACCCACCGTGGTGCGAGGTTTTTCGAGGTACGCGCGCATCACAATCAGGAACCGGTCACTGACCTCATCCGCGAGCGCTTTCAGCTTGGTGCCGTAATCCAACGCAGCCTGTTCATCGTGAATCGAGCAAGGCCCGATAACGATCAGCGTGCGCGGGTCTTCACCCTTCAGCACATTGCGAATCTGCTCTCGGTAGCCAGCGATGGCCCGGGTCAGAGGCTCGCCGGCAGGAAACTGTTGGCGCAGCTCATTGGCGGTTGGCAGCTTCGCTTCCTGACGAGGCTGGCAAGTGGTCGACGATACTGAGTCCAACGTTTCAGTTTTCAGAGGCATGTTCATATCCGTGTTCCCGTTTTCCCTAAGTCAGAATCAAAAAAGCCCCGGCTGGGCTACCAGTCGGGGCTTTTTGAGTCCGGTGGCAGCCTGGGTTGTTTGCCGGGCTGCCTTCCTCGCTAAATTCGGTCGATGAAGATCTTATGGGCGGCCCGAGCTCTGGCTAAAATAAAAGCCATAACCAAACCACCAAAAAAACACAGCCGAACCGGAAGCCATCAGTTTTTCACCGAAAGCTTTCAGAACATTCAATTGACAGGCTGCGTGTAGTGTCTTCATGCTTTTTACTATATACCCACGGTTTTAGGGTTGGCAACCGGCAATGCTGATTATTTTATCATCAGCTGTCGGCATCAAGGATTGTGGAGGTCTGCATGAATATCGAAAAACTGAGCCGGTTCATCCGTTTTCAAGTCTTAGGGATGACTTGCCTGCTGGTATTGTCCGTATTTGCTGCCAACGTTCAGGCAGAACCCGAAGCCCGCATTTATCAGCTGGAAAACAGGACCGCTGAAGCTGTCTCCCAACAAATTCGTGCGCTCTATCAACAAGCTCCCGTTACTGTGACAGCGCGGGGCCTGCAACTAGTGGTTCGAGGAGAACCGGAACTGCTGGACGAAATTGGCACATTGGTGAACACCATGGACGTAGCACCGATTCAAATGCGCATCAGCGTTCGCTACCGACAGGACATCGGAGGTAAACAATCAGGGGCCGGCGTCAGTTTTTCAAACAACAAAGCGAACGCCAGTGTGCAAAGCCGCACCTACAGCACGAATTCCAACACGACTCGTCAGCTGATCGTTCAAGACGGCCAGTCAGCGCACATCACGTCGGGCAGCGTGCGCAGCTTGCCATTCGCCGTTCAGGGTGGCCGAAACCCGGCGTTGATTCTGGAAAAGGTCAAAACCCGAAGCGGCTTCGTGGTGAGCCCACAGGCCATATCGGGCCAAGCCATCGAGCTGAATATCGTTTCCTTTGAAGAAGATCCGGCCGCACTGGAAGGCTATGAAACCGAAGCTTTGATGACCATACGCCGGGTTCCACCCGGGCAGTGGGTTGAACTTGGCGGCACTCGGACGGAGGAAACACACCAGCGAGACGGCATTATCTATCGGGCAAACGGCAAGCAAGCCGACAACCAGTCGATTGAGGTAAAGGTGGAAGTACTGCCCTGACTCAAACGCCGCGCTTACCCAGCAGCAGGTCTCGGGCCTCATTCAGCTTAGCCGCCAGATAATCATTGCCCCCGCGATCCGGATGCAGTTTCTGCATGAGTTTTCGGTGGGCAGTAACAATGTCATCCCGGGGACATCCCGGTTGCACACCCAGAATATCGCAGGCCTCTTGTTCTGACATCGTTCCGGGGGTTGAGGCATTTTGGCCGGCCGAAGCGCCATTCGGGCCATTGGCCCCCTCGTTTTGAGAGCCCGACGAATCACCCATCATTTTTCGAAACAAAGGCGCATAACGGAGCAGCGCAGGCAGCTTACGTAATAAAGGAATAAGCGCAGCCACCGCTGCGGTCAAAACATGCACTCGCCCGGTCAGCACCATAAACAGCAGCATCGCGCCGCCGGCCACCAGTACAATTTTCCAAATGGCGGCTTTCTGCCCTTGCGGCGACAAGGCTCCCCACTTTTTAAGCACCACAAAGACCGCAGCGGCCAGGGCCAGGCCCAATATCAGCTGCATGGTTCAATCCTCTCCTGTCCCGGCTCAGGGATCATCGCATCACGGTTTGAGGGCCAATGTACTGCGTTCAGTACCGTCACGCACGAATCAATTTTGCGCATCTGGCCACAAAACAATCAAATAGGCCTAATATTGTTAAATGCTGGCCGTAATTACCCTTAAAAAGGTCTTTTTAAGCAACCAAGTTGATGACAAAACACTGTAGCTTTTGTAGCATGCTACCTGCTACGCTTGCTGACCATTTTTGTCACTACTTTAAGCAACCGTCATCAGCCCTTGACTCGCCAAGACAAGCTATTGCTTTTCTTCGTCTTGGCGACGGAATACGCATCAGGAAACCAGCCCCAGGAACTCATCTATGCGCACCGCATCCCGTTTTGTCATCGCCATCATTTTTCTGGGTGTCGTCCTCGGCGGCATCTTCGGCTACAAGTTCATGCAATTTGGCCAAATGAAAGAGATGCTGTCACAGCCTCAACCACCCGCTATTATCTCGGTTACGCAATCAACGACCGAGAATTGGCAGCCTTCGATCAAAGCCGTTGGCAGCATTGAAGCGGTAAACGGTATCGCCGTTTCCAATGAAGTTCCTGGCGTTATAAAAACCATCAACTTCGAATCCGGCGACAACGTCAAGAAAGGCGACATCCTGATCGAACTGGACGCCGCAATTGATGAAGCCGCCTTGCGCACCCGCCGGGCCGAAGCTCAGTTAGCAGACCAGGATTTCAAGCGAATCTCAGACCTGCTGCCCAAGCGCGCAGTGTCTCAGTCTCAATACGATACCGCAAAAGCCAATTACGACGCCGCTCGAGCTCGCGTCAACGAAGCGCAAGCGCAGCGCGACAAAAAAATCATTCGGGCACCATTCGATGGCAGGCTCGGCATCCGCATGGTCAATCAGGGTGAGTACCTGCCCACTGGTAGCCCGATTGTCGAAGTGAATATGCTAGACCCCATCTACGTGGACTACACCCTGTCCGAGAAGCACCTCGCCAACGTTGAAAGCGGTTATCCCGTATCCGTAACGGTTGCCGCCGTACGGGAGCACACGTTTGAAGGAAAAGTCAGCGCCATCAACACGTCAGTCAGCCCTGAAACACGCACCGTTCGGATTCGGGCCACGTTGAACAACGAGGACAACCTGTTGCGCCCCGGTATGTTCGCGACCATTCAGACTGGCCAGCCCAGAGACAACAAAGTCGTCACGCTTCCGCGTACCGCTATCTCCTACAACACCTACGGCAATTTTGTATTTGTAGTGACTGAGAACGACAACGGCAAGCTGATCGTTGAGCGCCGCACCGTCACTACCGGCGAAGTTCGCAACGGTCGCGCTGCTATTACTTCCGGATTGGAATCGGGTGAAACCGTTGTGTCCAAAGGCCTGCTCAGATTGCGTGCCGGACAACGTGTCGAGATTCAGGATGAATCCGACAAGGAGGCGTCTGAATAATGCGTTTCACTGATATCTTCGTCCATCGGCCGGTTCTTGCCACAGTGGTCAGCTTGCTGATCCTGTTGGTAGGTGCTCGGGCCGCCATGGAAATGGAAATCCGCCAGTATCCGAAATTGGAAAGCACCACGGTTACCGTCACCACGGCTTACCCCGGTGCCAGCTCGGATCTGATCAAAGGTTTCATTACCACGCCCCTACAGCAAGCCATTGCTGAAGCCAGTGGCATCGATTATTTAACCTCCACCAGCTCCCAAAGCTTGTCGACCATTCAGGCTAAAATGGAGCTGAACTACGACGCTAACGATGCCTTGGCAGAGATTCAAGCCAAAGTAGCCAGTCAGCGCAACGTATTACCCGCGGAAGCTCAGGACCCGGTGATCACATCCACCACCGGTGACAGCACCGCATTGATGTACATCGCCTTCTACAGCACCGAGCTGGATGTTCCGCAAATTACCGATTACCTGACCCGGGTTGTGCAACCCAAGCTTCAGGCCTTGCCCGGCGTCGGTAAAGCTCAATTATTGGGCCGAACCTTTGCCTTGCGAGTCTGGCTGGACCCGGAGCGCCTCGCCGCAGTTGATATGACGCCGACAGAAGTCGCCGCCAAACTTACAGCGAACAACTACCAGGCCGCCGTGGGCCAAACCCGGGGCAAATACACCGAAGTCAGCCTGACCAGCGATACCGACATCGCAGACCCTGACGCCTTCCGTAACCTGGTGGTTAAGCAATCCAATGGCACGCTGATTCGGCTGCAAGACATTGCCCGTGTTGAACTCGGCTCCCAGGACTATGACAAGATTGCGCTGTATAAAGGCCAACCGGCTACCTACGTCGCCATCGAAATCGCGCCGGGCGCCAACCCGCTGACCGTTGCAGATCTGGTGAAGTCCGAACTGCCAGACATTGAAAGCCAGCTACCCAGCGGCATGGGAGTGCGACTTGCGTACGATGCCTCTGACTTTATCGAAGACTCCATCAACGAGGTAATAAGTACCCTGATCGAAGCCATGATCATCGTACTGGTGGTGGTGTTCCTCTGCCTGGGCTCAATCCGGGCCTCTGTGGTACCTTCCGTTGCCGTCCCGCTGTCTTTGATTGGCGGCGCGTTCATCATGCTTATTTTTGGTTTCTCCCTAAACCTGCTGACTCTGCTGTCGATGGTTTTAGCGATCGGTCTGGTGGTGGATGACGCCATCATTATGGTGGAGAACGTTCACCGACACATAGAACAAGGTGAGTCACGCTTCGAAGCCGCCATTAACGGCGCCCGTGAAATGGCGACCCCGATTATCGCCATGACCACCACATTGGTGGCGGTGTACGTGCCTATCGGTTTCATGGGCGGGCTGGTTGGCTCGCTGTTCACCGAATTCGCGTTCACGCTGGCAGGCACTGTAGTTATCTCCGGTATCGTCGCCCTAACACTCTCACCCATGCTGTCCGCCAAGGTGCTGAAGCCTCACGGCGAGCCCGGAAAGTTCGAACAGTTGGTCGAGAAGTTCTTCAACGGTATAGCCAATGGCTACAAAGCGGCACTTTCATCGTTGATGCAAACCAAATCGGTTGTCGTATTCTTCGCATTAGTGGTGTTGGGCTCCATCTACTTCATGCAGATGATGAGCCAGAGCGAGCTGGCCCCTACCGAAGATCAGGGCATCCTGTTCCATCAGGGCCTTGGCCCCGAAACATCCACCTTGGACTATCTGCTTGAACACGGTCAGGAAGTGCAAGGCCGCATGTCGGAGCTGCCGGGTTACAAAGAGGACTTCATGATCATCGGCATTACCAGCCCGAACGCCGTGTTTGGCGGCTTCAAAATGGCGCCATGGAGTGAACGTGAAGTCAGCCAATTCGATATTCAGCCAAAACTGGATGCCGAACTGAAGAACGTAACCGGCTTACAAACAGCCGTATTCCCGCTGCCTGCATTGCCGGGTTCTGGCGGCGGCCTGCCCTTCCAGTTCGTGGTCAGCACCGGTGGTAGCTATGAACAGCTGGATCAGGTGGCCGACGAAATTCTTGGTAAGGCGATGCAAAGCGGCAACTTCATGTTCCTGAAGAAGTCCATCAACTTCGATAGGCCGGTCACCCGCATTCACATCGACCGTGATCGTGTTGCCGACCTGGGTCTATCGATGCAGGAAGTCGGGCAATCGTTGTCCAGCATGCTCAGTGGCGGTTACATCAACCGCTTCAATATGGAAGGCCGCTCTTATCAGGTAATTCCACAGGTAGATGACCAGTTCCGCCCGAGCAAAGAATCGCTGGATGATTACTACATTCGCACCGGCAGCGGCGAACTGGTACCGCTATCCAGCGTAGCCAGCTTCACCGAAGAAGTAGAACCGTCGAACCGCACCCAGTTCAACCAGCAAAACTCGCTGACTCTGGAAGGCGTGGTGATGCCGGGCGTTGCTGCAGGCACCGCCATGGAATTCATTGAGCAAACCGCCGATGAAGTGTTCCCGCAAGGCTTCAGCTCTGACTACACCGGAGCCTCCCGCCAGCTGGCGAACCAAGGTAGTGCGCTGGTTGTGACGTTCTTCTTGTCGCTGCTGGTGATCTATCTGGTACTGGCGGCTCAGTTTGAGAGCTGGCGCGATCCGATCATCATTCTGGTGTCCGTGCCCATGTCGGTGGCAGGTGCCATGGTGTTTATCGTACTCGGCTTTGCCACCATGAACATATACACCCAGGTGGGCCTGATCACGTTGATCGGGGTGGTGTCGAAGAACGGTATATTGATCGTGGAGTTCGCCAACCAACTGCAGAAAGAGCGTGGTCTGAACAAGGTCGACGCGGTGATCGAAGCAGCGGCAATTCGCCTACGCCCGATCATCATGACCTCTCTGGCGCTGATTTTCGCGATGGTCCCACTGCTGATCGCAGTAGGCCCGGGTGCAGAAAGCCGGTTCGCCATTGGCCTGACCATCAGCGCCGGTCTGGGCATTGGTACTTTGTTCACCGTGTTCGTGCTGCCAGCCTTCTACATCTTGCTGGCACGTGATCATCACAGCGAAGCCGGTGATAAAAACAACGATGAACAAGAGGTCGCAAAAAGCAGTAGCTGAGCGAATGTTTAGCCACCACCTAAGCGGGTCGCTTTGGGTGGTGGCTAAACGCCCTCCCCCGCAACAATTCCCCGAACAGACGCAATAAGGTAGTCTGGCGCTTTCGCGGTCTGATTGACCGTTCACCTCAAATCATCAACAGGGCCGCCAGTACTTTGACTCTCGGAACTCTCTTCTGGCTTTTTACCGCAGGCTTCGCCGTTTGGTATTGGTGGCAAGCCAAAGCCATCACAGACTTCGTACTCGATGCCGCTCGCCGGTACTGCAAAACCATGGACGTGATGCTTCTAGACGATGCCGTCTTTCTCCGGGGCCTTTGGTTCAAGCGTGATGACACCGGCAGCGTTCGAGTCTGGCGCCGGTTTCTGTTCGACTTCACCACCACCGGTGAAGAACGCTATACTGGCCGCATAATCATGCTCGGGCGCAAAATCATTCAGATGGAACTGGAACCCCACAAATTCTAAGCCCTGAAACACAACTGTCACATTTCTGTAGCATCCTATCTCTATCGCAACTGTTTGGTATGGATACTCTTAAATGGCTGTTTCTGATCGAATTTACCTCCTTCTTTTCTTGCTCTGCTCAGTGCTGGCGTTCCCCCGACTGACCACGGCCCATGAACTGGAAATTCACGGTTCCAATACTGTGGGAGCCACTCTGGCGCCATCGCTGGTCGAGGGTTATCTTGAGCAGCTAAGCAACGATCAGGTCTTACGCCAACCCGCTGCCCGCGATAACGAGCAGATTCTGGTCACCCGTCAACACGATAAAAAGCTGTCAGTATTGGTTGCCGCCCACGGCTCCAGCACGGGATTTCGCACGCTGGCAAATGGTCAGGCCGACATCTGGGCATCTTCCCGCCCGGCACGCCCTGGCGAAGCGGCAAAAGTCAGCGACACCGCAGACCTCACAGGGCTTGCCAGTGAACACGTGATTGCCATCGATGGCCTTGCCATTTTGGTTCATCAATCAAACCCGGTCAGCCAGATGAGCATCGAAACACTTCGGAAAGTGTTCAGCGGTCAGATTCGAAACTGGGCGAAAGTGGGCGGAAGCAATAATCTCATTCGCCTGTATGCTCGGGACAACCGCTCCGGCACCTGGGATACCTTCAAGACGTTGGTGCTCGATAAAGCAGCCCCTCTGCACGACTCAGCGCTTCGATACGAATCCAACGACCAGCTATCCGATGACGTATCCCGCGACCCTTACAGCATTGGTTTTGCCGGATTAGCGTCTGTTCGAAACAGCAAGCTGCTCGCGATTTCTGACGGTGACGCCCCCGCTCTTAAGCCTAACCAGCTCACGGTCGCCAGCGAGGATTATCCGCTGTCCCGCCGGTTGTTCATGTACACCCTCGGCGAACAATCACCCGACTTGGCCAAAGGGCTGATTGAATATGCACTCAGCGCCGAGGGCCAAGGTCGGGTAGCGGGCTCCGGCTTTATTTCCCAAAACCCGATCGCCGTGAAGCCCGAGTTTGATGACTCTGTTCCGGCAACCTTCAAACGTCTGACCCAAAGCTACCAGCGCCTGACGGTCAACTTCCGATTCGCGGAAGGCCGCACCAAACTCGATAACAAAGCACACCGGGACTTGCTGCGGGTGAAACACTATTTGCAGCAGCACAAACGCTCTGCTGACGACCTGCTGCTCATCGGTTTCGCCGATGCCCAAAGCGACGAGCTACGTGCCCAAATGATCTCTGAGCTGAGAGCTCTGTCAGTTCGCCGAGCGCTTAATCACGCGGGCGTTCCGTATGTGTCCTACACGGGTTACGGCCACTACATGCCTGTTGGCGGCTCGGGTAATCAGCGCAATGGTCGAGTGGAGGTGTGGATAAAATCCCGGTGATGGTGCTGGCGGAATAGCGTAACGGGAAATGCCTACTCGGATACCAGACACAGGCCCACCGGGCGGGCCTATACTGCCATTGTCACCTCCCAACAACAGACAGGAACAATGGACATCAAAAAAGGCCACCTCTTTGCGATCAACCTGAACGTCCGGGGCATTCAACCTTCGGCCACCCTCCGCATCAACGAGCAAAGCAATCAGCTGCGCGCAGAAGGTAAAGACATCATTAAACTGGGCTTGGGGCAATCCCCGTTTCCGGTTCCCGAGCGTGTGGTGCAGGCACTCAAAGACCACGCACACGAGAAAGATTACCTTCCGGTCAAAGGCCTTAAAGGTCTGCGAGAGTCCATTTCCGGGTACATCAACCGCAGCGAGCGGATGCGTTCTACCTGGGAAGACGTACTCATCGGCCCAGGCTCTAAAGAACTGCTGTTCATTCTGCAGCTGGCCTACTACGGTGATTTGCTGATTCCGCGCCCGAGTTGGGTATCTTACGCACCGCAGGCTCGCATCATCGGCCGTTCAGTACATTGGTTGCCGACACACGCCGAAAACAACTGGCAACTGACCGCCGAAGAGCTGGACATCATCTGCCGGGACGACCCATCGCGCCCGCGCATCCTGATTTTGAACTACCCGTCCAACCCGACCGGCTGCACCTACACCGACGACCAGTTACTGGCTATCGCCAATGTGGCTCGGAAGTACAACCTGATTTTGCTATCGGATGAAATTTACGGCGAAGTGCACTTCGAAGGCCGGCACAAATCCATTGCCCGCTACTATCCCGAAGGCACCATCGTCAGCACGGGTATGAGCAAATGGTTGGGTGCCGGTGGCTGGCGGTTGGGCACGTTCATTTTTCCGCCCGAACTGCGCCCACTGCAAGATGCCATGGCGATCATTGCCAGCGAGACTTTCACCTCGACGGCGGCCCCCATCCAGTACGCGGCCATTACCGCTTTCAATGGCGGGGATGACATTGACCACTATCTGAAACAGTCCCGGCGAGTACTCAAAGTGGTGGGTGAATACGTGCACCGTCGCCTGAGTGAGATGGGCGCCGTAGTACGTAAACCCGAGGGTGCCTTCTACGTATTCCCTGACTTTTCGAGCTTCAGCGAACGATTAGCCAATCGGGACATCAAAACCTCGCAGGCGTTCTGCTCAGCGCTGTTGGAAGATACCGGCGTCGCCATTTTGCCTGCCAGTGATTTCGGCTTTGTCCCGGACCACATGGGCGCACGTTTGGCGTTTGTCGATTTCGACGGCGCACAATCGCTGGTTCTCGCAGCCGGCGATTACGCTGAAAAAGAATTGGCCGATGATTTTGTGCAACAGGCTTGCCCACGCATCGTGCTGGCCATGGAGAACATGGAGAGGTGGCTGAACAGCTTGTAACACCCCCGCATGTTAGACTGGCACCCTCACTTAATCATCACGGGGGTGCTATGTCTGATTCTCTGTCTATGCACGACATAACCGATTTCGCCGAAGCGCTGTCTAAAGAGGCTGGAGAGCTGATCCGCCGAGAACGGGAAGAAAGCACCCTCCGCACCGATTACAAAGACCAGACCGAACTGGTCACCCACGCCGACGTACTGGCCGATGAGTTCATCACCAACGCTATTCGGGAGCGCTTCCCCGACCACCGCATCTTGTCGGAAGAAACCATGCCGGACCTGACCCAGGCCGAGCATCTCGAGACCCCGCTATGGATCATCGACCCCATCGACGGCACCGTTAACTATGCTTATGGGCACCCTCAGGTGGCGGTTTCCATTGCTTACGCCGAGCGCGGGCAGGTGCAAGTGGCCGTGGTACATGCGCCCTTCCCCGGTGAAACCTTCCGGGCCACCAAAGGCGAAGGCGCCACACTGAACGGTAAGCCTATTCAGCACAGCGGTGCTACCTCACTGAGGCAGTCGCTGTTCGCCACCGGCTTTCCGTACACCAAAGACCATCTGGAACCCCTGATCAAACGGCTGGATGCCATGATTCACCAATGTCGCGATCTGCGCCGAATCGGCTCTGCCGCACTGGATATCTGCTGGGTAGCCTGTGGCCGGCTGGATATTTACTATGAAAACGTCAGCCCGTGGGATTTTGCGGCTGCACGCCTGATCGCCTGGGAAGCGGGCGCAACGGTGGGCCATTTCGGCGATGTACCGGCAGACTATCCCGCCGACCTCTGGGGCCGGGATATTCTCATCTCAGCACCCGAGGTATGGCACCCGGCACGGTCGATTCTTCGCATCGCCTCCGGCTACGAGTAAGCCGGGGCGGAATCAGCCCCAGATGGACTCAGCGACCAAGGCCCAAGCCTCGTCGAAGTCTGCGCTGGGAAATCGGGAGAACGACGAGCGCACAAAACGCTGAACGCGCCCTTCCAAAAATACCATCACGAAGTCGGCCCCACGTGCCGCACTGGTACGTGGGCGCAAGCCCTGCCGGATTTCCCCTTCCTTCAGCGACTGGCGCATCTGGGTTTCCAGGCGCTCATAAAACTGGGATGCCCGCTTGCGAAGGGATTCGTCTTCGCCCATCAAGGCATCGCCCGTCAGCACACAACACAGCCCCGGGTTTCGTTCAGAAAACACCAGCACCAGATGCACAATCTGTTGCAGGCGCACACGTACATCGTCCTGCTCCTGCAGGACCACCTGACAACGAGAAAATACTGCGTCTTCCGCAAACTCGATCAAGGCCTCGAACATCTTCCGCTTGCTGGGAAAATGCCGATACAAAGCCGCTTCGGTCACGCCCACAGACTTCGCAAGGCCTGCCGTGGTAATACGGGCCCCCGGATCTTTCTGCAGCAATTCAACAAGAGCCTGCAGGATCGTCTCCCGCCGGCTGGATTTTGGCTTGGTCATATAGGGATTACAGCGCTCTGGAATTCTGTTTTTAATATTATACGCCCTCTCCTCGAACGGGAGAGGGTCGTGAAAATCATGACTTAGAAGAAAGTGCCGTCAATCGGTGACGATGCACTGGCGTATAGCTTCTTGGGCATACGGCCTGCCAGATACGCCTCGCGGCCGGCTTCGATGGCCAGGCGCATGGCGTTTGCCATTCTGATCGGGTCTTTTGCCTGCGCAATGGCGGTGTTCATCAACACGCCGTCACAACCCAGCTCCATCGCGATGGTGGCATCCGAAGCCGTTCCGACGCCCGCATCAACCAGCACCGGCACCTTGGCATTTTCCACAATCAAGCGAATATTGTAGCGATTCTGAATACCCAGCCCGGAACCAATCGGCGCACCCAGCGGCATGATGGCAATGCAACCCATCTCTTCCAAACGCATTGCCAGCAGCGGGTCATCCGAGCAATACACCATCACCTTGAAGCCGTCTTTAATCAGCTCTTCAGCGGCAGCCAAAGTTTCCGGCATGTTCGGGTACAGGGTTTTATGCTCACCCAGTACTTCCAGTTTCACCAGATCGCGACCATCAAGCAGTTCACGGGCCAGCTTACAGGTGCGCACGGCGTCTTTCGCGGTGAAGCAGCCGGCGGTGTTCGGCAAAATGGTGTAGCTGTCTGGCGAGATCAAATCCAGCAGATTCGGCTCATCCGGATTCTGCCCGAGATTGGTACGACGCACGGCCACCGTCACAATCTCTGCCCCACTGGTCTCAATGGCGTGGCCAGTTTCCATCAGATCGTTGTATTTTCCTGTCCCCACCAACAAACGGGACTGGTATACCTTGCCTGCAATTTCCAGAGGCTTATCTTCGGGGAGCTGGATTTCCGGTGTATCTGTCATAACCTACCTGAGTTGTATGAAAAAGAGGGGGCGTTCACGGTTCGTGAACCTGGCGGGGCTGACCACAAAGGTGGTGGAATCAACCACCACCGATTGCATGCACAAACTCTACCCGATCGTTCTCGCCGAGGGTAAATTCCGCATGTTTGCTACGGGGCACGATGTCCTCGTTCACCTCAACCGCGACCCGTTTGCCGGTCAGCGCAAGGTGCTCAATCAAAGCCGAAATGGTGACTTCGCCGGGAAGCTCCATCACTTCTCCGTTAACCTGAACCTGCATAGCTCTGCTTTTCTCCATCATCGTTTCAACGCTGCCGCAACCAGCAGCGCCCAACCAATTATCAGGCATACCCCACCCATCGGTGTTACCGGCCCAAGCCATGAGGCACTGGTCAGCACCAACAGATACAAGCTGCCGCTAAACAGAAAAATGCCTGCCAACCAAAAACCACAGGCAAGGGTCAACAAGCGGTGATTCAGGCGTAGCGCGGGCATCAAACTCGCAACCACCAACGCCAACGCGTGGTACATCTGGTAACTGACGGCGGTTTGAAACACTTCCAACCCACGTTCGCTGACAACATGGCGCAGGCCATGGGCACCAAACGCGCCCGTCATCACCGCCAACAAGCCGGCAAAAGCACCGGCCACCAGGGCCCAGCGCAACACAATGGCTTTGGGGCTAACTGCAATCACAGTGAACTTTCTCCCCGGTGTCGAGATTCATCAGCGTCAGCACACCGCCCCATACGCAGCCGGTATCAAGGCCTATAAAGCGATCGCTGCCAGTATCCCCTTCGATGGCTGCCCAGTGGCCGAAAACCACTTGCACATCATCCTGACGTGGATAGCTGAACCAAGGGGCGTAACCTTCCGGCGCGCTGTCTGCCGATTCTTTCGCCCTTAGCTCAAGGCTACCGTCCGGCGCAATAAAACGCATACGAGTGAAGTAGTTAGTAATCACTCGCCAACGGTCCATGCCAGAGAGGGTATCACACCAACGCTCGGGCTTATTGCCATACATTTGGCTGAAGTACTCGTCGGCATCGCTACCCTGAATCACCGCTTCGACTTCGCGCGCATAAGCCACCGCCTGTTCAACACCCCAGATATGAGGCAAACCAGCGTGGGTCATCACCAGATTGCGTTCAGCATCGTGGACACACAATTTTTGCTGGCGAAGCCAGTGCAGCAAGCGGTCACGATCCGGTGCTTCAAGAATGTCGTGCAGCGTGTCTTTCTTCTTTGGGCTATGGCCACCCCATGCCACCGCCAACAGATGCAGGTCGTGATTACCCAGCACCACCTTGGTGGCATCGCCCAAACCTTCGAGATATCGCAAGGTCGCCAACGACGAAGGCCCCCGGTTGATCAAATCCCCCGCGACCCACAGCCGATCCCGCGAGGGCGAGAAATCGACCGAGGCCAACACATCTCGCAATCGTTCGTAGCAACCCTGAATATCGCCAATGGCGTAGTCAGTCATTACTTACCTCTTCTGCGCCGCCGTTCGCCGATTTCGCATCGACCAACAAATCAGCGATTCGGACATAGTCGGCCAGGCTCAGGTTTTCCGGGCGCAGGCCGTCGTTGATATCCAGCGACTGAAGCTGCTCTACCGTTACCATCGCCCCGAGTGCCTTACGCAAGGTTTTTCGGCGCGCATTGAACGCCGTGCGCACGACCGATTGAAGGGTTTTTAAATCCTTGGCGGGGTACGGCAATTCTTTATGGGGCACCAATCGAACAATGGCAGAATCCACCTTCGGCGCCGGCCGGAAGGCTCCCGGCCCAACTTCGAACAACGGCTGCACTTTGCAGAAATACTGAGCCATGATCCCCAAACGGCCGTAGTTGTTGTCACCCGGCACCGCGGCCAAGCGTTGCACCACTTCCTTTTGCAGCATGAAGTGCATGTCTTGCACCACACCGGCCTGGGCCAACAGGTGGAAAATCAGTGGAGTCGAAATGTTATACGGCAAGTTACCGACAATACGCAGCGGGCGGTCAGTGGCCAGCTGGCTAAAATCAAAACTGAGCGCGTCGGCCTCGTGGATTTTGAAATCCGGGTAGTTGAAAAACTTGGTTCTCAGTACCGGAATCAAATCCCGGTCCAGCTCAACCACCTGCAAGCGCGGGTTGATCGACAGAATTTCTTCGGTGATCGCTCCAAGCCCCGGACCAATCTCAACGATCACGTCTTCTGGCTTCGGATTGATCGAACGGACGATCTTTTCGATCACGCCCGGATCGTGCAAAAAATTCTGGCCGAAGCGTTTGCGGGCCTTGTGGCCATGTTGGTTACTCATTCATGCTCTCCGGCTGTAGCCGCCTGGCGGCAGCGGGCCATGTGTTCACCCACGCGAATGGCTGTGTGCAGGCTGCCAGCATCGGCTTTGCCGGTGCCAGCCAAGTCCAAAGCGGTGCCGTGGTCTACCGAGGTGCGCACAATCGGCAGCCCCAATGTAATGTTGACCGCACGGCCGAAGCCTTGATATTTCAGCACCGGCAGGCCCTGATCGTGGTACATAGCGAGTACCGCATCAGCGTCGTTCAGCCAATGCGGTGTGAATAACGTGTCTGCCGGCAGCGGGCCGGTCAGCAATATGTTTTCTTGGCGAAGCTGATCCAACGTGGGCTCAATCACTTCAATTTCTTCCCGGCCTAAATGGCCACCTTCACCGGCATGGGGGTTCAGTCCGGTGACCAGAATGCGGGGTTGTTCAATACCGAAGAAGGTTTTCAGATCGGCGTTCAGAATACGCGTTACTTGCGTCAGGCGTTCCGGGGTAATCGCCGCCGATACGTCTTTCAGAGGTAAGTGAGTGGTTACCAAAGCCACCCGGAGTTCTTCGGTGGCCAACATCATCACCACGCGCTCAACGCCGCATAATTCCTGCAGAAATTCAGTATGGCCACTGAACGCAATACCGGCTTCGTTAATCACGCCTTTGTGGACGGGCGCGGTAACCATGCCATCAAAGTCGCCGCTCAGGCAGCCTTGGGCAGCCAGCGTTAGCGTATCCAGCACGTACTGACTGTTGCCAGTATTCAGCTTGCCCGCTGCGGTAAAATCACAACCGGCTACGTGGCAAACCGATAGGTGCCCAGCACAGGTTTCCGGCTGCATACCCGGTTGCCAGTCGTGCAGCTGCACCGCAAGGCCCAGTTGCCGGGCCCGCTGTTCCATCAGGTTTTTTCCGGCAACCACCACAATGCCTGCAGCCCGGTTTTCACCTGCCAGCTGCAAACACAGTTCCGGCCCGATTCCGCCCGGCTCGCCGGCGGTCAGCGCCAGAATGACCGGGTTCGTCATGATGCCTCTTCTTCCTCTTCCTCGCTGCTTTCGTTCATATCAGCGTATTCGCCTTTGAATTCAATAAAGGCTTCGTCGCGGATTTCCCGCAACCAGTTCTGCAGTTCGGTTTCGAACTTGCGCATATAAATCGCCTGACGCGCTTTCGATGCACGGCTCTCTGCCGTCACGTCCTGATTCCGGCGCTCTTCCACCAAAATCAGGTGCCAACCAAACTGCGAGCGAACCGGGCCGTACACTTCGCCAACCTCAGCGTCGATCATGCCCTTCTCGAATTCTGGCACCATCTGGCCGGGGCTTACCCAACCCAGATTACCGCCGTCAGAACCGGATACCGAGTCATCGGATTCTTTACGCGCCAGCGCTTCAAAATCAGCGCCGTTCTGCAGCTGCTGGTAGATGTCGCGAATCTTGCGCTCGGCTTCTGCTTCGGTCACTGCCTCGGATGGACGGATCAGGATATGGCGGGCTTTATGCTGTTCAATAAAGGTTTGTTGTTCACCACCACGCTTGTCCATCACCATCACCAGATGGAAACCACTGTTGTTTTCCAGCACTTCAGAAGGCGTACCCACTTCCAGATTCGGCACCACCGGCGCAACCAGTGAAGGCAACTGACTTTCCGCGCGCCAGCCCATGTCGCCGCCTTCAAGGGCGTTACTGGCATCAGATTCTGCAACCGCCACTTCTCGGAAGTCTCGACCCTCCAGGATTTGTTCACGCAAACGCTCAGCTGTATCACGAGCTTCATTTACCGACGCTTCGTTACCGGGATCATCCACTTGGATGAAAATGTACGCCAACCGGTATTCAGCGCCCTGGCTGCCCGAAGCCTTCTGGGCCTGCAGGTAGTTTTCCACTTCGCGGTCGGTAATCCGAATGCGGTTCCCCACCCGGCTCTGCTGCACACGGCTGGTCAGCATCTCATTACGAATCTGCTCCCGAGCCTGCCGGTAGGTTACGCCTTCCTCCGCCAGCTGCCCCTCGAACTGAGCCAACGTCAAGCCGTTGCTGGCCGCAATATTGCTCAGGGTCTCGTTCAGCTCGTTATCGCTGATCCGCATGCCCATTTTGTCTGCCATCTGCAGCTGAACCGATTCCACAATCAACTGCTCAAGCACACGCTCTTCCAGCATCTTACGAGGTGGCAATCCGGTGCCTTGGGTGCTCAAACGACCAATGATCGTGTTCAACCGTGCTTCCAACTCGGTTTGCAGAACCACACCGTCATCGACAATGGCTACCACACGATCCAATACTTTTCGTTCCGCTTGGGCTGCCACTGACAAAGCCATCATAGTCAGTGCCAACAGCAGAGTCAGTCCGTGGCGTACAGTCGCCTTCATAGTCACCTCTTGGTTTTTAAATTCTCAGCCGCCCCGGCGTGCGTCAGGGTTAACAGCCTTAGTTCGTTTTAACGGTACGCAGTTCCAAAACGGCGGCGTTCGCGCTCGTCATAACCGTAGATCGCATCACCGATGCTGTTAGACGCCCCGCCGCTGCCACCAAGCCCTTTCAGCTCAATGCGGAACAGCAAGCGGGTGTCCAATTGCTCGTCATCGGTCAGGTAGTTCTGGTGCACTACCTGGAAACTCCAGCAGCAGTTGTTGTATTCGAGACCCGCCAACGACCCTACCGTGCGGTCGAGTTCGGAGTCCCACACCCAGCGGCCAATGGCGCTGAGTTTATTGGTTACCGGGAATACCGTACCAATGTCGGTTTGTTCAAGTTCATCCGGGCGGCTGTAGGTGTGGCCCAGCGTGGCCAAATAGCGGTAATCCTCGGAATGGAAAATCAGCTGGCTACGTCCTTCTTCGGTTTTCTGGGTGTCGTGGTCCCACAAGCCCGAGGTACGAATTTCAAGATTGTCCAGCGGGTTCAATACCAACTCACCCGCCAGCGGCGAATTGGCTCGGTCCGACGCCCCCTCACCAAACAAATTCACTTCCCGGTCATCAAAGTAGCGAATCTGACCGACACTGATCCGTGCACGTTCAGCACCGGTGACCAGATCGTTGAAGCGACTAGTCAAAGCCACCGTCAGCTGGTTCGCATCGCCAACCCGGTCGCCGCCGTTAAAGCGGTTGCGCTCGAACAACCGATCAAATCGGAAGCTTTTGACATCGGTATCGAAATCCGGAATGTCGTTCTGATCCGCGTCGGCATCGGCCCAAGCGTAGTACAACCGCGGCTCCAATGTTTGATTGTATGGAATATCAAACAGGCTGGAGCGGCGGTCAAAATACAGCCCGTTATCCCATTCAAACACCGGTACAGTGCGATCCACACTCGCATTCGCCAGCGTGTAATCGTCCAACTCGTAGCGGGTATAATCCAGACTCACCGAAGGCCGGCTGAAACCCCACAGCGCGCGCATTGGCAATGCCACTTCCGGAATTGCCCGCAAACGATGGCCGTTAGCCTGATCCAAACCGGTCAGGTCGTCGTTATCGCGGTAGAACCAGGTGTACTGACTTTCGACTCCCGCCTGAAACGCACCCACATCCACCTCGCCAGCGTAAAGCACTTCAGGCAGCTGGGCATAAGGCTTGTTAACGTCGGCAATGCGCTCGGCAACGGTTTGGTAACCGTTCAAATAGGCATCGAAATACTGGTACTGGTCGGAATAGCTCACCCCGCCACGGCGTTGCAAATGCGTGGTTTGGTCAATTTCCAGCGAGCGGTTCAAATCGCTCAGGTAATCTTCATCCGATACGACAGAGAAATCACCGTAACCCCGCCAACCGCCTCCAAAAGTGGCGCGGGTGGAGAAATCCAGCGCCCAGCGTTCTCCGCCGGCACCAACGACTTCGTCTTTGTAGGCTGGGTCATCATTGATGTACCCCAACTGCAACACGGATTCACCATACCGGCTCAGATAACGTCCTTCCGCTTCGGTGAACAGGCCACGGCCATGAATATACTGGGGCGTGAGCGTGGCATCGTAATGGGGCGCCAGGTTCAGGTAATAAGGCAGCGCGAAGAACGCACCACTACCCGCACTAGACGAGCCGAATTGCGGGTACAGAAAACCAGTCTTGCGGCGGTCATCAATGGGGAACGTAATGTAGGGCCAATAAAACACCGGCGCATCCAACACTTCCAAACGCACATGCCTGGCCGAACCGAAGCCTTCGGCCTGATCCAACTCGATGTCGGATGCCACAATCGCCCAGTCATTCTGCCCCGGACCACAGGTGGTGAGCAGGCCATCGGTGATCAACACCTGATTTTCGTCCACCCGCGACAGCGAAGATGCCTCGCCTCGCAACTCAGACTGGTGCAGCAGGAAGGTCGCCGTGTTGATATCCAGCTGGCCGGAATCGGCCGAATAATGGGCGTTTTCACCCGTCAGCAAAAAACCTTCACCGCGGCTGACCATCGGGCCTTGCAGGCTCAACTGACCGGATTGAGTGTTATAGCGGGCTTCAGAACCGGAGGCCTGAAAACTGCCCTGACGCAGGCGCACATCGCCTTTCAGGTACAACTCTGAATCCACCTCATAGCGGGCATCCAGCGCACTGGCTTCCAAAGGCTGATCGCTTCCTGCTCCGGCGGGAAACACAGGGACCTGACCACTCGCGGAAGTAGACGGCAAATACCCGCCGCCACAAAACACTGGAACCTGTGCTTGCACGTCCGGGGGCAGTTCACTTCGGGGGCGCCAATCGATCTCCGCCGCGCTCGGGGCCTGATGACTATGTTCTTCCGCAATAGAGGCCGCTGGCGCAACTACCATTGCCAGCAAAAGCCCGGTTAAACGGGGCTTAAACCACAACTGCTGACGGTAACGGCTGGGCACGACGGCAGGCTTCCTGTTTCAAATGAATGGTGGCTGTTCTCGAGAACAGCTGCCTAGTTTACACGCGCCCCCCGAGCTTGTTAACGGAAACACCGCTGCAAATCCGTTTTACGCTCTTTATACTCCTCTGCTAACGTTGCTACACAACAGAACAACTCAGGAATTACCATAAAATCATGGATACCCGTCTGCAGCAGCTGACCGATTGGGTCAGGCGTTTTCCCGGTTTTGACAGCGCCAGCCCGGAACCCGTTTCCGGCGATGCCAGCTTCCGCCGTTACTTCCGGGTATGGCGGGAAACCTCCGGACAAGCGCGCACGCCGTTCATCGTGATGGACGCACCACCCGAACACGAAAACTGCGAGCCCTTCGTCGCCATCGCCAAATACTGGCACCAGCACGGCATCCACGTGCCCGACATCGCCGGCGAAGACCTCAGCCAAGGCTTCCTATTGCTGGAAGATTTCGGCGACAACCTGATGCTGGGCGCAACCACCGCAAGCAATGCCGACAACCACTACCGGCAAGCGCTGGACGAACTGGCACGCATCGCACAGCAAACTGCTCCGGCGGCCCACCCATTGCCCCACTACGACGACGCCATGCTCGACCGGGAAATGGCACTCTTCCCCGACTGGCTGCTGGAAAAACACCTTGGCCTGAACCTCAGCAATCAGGAACGAGCGCTGCTGGACACCACCTTCAGCCTGTTAAAAGAAAGCGCACTGACCGAACCGGAAGTGACCGTGCACCGGGACTACCACTCCCGAAACCTGCTGATTCGCGATGGCCAAACCGCCCCCGGTGTGATCGATTTTCAGGATGCCGTGATCGGCCCAGTCACTTACGATGCCGTTTCATTACTGAAAGACTGCTACGTCCGTTGGCCGGAAGAAAAAATTGTGGAGTGGCTGGAACACTACCGTATGGCCAGCCTGAATGCCGGCCTACACAACGCCGACCCGGAAACCTTCCGCCAGTGGTTCGAACTGATGGGCATGCAACGTCACCTGAAAGCCGCCGGTATATTTGCCCGGTTGGCGATTCGCGATGGCAAAACCGGTTATCTGGGAGACATTCCTCGAACTGTCAGCTATATCCGCGATGCCAGTGCCCGCCAGCCAGCCTTCCGCCACTTCCATGAATGGTTGTGCTGCACGGTCATTCCGGCGATTGAGAGCACAATTGGCCCGGTGCCCATCCCGGAGAAACGCTCATCGTGAAAGCCATGATTCTGGCCGCCGGCAAAGGCGAGCGTATGCGCCCACTCACGCTGACAACCCCTAAGCCCCTGCTTCGCGCCGGCGGCAAACCGCTGATTGTTCATCATCTGAATAGCCTGAAGCAGGCCGGTTTTCAGGACGTGGTGATTAACCACGCCTGGCTGGGCGAGCAAATTGAACAACAGCTCGGCAGCGGCGAATCATTCGGCGTAAACCTGCACTACTCGCCCGAAGGCGAGCCGCTGGAAACCGCCGGCGGCATCGTGCGCGCCCTGCCCCTGCTTGCTGCCGATGACGCCGAATGGTTTCTGGTGATCAACGGCGACATCTGGACAGACTTCCCACTCGGCCAATTGCAGCCACCGACCGACCCAAACTGCGATGCCGTGCTGGTGCTCACGAGCAACCCCGAACACCACCCCACGGGCGACTTCCACCTAACACCGGAAGGCCTGCTATGCTCTGAAGGCGAAACCAAACTCACCTTCACAGGCATCAGCCTGTTGCGCCGCCGCCTGTTCAACGGGCTCGACGACACCGCAGGCAAACTTGGCCCGGTGCTTCGCGATGCCATGGCACAACAACGCGTAAGAGGCTTGAAGCATTCGGGCCAATGGATTGATGTGGGCACCCCTGCCCGGCTGGAACAACTCGACACTTTGCTGACGGAAAACGCACCGCAACCATGACCAACGCGACAGGGCCGTCTTTGCCGGCAAGCATTGAATCGGTTTTCTCGGACCTGCTACACGAGCTGTCCAGTTGCGGGCATCAGGCCAACACCTTGATCGAACGCGCCCGATTGCCACGTCGCTGCCGAAAGCCCCTGTTCTTCTTTTTGGGCTACATCGCCAAAGCCGATGGCCGGGTAATGGAAGGCGACATTCGCTACGCCGAACTGCTGATGAAAGCGCTGCGCTTATCCTCGCGCCAGCGCAAAAAAGCCATCGAGCAATACCAACTCGGCAAAGACGCCAGCGGCACACCCCTACATCGCGGGCTCTGGAACCGCATCGTCGCCAAGCTGTCTCCTGGCGCCGCCATCAAAATGGCCATGTGCCTGTGCCACGGCGCACAGATTCTCGGTAAGCCCAGCAAAGAACGACGCTACCGCTGTGAAGACGCCATCGACAACCTCGGCCTGCCGATGGCCGTCAGCGACGACATTTTTGCCAGCTACGCCAGCAAAGTATGGATTCGTTCCGCCAGCACCGTCGAAAAGCCCAAAAGCTACGAACAAGCCTGCGAAATACTGGGGGTTACCCGGCGGGACAGTTTCGAAACCATCAAACGCACTTACCGCAAGCGCCTGTCTACCTGCCACCCGGACAAACTCTCGCAGCAAAAACTGTCGCCTATCGAGCTGGATGCCGCCAAAGATCAGCTTCTGCGCTATCAACAAGCCTGGGAGCTGATCAAACGGCATAACCGTTAACAAAACCACATCCCTCGCGCTGCGAAAACCGGCAACAAGCTGATAGACTTACAAGCTTTGACAGCTGCCGTAATTCACCTGACCGAGAGTGCGCCGATGAACCCTTTCCTGATTGCTCCGTCTATCCTCTCCGCCGATTTCGCCCGCTTGGGTGAGGAAGTCGATAACGTATTGGCCGCGGGTGCCGACGTGGTGCACTTCGACGTGATGGACAATCACTATGTACCCAACCTCACCATCGGCCCCATGGTGTGTGAAGCCTTGCGCAAGCACGGCGTTACCGCCCCCATCGATGTACACCTGATGGTGTCTCCGGTGGACGACCTGATCCGCATGTTCATCGATGCCGGTGCCAGCTACATCACCTTCCATCCGGAAGCTTCCAGCCATGTTGACCGCTCTCTGCAACTGATCCGCGATGGCGGCTGTAAAGCCGGGCTGGTATTTAACCCGGCCACGCCACTGAGCTATATGGATTACGTGATGGACAAACTCGACATGGTGCTGATGATGTCGGTTAACCCGGGCTTCGGCGGCCAGAAGTTTATCCCCGGCACCCTCGACAAACTGCGGGAAGCCCGCAAGCGCATCGACGACAGCAACTACAACATCCGTTTGGAAATCGACGGCGGCGTTAAAGTTGACAACATTCGTGAAATTGCAGAAGCCGGTGCCGACACCTTCGTGGCCGGTTCTGCCATTTTCAACACTTCGGATTACAAGGCCACCATCGACGCCATGCGCGAAGAACTGGAACAGGCCCGCAAGGTTATAGGCGGATGAGTTTAAAGGGACTTTTTAACCACCGGTGGCCAGCCGCAGCGCTGTTTGACCTAGACGGCACACTGGTTGACAGTGCGCCGGACCTGGCGGCTGCCGTTGATGATATGCTCACCAAACTGGGCCGAAGCCCGGCCGGGCTTGCCAATGTGCGCAGCTGGGTGGGCAATGGCGCCAGTATTCTGGTGCGCCGCGCACTGGCCGGCAAAACCGATTGGGAGCCTGCGTCGCCAAAAGACGATGCCCTGCACCCGGATGCACTGAACATTTTCTACCAGAGCTACGCTGAACTGAACGGCCGCCACGCGGTGGTATTCAAAGGCGTTCTCGAATGTTTGGATCACCTCAAAGCCAACGGCTGCCGCATGGCCGTGGTCACCAACAAGCCCGATCAGTTTGTTGCGCCCTTGTTGGAACAAACCGGACTGGCGCCCTATTTCGAACTGTTCGTGGGTGGTGATACCTTAGCGGTGAAGAAACCAGACCCGGCTCCGTTGCTGCACGCCATGGAAAAACTGGGCAGTACCATCGGCACCACGGTGATGGTGGGCGATTCCACGGCAGACGTAAACGCGGCTCTGAAAGCAGGCATGCCCTGCGTCGCTGTGCGCTATGGTTACAACTTCGGCGCTTCCATCGACAGCCTTGGCGCCGATGCAGTAGTAGATTCGCTGACCGAGCTTTTATAAACACGCAGACCCGAATTCAGGAAACGACAAAATGACACCTGAGCACTTCTCCAGACTGGCCCAAGACGGCTACAACCGTATCCCGGTGTACCGCGAAGTCCTGGCGGATCTGGACACACCTCTGAGCACCTACCTGAAACTGGCCAGTGGCCCGTATTCCTATCTGTTCGAATCTGTTCAGGGTGGTGAGAAGTGGGGCCGGTACTCGATCATCGGCCTGCCCTCACGAGAAGTGCTGAAAGTCTACGATCACCGCATCGAAGTCAGCCAGAACGGCAAGGTAGTGGAACAAGCCGACGTGGAAGACCCACTCGTTTTTGTGGATCAATACCAGAAGCGCTTCAACGCACCCGATCTGCCCGAGCTGCCTCGCTTTAACGGCGGGCTGGTGGGCTACTTCGGTTACGACACCGTGCGCTACATCGAGAAGCGCCTGCGCAAGAGCTGCCCGCCCGACAAAATCGGCACCCCGGATATCCTGCTGATGGTGTCGAATGAAATCGTGGTGTTCGACAACCTGCGTGGCAAGCTGCACCTCATCGTGCACGTAGACCCGGCGGTTGAAGGTGCCTACGAACAGGCACAGGCCCGCATCGACGAACTGGAAAACCAGCTGCATCGCACCACCGCTGATGCACCTCGCACGCCAGAGCACCTGCGCGGCAAAGAAGTGGACGAGAGCGATTTTGTTTCCGGTTTCTCGCAGGACAAATTCGAAGCGGCTGTGGATAAAATCAAAGGCTACGTGCTGGACGGCGACGTGATGCAAACCGTCATCTCCCAACGCATGTCGATTCCCTTTGAAGCACCGCCACTGAACCTGTACCGCTCGCTTAGGGTGCTTAACCCGTCGCCATACATGTACTTCCTCGATCTGGACGATTTCCACATTGTGGGCTCGTCACCGGAAATTCTGGCACGGGTAGAAGACGAAGAAGTGACCGTGCGCCCTATCGCCGGCACCCGCAAACGCGGCGTCACCGATGCCGAAGACAACGCACTGGAAAAAGAACTGCTGGCCGACCCAAAAGAAATCGCCGAGCACCTGATGCTGATCGACTTGGGCCGCAACGACGCTGGCCGAGTATCCGAAACCGGCACCGTGCGCTTAACCGACAAGATGATAGTGGAACGCTACTCCCACGTGATGCACATTGTCTCCAACGTGACCGGACGCTTGGACAAAGACACCAGCTGCCTGGACGTACTGCGCGCCACTCTGCCAGCAGGCACCTTGAGCGGCGCCCCGAAGATCCGGGCAATGGAAATCATTGATGAGCTGGAACCGGTAAAACGGGGCGTATACGGCGGGGCTGTGGGCTACTTGTCGTTCAACGGCAACATGGATACGGCCATCGCGATCCGCACCGCCGTGATCAAAGACAACACCCTGCACATTCAGGCAGGCGCCGGCGTAGTCGCCGACTCAGTACCTCGCCTGGAATGGAAAGAAACCATGAACAAAGGCCGGGCTATCTTCAAGGCCGTCGCCATGACCTACAACGACTACGACCACTAAAACCCGGAACAGAACACCTGCCGATCAGTTCGCTGACGGCAGGTTGCCTCCCAACATATTCTCGACCACTGCGGCGTTGTAGAAGGTTTCCACGGTTTGAATCTTACCGTCCCGAACCACGAACCAAACCGCCAACCGCACATCGCCAATCTGCTCGAAGTAGGTTTGGTAGTCCAGAATCGCATACACATGCTCGCCATCGGCACTGAGTTGGCGCAGCAATAGATCTTTCTGAATAGCCACCATACCGAACTGGTACGACACCATGTCATCCCGGTTCAGGAAACGCATATTAGGGCCGACATACTCAAAGCCCTCTTCAGCCAGCAGCGTTTTTGCTTTCTCCAGGCGCTGCGCACTCACGTCAGCGATAAATTGCGCCACAATGTCTTTCGGCTGCATGACTCAAAACTCCGATTTTTATTAGCGTGAAATAGGTGCACTACAGACACTTCGAATTCGCTCTGCAGGCACCCAAAGCTGCTTAATCAAATACACCTTGAACGACTCATCGAACGGCTGGTCGGCCACGGCTTTCTGCATACACAGCATCCAGGCATCACGATCTTCTTCGCCCACGGGCAAATGCCGATGAACCATTGGAATGTTGATGCTACCGAAATGTTCTGCATAAAGCCTTGGCCCGCCTAGCCAGCCCGACAAAAAGTAAGCCAATTTGGTGCGGGACTCGGTTAAATCCGGCCGGTGCATCGCCAGAATCTGCCGCGCCTCCGGCAGCGTTTCCATGTAATCGTAAAACGCATTCACCAACCGGGTAATACCTTCCAGCTCCCCGGCGGCGCGGTACGAGGTGGCACCCTGACCGTATTCAAGTATTACCGTGCTCATATAGCTTTAACTCTAATGTAAGAAGCTGCCAAGAGCACTCTACTACAGTTCTGACAGGCTAATACACTCGACCATTGAACCTACTATCGAGTCGGCATCAAGGTTATTTCGCGAACATCGCATCTCGGGTTGGCAGACATCGCATACACAACCGCATCGGCCACATCGCTGGGGTCCAGCTTGTCCGGCTTGGCTTCATCGAAAAACGGCGTGTTCACCATGCCCGGGCAGATGGTGGTACACCGGCCATTCCATTCCCTCATCTCGGCTGCCAGGTTCTGACCGAAGCCGTAAGCAAACCACTTGGAGGCACCATACACAGAGCCTTTCAGCGTGATCTTCCCGGCCACGGAGCTGGTGATAATGAAGTGCCCTTGAGTTTCTTTTAAGGAGGGCAAACTGGCTTTGGCCGTATACAACAGCGCATTAATGTTCACATCCAGCATGGTCTTCCATTCATCGGGATCGCCGTTTTCAATGCCGGGAGAGTTAACGCCGGTACCCGCATTCGCGAACACCACATCGATTCGGCCAAACGCTTCTTTGGCCTTTTCCGCGACATGGGTAATTTCGTCCAGCTTGGAGACATCGGCCGTAACTGCCAAGACCTTGTCGTCACCCCACTTTTTGACCATTTCATTGAGCTTATCGGTGCTTCGCGCCGTAATAACAACTTTATGCCCCGCTTCGATCACCTTCTCAACGGTGGCAGCACCAATACCACTGGACGCGCCAGTGATCAGAACGATTTTTTCATCTTTCATTGCTGTTACTCCTGATTGAGGCCAAGCTCTTTTAGAACTGCGACATTTAACTCTACTCGCGTGAGACGATGACAACCAGCTACCTCGAACAAACCACATTTGCGTTTCTCGATATTGAAACCACCGGCGGAAACTCGTCCCACGACCGGATTACGGAAATAGGAATCCGCTTCTGGCGCGCGGGAGAAGTTGTGGATGAGTGGCAAACCTTGCTGAACCCCGGCATGCGCATCTCACCGTTTATCGAGCAACTGACGGGCATCTCCAACGCCATGGTCGCCGATGCATCGTCGTTTGAAACCATCGCGGATACGCTCGAAGAGAAACTAAGGGATACCGTATTTGTTGCTCACAACGCACGCTTCGACTACGGATTCATCAAATCGGAATACCGCCGGCTCAGGCGGCTGTTTTCGGCACGGGTACTTTGCACCGTTAAGCTGTCCCGGCACCTGTATCCGGAATTTCGCAGGCACAACATGGACACGTTGATCGAACGCCATGGCTTGGCCGAGGTACAACGGCATCGGGCCATGGGCGATGTGTCGGCTATGCTGGAGTTTTTCACCCACGCGCGCGCTGACAAAGGCGACGCCGAACTGGAAGCGGCCATTGGCACCCTGCTGCAACGGCCGAGCATTCCCTCACACCTGCCGCCGGACACCCTGACTGATTTGCCACGGGGCCCGGGTGTTTATCGGTTTTACGGTGAAAACGACGTGCTCTTGTATGTGGGCAAGAGCACCAACATTGCCCAGCGTGTGGCCTCGCATTTCTCCGGTGATCACAACACCAGCAAAGGCGTGCGCATTTCTGAAAGTTTGCGCAGGATCGACTACACCGAAACCGCCGGCGAACTCGGAGCCCTGTTGCTGGAGCTTCGACAGATCAAAACGCTGAATCCGCTTTTCAATCGCCGATCCCGCGCGGCGAAAAATCTGGTGAGTATCGAACTGGCACCGAACGAGTCCGGTTACCTGCAGGCACAGCTGGTTCGGGAGATAGAGCCACATCGCCTTGCCCGTTATTTCGGACTGTTTCGCAGCAAGCGCGATGCCGAGCGCGCGTTGACCGGCATTGCCGCCAAAAACGAACTGTGCAATCAACTGCTAGGACTAGAGCCGGAACGCGATGGCCCCTGTTTCCAACGTGTGCTGGGGCGTTGCAAAGGAGCCTGCGAAGGCATTGACGACGTAACTCGTTATAATCTGAGAGTGCAGATTGCGTTTCACCAACTACGTTTGCAAACCTGGCCGTGGAAAGGCCCGGTCGCGATTGTGGAGCATCGAAGTGATGGGGCGCAGCCTGACATTCTGGTGATCTACAACTGGATTCACGTGACCACAGTGCACGACGAACAAGAGCTTTATGATCTCTCCCTGTCAGGCCAGTCGGTCACCTTTGATCTGGACTCTTACAAGTTACTGGTTAAAGCGCTGATGGGCATCGGGCCAAACAACCATTCCCTGATCGAACTGCCGGCCGTGGGTGCGCCCGATGTGCTCATGGCAACCACTCGCGGCTAGCGTCTGTATAGGTATTACCACCTATAAAAAGCTGATCACAGCCAAGTTTCATGCAATACTCAGCCTTCATACCAAAAGCGACCGTAGAATGACCTCTTTAAAGCGAACCATTTGCATACTGACTCTACTACTAACCTTTGTCGGCTGCAGCAGCAACAAGAGCATTCAGTTCGAAGGAGAAGAGCTCGAAACCTCCGCTTACGACGGTACCTTGGCCCGCGTTTCGATTTACGGCATTAATGATGGTTACGACTCTGCCGACGGCGACGTTCTGGCGGAGCTACAGGCTGTCGCCAAAGAGAAGCTACAGGGAAACCGCAGCCTTTTCAGCGGCTCCCGCGACAAGCTGTACATTTTAAAAATTAAGGCCTCCCCTTCAGAAAGCGGTGTGGAGTGTATCAACACAAAATTCAGCCACACCACAGAAGGCACGCTCGACACCCATTTCACGTTGGCGACTCTGGAACGGACTCCCCACACATTATTCGATGTGGAGATCGAGACAAACGGCCGCCACGAAGTTTCGACGTTTTCGGATGCCAAACACTTAATAAACTGTGGAACGGTAACCGCCATCGCGACCGATGCCATCTCCCGAAGCATCCGCATTTTTGATCTTTTGATCAAAGAGGCCAACGGCCTGGATGTCACACGCGAACTGGAAACGGTGAAAAACGACGAAGACATAAACGGCAGCACCATTGTTATGAAAGCCGTCGGCAAAACGCTTTATGGTGTTTTAGCGCCCGTTGCTATCGTTATCAACAGCGCCGCAGAAGCGGATTGGAGCAGTGCGATTTCATCAGCAGCCAAAGCCGCGGATAACATGCCCACAGCCAGTTATGACCCGCTCACAGCACCCCATACAACACCGGCTTATACTGTTAACAGCCCTGTACCTCAACGACCGCAATCAACACAAACCACGTCACCCCAAAATCAGCCTTCTAGCAGTTCAACTCAAAGCCGCCCGAAAACACCGGCCGCAACCAAGACAACGCCAACCAGAGCCCCCCGCAAAACGGCCACGGCGGAAATCCAAGCCCGCGGAACAACGGATATGCACTTCCCTTATGACCAAGCTCTGAACCTGGCGACCACCAATGCCGACACCCAGGCCCGACAGTCATGCCGAGAGAACTACCGGGGTAACATCAGTACGCTGGGCGACCCGAACATGGAAAAGAAAGAATGCGTAGAAAACCGCAATCAGGAATATCGCTGCGTGGTTCAGATCGTTCATACCTGCGAATACAAACAATAGAAGGGCAATCGTTATGAAATACTTGCTATTTCTGGCTCTAACGCAGTCTTTGCTAGGCTGCGCCATCGCGTTCCCGCCCAGTGACGAAGGCTTCAATCAACAAGCCGTAACCGGCAAAGAAAGCGTTTACATCGCCAGCGCAGCCAACAGCAACCCCGCCTGTCATGACAGCAGGCTCATCGAAGAGCTGAAAGGTCGCTTTGAGGCATTGAACTACGTTGAAGCCGAATCCGAATATAAAGCGGATCTCGCACTTTTTCTCGATTCAGAGTGCGGCGTGGACCAAACTGGCGCAGATATGGCCACGATGATTTTCCCCCTTGCCTCTTTCTTCATTCTACCCATTACCACAACAACGGAATACGAGGTTCGTGTCGAGACCTTCGAACACGGCGCGCCGGCAAAGGACTATTTTTTCGATGGCAGCAGCAAAGTGCTGACGCATCCGTTTTACTTCGGGAAACTCGCGGACAAGCATAAAGAATACGTGGAGCAGTCCACGCCGGCGATGAGCAGCAGAATCATCAATGCGCTTGAGGAAGATTACTTTTTGTAGGATTTCAGAGCTTGGCAGGTAGCATCAAAGTCAGCGCTTAAAACTCTGAGGCCAGCATCGAGTAAATCGCCTGATCGAGATAACGCCCGTTCACATACTCCCGCTCCCGAAACACGCCTTCAAGCTTGAACCCCAACCGCTCCGGAATGGCTCGGCTTTTGGTATTTCCGGTGGCGCAGGCAATCTCGATTCGGTTCAAAGCGTATTCCCGAAAGCCTTGTTCAACCAGTGCCTGCACTGCCCGCGCCATGATGCCTTTACCCGAATAGGCTTCACCCAACCAATATCCGATGCTGCCAGTGCGATTAGACAAATCGAACGAATGAAAACCGCACACACCGCATAACGCCGAATCGGAGAAAATGGCGTACTGCGGGCCTTGGCCGGATTGGTATTGATTGATGGCGGCTTCGAGAAAGGATTCCGTATCAGCAGGGGACTCGGTTAGATCGACCCAGGGCAACCACTCGCGCAGATGCTCGCGGCTGGTGTTAATGAGAGTGAACAGCTCATCTTTGTAGGTCAGGCTAAGCGGTTTTAGCTCCATGAGTTCGGCTATGAACAATTTTTCCTCCCGTTCCTGAAGATAAGCGAGCGTAGGTATTAATACCTACAAAAAAGCTGATCGCGACTAGGTTTCATGTAATACTCAGCCTTCATATCAAACGCAGCCGTAAAAAGCTCCCTTTAACACGAACCTTTTGGATTCTGACGAATGCGCAGAAAACCGCAATCAGGAATATCGCTGCGTGGTTCAAATCGTTCATACCTGCGAATACAAACAACAGAAGGGCAATCGTCATGAAGTACCTGCTACTGCTGGCTCTGATGCAGTCTTTGCTAGGCTGCGCCATCGCTTTCCCGCCAAGCGATAAAGGCTTCAACTCGGAAGCCGTAACCGGCAAAGAGAGCGTCTACATCGCCAGCGCAAGCAACAGCGACCTCACCTGTCATGACGGCATACTCATCGAAGAGCTAAAAAGTCGCTTTGCATCATTGAACTACGTTGAAGCGGACACCGAAGACAGTGCTGATCTCTCGCTGCTTCTTATATCGGAATGTAGCCTGGAGCATACTGGCGCAGACTTGATCTCGGGAGCCTTCAACATTCTCTCTGCGTTTATTCTGCCCAACACCGCGACAACGGAATATCATGTGCGAGTCGAGGCCTACGAATATGGCGCTCCGGCAAAAAACTACTTTTTCGATGGCAGTAGCAATTGAGGAAGATTACTTTTTGTAGGCTTTCACAGCGGGGCAGATGGCACCCAAATCATTACCGCGTCGCAGTTTCACCAGACAGCGTCTCGATAATGCGGCAGTCCATGATAGCCCCGCCTTCGCAACACGCCGTCAGCCTTTCCAACTCGTGTTCCATTGCACGTAAATCTTTCAACCGAGAGCGCACCTGTTCCAACTGTTGCTCTACTTTGGCATCCACGCCAGCACAGGAGTCCTGCTGCCGATCAGCCAGCGACAGCAGTTCCCGAATATCATCCAAGCTGAACCCCAGCCCGCGGCTTCGCCGAATAAACAGCAGCCGTGAATAATCCGCTTCGGAGTACAAACGGTAGCCAGATTCCGACCGGCTGGCTTCCGGTAACAGCCCAATTTTTTCGTAATAGCGAATGGTCACGGCCTTGATGCCCGTATCAGCGGCCAGCCGGCCGACTGTGTAACTTTTTTCGCTCATCGTCATTGACCTTATAGTTACTATAACCCTTAGTGTACCGATGAACTGCCAACTTTAGGAGGCTCTGTCGTGGACAGCTGCTGCGAGAATAAGGCCGGTGAACTGGCCCAACTGAGGGCCAATCAAAGCCGGGTGCTTTACATTGCCTTTGCCATTAATGCGCTGATGTTTGTGGTGGAATTCGCCGCTGGCTGGATCGCAAGCTCGACCGCGCTGCTGGGCGACTCCCTGGACATGTTTGGCGATGCGTCGGTCTATGCACTGACACTGTTCGTACTAGACAGAAGCCGGCAGGCACGCGCAGGGGCGGCGCTGTTCAAGGGCGGCTTCATGCTGTTGTTTGGGCTGGTTGTTGTAGCAGATGCTATCCGCAAGCTGATGATACAGGAAGTGCCCGCAGCTGAATGGATGGGGGCGATTGGCGTTCTGGCTCTGATCGCAAACGGCATTTGTTTCGCGCTGCTCTACCGCCACCGAGCAGATGACCTCAATATGCGCTCCACCTGGCTGTGTTCCCGGAACGACTTGTTCGCCAACACCAGTGTCATCATTGCCGCTGGACTGGTCGCCCTCACAAATACCCTGTGGCCGGATATCATTGTGGGCCTCGCCATTGCCGCGCTATTCCTGCACTCCGCCTGGCAGGTTATGCGTGAAGCGGTTCAGGAGTGGCGTGTCGGTCGTGCTGAAACTACCAACCAACAAAGCAAGGAAGAGGTCAAAAGCGCCGAAAGCAGCTGCTGCTCATCAGCGCAAAGTACCTGCGGCAGCAAATCCGGAGGGAACTCCCAGTAACGGATAACCGCCAGCAGCTTCATGTGGGCGGTTGGCCATTGTCATCCTATTTTTACTCATCCATCGGAGAATTCATTCATGAATCGTCGTACCATCGTTGTTGTCGTAGGATTGGTACTGGTTGCTGCCATTGCAGCCGCTGTTTTGTACCAGCCACAGCCCGAACAGACTCAAAAAACGACCGCCAGCGAAAAGCCCATAGCGAGTGCCGAACCCATCGCAAACCAGCAGGCATTGGAGCGCTTTCATTCGCCCACATTCGGACCGGCCAATGCACCGGTGACCATCGTTGAGTTTTTCGACCCGTCTTGCGAAGCCTGCCGGGCGTTCTACCCGGTCGTGAAACAGATCCTTGCGGAATACCCAGGCCAAGTGCGGCTGGTATTGCGCTACACCCTGTTTCATCAGGGCTCTGAAGAAGTCTCAAGAATTCTGGAAACCGCCCGCCTGCAAAACATCTACGAACCGGTTCTGGAAGCTGTGTTAGAAGTGCAGCCTGCCTGGCACGACGACCCGACAGTGGCCAAAGCATGGGAAGCGGCTGAAACCGCCGGTCTGGACCTGACCAAAGCCCGTGAAGATATGCAATCTGAACGGATAAACGCCATCCTTGAGAAAGACATGCAGGACGTTCAAACCATCGGCGTTATGGGCACCCCGAGCTTTTTCGTGAATGGCCGCAAACTCACGCAGTTTGGTGCTAAACCGCTACTTCGCCTTGTTCAGGAATCGCTTCAGAACGCGGAACAATAGGCCGCTATGGCTGAATAGAATACAGTTCGGCTTGGTGCCCTTGGATACTTGCCTATAAGCGGGAAGCGGGGCACCAACGGTCACGCACTAGGCGAGCCCATAGATGCGGGCAAAGGGATCCCTGCTCGCGTCGCTATGCCATTCGTATTCGGCGAGCGTCGCGATACTGTTCGCCATTTCCAGCCCCAGCATTTTCTGAATCAGAGCCAACGTCATATCCATTCCAGCCGATACACCTGAAGACGTAAAAAACCTTCCATCTTCAACCCAGCGTGCTTCCTTTACCCAGCGAACTCTCTCGCCTTGAGACGTGGCCCAATCAAACGCTTTCTTGTTGGTTGTGGCCCTCACGCCATCCAGTATTCCGGCCTTTGCCAGCAAGGCGCTGCCCGTACACACGGAGGTAACGTATTCCGATTTTTCGGATTGGCCCTGGATCCAATGAAGCAATACGTCGTTCGAAGCTTCAGCCCGTGTTCCTATGCCACCCGGTACCAAAACAATATCGAAGCTCGGTGCATCGCAAAATGCCACATCAGCGACCGACCTCGGCCCCTGAGCGCTGGCCACTTCACCGCCTTTTTCTGAAACCAACTGGAGCTCAAAATGGTCCGGTGCCTGGCCATACATCTCCAGCGGGCCAAACACGTCGAGAAGCTCAAATCCGGGGAAGAGAACAACGCCTACTGATCGTTTGGTTTTCATGAGGCCTATCCTTGTTCCGATAAGCATTGCGGTGAGCGCCGAGAACGTTCACCGCCTGCTGATTTATATTATTAAGCCGCCACCTGCTTTGGATTCGCTCCGTACTGGTTTTGCTCTGGCTTACTGTCCAGAACCATAAACACCAGCAGTACCAGTGCGCCGATAACCGGGACAAGCACAATCAGAAACCACCAGCCACTGCGCCCCGTATCATGAAGCCGGCGAACGGTAACCGCTATCCCCGGGATTAAAACAGCAAGCGAGTAGATACCACCCAGCAACCCTACTCCCGCAGTTTCGCTATAGCTCCCCATCACACCATCGATTGCCCCAAGCACAAGGCTGATGATGATATTGAACAAGATGAAAAACCAATATTCTTTACGTCGCGCCCGGCCGCTGAATACTGCATATTTCTTTAATACTTCCAGATACCAGTTCATCTAAAATCCTTTTAAGCCCCGACGTTAATTGGGCCCGTCAGCAGAGGGGCGTGCTGCCAACGGGCCATTACTGCACAGGAAGAAGGCTAAACCCCCCACCAACTCCAAATCTTGCCGATACCGCGCCAGATTCCCCCGAGAATGGCCGGAAACAGTTTCGGGAGCAACAGGGCCAATACAGCAAAAACGATAATACAGGTAACGAGATAACGACTGCTGAGAAAACCATCCCAATACACGGCCAGTTCCAGGTTAACCCAGAACCAAACGAACGCTGCCGTTGGGATAGAGAAGAATAACGATGCGAAGAGACTGATCAATCTTGATTCGAGCGGCCCGTCTTGGTTGCGATTATTTGCCATGTTCAACTACTTCCTTGTATGACGCCCGCCATCACCAGTGGCAAGGCCATATCAAAGCGAAGATTTTGGCGTCCGTCGCATTGTGACTCTCTAATTCACTGTCCATCCGCACGTCGCTTATCGGCATTGATGCCGCCAAGCACAATCGAGCGAAGGACCAATCTGAGAACCATCCACCACGCGTAAATGGCAGCCAGAGAAGAAGATGCATTGTCGTCCAGTAGCCCGTGCGCTGTTTCATTACGTAGGTTAAATCCGAGAACTTCGGTGAAAACACTTTTTATTTCAAAGGACAGATCTTCACCAAATAGCTGAACAGCTTCCGGAGAATCCATCAACGTACTAAGTCCATTCTCAGTTTCTATTCCATCGTTAGAAATCGTGCTTGTATGGAAACCGGATTCCCTCAGCTGCGCCCTAACAATGTGCTCAAATTGAGGGCAAAGTAAGTGGATCGCATCACCAAATTCGTACTCGAAACCTAGCCATAACGCTCGTCCTAAGAGTTGCTCTCGATCTTTTGGAACAATAGGGGATTGATAGCACGCAGCTATGAACAAGTCCTTTGTAAACCTGTGCTCCATAAGCAACTGTCTCAATGCAGGTAGTATGTGACCTTGCACCACGAGCTGTACTTCAATGGAAAATTGCTGATGGACATGCCTTTTCAAAACTGCTTGATTGGCTGGATCATCCTCACCAGCTGTCAAGTTCATAGGAGGAATTTTAGCAACAACGCGACCGTCACTACTCATATGACTGGCCCCTGACAGACTGCTAAATATGCATTCCTGCATACTTTTTTTTGCGTTAGAAGCCAATTCTTGATATTTCGGGCCACTGAACAAACCACTAAAGTACATCAAAGCATCTTCCCGACTGCCTTTCCCGGCAACATGCGCCGTTGATGACTTTGCAATCTCAGATATATCAACCCCAGGCGTTTCGGTAAATTCCATTTCGTCTAATGTCGCACGCCCTGATTCTTTAACTTTATTTCGTATTACTGAAATTCTGCTATCGACATCGTAACCCTCTCTGTGCTTATTAGGGATTCGACGGTATGCCTGTATTGCGTTCTCATAAAAAGAATTGGCAACCATGTTGCTACCCTGCGATCTCGAATCAGCTTCCAGTTCGAAACAGTCGGCTATCGCTATCATTGCTTTCAGCCAGCTTTGCTCCGCAGAGCACTGCTGATATTTTTTTCCTGCCAACTCAAAATACGATCTCGAAGAGTGAAAGTCACCTTCACGCTTCAAATCGATCGCTCTTTTATTTAGCGATGAAGCTATATCTTCTTTAAAATCTCTATCAATTTTTAGCTGGTCCATTAAATCCGCGACCCACAACGTCATGAACTTACTTCTTGGATGTTCAGAGCAGAACGAAGAAAACAAACTATTTTTTATATTATCTAGCCGATCATATTCTCGGATTTGCATGGATAAACGAGCAGCTCGCTCCCATCCATTTCTAACATCGCGGTGCCAAGTTTCCGAATCAATCGGATTATCAATATACGAATCTATTGCAATTTTTGCATGCTCGGGGTTCTTCGGTTTTCTTAGCAGCCAAAGTAGATCTGCCAATCTTGCTCTTAACCATGGCTCATCAATATCACTTAGAATAGATTCGAAGAAAATTAGCTCTTCCTCGGTAAAGTCTTCTGGCCGAGAAGACCGTTTTCCTGCCTGAAAGTCTTGGTTACATGCGGTGAAAGGATCATTGAGACTACTGGGTCTCATCATCATTGAAGCTGCTTTCGAGAGCAGCTCTAGGACCTTGGCGTGCTCAGGCCTCCCCGTTTCATCCATTGCCTTTGCAGATTTTTGCAGACAACCCATAACTGAAGAGTATCCATAGTGGTTATCCGGGGATACGTCATAACTCCAGCCGCATTCTATAAAGATCTCCCGATTTAACTTTACTGCAGTCTCCATACATTCCTTTCCTTTTAGAACGCAAAGCCTAGTCTCGTAGAGACTCATAACACGAAAGAACGATGACAACGAAGGAGCCACGTACAGGGCGTCAGTTGGCCGCCGACGGCGAGTTGCTGCGCCTCTTTAGGCTTTATTCTTTTATTGATCGAGACGCATACTGCACGTAATTCCATCCAACTCGTTAGCTATCTTTTCTGCAAGCTCATCTGTGGCCCCCTCAAAGGATAGTTTTCTTTCGAGTTGATGAAGATGAACAAGCACGCTTGTGAATTTTTCATATAAAGATGGCTCAACAAAATACTTTGCTGAAAGCAGACTGCCCTGATCTTCCAGATGAGCGGATATTTTATACCCCACCCACTGCGTATCGAAATCTCGCTTAATTTTCCGAACTGCATGAGCCACTTTATTTTTCTCACGCAAAAAGATATTTTTTCTGCTCTCGCTTATCGCCCTATACGAGAAAAAGGCTGATACCGCTGCACCGATTGCTGAGACTGCCGCAAACAGGATCTCAAGATTCATACACCACCTTCTGGTTGAAGCCTAACAGCGAATGAGACGAACACACTCGTATAACTCCGAAGCTTTAAGCAAAGTCGGCGAGCCACAGCAACCACATCAAAAGCTTACTAACAGTCACGCTTTTTCCCGCATATTTCCGAGAACCGCTTCCCAATCAACACAGTTAGCCGTTTCCCGCTTTCACCATCAACCCCATGCAGAAGTCGTCACAATCCCGCTATACTCCAAAACCATCAGTTCTTCACCCCAAGCTAAATTCCGTAAGGCCTTCAATGACCCACAAAACCACACTGCGGATTGCCACCCTTTCTCCGGTTCGCTCGCCCATCAGCGCCAACAGCGAACACCGCGCGGCCAAGGCGTTGCAGGGTGGCTCCGGTTACGGTGGCAAGCGTTTGCTGCCGGCTTCGGATGCGCTTACGTCTTTCGATTGGCCTTGGGCCAACGGCTACGGCACGCTGGCCCACGACAGCTTGCCGGTGTTCTTCCAGCCGTTTGATTGCTACGAGATTGATACTGCGGCAGCCCAGGAGCGTTCGGAGAATCTGGCGCGCATTTGCCATGAGTGGAACGGCGAGGTCGAGGCCTGTCAGCTGTTTCTGTACGACGACACAGTGGCACTGCTGCGGTTGGATGTCATGATCCAGGTAGACGAGGCCACGCTGGCAACGCTGATTGAATCCGGCCGGTTAGACCGTACCCTGTCGGATGCCGCGAGCGACGTTTACGGGGCGCTGATTTATCCGTGTTTTCAGGCTTACTGCCGGGAGTTTTCCGGGCGCTTTGGCAAGCGCAAATCCGGCGATGAGCAGCAGCTTCGCGATCCGAACAAGCTAGCGGTTTTTAAAGACGTTGCGTTCAAAGAAACCACCGCTCCGGCCAGCCATGTGCTCTGGACCGGGCGCAGTATTGTGGCCAGCCCGGAAGAGCTGGATCAGCCAGGGGGTGAGCTGTTACGCCAGTGGGCGTCTTACGCCGGCTCCCTCGACGATCTCAAACAGGCGCGTCACTATGTGGGCTCTGGCAACATTCTGGTGGTGGGTGACCAGCCACAAGACTGTCGCGACGACTGGTTCCGGGGCTTGTCCATCTGCCAGCTTTATAACGCCATACTGTTCATTTACGGCGCCATTCTGAAATCCAGTTATTCACAGCTCACCGATCTGCTGGACGCAAAGCGCACCCGTAACGGCGAGTTGAACCGGTTGATGGCGAATATCACAGTGAGCCTGGATCACCTCGAATTCAGCCGGCTGGAATTCAAAGAAGCCCGGGCAGGCGTTCAGGCGGAACGGGCGCGAATCGTGGAAGACACCTGCGCGGCCTGGCAGCTGGACACATTGATCAGCAGCGCGCTGGAACGTACGGATTTGATTCGTTCGCGCATTGCCCGGTTGCTGGAGGCGCGCAAATCTCGCGTGGATAAAACCGTTGAACTGATTCTCGCCGGCATCGGGGGCGTGGCGCTGGTGGAGCTGTTCCTGTCGCTGACCACCGCATCTCGCAACCTGCCTAAAGATGACTTCCCGGGTATTCTGGATGTGTTCTTGTGGTTGCCGCCCAATGGGGCCATTGCGTTATCGTCTGCCCTGCTGGTGGCGATCTTCATCTATATTTATCTGGCCAAGCGCTAACTCGTGACTGATAAGGTTTTAACCATGACAGACAATGCCCGTATCCGCTTTTTGGTGCTGTTCTCAATCAGCCCGGAGAAAATGACCGATGTCGGCGACTTTGTGGCGGGCCAGTTGTCGCAGCGTTTTGGTGGAACCACGGTGCTGCATTCTTCCGACAGCGCAACTTTAACCGGTTTCTGGGCTGATGATGGTCAGGCGTTCAAATCCGCCTACGAGGGCGAAATCCACAAGGAGCCAGTGATCAGTCTGATGCTGTCGGTAATGCCGGACGACGAGGAAGAAGCCTTCAACCGGATTAAGGCCACACTAGCAGAGGCCGCCAAACGCTTTGCGCTGGATTGCCGCCACGTGCATGTGGAAACCCTGCGCGCGTCAGCACGGCATTTTGATCTTCAGGCCGACGTTTGATCTCGGCTTCAGGCGTCTGCACCTGGGGCAACCGCTATAGAGCGCCAAGCCGCATCAGCGAACACATCAATGTGCTCTAGTGGGGACGTGGTTACACGGCCCGATAGCCACGCGCGACAGTAGTTTTCCGACTGACCAATCAGTAGTGACGGATAGGTTTCAGCTGGCAATGAGCGAATCAGGCCTGCTTCAACAGCAATTAACAAAAACTTATTAAGCGCTCCATAGCGCACCTCATTGCGCTCCTTTAACTGCTCTTTTCGCGCCCCGGTAGAAATACTTTTACGAGATTCAAACATAAAGCGCGCGAGGCGGGGGTTTCCAACAATCCATTCAACGTAGACACTAACCCATGCTTTGAGGGCCTCGCGAACGCTGCTCGTCTTCAGCAGCGCGACCTTGAAGCTCGCCTGCTGGTCATCAAGGGCCGCGAAATAAATCGCCGCGGCCAAGCCTTCCTTGCTGCCAAAATGATGGTAAATCGTCCCCGTGCTGCTACCGGATTTCTCCCTGATTTCCTCGATCGTTACAGCCTCGAATCTCCCCTCATCAAAACACTTTAACGCGCAACTCAAAATATGGCGCTTCGTCGCTTTATTGGTGCCCGGGTACGCACGCTCAAATGCTGGCTCCATCTGATCGGCTCCTCAGCCATTGACAGAATATTATTCTAGAATAATATTCTAAAAAACTTAACAACGGTACCGCTGATTATGAAAAATACGATTCAACCCAACCTCGCGCTGTTCCAAAAAATGAGTTCGCTCCCCATGGGGCGCCAACTGTTCAGCAAAGGCGTGTGTATCAAGGCGCCATATTTCAATTCCATCAAGCCGCTCATGACGGACCTGCGACCAGGAAAAGCAGAAGTCCAAGTCAAAAAACATCGCGCGATACAAAATCATCTGGGCACGGTTCACGCTATTGCTATGTGCAATATGGCCGAGTTGGCCGGAGGTATGATGACAGACGTCAGCATACCGACGACTCATCGATGGATCCCCAAAGGAATGAAAGTCGAGTACCTCAGCAAAGCCACCAGCGATTTAACCGCCGTAGCAACAGGGACTCTGCCCGACGTCTGGCCCGACGCTGACGAGTTCACTGCTAATGTCGACATTAAAGACCGGCAGGGCGTTTCGGTTGCGCGGATGGAAATTGCAATGTGGGTCTCGGTGAAGAAGAAATAGCAGAAGTAGCCATTTTCAAAGCGAATAAAGGAAAAAGGACTTTCCTGCTGGATGCTCTCGAGTAACTGACTGTTGTACCGGTGCCTGCCGGCTGCAATAATCGTTCGTCTTTAAACGCACTCATTTCAAACGAAAGCCACTGAGAGTAATATTGTGAGTAACACCGCCAGCACGGCAGTAAAATACACTTACAAAACGATAGGTTAGAACTGCTATGCTGCTGATGATTGATAACTACGATTCCTTCACCTACAACATTGTCCAGTATCTGGCCGAGCTGGGTACCGAGGTTCAGGTGCACCGGAACGATGAAATCACCATTGAGGAAATCGAGGCGCTGAACCCGGAGCGGCTGGTTATTTCCCCCGGCCCCTGCACCCCTAACGAAGCGGGCATTTCCATGGAAGCCATTCGTCATTTTGCCGGCAAGCTTCCGATTCTGGGCATTTGCCTTGGCCATCAGTCTATCGGGCAGGTATTTGGCGGCGACACCATTCGCGCCGGGCGCGTGATGCACGGCAAGGTATCCCCCGTTTACCACAAAGACACAGGCGTGTTCCGGGGTTTGAACAATCCTCTACAAGCTACCCGTTACCACAGTTTGGTGATTGATCAGAACACCCTGCCGGATTGCCTGGAAGTGACCGCCTGGACCCGCAACGAAGACGGTTCCATCGAAGAAATCATGGGCGTGCGCCACAAGACTTTGCCGATTGAAGGCGTGCAGTTCCACCCCGAATCGATCATGACCGAGCAAGGCCACGAATTGCTGCGCAACTTCCTCAAATCCTAAGAAAGGACACCCCCGCATGGATATGAAACAAGCCCTCGACCGCATTGCTGCCAATCTGGATTTGTCCCGTGAGGAAATGAAGGATGTGATGCGCATCGTGATGAAAGGCGAAGCCACCGATGCGCAGGTGGGTGCCTTTCTGATGGGGTTGCGCCTGAAGAGCGAAAACATTGACGAGATTACCGGTGCCACCGAAGTCATGCGGGAGTTGGTCACCAAAGTTGAGATTAATGCGGAGCCGCTGGTTGATATCGTGGGTACGGGCGGTGATGGTGCGAATCTGTTCAACGTATCGTCTGCGGCCTCGTTCGTGGTTGCCGCGGCTGGCGGCTTTGTGGCTAAGCACGGTAACCGGGGCGTGTCATCCAAGAGCGGCAGTGCCGATTTGATTGAGAAAGCCGGTGTGAATCTAACCATGTCACCGGAAGAAGTTGCCCGCTGCGTGGAAGAAATCGGCGTGGGCTTTATGTTTGCCCCGTCTCACCACGGCGCGATGAAGCACGCCATTGGCCCCCGCAAAGAACTGGGCTGCCGGACCATTTTCAACATCCTTGGCCCCATGACCAACCCCGCGGGCGTGAAGCGTCAGCTGATCGGAGTGTTCACCAAAGCCCTGTGCCGCCCGATGGCGGAGGTGATGCAGCGTTTGGGTGCCGAGCACATCATGGTGGTGCACTCGAAAGACGGGCTGGATGAAATCAGCCTGGCCACCGAGACCTACGTGGCCGAATTGAAAGACGGCACCATCACTGAATACAGCATCACCCCCGAAGATCTCGGCATCAAGAGCCAAGCGCTCGTAGGCCTGACCGTGGATTCGTCTGAAGAATCCCTGAAGCTCATCCGTTCAGCGTTCGGTCGTCAGCACGACGAAACCACCGAAAAAGCCCGCGACATGATCGCCTTGAACGCCGGCGCGGCGATTTACATTGCCGGTTTGGCCAACACGCCGCAAATGGGCGTAGAAATGGCGCTGGACGCCATGGGCTCTGGCCTGGCTGCAGGCAAGATGTCTGAGCTTGCCGATTTTTCCCACTGCTTCTGAGGCCGACATGACAAACAGGCACAATGATCGTACCCCCACCATTCTGCGCAAGATTGTGGAGCGCAAATGGCAGGAAGTGGACGAGCGCAAACCGAAAACCTCCATGGCTGACCTCAAGGCCATGGCAGGCGACCAGCCGCCGGCGCGAGGCTTCGCGAATGCTCTGCGTTCGCGCATTGAACAACAGCAGACGGCGGTGATTGCCGAGATCAAAAAAGCCTCCCCCAGCAAAGGCATTCTGCGCGACCCGTTCGAGCCGGAAGCCATTGCTGAAAGCTACGAAAAAGGCGGCGCGGCCTGTTTGTCAGTATTGACTGACCAAGACTTCTTCCAAGGCCACGAAGACTATCTGAAAGCAGCACGAGCGGCCTGCAGCCTGCCGGTGATCCGCAAGGATTTCATGGTCGCGCCGTATCAGGTCTACGAAAGCCGTGCCATCGGCGCCGACTGCATTCTGCTGATCGCCGCCTGCCTGACCAAAGACCAGATGCAGGAATTGGAAGGCATTGCCCATGAGATCGGGCTGGATGTGTTGGTGGAAGTGCACAACGGCGAAGAGATGGACGATGCGCTAACCTTGAGCACTCCACTCGTGGGTATTAACAACCGTAACCTGCACACCTTCGAGGTGTCGCTGGACACCACCTTCGACCTGTATCAGCGCATTGGGTCTGACCGTTTGGCCATTACCGAAAGCGGCATTATGACCCGTGCAGACGTGCAGACCATGACCGAGCGCGGTATTTACGGTTTCCTGATCGGCGAGTCGTTTATGCGTGCACCGGAACCCGGCGAGAAGCTGCAAGAACTATTCAGCTGATTCATTCAGCCATGGAAGCGCAATGACCAGCCCTAACGCAGAAGCGAACGACCCAATCCTGGCCGGCCCTTATTGGCCGGCTTTTTTCCGCTATGCCCTACCCTCGGTGGCCGGGCTGCTCGCGCTCACCACCGCCAGCATTGTGGATGGCATTTTCATCGGCAATTTTGCCGGGGCCGACGCGCTCGCGGCGCTGAACCTGCTGATTCCCTGGTTTACGCTAATGTTCGGGCTGGCGTTGGCGTTAGCCATTGGAGGCACGGTACGGGCCGGTCGAAATTTGGGTGAAGGCAACCGGGCTGCCGCCTCTGCGATCTTCAGCAAATGCATGACAGCAACGCTGGCGCTGGCTTTGACCGGCGCGCTGGTCGGGCTGCTGTTTCACGAATCCATTTATCGATTACTCGGGGCGTCACCCAGCGTCTTCCCGCTGATGTCCGAATACTATCTGGTGATTATCTGGGTGATAGTGGTGCAGCTGCTGACCATGGTGCTGTATTACTTCGTTCGGGTAGACGGTTTTCCCGGGCTGGCCACCACGGCACTGGTGTTGGGTGCGGCTGCCAACATTGCACTGGATGCGTTGCTGGTGGGGTATCTGGAATACGGCCTGCGCGGTGCCGCCATCGCCACCGGCATAGCTCAGGTCCTGCAGCTCTCGGTGTTGGCTCTGTATTTTGCCAAACCCACGCGCAAGCTGACATTCCGGCTGCAGCAACAAAACTGGCGCGAAGTGCCCAAGGCCTTCGCCAATGGCGTGTCTGAGTGGATCAACGAGATGTCGGTGGGCTTGGTGATGCTGCTAATCAACTGGCTGCTGATGACGTCTCAGGGGCTGGCCGGGGTGGCGGCATTCACCGTAGTGAACTACCTGATCTTCCTCAGCCTGATGGTGTTTTACGGCATTGCCGACGCAATGCATGTGTTGATCAGCCACAATCTGGGCGCAGGCAATGCCGAACGCATCCGTCGGTTCATGGGCTGCGGGGCTATGGTGATTCTGGCCTTGGCACTGACACTGGTCGGCACGGTATGGCTATTCGGCAATGACGTGGTTCGGCTGTTCCTCGACACTTCGGCAGACCCGGCCACGGCGCAGTTAGCCGATCAGTATCTCGCCATCCTTTGGCCGCTTTTTTTGGTCAACGGCATCAACGTACTGCTGTCGGTATACCTCACCGCCACCCACCAACCTCTGCCCTCGGCGGTGGTGGCGTTCTCCCGCAGCCTGGTGCTACCGGCTCTGTTGCTGATGAGTATCACCCGCTTTGCACCAGACTGGCCGCTACTACTGGCGCTGCCTATCGCCGAATGGCTGACCTTCGGGCTCGCGCTGGCGCTGTTTATTCGCTTTCGGCCCCAGCGTTTGATTATGTCCCGCACGGCTTAGCGCCAAATGTAAAAGATGTAAATATATTTCAATTGAGTATAATTCTCATTTAGATTAACTCCAAATTCTGACTTTGGAGTGTCGACATGGGACCGTCCGCCCGCGCGATTGCCGAACAGGCAAGCTTTCAAGCTTTTCTTCATGGTTATCTGCAGGAAATAGATCCCGGTCAGTGGCGTGAAAACACTCGCTCTGCCCGCACGCCCAACCAATGGACCTGCGAGCTGTCACTTGAAAGCCAGCGCTCCCGCCTCGCCATCAACATTGTGTACCATTCTGACCTTGGCCGGCATCGCTACGGCAAAGTACAGCAGTGGCTGAGCGGCCGCTATTGCTGGGCCGAGATTGAGCCCTTTCAGGCCATGTGCCTGCTGGTGCGGGAGCTCTACGCTCGTTCGGCGGGCATGGTGCCGGAACTGCGCAAACTGCGGGAACTGGAGCTGCTGCACCGGCTGACCGACAGCTACGGCGTGATGACCCGCTACGTTGCCAAACGCCGGCACGACCCGCGCCTTCACCAGAACGGGTTTCTTGAGGCTGAGCAATCCCTGCTGTTCGGCCACGCCAGCCACCCCACTCCGAAAAGCCGGCAAGGCATGCCGGAATGGCAGCAAGACGCTTACGCGCCCGAGCTGACAAACCGGTTTCAGCTGCATTACTTCATGGTGCACAAATCCTGCGTGGAGGAAGATTCGGCAACCGCTTTGCCCGCCAGCACTATGGCAGAGTTTCTGATCAAAGGTGGCCACCCCACATTAAACCTGCCCGACGACCACGTTCTGATACCGGCCCACCCGCTGCAGGCCCAGTGGTTGCTACTGCAACCGCCTGTGCAAAGCGCCGTTGAAGACGGTGTAATTCATCCCTTGGGAGCGCTGGGGCCGGAGTTTTCCGCAACGTCGTCCGTGCGTACTCTTTACAGCGAGCAAGCCGACTGGATGCTGAAGTTCTCCATTCCGGTCAAAGTGACAAACTCATTGCGGGTTAACAAGGTGCCGGAGTTGCGAGCCGGCGTGGTGATGGCCCGGTTAATTCAACAAACCGGCTTTGCCGAGAACGAGCCTGCGTTCCGCATCCTGCAAGATCCCGCCTACTTAACGGTAAAACTGCCCGGGCAGGCCGAAAGCGGGTTTGAGGTGATCTTTCGGGAAAACCCCTTCCCCAAGGGCCACGGCGTGATCAGCCTTGCTGCGCTGACCCAAGACCCTTTGCCGGGGCGCAATTCCCGGTTGCTGAGCCTGATCGAAGGCGTGGCGCTAAATGAAAACCGCAGTCTGGCATCCGTCAGTCGGGATTGGTTCCAGCATTACCTCGCCTGCGCCATCGCGCCCGCCCTGCGGCTGTACGACGAATACGGCATTGCGCTGGAAGCCCATCAACAGAACAGCCTTCTGGACATTCGCGGCGGCTACCCGGATGCCTATTACTACCGGGACAACCAAGGCTACTACCTGTCCGAGAGTCGGCGCGAGTCATTGACGGCGCTGTGCCCGGATGTGCGTGATACTCCGGAGCTGTTCTATCGGGATGCGATGATTCGCGACCGCTTCTGTTACTACCTGATTGTGAACCAGCTATTTTCAGTGATTGCCCGCTTTGGTGCGGACGGGCTGGTGTCAGAGGCGGTGCTGCTGCGGCAATTGCGTGGTTTCCTGCAAGCGGAACGGGGGCGCCTCGATGGCCCGGCGCGCCCGTTGGTGGCCATGTTGCTGGAAGACAGCTGCCTGCCCTACAAAGGCAACCTGCTGACCCGTGTGCACGATGTCGATGAGCTGAACGCCGAGCTGGAAATGGCCGTGTATACCAGCATCCCCAACCCGCTGTGTCGCCGTGTGCAATCTGTACTACCCAGCCAGCTACGCAAACAAGCCGTTGAGGTGCACCATGGCGCTGCGTAATCCGCTGGCCGAATCCGCTTCGGTGGCGGCACGTGCAGAAACCCCACAGCAACGGGTACTTCGACAACTGCTGGAGGCCTTGTTGTTTGAAGGCCTTCTGCCTTGCTACAAAACCGATCCCCGCAGCGAAAGCTGGCAGTGGCTAAACTTTCCGTTAGGCACGTTGCAGGCCCGCTGCCGGGGCCGGGTTCGGGGCTTCAGTCGCGTACGTCTGGACATTGAAACCCTGAGTTTTTATCGCAATCAACGCCCGGTGACGGTGAGCCTAACGGCGCTTATTCAGGAGTTACCCGGCTCCCAATCTCGGCACCAGATACTGTTGAAAGAACTGACCTCCACTATCGCTAATGAAGAACAGCTTCAAAACAGCCATCAAACCCGCACGTTATACGATCGGCGCTCGCTGCACGGCGAAGCGTTGGACCGGGCCATTCATGAGGGGCACCCCTACCACCCGTGTTTCAAAAGCCGGGTGGGGTTTGGCGCCGACGATTTAATGCGCTACAGCCCAGAAGCCAGCGCCGGTTTCCGGCTGCACTGGGTGGCCGTACCTCATTGCTATCTGGCCAGCCAGCTGCCCGCTTCTGACCTGGCATTCTGGCAAGCAGAGCTGGGCGAGGAAACGGCGTTTTTGCTGCGCGCGGCGTTTCATCGGGTTGGCATTGATTGGCAAGACTACGGCGCAGTGCCTATGCACCCTTGGCAATGGCAACACCTTAGTACCGGGCCGCTGGCCGGGCAGCTTAAGGACTTCGATATTCGCGATCTCGGGCCATTGGGCGACCGCTACCAGCCCAGCCAGTCGCTGCGTTCGCTGTTTAACCTGACTCATTCCACCAAGGCTTGCGTCAAGCTGCCACTGGGCATTCACAACACTTCTTCTCGCCGGCATCTGGAGCCGCATTCGGTGCCATCGGCACCGGCCATCAGCCGCTGGTTGGAGGCGATTATTGAATCAGACCCAAGGCTCTCGCAAGACTACCCGCTCCGGCTGCTACCGGAGTACGCCAGCCTGAGTTTCATCGCGCAACCCGGCACCCTGCCCGGGCAACACCCGCTTGAAGGCGAGTTGGCTGTCATCTGGCGCACCAGCCTCAGCGCCCGGTTGTACGAGGGCGAACAGGCGGTGCCGCTGAATGCGCTGTTTCAATGGCAACCCGACGGCCAGCCGTTCATCCAACCGTGGGTGCAGCGGTACGGCCTTGAGCCCTGGCTGAACGCTACGCTTTCGGCCTTGATTCTGCCGGTCTGGCACATGCTGGCCGCCCACGGCGTTGGCTTAGAAGCCCACGCTCAAAACAGCCTACTGATTGTACGGGAAGGCTGGCCCAATGCGCTGTTGTTGCGGGATTTCCACGATAGTGTGGAGTACGCCCGCAACTACCTCGCAGCCACCACGCCAGAACCGGATCTCGGCGAACGCCAAGCCGGTTACGATCAGGCACCGGATGATCTCTATTACCGGATGACGGGCCCCGAAGCCTTGCGAGAGCTGGCTGTTGATACCCTGTTCATCTACAACCTCAGCGAATTGGCCTTGCTGCTCGAAGATGCTTACGGGTTTGCAGAAACCCGATTCTGGGCCCAAGTGCGCAAGCTGCTGGACCAATACGCTTTGCAACACCCGGACCTTCGGCACCGATTGGCACAACTGGGCTGGGACCAGCCAAGGTTAAAAACCGAATCACTACTGACCCGAAAACTGCAACCGGACACGGGAACTTTGAGCCACTGGGTTCCCAATCCACTGGCCACCAGCCCGAACGGTTCCCCTGTTTCATTCACCGATCACCAGCAAGCGAGGTTATCGTGACTGCTCCTTTGTTTTACGTTGATAACACACCCTACAGCCAAGACGATTGTGACCGCATTGTGGCGCCATGGGTTAACTCCGGCCCGTTCCAAAATCCGGCCAGCTGCCGTTTGGCGGTTTGCCTGCAAGACACGGCCCACTGGCTGGCCCTGTGCCTGTGGCTGAAACCGCTGGGTGCCAGCGTGCTGCCTATTCATCCCGGCACGCCCCGGCAAGCAGCACTCACTCTGGCAAAAGACACTGGTTGCAGCCATTTACTGTTCGGGGACAGCCTGCGCGATGCCGCCCCGGAGACTGTCGACGCACCGGCACATTCGGGCCAGGCCACGGGGGGCGAGTTGATACAGCTCAGCTCTGGCACTACCGGCAAGCCCAAGACCATTGCCCGCTCGTGGCGAGACATCGACCGTGAACTCACGGCCTACGTTGAGCACTTCACTGAAGCGCAGCCACTCACGCCGGTGGTGGCCTGTCCGGTCACCCATTCCTATGGTTTGATCTGTGGCGTGTTGGCGGCATTGGAACGAGGTGCCACCCCGCACGTGGTCACCAATCTGAACCCCCGGTTCATTTTGTCACAGCTGCGTTCAGCGCCGGAGCACCTGCTGTATGCCTCTCCCACATTGGTCAGTCTGTTGATCCGGATACTGCCGCCAAGCGAGACGCTGCATACCGTAATGCTATCCGGCGCGCCTTTGTCTGCCCCGGTATTGAATCAGCTTAGGGACCGCTGCCAACGGCTGTGCCAGCAATACGGTTGCTCGGAGGCCGGTTGTGTTGCGCTCACAGCGAACGTGACCGAACCCGGTTTGCTGGGCACGCCCCTGCCCCATGTTTCGCTGGATGCCGGCACCTCTGCGGAGCAACCTGACGACGTCCTGATTACCATCAAAGGCAGCGGCCAGCACATTAATACCCGGGATCTGGGCTATTTCGACGCCCACGGCCAATTGCACTTTCTGGCGCGCACCGACGACACCATTAACGTGGCGGGAATCAACGTTTACCCCGGCGCGGTCGAAGACGTGTACCTAAGTTACCCGGGCATACGGGAAGCAGTGGCTTACAAGCAAGCCGACAGTTTCGCCGGCGAGCGAGTGTGTCTGCGTTTTGTGGCGGATTCCGAGCTGGACATCGATCAGCTCAAACAATGGAGCCGTGAATACTTGTCGCCCCATCAGGTACCTGCGGTCATCGAGCAAGTGGAAACCATTCCGCGCCTGCCCAACGGAAAAGTTAGCCGCCGCCTTTTGAGCGAAGCGCCTGCCCACACGCTCGCAGCGGAGGTGCCTGCATGAGGGTCAACCGCCATGCCGCTATCAAGGCGGCTCTTCAGCAGCATTTGCCGAACGCGCGGCTCTCCGCTTTCACGGGCAGTGCCCGTTTGAACGCAGATTTGGCCATCGACTCCATCATGTTGCTGCAATTGATTGTGCATCTGGAACTGGAACACGGCTTCAACCTGCCGGAAGAAACCTTACTGACGCAGGAACTCGAAACTGTGGATGATCTGGCCCGGCTGTTGGTCGCCAACGACCACAAGGAGCCGTCGCTGTGATCAAGGTGCACTGTTTTGTCAGCTGCGTGTGCGAGATCATCAAACGCACACCCGGGGTTGACCACCGTCCGTTTTACTTCGGCGTTTGGGATGCCGATTTTTCGGTGAATGATGCCGTGGAGCTGTCTTACCACTCGCCCCACACCCGCCATAACGAGTTCCGCGACTGGTACAAGCTGTTGTACGGCATCAGCATTGAACCTTGGTACAACCCTGAGGCGGACAAAGAAACCAACATCCAGACATTGGTGTCGCTGGTGGAAAACCGGCCCTCGGACCGGCAAGTAATGGTGATGCTTGACCTGTACCGGCTACCCGAACGTGAGAACAAATTTCACCAGAATCCGTTTCCGCACTACGTGATGCTGGAAGCCACCGACAACCCCGGTGAATGGTTCATGTCTGATCCGGACTTTCGGTGGGAAGGGGTGTTGCCGAGAGCCCGGATTCTGGAATCCGTGCGCTCTCCGGCCGCCGCCGGTGGCTTCTATTTCGATGGTTTGAACATACACCACACGCCGGCTGAAACCGTTGCCGCCTACTTCGCGCAATGCATGAAGGCCAACCACAACCCGTTCACCGATGCCCTGCGGTGCATCCTTCGCGCCCATACCGGGCCCGATGCCTGCCAACCGCTGGCACACCTGCCCCATGCTTTTCGGGAAATTCCGGTGATGGCGATTCGCAAGTACGCCTATGAACACGCCTTCGCCTGGCTACTCGAAGATCAAGGCAAACAAGCCGAAGGCGCGCCCTGGTTTGAAGCGGTCTGCGAAGACATCGAACGTTTGGTGAAAACCTATACGCAAATTCAGTTTCGCGTTTTGAAATTGGTGATGTCCGGCAATAACGACCTGCTGGCCAGCGTTGAGCAACTGTTGAATGAACAAGATGAGCGGGAACTCGCCATCAAAACCAGCCTGCTGGAATTGTTCGATGACTGGCAGTGTTATCGCAACATCGGCGTGCCCCGAACCGATACCGAACAAGCCCCACTGGAGGTGCTGTGATGATCCGTTTTCACCTGTGTACCATCTCATTCCGGCACCATTTGGTGTCGTTACCAGAGCTGGCCGACTGGGCCAAACGCAACGGCTTCGACGGCATTGAGCTTTGGGCCGTGCACGCACGCCATCTGGACCGGCAGCCTGCCTTGGATGGCCACTGGATAGAACGCCAGGGGCTGCGCATTCCCATGGTCAGCGATTACCTACCGCTGGATGGCAGTGAAGCGGAAGCGCTTCGCAAAACCCGCGAGGCCTGTCGGTTGGCAAAGCGTTGGCACGCAAACAAGGTGCGCACCTTTGCGGGGCCATTAGGCAGCGACGAGGTTTCGCCCGGCCAGCGCCGGGCTATGACTCAGCGGTTAAAAACTCTGACCCGGTGTGTGGCCGGTGAGGGCTTGTCGCTGATGCTGGAAACTCACCCAGGCACCTTGGCAGACACCGTGGGCTCCACCCTCGAACTGCTGAGCGACATTGACCACTCGGCCCTGGGGATCAACTTTGACGTGCTGCACGTTTGGGAGTCTGGTGCTAACCCTTTGGTTGCGCTTAAGCAGCTGGCACCCTGGGTACACCATTGTCACTTCAAGAACATTCAACAACACAGCCAGCTAGGCGTGTTTGCTCCCGCTAACGTGTATTCGCCAGCGGGTACGCGTGAGGGCATGGTGCCGGTTTTGGAGGGTGCGTGTGACTACCAGCCTATACTGGCAGAGCTGGCGGCGTGGCAATCAGAAGGCATCGATCTGGATGTGTCTCTGGAATGGTTCGGTTCGGACAGCTACCGGGTACTGAACAGCGATCTCCGCCAGCTACGCAAGGTGCTGGCAGAGCAATGCACTCAACCTCAAGCGGTCGCGGGGTTCCATTGAACCTCGGCCACCTCATCGCCAGCAAAGCGGATGAGGTGGGACGCCACCACCTGCCCCAACTCGTCCAATTCGTCCGCAGTCGGCGACTGGCATTCCAGCGACAGCGCTCCGTTTAGGGTACTCAACCGGCACTCTCCGATGGAGAAGGTGAGCAACCCGTTGGTTTCGCTCCACACGGCTTCGATCTTGTGGCTGAAATGTTTGCACAAGCGGTTAATCAAACGGCTGGGGTTTGCGGTGGATACTTGAGCGTTCATAAACGGCATAACAATCTCCTTGGGTTCAGCGAACACTGGCGGGCAAGGGGCGGTCCGCCAGCACAATGGGTTGGCCCTGTGAACAGCGTTCAATACGGGCTTCAATGCCGTAGGTGCGTGCCAGCAAGTCTGGCGTTAATACCTGTTCCGGCGTGCCGAGTTCGGCCTGACCGCCGGGCGACAACACCAGCACCTGGTCGCAATAACGCAACGCCAGATTGAGATCGTGGCACGCCACCAATGCCACAGAACGCTCTTGATGGGTGGCATCGCGCACGGCGTTGAGCACATTCAATTGCCAGTGCAGATCCAGCGCACTTGTGGGCTCATCCAACAGCATCAGCGGTGTCTGGCGTACCAGCACTTGCGCTAAGCCCACCATTTGCCGCTGACCACCCGACATTTCCGACAGCCGACGCAAGGCCAGCTGACGAATGCCCAGCGTATCGAACACATTTTCAATGGCTTGCTCTGTCTGTTCGCGAGTCCAGTCGCCCCTAGCCGAACGGCAGGCACTGAATACAGTTTCATAGGCCACCAATGGAATGGCTTGCGGCAGTGGCTGAGGCAGGTAGCCAATTCGCCGAGTGCGCTGATGCGAACTCAGCGCCGCCAGATTTTCACCGCCAAAGGTCATGTCACCGGAAATCGGCAGCAAACCTGCAATGGATTTCAGCAAGGTGGATTTACCGACCGCGTTCGGCCCGATCACAGCCACCAAGGCTCCCGCCGGTATTTTCGGCAGAGACAGGTTGTTAAACACGGCCCGGTTTCGGTAACCGGCGGTTACGGATTGCAGCTGCAATGTCACAACGCGACCCTCCGGCTGCGGCCGATAATCAAAAGGATAAACAAGGGAATGCCCACCAGCGCGGTGACTATACCCACCGGCAGCACCACACCCGGCACCAGCAGTTTGCTGGCGATGGAAGACAACGACAGCAACACCGCGCCGGCCAGCGCGCTGCCCGGAAGTAGGAAACGGTGATCTTCGCCGAGCATCAGCCGGGCAATGTGCGGGGCCACCAATCCGATAAAACCAATTTCGCCGACAAAACACATGGCGGCAGCGGTCAGCAGACTGACCCGCATCAGTACCGTAAGCCGCAGCCGTTCAACGCGGATGCCCAAACTGCGCGCCTGTTCTTCGCCACTGCGCAGCAGTGTCATAGCCCAGGCGTTGCGCAGCGAAAACGGCAGGCAGACCGCCAGCACCGCGGCGACGATCATAACTTTATCCAGACTCGCCCGGGCCAGACTGCCCATGGTCCAGAACACAATTTGCTGCACCGACTCTGCGTCTGCGACAAACTGGATCAGCCCCACCACGGCATTGATGCCGAATAACAGGGCGATACCAAACAGCACGACTGCATGCACCGACGCGCCCAAGGTGCGCGACAACAGCAAAATCAGCAAGGAAGCCACTGCGGCAAAAACAAACGCCGACAACGGCAGCAACACATGGGCCGCCAGCCCCAGAAAAGAGATGTTGAAGGCAATCACCAAAGATGCGCCCAGCGTAGCTGCCGCACCCACGCCCAAGGTGAACGGGCTGGCCAGCGGGTTATTCAACACCGTTTGCATCTCAGCACCGGCAAGGCCCAAGCAAGCGCCTACCACCACGGCCATCAAGGCATAGGGCAATCGAATGTCTTCAATAATCACCCGGGTCCCGGCATCGAGGCTGTCCGGCTTCAGCAAGCCGTGGATCACATCGCCAAGGCCCAGCATGGACGGCCCGCTGGCGATGTCCACCAACAAGGCGGCGACAGCGATTACTGCCAGAGCCGCAAGACACAACACACGCCGCAAGACAAAACGACGGTATTGGGCGGCCAGCGAGGTTCCCGGGGCTGAGTTATCCACAACGCCATTTGACGATGGGGCCACGGCGCTCATTCAGGAGTCTCCTGAGCACTAATCCAATAAACCCCATCCAGCTCGACTGGCTGAAAGCGTTGGTAGAATTCCACCAGCGTCGATTCCGGGTTCAGATCGGCAAAAGCTTCCGGGTGAAACCATCGGGCCAGAGCCTGAACAGCGATGACGTTCATCGGGGTGTTGTAAAAATGGTGCCAGATGGCCATTGCCTGCCCCTCACGGATGGGCTTTACCGCACGCAACCCGGGCCGGTTTGTGGCCTGAGCCAACGACGCTCGGGCCATGCCCGCATCGATACCGGCGCCGAGCATGACGTAGCTGTAGTCAGCGTCAGAGCGGGCGTACTTTTGCGAGCCGATGGCCGTGGCCACGTAGTAATCCGGCGGGTTGCTGATCAGGTATTCAAGGTTCAAGACCCCACTGACACCCGGCACTTTACCCTCGGCAATGTTGCGCGCGCCGGCGGCTTGGAGGAAGTGCCCCATCATGCCTTCAACCATAGTTTCACAGCAGCTGTCGTGCAGGCCTAGCCGGCTGTGCAGGAATACCGTGGGTTTATCCGGCGCCGGAATCTGCCCCACCACGTCGGTAACTTTCTTCAGCTGTTGGCGATAGAACCGATTAAAGGTTTTCGCCTGCTCTTGCCGACCCAGCACTTCGCCTAACACGGTCATGCTTTTCGGGGTATTCACCAGCGGGCTCCGCCGGAAGTCTATGAATACCACGGCGATGCCCGCCCGCTGCAGCTGGTCGATCAGCTGGCCGTTACGAGCTCCGGGGCCGTGTCCTTCCAGGCTGAAGATGGCGAGATCTGCGCCCATGGCGAGCACGCTTTCCAAACTGAAACTGTCGGCGGAGGTGTGGCCCACCCGCGGCACATCTGCCAGTTCCGGGAAGGCTTTCAAATACTGGGCGTACCCGCCCGGATCGGTCATTTCAAAATCCGGAAGCATACCGGCGAGGCGGTCAGGCAGGGCATCACCCTCCAGAATGGCAAGCGCTGGAATATACCGACTTTCACCCAATATAATCCGGTTTACCTCACCAGGCAGCTCCACCGAACGACCCGCTAAATCCGTAACGGTTCGGGCCGCGAACGAGACGTCCGCCCACAAACAGAAAAGGCCGCCCAGCAGGGCGGCAATAACTCGGGTTCTCAACATCAGGTACCTCAGAAACGCATGGCCAGACCAAGGCGGACATCCCGGCCTGGTGCGGGTAAGCCAACGACCCCTTCATAACCAGCAATATGCTCATAATCGGCGTTGCTGGCATGGTCGAGGTATTGATTGTCGCCCACATTCTTGACTGCCAGGGTCAGGCGCAGATCTTCGTTGCCGGTGGGCAACCAGTTTACGAACACGTCGTGCACGCCGTAGCCGGGCTTGTCGATGGTGCCCACTGACGTTTCCAGATTATCGATCCCCTGAACAAACTGGCCTTGCCAGCCAAATTCCAGATTGCGGTTCAATCGGTATGCGAGATCGGCCACCCAGGTGTCACCGATGGTGTTGCCCAGCAGGTTATGCTCGTACACGGTCAATGGCTGACCATCCACTTCGGCATCGTTGCTGTGGAAGCTTAAACCTGCGTTCAGGGCGTTCCATTGATAACCCGCGGAGATGCGGTAGCCGTCGGATTCAAGATCGCCGATATTCTCGTAAATGGCCGGTCCGAATAACGCATCCGCGATGGCATCTTTAACTTCAGAACGGTAGACCTCAGCTGACAGAGTGAAATTCTGATAGGCGTAATCGAAGCCGACTTCGGTGTTTTTCGCTTTTTCGCCTTTCAGGTCCGGGTCGTTCTGTCCACGATCAATTTTGAACGCATCGTGAGGCATGGGGCCGCGGAACGCTTCCGCATAGCCTGCCTTCAGGGTCAGGCCATCCAGCACATGCCAGGCCAGACTGGCGTTCGGGCTCACGGCGTCTTCACTGAACTTCTGGTCGTTGTTGTCACGTAGGTTGTAGTCGTCGTAGCGGGCACCGGTGCTGAGCAACAATTGCTGGGTTAGCCACAGATCGGCTTGCAGATAAACGCCGAGAACATCGCCGGTTTCCTCTTCAGCGCGCTTATCGGTTTCGCCGCCGGCATTGATTTTATCTTCCCGGTAATCGACGCCGTAGGTCAGGCTGTGATCGCCGAGCTGGCTCGTGTTGCGTAGGTCACCACCGATACTGCGACTGAAACCATAGTAGCGCCCCCAGCGATCTTCGACGTTCTGCTCTACTTCCGATTCAGTCTGATACAAGGTGAATTCAGTATCCAGCCAGGGATTCCCTTCCGGAGCCACAGCGTAGTTCAGTGTGGTGGTGTCTCGGCGGCCGTCCAGCTCGTAAAGTTTGTTGAAACCGCTCACAACCCACTGTGGACGCTGCGGGCGTTCGCCCTCATCGGTGCGCACTTCGTGGCTGAGGCGCAGGGTTTGGCCGTTGCCAAAATGCCCCACTACTTTAGCCATACCCATTTGCTGGCGCGCATCGGTACCCGGTACTTCGTCGCCGTTGCCATCTTCATAGCGTTCGTGGTCGCTCTGGCTGACAGACACCAAGGTGCTCCACTGGTCGTTGAGGCGGCCAAAAATCGTGGAGTTCACGCCGTAGCCTTTGGTGTTCGAGAAGGAGCCCAATTTCACCAATGCACCTACGTTCTCACCCTCACGCAACAAGTCTTCAGGATCTTTGGTCACAAAACGAATGGCACCGCCCAGTGCGCCGGCCCCTGCCGTGGCTCTGCCGGCACCGGTTTCAACTTCTACCCGCTTCAACAGATCCGGGTCTACGGCGATACGACCCGTGTGGTGGAACAACGCGCCAGCCTGAGTGGCACCATCCACACTGACGTTCAGCAGCGGATCTTCAAAACCACGCACGTAGACTTTCTGCGCCACGCCCACGGAACCGCCCACACTCACCTCCGGTTCACCGGCGAATACATCTTCAAGATCGTCGGCCTGATAACGCTCAAGGGCTTGTGCGTCTACCACAGCGTCTGCCTCGGCCACGCGCTCAGCGGTCACCTCGATAGCATTCAGTGTGACGGGTTCAGCGTGAGCCAATGGCGCGGCCAAAAGCGCCAGCCAGAGGGTACTGCGCCGAAACTGTGTGGGTTGTGCGACCGGGGATGAGACTGCCATAACGACCATACTCCATTATGATAAGCATTCGTATTTGGAATGCATTCTCGATAACTTGTGTCGCCAAGGGAACCGGTTTTACATTTGTTACATTTCGCCGTGATCGGCTGTCGAAAAATAAACTACCAGAAACAGTATCCTTTGCCATGAACCGTTTGCAGCCTATCCCCCGCCATACCAACCTCTACCAGCTTGCGGCGAATGCGGCTCAAGTGCATATCCAGACTACGGTCGTACCGGCTGAACTCTTTTTCGAGTACAACACGATAGAGGTAGGGTTTGCTCAGGGGTTCTCGTTGGTGCAACACCAGAATCCAAAGTAGCCGGAACTGAATAGGGGTCAGGGTTAACGGGCGTTCCTTATAAAACACCTGCATGGTTTGGCGGTCTAACTGCAGCTCGCCCACTGAAAGGCTTGAGGGCTCGGAGCGGTGATCAAGAGCGCCACGGGTACGCCGCAGCAACGCCTCAATGCGCAGGAACAATTCTGTGTAACTGAAGGGTTTGGGTACACAGTCGTCGGCGCCTTGCTGATAACCCAGTATGCGCTCGTCCTCGGAACCATCGTTAGTCAACATCATGACCGGTGTCTGGCAGGTTTTACGAAGCCTTTGTAATACTTCGAAGCCGTTCATGGTGGGCAACAAAACATCCAGCAGGATCATATCCAGCCGCTGTCCCAATGCCGCCACCAACGCTTGATCGCCTTGATGGCTTTGCAGCACTCGATACCCCTGAGAGGTTAACTGGCGGGCCAGTTGCTCACGGAGGCTTGGGTCGTCTTCGGCGATCAGAATCTTGGGATTATTGTTGGCAGAAACAGCCATTTATTGATACCGATTATCAAATGATAATAGGTATCATACGCAGCACTACTACCTGCCTCAAGTGTCGTAATTATTCGCTTGTTTCGGACAGGGCTTCTTGCAGCAACGCCAATAGATGGGGCGGCAGACTGCCCGCCAGCTGCAACGCAGCCTCATGGCCTCGCGGGGTCATTTTGGCCCAGGTACGGCGGACAATGGTGAGCCACTTGTCTTTGTCATAATCTGGGTTTTCTTCGTAGAACCGGGCGAAGTAGCGCTCCAGAAACACCATACAAGCCACATCTTCCAGCAATTGGGTGTCTGGATCGTTGCGCAGTTCGCGCTTGGTGAGGATGGTTTCTACCCGCTCGCACTCTTCCCGCGGATAACCACATTCCGCCATGATTTCCGCCGCACGCCGACCGTGCATGCGGCCACAAGCCTGCCGCCACTGGTAGTAATTCTTCCGACCTTCGCCGAAATCACTTCTTGGCATGGTCCAGCGTTCGATGTGCTGGGCCCGACAGGCAATCTGCATCCGCTCGGAAGGCTCCGCATCCAACGCAAACAACCAACGCGTCATGTGCAGACTATAGGCGTACTCCTTGGGGAGGCTCTCGCCGTTAACCTGCTCCATATTCGGATCGGTTCGATTGGCGCGATCAATGGCCTCAAGGGCCTTCGTTAGCTTTATGGTTTGCGTCATTTTTGGTCCTGATAAAAACGGATGCAGTCGATTATGGCTTATGCCTGAGCCGAGGGCCGCGCTTTGATGCGATCGTACCAGGCCTGCAGGTTAGTTTGCTCCGGCTTGGGGCGAATGTTCACTACTCGCGCAAAGGCCAACGTGGTGAAGGCGTTGATGTCGGCTGCGGTAAATTTGTCGCAGCAAACGTACTCTTTGCCTTCAAGGTGCTTGTCCAGGAAGTGCATGAACTTTTCCACACCCTGCCCGCACTCTTCACCCCATTCCTTGATGGGGTTCATGCGATCTTTGAAATACCCGGTGGTGTGCTGGAAACACATGCCGGTGGGCATAAAGAAGTAGAAGTCGATCCAGCGCAGCCATTGCTCGATCTGGGCTTTTTCCAATGCATTATCACCCAGCAGCTTCGGTGCGTCGGGGTAGTTCTCTTCAAAGAAACGGCAAATAGCCATGGTTTCTGCCAAACATGTACCGTCGTCCAACTCCATCACCGGGACTTTTTTCATCGGGTTCCGGGCTTTGAATTCCGGTGTCAGGTTTTCACCCTTTTCGATGTCTACTTGCACGAACTCAGCCTTATCCAGCAGGCCTTTCTCCGCCATAAAGATGCGGACTCGGCGCGGGTTCGGGGCACTTTTTGCTTCGAAGATTTTCATTTTGTTGTTACCTTCAGTTTAGGGGTTTTCGATATCGGATTTGAAGGCCTTGATAGTGTCACCGGACTGCGTTTTCAGCAACAATTCTCCGTGACGACCAATATGGCCGGAAACCACTTCAGACATCAGTGTCAGGAACTTGCGCTCCTGGTTCATCAACGAATCGTGGCACGCCATCATGGTGCTGCCCATCTGGCCGAACGTCAGGTTTTCACCGGTCAGAGAATAGCTGCCCATGTAGCGGTTACAAGAAGCGCGGCCACTGATACGGTTTTCATCATGGAAACGGATCGTCATCATGGAACGATCAATGATGCCGTCGCCGGCCAGATCATCCACTACCCACTCTGCGCCCTGGAACAGCCGCTCACGATCACCGCCACACCCTTCAAACGTATTGCCATCCACCGTCAGGCGCACTTGCGCCGGATACTGGGCGCCAGACATGGGGTTCTCGCACAGCTGATGAGCCACTGACACTTCGATTTTGCGTTCATCGACTTTGCCTTCATAAACGCGCCCGTGACGGTTAGCAACGGTCTCACGCAGCCATACGCCCTCCAACACCTCACCATCGTAGGGCAGAGTCAGGTCCACTTGGTTGTTTTCGATTTCAGCCGACCAGTTCGGCTCTGTGCCCATAGCCTTAAACGAAGATTCGATTGCACCCGGCTCGAGGCACTCAGGCAAGGCATCGCCTTTCAGAGTGAGAGTGGCACGCTCACCTTTGGCCCAGAATCGAGTCTGGGTGTCTCCCGGCGCTACGTAAAGTGCGCCTTCATCAGTCGGAGACGGTTTCAGCAGCACACGTCGGTTCAGGTATTCGATGCCAAGAAGCCCGCTTTCGTCCACTCCGGTTACTTTCAAATCTAGCTGACCACATTGGTATACCCCGTAGTCTGACAAACTTTTCACTTCGGGTTTGGTGGCACAGGCTGAGACGGCTAGACCTGCTGCAATGACAGCAGAAACAGACAGGGCGCGACGCAACAACATAAAGACATCCTCTGGCATGACAGACTGTAGCAAGCTAGTTTAGTGATTCCTTCCGGTTTTCACCATGACCATCCTGTCAGTTGGCTGGCCAAACTCGGCGGTTGCCTTTCCTAGCATGGGAATTAGCTGACAGTACGGGTAATCTTGGCCAAACATTTCACGGAAGCGTTCACATGGCCATTAAACTCTATCAGTTTTGCATTTCACACTACGCCGAAAAGATACGCTGGGCGCTGGATTACAAAGGCATCAGCTATCAAACGGTGAATTTGCTGCCCGGCCAGCACATTAAAACCATCAAACAATTGACCAAAGCCGAGTCGTCGGTGCCGGTACTGGACCACAACGGGCACATTATTCAAGGCTCTTCCGCTATTTTGGACTACCTGGATGAAACCTTTCCCGAACGCCCCCTGACGCCCGAATCACCGGAAGTGCGGGCAGACGTGCTGGCTTGGGAGAAGAAACTGGATGACCTGGCCGGCTCGGCCATTCGAACCTGGGTTTACCATTATTTCCTGCAACGCCCGAAGGTGGTGATTCCGCTTCTGGCCGCTGGCACCCCGTTCTACAACAAGATCATGCTGAGCCTCGCCTTCAGCCGGGTTGATGACATCATGCGCAAGTGGATGAAGATCAACCAGACCACGGCAGACGCTTCTCAGCAAACGCTCGAAACGGTGCTCACCGAACTCGCCGAAGTGTATAGCCAACAGCCTTACCTCGTCGGAGACCAGTTCTCTCGTGCGGATCTGACCGCGGGCGCTTTGCTGGCTCCGCTGTTCCAGCCCGAGCAGTATCCGGTGCCTTGGCCCAAGCCCGCGAAAATTCCGAAACCCGTTCAGACCGTGCTAGCGGAATGGAAGGACATAGTCGCGCCCGTTGCGGAGATGTACCGCAACAACCGCTAACCAGACAGGCTGTCGCAAAGCGCTACTCACAATGGCGCTATAAGACATCTGAAAAAACCGAGCACGTGCCATGATACAAGCTGAATAATAACCAACATGGCTTTTGTTATGGCTCTGATCGATATGATGCACTCGGTGCTTGAGAGCAGCGGACTGCTCGCGCTTTGGGAGACGCTGGCCCCCTGGTTGGCATTGGATGAGCGACAGCTGATTTTTGTGGTCGCCACACCGATCTTCATTGCCGTGGCAGTTTGGGAATATCTGAAAATCCGCCACAACCCGAAGCTGATGGATGTGCCCGAGGCGATCCGCAATTTCATGCTAGGTGCGGGTTATCAAACCACTGAGCTGCTGTTTGCCGGGATGATTGCCTTTCCGGTGTATGCGCTGTGTTACCACTACCGCCTGTTCGACATCGAACTGAATGCTTTTACAGCGGTGCTGACCTTCATTGGTGTGGATTTCTGCTATTACTGGATGCACCGTTCCAGCCATCGAATTCGCTGGTTCTGGGCCGCCCATGTGGTACACCATTCCTCCGAGCGTCTGAACTTTTCTACTGCCATGCGCCAGAGCGCGACCAATATCTTTAACGGTAACTGGGCGTTTTACCTACCCATGGCCTTGCTGGGCTTCAATCCGGTGTGGATTGGTGTAGCCTACGCGCTGTCGCTGGTGTATCAGTTTTTTATCCACACCACCTTGATCCATCGCCTGCCGGCAGCCGTGGAATTTGTGTTCAACACGCCCAGCCATCATCGTGCCCATCACGGGCGAAATCAGCAGTACATCGACCGAAACTATGGCGGAGTGTTGATCATTTGGGATCGCTTGTTTAACAGTTTCGTGCCCGAAAGTGACGATCTGCCGCCGACTTACGGCATTCCCCGCCAAGTATATTCAAACAACCTGCTGGTACTGTGGACTCACGAATATGTGGATATGTTCCGCGACATGGGCAAACCCGGCAGTCTAAGCTCTCGTTTAAAACATTTGTGGAAACCGCCGGAGTGGCAACGCCCGGTTGCACAGGAACCGGTTAAGAATTATGAACCAGCACACTCTGAACCTGACCGCCGCTGACGGCTACCAGCTTACCGGTACTCTGTTTCAGCCCGAATTGCCCCTTGCCTGTCTGGTGATCAGCCACGGTATGGCCGAGCACGGCAACCGTTATGCCGGGCTTGCGCAGTGGCTGAGCAAACATCAGATTGCCGTGATCAGCTATCACCATCGGGGCCACGGCCCCGATTGCACCCCGGACAGCCTCGGCCACTATGCCGACAATGAGGGCTGGGCCAAGGTAATTAGCGATCTGGGCCTCGTTGTTGGCCACGCTAAAAGCATTTTTCCTGAGCTGCCCCTGAGTGTTCTGGGCCACAGCATGGGCTCGTTCATCGCCCAAAGTTATGCACAGCAGCATGGGGGCTCTATTGATGCGCTGATACTGAGCGCATCCAACCGCATCAACAAAGCAGAATTGATTCCTTCACGCTCGCTTATCGGGCTGATCAAGCGGGTTTGCGGCAAACGCCACCAAAGCAAACTGATTGCCAACCTGACCTTTGGGAAATTCAATCGCATGCTCCGGCCCAACCGAACCGAATGCGACTGGCTAAGCCGGGATGAACAGCAAGTGGATCAATATCTGGCTGACCCGTTGTGCGGATTCGAATGCAGCACCGGGCTGTGGCATGATTTCCTCGGCGGCATGCTCACCATCAACCCGGCATTCTGGCGCAAAGATCTACCCGTACATCTGTTTTCCGGCAGCAACGACCCGGTCGGTGAAATGGGCAAGGGTATCCGCCTGCATTTTCAAGCCATTCGAGACGCCGGCATTCAGAAAGTGACTTTCCGGCTTTTTGACGGCGGCCGCCACGAGATGCTCAACGAACTCAACGCCGAGGATGTATGGCAACACCTGCTGCAGTGTATTCCGACCGTTCAAACCGCATGCGCCGAGCCTTTGTCGGCCTGATCACGGCCTGTCTGTTTCTGCCCGCCGGGCAGGCCCGGGCCGAACAAACCACGGTTGCCGTGGCCGCGAACTTTACCGGCACCATGGCGAAATTGATCACACTCTTCGAACAGCAAACCGGGCATCAAGTGCACGCCAGCTATGGATCCACTGGCAAGCTGTATGCGCAAGTCCAGCACGGCGCGCCCTACGATGTATTTATGGCTGCCGATGCTGAGCGCCCTCGCTTGCTGGCCGACAAAGACTTGGCCGTAGTCAGTTCGCAGATTCCTTATGCCGAGGGCCGGCTGGTGCTTTGGAGCCGCGACCCGAATCTGTTTCGGGATGGCCAGCAATACCTGAACAGCCAGCCTCAGCGTCTGGCGATCGGCAATCCCAAAACCGCCCCCTATGGCATCGCCGCAATCGAGGTTCTGGAGAATCTCGGGCTGGCCGAGTCACTCACACCAAAACTGGTCAGCGGCGACTCCATCGCGCAAACCTTCCAGTTTATCGCCACTGGCAATGCTCGTGCCGGCTTCGTGGCTCAAGCCCAAGTGCGTGCCTACAAAGGAGCCGAAGGCGTTGCCTGGCAGGTACCCAAAACACTGCACAACCCGATCAGTCAGCATGTAATTTTGCTTAATCGAGGCCACCAAAACCCTGCGGCTCATGCCTGGATGGCATTTCTAAATGGCTCAAAAGCACAGGCGATCATCCGCGAAGACGGGTACGATATCCCGCTACAGTCCACTCACTGAACCGGCGGAGATTTCATGGGCCCGGAATGGCAGGCCGTTTGGCTAACATTGAAACTGGCGGGCATCACCACGGTGTTGCTGCTGTTAATCGGCACTCCTATTGCGTGGTGGCTGGCCCGCACTCAACACTGGCTTCGCCAACCCATTGCCGCGATTGTGGCGCTGCCGCTGGTGTTACCGCCGACCGTACTGGGCTTTTATTTGCTGATCGTGATGGGCCCCGATGGAGCCATTGGCCAGTTGACCGAAAGCCTTGGCTTGGGGCTATTGCCTTTTACCTTTGAAGGTTTGGTGGTGGCATCGGTGATCTACTCCCTACCTTTTACCGTGCAACCCTTACAAAATGCCTTTCTGAGTTTGAACGAGAACCTGCTGGAAGCTGCCGCCACGCTACGCGCCTCGGCTTGGGATCGCTTTCTATCCATCGCCATCCCGTTAGCGCGCCCGGGCTTTCTGACCGCCGCGGTGCTGAGTTTCGCCCATACCATTGGTGAATTCGGCGTTATTTTGATGATTGGCGGCAGCATTCCCAGTGAAACCAAGGTGTTATCGGTGGCCATTTTCGATCACGTGGAAGCACTGGAATACACGCAGGCGCATTGGCTCTCTGCCGGCATGCTGGTGTTTTCTTTTGTCGTACTCGTCACCCTGTATACCCTGAACGGGCGTCTCCAGCCGGGAGTGGTTCGATGAGCCATCCGGACACTATTCAGGCCCGATTTCAGTGCCACTTCGATAAGTTCGCCATGGATGTTGACCTCAACCTGCCTGGCTCCGGCATTACCGCCATTTTTGGTCATTCCGGATGCGGCAAGACCACCCTGTTGCGATGCATTGCCGGCTTACAGGCCGCCCAAGGACAGCTTTCGGTTTTGGGCGAGCCTTGGCAAACCGCCAGCAACAGTTGGCCGGTGCATCGTCGGCCTTTGGCTTATGTATTTCAAGACACCAGCCTGTTTCCGCATTTGTCGGTTCGCAAAAACCTGCTGTACGGCTACCGACGGGTGCCGGCCGAACAACGCAAGATTAGCCCGGAGCAAGTCTATGACTGGCTCGGCCTGTCGCCGCTGCTGAAGCGCATGCCCGCAGGACTTTCTGGCGGTGAACGCCAGCGCGTGGCCATCGGACGAGCTCTCCTGACCAGTCCCCGTTTGCTATTAATGGACGAGCCGCTGTCGGCGCTGGACCAGCAAAGTAAACTGGACATTTTGCCGTACCTCGAGCGCATGCGAGACACGCTCGAGATCCCGGTGCTTTACGTTTCCCATTCCACCGCCGAAGTGGCGCGGCTGGCCGATCACATTGTGATGATGGAACACGGGCGTGTGGTTGCCCACGGACCGCTTCAGGAAACCTTGGCGCGAACGGATCACCCGTTCCGGCTGGAAGAAGACGCTGGCGTGATTCTCAATGGAGAAATAGCGGAAGTGGATGACCGCTGGCAATTGTGCCGAGTGGTGTTCGATGGCGGTGAGCTTTGGCTGCGTCATCACGATCACCTCCACGCTGGCATGTCGGTGCGTGTTCAGGTGTTAGCTCGGGACGTCAGTATTGCTTTGCAGGAACAGCGGAACCAAAGTATTCAGAACCTGCTGCCGGCAACGGTCGATCACATTGCCCGGGAGGTCATGCCGGGCACCAGTCTGGTTCGTCTGTTGGCAGGGGATACTCCGTTTTTAGCGCGGTTGACCTCCCGCTCGGTACACCAGCTTCGGCTTTCTCCCGGGCTGGCCGTGTGGCTGCAGATCAAATCGGTCGCTTTGGCAGACTAGCGCCCATAAAAAAACCGCTGCGAGGCAGCGGTTTTTTCTAAGCTCTACAGATGCCCATTAACGGGTGCCGTAGACCACCATGGTTTTCCCTTTCACCTGCACCAGACCTTGCTCTTCCAGCGTTTTCAGTACTCGGCCCACCATCTCGCGGGAGCAACCGACAATGCGGCCGATTTCCTGACGAGTGATCTTAATCTGCATGCCGTCTGGGTGAGTCATGGCATCGGGCTCTTTGCACAAATCCAACAGCGTGCGCGCTACCCGACCGGTCACGTCCAGGAACGCCAGGTCACCCACTTTACGGGTGGTTTGGCGCAAGCGAGAGGCCATCTGCTCACCAATGAAATACAGAACCCGGGGATCTTGCTGGGCGATTTCACGGAATTTGGTGTAGCTTATTTCAGCCACCTCGCATTCGGTTTTGGCTTTGACCCAAGCACTGCGCGAATCCATGTTGTCGAACAGCCCCATCTCACCGAAAAAATCGCCGGTGTTCAGGTAGGCCATAATCATTTCGCGGCCATCGTCGTCTTCAATAATGACGGTTACCGACCCTTTTACGATGTAGAAGAGGGAGTCACTTTTGTCGCCCGCATAAATAATGGTGCTTTTGGCTGGGTAACGCCGGCGATGGCATTGGGAAAGAAAGTAATCCAGATGTTTGGTTTTCTGCTCAACCGGCTTGATGATAGTAGCCATAATGCGAGATGTGCCTCCTCAGCGTATTGCCGATCCTGATCTTTGTTATATCCCTGCATTTCCCTGCAGGTTACGGGATTATCTATTTATCCACGCAACTTATAACAAGATGGTTGCTCAGGGGCAACTGGCATGCAAAGGCGTGGATTTCTGAAAGTCTGTGCTAGCATCCCTTCTCATTACCGATTCAACATGGGAGAAGAACAAATGAAAGCAACGGTAGACTGGACCGGCAATGTTAGTTTCAAAGCCACCAGCGGCACCGGCCACAGCGTACAAATGGACGGGCCACCCGACCTCGGCGGGCAGAATCTTGGGCCGCGCCCCATGGAAATGTTGCTCATGGGTGTCGGCGGTTGTTCTTCGTTTGACGTCATGTCCATTTTGCAAAAAAGCCGACAAAACGTGACAGCCTGCCATGCCGAACTGGAAGCAGAGCGGGCCGATGCCGTGCCAGCGATTTTCACCAAAATTCATCTGCATTTCGTTGTGACCGGTCACAACTTGAAAGAAAAGCAGGTAGAACGAGCGGTTAGCTTGTCTGCCGACAAGTATTGCTCGGCCTCTATTATGCTGGGCGCAGCCGGAGTGGAGATCACCCACAGCTTCGAAATTCGAGCGGCGGAATAAGTTCGTAAAGCCCCGCGAACCGTAGCTTTTCGGGGCGTATTCAGGTGCTTAAAAAAAGTCCTTGCAAACACTATTCATCGACATAAGCCGTATGCATAATACGCACCTTTCTCCGCCGGTCTGCGCAAAAGGTGAACAACATGTTTGCCTGGTCAGTAGTCGGTGGCGGCCTCGGTAGGGGGACTAACCTCACCCTGTCACCATTCATCTCCAATCACCGGAGGGGCTGAGCATGGAATCAAAACTCCAGTTGCACGGTTTTAACAATCTGACCAAATCACTAAGCTTCAACATCTACGACATCTGTTACGCGCAGACCAACGAGCAACGTGAAGCATACATCGATTACATCGACGAGATGTATAACGCCGAGCGTTTGACTCAGATCCTGACTGACGTTGTGAAAATCATTGGCGCGAACGTTCTTAATATTGCCCGTCAAGATTACGAGCCCCACGGTGCGTCGGTCACCATGCTGATTGCCGAGCACGACGTAGACGACTGCGAAGAGAATTACGACGAATCGCCCGGCCCATTGCCCGATACCATTGTGGCGCACCTGGACAAAAGCCACGTGACGGTTCACACCTATCCGGAAAGCCACCCTCACGACGGTGTGAGCACCTTCCGTGCTGATATCGATGTGTCTACCTGTGGTTTGATTTCACCGCTGAAGGTGTTGAACTACCTGATTCACAGCTTCGATTCTGACGTGGTCACCGTCGATTACCGGGTGCGTGGTTTTACCCGCGACATCGATGGCACCAAGCACTACATCGACCACGACATCAATTCGATTCAGAACTACCTCACGGAAGACACCCAGAACGCCTATCAGATGATCGACGTAAACGTGTATCAGGAGAACCTGTTCCACACGAAGATGATGTTGAAAGAGTTCAACCTGGATAATTACGTGTTTGGCACCAACGCAGAAGAGCTCGATCCTGCCGAAGCCAAGTCCATCGAAGACCGGCTACGCCGGGAGATGCTGGAAATTTTCTATTCCCGCAACGTGGAATAATTACTTTGAGAGGCAGCTATTCTCAGCTGCCTCTCAGGCAAACGCCTTGCCGGCCATTAGCCTCTGAACCATGGGGCGCACAATCAAATCCATAGCCAGTGGCATTTTCGTTCCCGGGATCACCAAGGTGTCGTGCCGGGACAAACGGCTTTGGGGAATCGCCTGCAGCAACCAGCTGAAGTCCACATCCGTGACTTCACGAAAGTGAATCACGATCATGCTTTCATCTTCACTCGGCACTTCTCGAGCGATGAACGGGTTGGATGTATCCACCAACGGTACACGCTGAAAGTTGATATGGGTGTGAGAGAATTGCGGCACGATGTCTTTTACGTAGTCATCCATACGGTTAATGATGGTTTCCACAACGGCTTCGGGACTGTATCCGCGTTTGTTGGTATCCCGGTTGATCTTCTGAATCCATTCCAGGTTTACGATGGGCACGACGCCGATCAACAGATCCACATACTGGACCAGGTTGAAGTTTTCGCTCACCACTCCGCCGTGCAATCCTTCGTAAAACAGCACATCGGTGTCCGCCGGCAATGAACTCCAAGGCGTAAAGGTGCCTGGCTTATGGCCGGCTGTAATCAGCTCGTGATCTTCATCGTGGACGTACTGGCGGCATCGACCATTGCCCGTGTGACTGTAGTCATACATTAGGGCTTCAAGCCGGTCGATGTGGTTGGCAGCAAGGGCGAAATGGTTGCGCTCACCAAACTGGCCTTTCGCCGCCAGGCGCGCCATCTGCTCACGGGTATAACGGTGAAAGCTGTCACCACTGACCATCGCGGCATTGATGTCTTCTCGGGCAAACAATCGCGCAAAAATCTGACCAGTGGTACTGGTGCCGGCACCGGAGGAGCCGGTCACCGCAATAATCGGGTGGCGCTTAGACATAAAAGCAGAATTCCTGAGGGTCAGATCAAACTGGTTAGTAATTTAGGCTTTTCGATAACAAAGCCCTGAGCATAGTCCACGCCCAACTGCGCCAGCTTATCCAGAACCTCACGAGTTTCAACCTGAGTGGCCACAACTTCCCGATCCATAAAATGCGCCATATCAACCATTGATTTAACCATGGCCTGGTCAGTGGCGTTGGTAGCCAGCTGATGAGTAAAGGCACTGTCGATTTTGATCAGGTCGATCGGCAGCGAGCGCATGAAGTCATAAGCGTTCGGACCGGTCCCAAAGTTACCCAGACAGAAGCGGCACCCAAGTTCTTTCATTTCTCCGATAAACCGGGCTACGGCCGGCACGTCGTGGATGGCCGAGGCTTCGGTTAACTCAAACCACAAGCGCTCGATGGGGGCGTCTTTTTCACTGAGCTTTTCGTAAATAAATTCTAGCAGGGCCTGATCATTCAACGAATGGCCAGACAAATTAATACAGATACCGCCAACCTCTCGGGCACCGGGCTTTTTTTCCTGCAGCCAATCCAGCATATGACCCACAACCCAACGGTCTACCGCCTGCATTCGGTCATAGCGTTCTGCCATACGCACGAGGTCGCGGCCGGTCACTAACTCGCCGTTATCATCGTACATACTGATCAGGATTTCATACTGGGCGACCGACATCCGGGCCTCCGGATGCAACGGAATGATCTTCTGGCACCGCAGTAACATTCGATCATCGGCAGGATCCCCAAGATTCGCAACACGGGCCGCTATCTGATCCTGTCGCGCCTGATCTTCGCCACCTTCACTGTAAACAGACACACGCCCTGCGCCGCCGCGACGGGCGACAGACAGTACCTGTTCGGATGTTCTCAGCCAGCGTTCGGCTGAGGTCACCGCAGCGACCGTCGGCACGATGCCAACATTGGCGGTTAATTCATAGGTTTTGCCATCGAAACGGAATTCCGCCGCCTCGATGGCGCTAACCAGCGACTGGGCTACTACGCTCGCCTTGTCATCCGGCACCAGCATCGCGAATTCTGTGCCCTCAACCCGCGACACGGGCATGCCCTCATCTGCATGTTTACACAGTATGTCAGCCACCTGTTTCAGGGTTTCATCGGCGGCTTTCTGGCCCGCCACATCGTTCAGCAGCCGGAAGCCCTTCAGGTCCAGATGCAGCAGCGTGCGGGTGTCTTCACCTCGCGTGAGTTGATGTTCTAACAATCGTTCGAATTCACGACGGTTCAACAAATGCGTCAAATCATCGTGGGTCGAGACCCAAGACAGTTGGTCGTATACATTCCGCACCATGCGATCAATACTTTCATCGACCAACGGCTTTTCGTACTGGCTGTCCAGAATGAGAACACCTTCCCGCATTTTCCGCGCCAGTGAGGTGGCGTCCAATTCGACCACACGCATACCCTGATGATTCACAAACACAAAGCGCGAGAAGTTATCTGCAACCCAAACCAGCCGGATGTAATGCAGGTCATCCGATTTACTTTGATCTTTAAACCAGTCTCCGACTTGCAATTGCTGGGCGCGATTGACCCAACGCTGAAGACTTATCATTTCTCGCTCGCCCGCGTCCGACTTGGCAGGTTTGTCAGACTGAGCCTTCGGCACTTCAACCAGCTCAAGAGGCTCGCCTGGCTGCCGAACCATCAGCTGTTTTAGCTCATCCCGTATCTGGGAAGACGGTGTACGGTTGCTGGAAATGGATGCCAAACCGTCCTGAATCAAGCGCAGAAGTTCCGGCAAATTACTGCTGTTGCCGGGGCTTTCAGCATAGGCCATTAACGAATCAATCACGGCCAGATAATCCTGCCACAGCTGCCCCTCTTCGCCCTGCCGTATCCAGGTCAGAGACAAGAGATCGCGCCACCCACTTTCCAACAGGCTGACAACCGCTTTGGGCACCTTGCGGCCGCCCAGTTTTGCATCCAGTGCGGCGGCCACTGCGGCTTTGGATTCGGCTACCTTCTGGGAACCCTGAGCGGCTGCCGTTACACGCTCTACGTTGCGACGGTAGGCGAGGTTTTGTCGTTCGATCAAGCTGTCGAGTTCCTCGACAGCTTCGTCAAAAATCACCGTATCCTTATCAAAGTCGGTCGCGATGCGTTGCACCAACTCATCGACCTTGCGTTGCACCACAGGATTGGGACGAGCGCCTTTTACACCAATCTGTGCCAGTCGGTTCATCACACTGCGGACAGGGCTGGCCTGATCCTCAAAAAAGCTGGGATCACGCATCACCACTTTCAGCACCGGCACCTGCAATTGACGCATCTTGTCTTGAGCAAAACGGCTGAGTTTGGGGCTTTCGGTCACACTGCGGAAAAACCGATCCACCACATCCAGTGCGTCTTGGCTGTCTTCGTTCAAGCGCGCATTTTCAATGCTGCCTTTCACTTTCGCCACAACGCGTTCCTTAAGCGGAACATCGGGCTCGTTCAGATCAGCTGCCTGTATCTGCAGCTCTTGCAGTTCTTGGCTCAGCTCATTGCTGGTCAGTGGCCGGGCATCGGGTTCGAACGATTCTGATGCTGGCACGTCGTCTGCAGAGCGGCTCCGCTTCAGGGATGACAACAGGTTTCGAACCGTTGCAAAGGCATTCTGCGCAGATTTGGAATACCCCCGGAACTCACCTGAAGCCTTCGACTCGATTTTGTCTTCTGGCCGGACTGGCGAGGGTTTTATCGCCTCATCCTCACCTTCACGCGCGGGTTTAGGCTCCGGAGTTTTGGAGGTAACCCCCTCCGCGGCTTGTTCACTGAGGTATTTCGTTAAATCGAGGTCAGGCAATACACCGTGCCTGATAAGGATGTTATTCAGCTCACGGTAAAGCGGGGCTAACTGGCGAATCACCGTTTGCTCAAAGACTTTCAAACACACTTTTTCCACATCGCGACTCACCTTCAGCTGCACCAAAGCATGATGAAAGGCTTCGCAGACCAGCGCCGGCCCCAGTGGATTGTGATGGCCAGTCCGATTGGAGATACCCAAATGATCCAGCCGCAGCTTGAGTTCAAGCAGATCGCCCCGGTACAAGGTGTCCGCCCGGGTGACCATGACCTTAACCGCCAGCCAATCTTCGAATTCGTCTTTATCAACAACCGACAATAGCGCCCCCGGAGCGCCTTTTTGCTCCGGCTTTAAGGGCGACTCCAGGCTGCGGGCCATGTGGTGCCACAAGATGCGCTGACGACCTTCGATTTGCCCCGCCGCATCCATGTATTCATTCGCCAGCTGATCGCTTGACGCTTTCTGAGCCGCCGCTTTTAATCCGTCGACAGTGTTTACAAAACAGGCACCCATCAACGGTTCAATGAACTGGGTAATGGCACGGGCACATTGATGCAGTACAAACTGAACCCTATCGCTGGGCGCTTGCAGTGAAGATCGGCTTTGGTTGTCACCACTGCCGCACAGCCGTATTAGCGCCTCGATGGCCTCTGGATTTGATCGGACAAAGGAAACCCCCATGGCACGTTCGATTCGTCGTGCAGGGCGAACGTGCAGCTCATGGTGAACGTTGCTGTCCAAGCCTCGAAAGCGCACAACAACTTCTTCCGGCTCCGACCGCTCAAACACACTCCCGAGTTTGAGAGAGGTCTGGCCCGAAAAACGGATGTAGAGGCCTTCGGCGCAAAAGTCTGCGATTTGGCAGGGTAATGACTCTCCGCTGCCCACATCGATTTGGGCGGCGAGTTTAATTGGCTGTCGGGGGCTACTGCGACGTTCTCTCGGATCCATCAATAATTGACCAGTTGTTAAGCCGGTTCCGTCAGCGGGAACTAGATACCCGGACCATGTCCCTGTTCAGGTGGAACGTACCACCCACGAAAAATCGGTTAAAGTGGTTGAAGAAATAGCCTACAACCCTGCTCGCACAATGACAAAATATCGAATGCGAGCGTTCACTTCACCATAGCATGATGATTCATGAAACAGCTTAGTCAGGTCTATCTCATATTGCTACTGTTAGCGGCACTTCCGGGCTGCTCATCAATGCGTTATTACACTCAAGCTATTTCCGGCCATGTCTCGTTAATGATGCGCAGCGAGCCGGTAGAGAATGTTTTACAGCACTCCGACACCCCACCGGAATTGTCTAGGGCTTTGTCGTCGGCCCAGTCGGCACGCACCTTTGCAGAGCAAACACTCAGGCTTCCCGTTGACGGTGCGTTTTCCAGTTTTGTGGCGCTCGAGCATCCTTGGGTCGTGGTCAATCTGGTGGCAGCGCCCGAGTTTTCCCTAACGCCAAAACAGTGGTGCTATCCCTTTGTCGGGTGCCAGGCTTACCGGGGTTATTTCGATCTGGCCATGGCAAAAAAAACCCAGAAACACTTCGACAACCAAGGGTACGATACCTTTATCGGCGCGGTCACGGCCTACTCCACGCTTGGCTGGTTTGATGACCTGCTGCACACCGGATTCACCCACCTTTCCGAAGACCGGATGATTGCCCTGATGTTTCATGAACTGGCGCATAGAGTGGTCTATCTGAATGGAGATACAGCGTTCAATGAGAGTTTTGCCACCGCAGTCGAGCTGGAGGGGTTGCGCTTGTGGCTAGAGCGCGAGGGCTCGCCTGAGGCCTTCGAACGTGCCCTGCTGCGATTGGAGCACCGCAATCGCACGCTGGAATTGGTTGGTGACACCAGCGAGACGTTACGCCGCCTGTATGCACAGCAGAACGAACTGGACCGCATTCAACTCAGGCAACGTAAACAGAAAACGCTGGATGATCTGGCAAGCCAGTACGAAGCTTTGGCGGCCCGCTACCCGGAGCCCGGCCCCTTAGGCTCTGCACCGGTGCAGCTGAACAACGCCAAGCTGGCGCTGTTTCAGCAATACAATCAGCATGTCCCGGCCTTCAGGCAGTTACTGAAAGAATCTGACTTCGATTTCGAGCGGTTTTACGAGACGGTTTCCCGGCTGTCAGACCAACCGGAAACCGAGCGCAAGGACACTCTCAACGCGCTGTCAGAGCGGTTTCACGAACACTTTTGATTTGCGTAGAGGATTGTACGCTGCCAGTTTGGGACCTGGCAGGTTTTCAACCACTGTTGGCTCGAACCCTCGCTCCCTAAACCAGTGCTCGGTTTGAGTGGTCAGCACAAACAACTTCTCAATGCCCTGCCCCCGTGCCTGCTTTTCGATCATCATCAGGATGTCGTCACCGCGCCCGGCGCGACGGTAGGATGGGTCCACGGCGAAACAGGACAGTTCACCGGCCGCTTCTTCGGGATAGTGATACAGGGCCGCACAGCCGACCACGGTGCCGTCCCGCTCTGCGACCACAAAGCGGTCAACTTCGGTTTCCAACATCTCGCGGGAGCGCCGCACCAATATGCCCTGCTCTTCCAACGGCTGAATCAATTCCAGAATACCGCCGATGTCCTCTACCCGGGCCGGCCGAATTTGCTCGTAATGGTCTCCGCTGACCAGAGTGCCGGAGCCATCCCGTGTGAACAGCTCTTCCAGCAACGCGCCGTCTTCAGAGTAGCTGATGATGTGAGCACGGCGCACACCTTTCACGCAGGCATCGCAGGCCGCTTTCAAAAGAACCGCGTCATGACCGGTCACATTATTGGCGTTCAGCCGCTCTGTTGCCTGATGGGCACCCAATTCCCGAATCAGCGAGCCATCCTCGTCCAGCAGGCCTTCGTCGTCGATAAAAACAATCAGCTTCTCGGCCTTCAAGGCTGCCGCCACTTGGCTGCCTACGTTTTCGTAGGACAAATTGAAAGCATCACCCGTCGGCGAATACCCCATGGGTGGCAACAGGACTATATGACCCTGTTCAAGCAATCTCTCGATACCTAGGGTATCAATCCGGCGTACCCTGCCGGTATACCCGAAATCGATGCCATCCAGCACACCCACCGGCTTCGCAGTGACGTAGTTGCCGCTGCTGACACGGATTCTGGCGTTGTGCATGGGAGAGTTAACCAACCCCATCGACAACTGGCTTTCCATGTAGGCGCGCAAACCACCAATGGCTTCCATGACCAACGGCAGGTGATCATCCGGTGTCACCCGCAGGCCTCGCTCGAAGGTGGTTTCCAGACCGGCGTCTTCCAAGCGCGACTGAATTTGCGGACGGCCACCAAACGCCACAACCAAGCGCACCCCCAAGCTGCTGAGCAACGCAATGTCATGGATGATGTTGATGAAGTTCCGATGCTCAATAGCATCTCCGGGCATGGTCAACACCACGGTACGGCCTCGGTGGGCATTGATGTACGGAGATGAGTGGCGAAAGCCATGCAGCCAGTCGTTTGATTTCAATCCGGTCTCCCTTTTGAATCCTTTGTGGCCGATTATATTGGCCCGCTTTCTGTTACAAACAATACTGCTTTATCAGCCCGCTCAGAACCTCAATGGTCGGCTGCAATTGCGACAATTCCAGAAACTCATCCGGCTGGTGCGCCTGATCAATCGAGCCCGGCCCCATCACCAGGGTTTCCAGACCCAGTTTTTGCAGCCAGGGCGCCTCTGTGGCGAAGGCAACGGCGTGCGCTTTATGACCAGTCAGGGCTTCGCAGGCTTTCACCAAACCGGCATCCGCCGGGGTTTCAAAAGGCGGTACGCCATCGAACAACGGCTCAAACGTCAGGCTGAGCTGGCGGCGCTCGGCCAATGGCTGAATACGGCTCAGAATGGCTTGGCGCAGGGTTTCCATGTTCATGCCTGGCAGCGGGCGAAGATCAAAGTGCAACTCACATTGGGCGCAGATTCGGTTTGGATTGTCGCCCCCGTGGATACAGCCCAAATTCAGGGTGGGCACCTGTACCGCAAAGTTCGGGTTTTGATATTTCTGCTGCCATTCGGACCGCAGCGTCAGCAGTTCCGTCATGGCTTCGTGCATGCCTTCCAAGGCATTGCGGCCGAGATCCGGATTGGACGAATGGCCCGACTGCCCTTGGAATTTCAGCCGCTCCATCATGATGCCTTTGTGCATCCGCACAGGCCGGAGACCGGTCGGTTCGCCTATCACCGCATAGCGCGCCTTGGGCTTACCCGCTTCGGCCAACGCCCGGGCACCGTTCATCGAGCTTTCTTCGTCTGCGGTCGCCAGAATAATCAACGGCTGCTGCAACGGCTGGTCAATAAAGCGTTTGGCGGCTTCAATGGCCAGCGCGAAGAAGCCCTTCATATCGCAGGTGCCCAAACCGTACCAGCGGCCACCTTTCTCGGTCAGGGTAAAGGGGTCCGTCTGCCAGCGCTCATCATCGAACGGCACGGTATCGGTATGGCCAGACAACACTAAGCCACCCGAGCCACTGCCCAAGGTGGCGATCAGGTTGTATTTCCCGGGCATGCCCGGAACTTCAAGAATTTCTATGGCGAAGCCCAGCGCTTCCAGCCACTCGGCCAGCGTTCGCACGACGGCTTCGTTGCTGTGATCCCAATCCGGCGATGCACTGCTGATGGAAGGCAGGGATATCAGCCGTGCCATCATGTCGTGAACGCCCGGCACCCGGTTTTTCGTATCCGTACTTTGAACCATGCCCGCCTCCCGGCTTTAGATCAGTTTGCCCGGCCCCTCCGCCAGACTTCGAAGCGCGCAACCGCGCGAATCAACATAGGGTACGACACTTCGCCGCCGGCAATCATGCGGGCCACTTCCAACTCCCGCTCACCGACACTCTCCAGCCTGCCCTCGACGGATTTACCGTTCGAAAGCGTGACTCGTACAGTTTGCCCCTGCCAAATACTGGCGTTTTCCACAGGCTCTGCAAACCATTGAGGCCGGCTTGATGTTTCAGGGTGAGTGACCGGCTCATAGGCTTCGGGAGCCACTTCCGGCTCCGTAGGCTGCATTCGGGTCAAATACACATCTGGCACCTGCACACCGTTATATTTCACCTGCCAAGCAACTCTTGGACTTTCTTCGGTTCGGTCTGGCACTCCGAACGTTTCACTGCCAAAGTTGACGCTGAATTGAAGCTCTCCGCCTTCGGTCAGCCACTGACGATACAATGCAATCAGCTGCCCGCTCCCTTGATAGCCTCGCGCTTTCATCCCTCGCGCAAGTGCGTTAGCGGCCTTCACGCTCCACTCGTTGACGGTCAGGCCGGTTTCCCGGGCGCAATACGCTGAAATGCGTCGCATCAACCCACCGTCTCGCAAGGTTGCCTCGGCCGACTGTTCCTGACCGGTTAGGTCGATGCCCGTTCGGGAGACGTGCAAACGCGCACCCGGCCAGTTCAACTCGAGACTTCCTACCGCCGAGGTATGCAGTTCAACCGTTAAACCGTCGCGGCGTTGTGTCAGCCGAAAATCGCCGCCAATCGAATCAATACCCATACGTTTCAGGTCACCGCTGCCCAAATGCTGTCTGGGGTCGGGCGCACAGGCTAACGCAATCAGCGGGGCGCTCACCGAAGATTCGTCAACATCTTCGGTCACCCAGTTGCGGAACATAGTGGGCTCCAGAAGCATACGGGCCTGCTCGATGACTAAGGTCCAGTCGCCGGATACAGCTTCGGGATTCGCTAATCCGGTCACCAATTCAATCGGTGACTGCGCATCCAGCTCCACCAACCCCATGGTCAAAGGCTGGGTCAACCGGAAGTCGAGCCAACTTGCGCCTTTCAACAGCAGGCGCCCGTCCAGAGCTGAACTAATTTGCCCCCGTTCGAGAACGCCCACACTCGACAATTCGGTGCGCGCTTCCGCCAGCCGTTGGTTCGCCAACCACCAGACACTGGCTTTGTAGCCGGCAAAAGCGACCAAACTGAATACAACAAGAAAAGACAGTAGACGCTTCATCCAATGGCTCCGGGTCAGACAAATCAGTTACGGGAAATCAGAGTACCAACACCCTCGTCGGTGAAGATTTCCAGTAAGCAGGCATTAGCGACTCGGCCATCAATGATGTGCGATGTGCGCACGCCATTTTCCACAGCACTCAACGCACAACGGATTTTCGGCAGCATACCGCCATGGATGGTGCCGTCTTCGATCAGCTCATTAACCTGCTGGGCGGTGAGGCCAGTGAGCACTTTGTCTTCCTTGCTCTTCAGGCCGGCCACGTTGGTCAACAGCATCAGCTTTTCGGCCTTCATGGCTTCAGCAACCTTACCAGCCACCAAGTCGGCGTTAATGTTGTATGAGGCACCGTCTGGCCCCACACCGATGGGTGCAATCACCGGAATAACATCGCTTCGTGTCAGCATGTCGATGACATTAACGTTCACGCTGGCGACTTCGCCCACGTGGCCGATATCGATGATCTCGGGGCGTTCGAGCTCTGGTGAACGATCAACCACTTCCAGCTTACGGGCGCGAATCAGATTTGCATCTTTACCAGTCAAACCGATAGCCGTGCCTCCCTGGGCGTTGATCAGGGACACAATCTCTTTATTGACCTGCCCACCCAACACCATTTCCACCACATCCATGGTTTCAGAATCGGTCACTCGCATGCCATTCACGAATCGGGACTGGATGTTCAAGCGCTTGAGTAATCCGCCAATTTGCGGCCCACCGCCATGAACAACAATCGGGTTAATTCCGACCAATTTCATCAACACCACGTCACGGGCAAAGCTGCTTTTCAGCTCCTCATTTTCCATGGCGTTACCGCCGTACTTAATGACGACGGTTTTACCGGTAAACCGTTGGATATAAGGCAGGCCTTGGCTCAGTACCGAGGCGACCTGCATGGCTGTTTCACGATTCAGCGCCATGATGATGTGTTGATCCTTACTGTCAGAGAATGGTTAAAGTCAGAAATTTGCGACCAGATCCGGCGCAGCTTTCTGTAGTTGTTCCCGGAACACGGTCTTGATTCGCTCAAGTGCTTCTTCGGTTTCTGCTTCGAAACGCAGTACCAGAACAGGCGTGGTATTGGAGGCACGGCATAGGCCCCAACCGTCAGGGTAATCTACGCGAATGCCATCGATACTGCTGACGTTGCCCTCACGGAACTCGCCCAGTTCGCCAAAACGTTCAATGATCGCGAATTTATCGCTTTCCGTCACTTCGACATTCAGTTCCGGGGTGCTGATGTCTTCAGGGAAATCGTCAAATACTTCGTCACTGTGCCGGTCTTCGATGCCTAGAATCTCCAGCAGCCGGGCTGCCGAATACAAACCGTCGTCGAAGCCATACCAACGCTCGCCAAAGAACACGTGGCCGCTGAGTTCACCCGCCAGCAACGCTCCGGTTTCCTTCATCCTGGCTTTCATCAGGGAATGGCCACTTTTCCACATAACTGGGCGGCCACCGGCTTCGGAAATCACCCCTGCCAAGCGGCGGCTGCACTTCACGTCGTACAGCACGTCGGCCCCGGGGTTACGGGATACTACGTCTCGGGCAAATAACATCATTAGCCGGTCTGGCCAGATAATTTTGCCTTTGTTGGTGACCACGCCCAGGCGATCGCCATCGCCATCGAAGGCAATCCCAATGTCGGCGCCGACTTCCTGCACCTTGGCTATCAAGTGCTGAAGGTTATCAGGCTTGCCGGGGTCTGGGTGGTGGTTCGGGAAATCACCATCAATGTCGCAGAACAAAGGCACCACTTCGCACCCTAGCTCTTCAACCAGAATAGGTGCCAGCTCACCAGCGATACCGTTGCCGGCATCCACCACGACTTTAAGAGGCGCAGCCACCGCAATATCACCTACGATGCGATCAAGGTAAGCCCTACGAACGTCGTCTCCGGTCTGTTCGCCCTGCCCGGAGGTGAAATCACCAGTCTGAATACGCTGATAAAGTTTCTGGATGGCATCACCGGAAAGGGTTTCACCGCCCAGCATTATTTTCAGACCGTTGTAGTTGGCTGGGTTATGGCTCCCTGTCACCATGACACCCGACCCTGTGTCCAGATGATGCGTGGCAAAGTACAGGACCGGGGTGGGCACAGCGCCCACGCGAATCACGTTACAGCCAGCCGACATGACTCCTCGCGCCAAGGCGTCTGCCAGTTCGGGACTGGAATGGCGGCCGTCGTAACCTATACACAGAGAGGCAACACCCCGCTCGGTTGCCTCTGATCCGATCGCCTGGCCAATAATCTCCACAACGTCCGCTGAAAGATTTTCGCCTACAATACCGCGGATATCGTACGCCCGAAAGATCTCAGCTTCGACCTGAATATCCGGCACTGTGCTTTCAAGCACGTCCGGGATGTCCTCATCAAACAAGGGCGCATCGGAACTACCAAGCCCCAACACATCATCGTCACCATCGAGCATATCCATGCCCAGGGAACTGTCGCTGTCGAACAAGGCCTCGTCTTTCTCACCCTGCGGCGATGCGGGCGCAGAAGCCCCTTTCGGAGCAGCGGTACCTTTGGCCTGTGACACCCGTTTTTCTACCACTTGGGACACCCGGGATAGCACTTCTCCGGTCGACGCGACCATATCCCACTGCGTGCTTGGGAGCTTGTGGCGTTCGCCACTGAATACTTTGTAAGCCCACTGAGTCATGGCGCTGACATCTTCGCGTACACTTCGCTGCGCTTTACCCAGCAATAACCACACGACTGCCGCTGCCACAAGAACAGGGATAAGGACCAACAGCGCTAACAACATGGTATTGACAGGAGGTGCCGGAGTTTTACCGGGCTGGTACAGCACATCCCAGTCAGGATTCATCAGGCTACGTGACACTTCCGCCCCGCTACCGCTGCCTACGCTGATGACTGGACGCTTGCTGCCAGCTGCTGTTTGCGTCAATGCCAGGCGGCCGCCGAGTGTTTTGTTGCCCACTTGCAACAGGGGAGCCAAATGGTCGGCCTTGAACACCACCAAAACCGTGCCTATCACCGCCTTGCTGACCGAGCTCCTGATCGGGGCCGCGAATTGCAGATACCACTGGTTATTCCGAGGAAACGCGTCAGGCAACATCGGCTGGCCATTCTCCGCCCGCTGCGCCAACTCCAATCCCGCGAAGCCAAGCAGATTCTCGCTGTTCCCGGTTCTGGGGATGCCCCGTCGCGGAAACACGAACACAGCGGCAGCGCCGCTCACCGCCGACGCCAGCTGGCGTGACAAGGGCCTTAGATCAGACTCGTCAGATACTCTGTCAATTACATACTGTTGATTTGCCACGGCCTGAATCTGCCCCTGCAAAGCGTTCAGATAGTGATTCAGCCGATGTTGCGCACTAGTTATCTCAACGTTGACAGCGCGCTCAAAATCTTTCGTCGCAACAGGCTCCGACACTAGGAAATGCAGTAAGGCCGTAGAGATCACACCGGCAAAAACCACCACCAAGGCCTGAGAAACGGCTACCGAACTGAGTTTTTTCAAACCGTTGCCGGCTCGGCTGCGTTTTACTTTGGCTCTCGGTACGTCCGTTACCGGCTGCTCTTTTGCGGTATCGTCGCTGGCCTTTTTCTTACCGAATTTCATAGCGCTTCCCATCGTTATTTTCTTGTTCCGGACAGTCACTTACCTTCGCAGTATAGTCGTCAGACTTACAGCGCGCCGCCATCAGGCGACTCCGATTCAGTGGCTTCCTGTGGACCCAAAGCCACCTTCGCCGCGGTTGCTTGCGTCAAACTCGGACACCACTTCAAAATCCGCCTGTACCACCGGCACCAACACCATCTGGGCAAGGCGCTCGCCAATCTCGATGGTGAATTCCGTCTGACCACGGTTCCAGCAGGACACCATCAGCTCGCCCTGATAATCCGAGTCGATTAGCCCCACCAGATTGCCTAACACAATGCCGTGCTTATGACCCAAACCACTGCGCGGCAGGATCATGGCAGCCAGAGCGGGGTCGGCTATGTGTACCGACAACCCCGTTGGAATCAAATAAGTTTCACCGGGGGCGACGGTAAGAGGCTCTTTCAGGCAGGCACGCAGGTCCAGACCGGCAGACCCTTCGGTTGCGTACTCAGGAAACGGAATATCTGAACCAATGCGATCATCCAGAATTCTTACCTGCAATTTTTTTCGCGTCATTACTTATCGGCCTTCTTGCTGTGTTCTTCGATTAGCGCCACCAAACGGGTGGCAATGGTCTGTTTACTGTCGGGCCCCATAGATTCCTGGCCGTCTGACCAAAAAACGGTGACCGCATTCTGATCACTGTTAAAGCCCAATCCGGGGGCTGATACATCATTGGCAACGATCATCTGAAGCTTCTTGCGCTGCATTTTATCCATCGCGTAACGGGCGACATCGGTGGTTTCGGCGGCAAACCCTACGGTAAATGGTGCATCAGGTCTGGCAGCGATGGTGGCCAGAGTGTCCGGGTTACGCACCAGGGAAAGACTCATCTCATCGTTGGTTTTCTTGATCTTATCCCCCGCACAGGACTCCGGCCGGTAGTCAGCGACGGCAGCGGTAGCGATAAACACATCGCAGCCTTCGCTGACGGCCTGCTGCGATGCCTGAAGCATATCTTCAGCGGTGACCACGGAACGCACTTTCAAGCCATCAGGGGCCGCCAAATTTACGGGACCACTGACCAAGGTAACCTCCGCACCCGCGGCCACCGCAGCCTGGGCAATGGCGTAGCCCATTTTGCCGGAGCTGTGATTGGAAATGTACCGTACCGGATCGATCGGTTCCCGTGTGGGGCCGGCGGTAATCACGAATCGCTTACCGGCGAGCGGTCCGGCTGGCGGCGGCACCTGCTCGGTCAGAATCAGCGTGGCGAGCGCAGAAGGTTCCAACATTCTCCCGGGGCCAGTGTCTCCGCACGCTTGTTCGCCCTGATCCGGGCCCCATATCGTCATTTGCGGGTCTTCTGACAATAACCGGAGGTTGCGCTGGGTACGGTGATTTTTCCACATGGCCTGATTCATGGCTGGTGCCACCGCAATGGGCGCTTCGGTCGCACAACATACGGTGGTGAGCAGATCATCGGCCATGCCCTGAGCCAGCCGCGCCAGGAAGTCGGCAGAAGCTGGCGCGATCACCACCTGATCAGCCCATTTTGCCAATTCAATATGGCCCATACCGGCTTCTGCTTCCGGGTCCAATAATGACGTGCGCACCGGCTCGCCGCTTAACGCCTGAAACGTCAGCGGGGTAACAAAGGCTTCGGCCCCCTGAGTCATGATCACACGAACGTCCAACCCGGCTTTTTTCAGCTGCCGAACCAGTTCGGCACTTTTGTAGGCGGCGATGCCACCGGTGATTCCCAGCAGTATTCGTCTGACGGCCATGAGGGCTCCGTAATCCCGTAAAATGAAAGACTTGTAAGATAGCATGCAAGCCCAGACAGCGCAGCCTGCACGCACGATTGTTACGTTTACCAAATGTTACCTTTTCGAGTACCCTTTGTAACTTTGAGAACTCCGTGCAGGACGCACGGCTACACGACACTTGCAAGGAAGCAATATGAACGAATCCAGCTGGCCCAGCGACGAGCGGCCACGAGAGCGCCTGCTTGCCCACGGTGCCGAATCTTTGTCGGATGCCGAACTCCTGGCCATCTTTCTGCGAACCGGCACCGCCGGCATGCCGGTAATGGCGATGGCACGCCACCTGATCGAAGAATTCTCGAGCCTGCGAGGCCTGATGACCGCCTCTCGTCGCCAGTTTTGCCAAGTAAAAGGTCTGGGCACCGCAAAATACGCGCAGGTGCAGGCCGCCATGGAAATGGCGAGACGGGTGATGGATGAACCGCTGCGACCAGGCGATCCGCTGCGTTCTCCCGCCGATACCCGGCGTTTTCTGACCAGCCGACTGGCCACTTACCCCCACGAAGTTTTTGCCGGTTTATTTCTCGATAACCGCCATCGCGTTATTCAGTACCGGGAATTATTCCGCGGCACCATCGACGGCGCCGCCGTATACCCGCGGGAAGTTGTCCGTCAGGCCTTGGAAGATAATGCAGCGGCGGTGATTTTCGCGCATAATCACCCGTCCGGAGTAGCAGAACCGAGTCAGGCAGACATCTCTCTAACGCGTCGCCTGAAAGAAGCTCTGGGGTTGGTCGATATCAGGGTTCTTGACCATATGGTTATCGGTCACGGTGAGGTAATATCCCTCGCTGAAAGAGGGTTGATGTAACCGCCATGAAGTCGCCACCGAAAAACTGGCCAAAATCCCAACAATTTTTTGCGTTGGGCACCCGGTTCTGGTATAAAAGCGTCCCTTTCTGGCGGTATCTGGCGTGTTGCGCCCAGTTTACAGGCGCAAACCGGTAGCAAAGTTAGCTCCGGAGCATCCAGAGACGCGTTAAATAACGAATTCGCATTGATAGACCAGTGCTCAGGTCGGAGGCATGTATGTCCAGAGTTTGTCAGGTTACCGGTAAGCGTCCGGTTACCGGTAACAACGTATCCCACGCGATGAATCACACTCGTCGTCGTTTTCTGCCGAATTTGCAGAACCACCGTTTCTGGGTTGAGTCCGAGAAGCGTTTCGTGAAGCTGCGCGTATCCACTAAGGGCATGCGCATCATCGATAAAAAAGGTATTGACGCTGTACTGGCCGATCTTCGTGCCCGCGGCGAGAAATTTTAAGGAGCTGCATCATGCGCGAAAAAATTAAGCTGGTATCGTCAGCAAACACCGGTCACTTCTACACGACCATGAAGAACAAGCGTAACACTCCGGAAAAAATCGAGATCAAAAAGTACGATCCGGTTGTCCGTAAGCACGTTGCGTACAAGGAAGCCAAGATCAAGTAATTGGTCCTGCCTCCACGAAAAACCCGGCTCTTCAGCCGGGTTTTTTATTGTCTGAACAACAAGAAACACCTATGACACGCGGGCGCCGCTTCCTTCTGTCGGCACTAGCGCCTTAGTCAGCTCTGTCATCGAAAGACAGCCAACCGGCTGGCCGTCACGCATAACCCGAAACACCTGGCTCACATCACCACCCGATTTAGCCAGCACCGACTCCAGGTTATCCGTTTCCAGCAAATCACCAGAAAAGGACTCTGCATCGTTAACCGGCCCCATGACCGAACGCACCCTCAACACCCGGGCACGATTGATATCACTGATGAAGTCGACTATGTACGGATCGTTGGGCTGCAGCAATATGCCTTGGGGGTCACCCTGCTGTACCACTTCGCCATCTTTGAGAATGACCAGATGGTCTGCCAGCTTCAACGCTTCATCCAAGTCGTGGGTGATGAAGACAATGGTTTTGTGCAATTCAGCCTGCAACTCCAACAACAGATCCTGCATGTCTGACCGAATCAGCGGATCCAAAGCCGAGAAGGCTTCGTCCATCAGCATGACCGGAGAATTAGACACCAATGCACGAGCAATTCCGACCCGCTGCTGCATACCACCAGACAACTGATGGGGATATTGTTCCTCGCTGCCTTCCAAACCGACACGGGCCAACCACTTGCGAGCCTCTTCTTCATAGGCATCGCGCCCCTGCCCTGAAATCTCCCAAGACAAACCGGCATTTTCCAACACGGTTTTGTGAGGCAACAAGGCGAACTTTTGAAACACCATGGACATTTTCTGGCGCCGCAGCGCACGCAAACCGTCCTCGCTCAACGCTAGAACGTCTTCGCCATCGAACAGGATTTCGCCTGCGGTCGGCTCAATCAGGCGATTAAGATGCCGAATTAAAGTCGATTTTCCCGAACCCGACAATCCCATAATGACGGTGACTTCGCCTTCATGCACATCCACGTTGATGTCTTTCAAACCAAGCACGTGCCCGTGTTCGTCTTGCAGCCCAGCTTTGCTTGCCCCTTGCTTCACATATTCAAGCGCGACTTCCGGCTCTGGCCCAAAAATTTTGTACAAGTTGCGAATCGCGATTTTGACATTCTTTGTCACGATACTGCCTCACTGTTTCTGTGCGGAATTGACCCGGGCCAAAGAGGCCTTGGTGACACGATCAAGAATGACGGCCAGCAAAACAATGCCCAGACCAGAAACCAAACCAACGCCTAATTCCAGATTTCGTATACCCCGCAATACCAACACCCCCAAACCCGGCGCAGACACCAGAGACGCAATGACAACCATCGCCAAGCTCATCATTATGGTCTGGTTCACACCGGCCATAATGTTGGGTAAAGCCAAGGGGATCTGCACTTTGAACAGCTTTTGCCGGGGTGTCATGCCGAATGCATCGGCCGCTTCAATCACCTCCTTGTCCACCAACCGAATACCCAGATCGGTCAGCCGCACCACCGGCACGATGGCGTAGAGGATAATGGCAATGCCGTACAACTTGGACTCTGTGACGCTGAACAGGAAAATCAGCGGGATCAGATACACGAACGGCGGTAAGGTCTGCAGCATATCCAAAACCGGGATAGTGCCCCGTTGCAACCAATCGTTCCGCGCCATAGCGATGCCAATCGGAACCCCTAGCAACACACACAGGAAGGCGCAGACAAATATAATGGCGAGGGTCTGCATCGCGTATTCGTAGTAATCAATGAACGCTAACAGGCCGATGGAGCACGCAACAAACGCCACCAGCTTCCAGGACTTGCTCACCAAAAACACCACAGCCAACATCAGCGGAATGACAATCCACCACGGCGTGCTGAGCATGATGTAAAGCGAACCATCGAGAAACCAGCTCAAAGGCTGTGTAAGCGGGTCCAGAACCAGACTGAGACTGTCTTTGATGTCCAAAAAGCCCTGTTCAAGCCCCTTGGTGAGATCCCGCGATTGCGGAAACGCTTCGCAAGATTCATTCAGGACATCCATTGAGGGGAACGGTAGGTCCCAAAGAGACTGGGGTTCGGCATCCTGCCCTTTGCTCTTGGCCAACAAATCAGCCATGGATAGGGGACCAGAATCTTTCTGTTGGCCACACCACTCCTTCAGACCCAAGGTTGAGAATAACCAGTCGTATGTTGCCATCGGGTATGCCTATTATGTAAAACCGTCGATCAGAATGGGAAATTCAGAGCATACCCGGCCCACCTGACGGCGGCGTGCCGGGCTTAAGGCAGGTGTATTAGTTTCCTAGCACGCGGCTTAGACGCTTTCGGGCATCGTCGTTCAGCCATGAAGACCACTCTTCACCATAATTGGTCAGGTAGTAGACCGCGGCTTCCTCGGCCGTGGCATTGTTGGCATCCATCCAGGCAAGCAACGAGCTCATGGTTTCGGTTTCAAAACTCAGCTGAGCCAGCATCTCTGCAACTTCTGGCTCACGATCTTCAAAGTCCGGTGTTACCGTGGTCAGCACCGTCGCCGCTGGAAATTCCGACACCGTAGGGTTCTCGGCATCGGGCGATTGGTTCTTCGCATGCACTTCTGGCTTATAGTCACCCAGCTTGACTCGAGTCATGTCGAACTTACCGAGGGGGACCGTTGGCCCCCAATAATAGCCAAACCAAGGTTCCTGTTTCTGCACGGCTGATGCCATAGACGATGCCAACGTCTCACCTGAGCCATGGTTGAACACATCGATACCCGCCGACTCGAGGTCCAGCGCTCGCACCAGATTGTCGTTAGCCACACGACAGCCCCACCCGTCAGGGCAATTGTTGAAGCGGCCACCCACCAATTCCGGGTTATCCATGATCCCCTCAATAGTGGTCAGCTCAGGATGCTTTTCAGCCAGATAGGTCGGGATCCACCAACCCTCAATCCCACCGGGCCGCAGCACTTTAGTCAGCGGCTTAATTTTCCCCGCCGCCTCCAAACGTTCGTACGCTTCGCCGGCAGAGTTCTTCCAAAGTTCGGTAACGATATCCGGCTCGCCATTTTCGGCAACGGAAGTCACTGCCGGCACGGTGTCTGAGGGCACGACGGCGACATCACAGCCGTAGCCCTGCTCCATAATGAACTTGGCAACGCTGGTAACCACTGTGTTAGAGGCCCAGTTCATTTCCGTTATCGATACCTCGCCACAGTCGGCGCTCGCTAGCGAAGGTATCGTTAGGGCACAAAGTAATGCTGAATAGGAAAGTTTTCTCATAACTCACTCCCGTCGGTAATAAAATATCTGGGCGCTTAGGCTGGACGCTGCAATAGCCAATATGAACAACAAGATAACTTAGACTATCGAAGCAACCCGAGGATGTATGGTCGACGCTATGCATTTTCTGCGACCACCCAGACCCATTACAATCCATAGACTTCTAAGCATAAGGCTTCAGCTCGAAGTTACAAGATTTTTACCAAAATAGGTAGCCTAAGAAGACACAGAATGGGAGGTTAGAAGGTTTCCAGGTAGCCCTTGGGCAAGGCAATATCGAGTGAGATCGGCAGGTGATCGGAGACCGGGTAACTCACCACGCCAGATTGACGGACTTCCAATGACGGGCTGACCAGAATATGATCCAGCGCCTTTTCGGGGCGCCAGCTGGGGAAGCTGTGGGCAGTAGCAGGCAGTGGCACCAGATCGGTTTCACTGAGAGGCGTTTGTGTGAGCAACTGCTCGGCGTGGGCGTTCATATCGCCCATCAACACCACATGCTGATATTGACTGATCAGATCACGAACGAAGCCAAGTTGACGCTGTTGCGCAGACTTGCTCAACGACAGATGCATCTGAACCAGCACCAATGGGTCTTCTTCCAGGCCATAACGCGCGACGATGGCACCCCGTCCAGGGATCAACCCCGGCAACTTGTGTTCCGTCACATCTAATGGCCGGTAGCGACTAAGGAAGCCGTTGCTATGCTGGGCGAGCTGTCCAAGATTGCGATTCAGCTGCTGGTACCAATATGGGATGCCTGCAGCCTCAGCCAAATATTGGACCTGGTTCACATAACCACTGCGCAAACTGCCGCCGTCGCATTCCTGTAAAGCAACAACATCGTACTGCTTCAACAGCGTTGCAATACGATCAAGGTTTTCAAAACGGTGTCGATTCGGAAGGAAATGCTGCCAGCTACGAGTCACATAATGGCGATACGAAGAAGTGTTGATACCAACCTGTATATTAAAGGTCAGCAGCCGGATATGGCGATGAGGCTCGAAGTCTGGCACGTGCTCGCTTCCCGAACACGCACCACGCGGGGCGGCTTCCTGTGATTTCAATATGCCGTTGATCTGGCTACGAATCCGCTTATACATAATCGCCCGTAAGCTGAACAGAAACCCTGAAAGCCGCACGCATCAGACTTCTCCTTTATTCCGACACTCCGTGCTCTTTGCTGACCAGGTAATCAACAACCTTCAGCACGTTTTCATGCCCACGGGCCATAGTTGCATTGACCACGTACTTCCCGTTAACCAGCATAGTCGGAGTCCCGGTAACTTGCGCACCCATAATTTTGCTTTGCGCCTGACGCACGCGTGAGCGAACGGCAAAGCTGTTGTAGGCATCAACAAAAGCTTCAGCATCAACGTCGTAATCCGCCACAAAATCCCCCAGCGCTTCTGCCGAGTTCAGCGGCCGACGTTCACTTGCCAGGGCTTCAAACAAAGCATCGTGTACTTTATCCAGCTCACCCATGGATTCCAGCGCATAGAACGCAAAAGCGTGTGGTGCCCAGCTCTCACCCAGCACAGCCGGTAGTCGAACATAATTCACGTATTCCGGTGCCTTTTCTTCCCACGCTTCTGACAGCGGCTTGAAGTTGTAGCAGTGCGGGCAGCCGTACCAGAACACTTCAGCCACCTCGACTCCGCTGTCGGAAGCCGTGCTGACCGGTGTAGTCAAAGTGCGATAATGCACTCCGTTTTGCCATGTATCGGCACTGGCGGCGCCACTGAAAGCCAGCGTTGCAGCCATAGTTACTATCAGGCTTAGGGTTCTGATCATGAAACTCTCCGAGCTATAAGGTGTTTAGTCGTTCTATTTAAGTCGTTTGATTATGACCCAGCCACGCTCAAAAGTTCCACAGAGCGTAACGGTAAATAATTACAGAAGCTTAAGCGGCTTACTCCGCAAAAAAACAAAAACCCCGCCGGGGCGGGGTTTCCTTATTGAACAGAACTGATGGCGATCAGTGCAGTCCAGATACGTAGTTGGCAACCGCTTCAATTTCAGCATCGGTCAACTTGGAGGCCACATCCCCCATGATGCCGGCATTTGCAGTGGTGGCACGAGTGCCATCGCGGTACGCCTTAAGTTGCTTAGCAAGGTACTCGGCATTTTGACCACCCAGTGCTGGATAACCTGCAGGCTCGTTACCTTTGCCGCTTGGGTTGTGACAACCTGCGCAGGCCGGCACGCCAGAGGCCATGTTGCCACCACGGAAGATTGCTTGCCCCTGAGCGATCAGCTCATCGTCAGCGTTCGCCTGATTAACCACCAGTTCCTGCCTGTTGAAGTAGGCTGCCAGATCTTTCAGGTCTTGGTCTGTCATAGCGGTCAGCAAGCCGGTCATCTCTGGGATCGAACGGTCACCCGACTTGATATCTACCAGCTGTGTGTACAGGTACTTCTCACCCAATCCCGTCAGCTTCGGGTAGCTCGCCATCATCGGCTTACCGCCACCCTGGCCATGACAGGCAGCGCACACTGCTGCATTTTGTTCACCCGCTGCCGGATCTCCTGCCCCGTGAGCCATGGTTGACAAGCTAACTCCGAGAACCACTCCTGCGATCAGTCTTTTCATGCCCGCTCCGCTTCTCTCATCTTAGAATCTTGAAAGTATTCTGGTTATTCGCCGGATGGCCCTGTTGAATCAGGCTCAAAACCGGGACTGACAGCGGAACGCGCAGCGTACCGCCGGAATTTGGTGTAGCATTATACATTAATCGTCGATAACTGAAATCCAAAGGAACAGCAACCGTCGTGGACCCTGATCTGACTCAAAAAAGCGTCTCATTCAACAGCGCCCGATTTTTAATCAGCGCTTCCAAACTGGACGAGTGCCCGCCCGATTACGGTGCCGAGGTTGCCTTCGCCGGCCGCTCTAACGCCGGTAAATCCAGCGCACTCAACGCCATCACCGTCAACGGCAAACTGGCACGTACCAGTAAAACACCTGGGCGCACCCGGCTGATCAATTTTTTCAGCCTGAACAAAGAAAACATGCACTTGGTAGATTTGCCGGGCTATGGCTACGCAAAAGTCTCCCGAGACATGAAAGATGACTGGCAAAAGCATCTTGGGCACTACCTTAACGAGCGTCGCTGCCTGCGCGGCTTGGTATTGGTCATGGACATTCGTCATCCGCTGACCGAATTTGACCAGATGATGATCGAATGGTGCGAGCACAACAAGCTACCACTCATGATTCTTGCCACCAAAGCTGACAAATTGAAGTTTGGACAGGCCAAGACGGCAATGCTGGGCATTTCGAATAAACTGAAGAAATACGAGTACGTAGAACATCTGGTGATGTTCTCTGCTACGTCAAAATTGGGGCTTGATGAATGCCGGGCGGCACTGACGAATTGGCTGGAAGCGCCTGACGAAGCCGAAGACTGATTAGCCTGAAGAAAAAGCCGGCCTACTATAGAGTAGGCCGGTAAAACGTCAGGGTTTGCGACGTGCTTTGCCCCTCTGACGGGGCAAACCTGAGAACTCACTCAGGAGCAGCAGAAAAGTCCGGTTTTCTACTGTAATGAGTTCGATAGATGTCGTTCGAAAAAGTTCAATTTTTATTCAAATCAAGCGACAACCGGGGCGCGTTGCTCTGGCAAAGCTGGGCGATAATTCTCTCTTAGCCTCATCACTTCATCACGATATTCTGGCATCAAATAGGGCATTTCAAGCGTCAATACCTGATAGATACCTTGTTTGAGTGCCGTCAAGCTCAACGCCTCGTCCCCATTACTGGCATGAGCCGTTTTCAAAAATGCCATCCAGTTAGTAATCACCAACCAGACATTCAGGGTCATGGCTGAGCGTAACTCGTCCGGTTGCGGCTGCAGAATGCCTGCCTCGGCAAGCTTCTCCAGAATCTGGTTCATCGCTGACAAGCACCGGTTGGTAAAATCACGGTAATCGCACCGAAGCCGGATATCACTATCCAACAGATACTCAAGATCCCGATGGAAAAACCGGTAGCTCCAGAGACCGTCAAACACAGACTCAAGATAAAAAGTCATATCTTGCAGCGTTAGAAGCCGGTCGTCCGGAATATCCAGGTAGTAATCAACGAGTTTTTCGTATTCCTGAAAGATCTCGTAAATGATGTCCGACTTGTTCCGGAAGTGGTAGTACAAATTGCCCGGAGATATCGCCATATGTGCAGCAATATGATTCGTCGTTGTGTTCCGCTCCCCCCGCTCATTAAAAAGCTCGAGGCTTGCCAACAGTATTTTATCTCTGGTCTTCATGCTCAGGCCGCAGTTTGTTGTTATCACATTGATGATGGCCCGTTAGGCCACCCAGCATTTCTTGACTGAATAGAGTATATACTCTAATAATAGCAGTTAGCGCAAATTTCATACACCGAGCGCCAACAACAACCGCTTCCAGCATCTTGACTGGATAGCTCAGGGAGATTGCAACATGGTAGCCACAGTCGTTCAGATGACGGAAAGCAGCACGCAGATTCAACACACCCATCGGGTTTTCGACATTCAGAAAAAAGCATTCCGGAATAATCCGATGCCCTCAGCGTCTGAGCGCAAAGAAAACCTGAAACGCCTCAAGCGCGCTTTGCTGGCCAATCAAGATCGCTTGCTGGATGCTATTGATCGCGACTTTAGCTGCCGCTCGAAGGACGAATCGCTGATTGCTGAAGTCATGCCGTCCATTCAGGGTATCAATTACACGCTAAAGAATCTTGATGGCTGGATGAAGCCCTCCAAGCGCCATGTCTCGGTGCTGTTCCAGCCCGCTAGTAACAAAGTACATTACCAGCCAAAGGGTGTTGTGGGTGTTATCGTTCCCTGGAACTACCCTTTGTATCTTGCCGTGGGCCCTCTGGTTGCGTCACTGGCCGCTGGCAACCGGGCGATGGTCAAAATGTCCGAATTTACCCCCCACACGTCGTCGCTATTTAAAGAAATCATCGAGAGCATGTTCCCCGAGGACCTGGTTGCGGTGATTACTGGTGAAGCCGATGTGGCAGCCGATTTTTCTCAGCGTCCGTTCGACCACCTGCTGTTCACAGGCTCCACCTCGGTGGGCAAATTGGTGATGCGAGCTGCGGCCGAAAATCTGACACCGGTAACCTTGGAGCTCGGCGGCAAATCCCCTGCGGTGGTATCCCCGGACGTGCCCCTTTCCGACGCGGCCCAACGCATCGCTTTCGGTAAAGCCATCAACGCCGGGCAAACCTGCGTAGCCCCGGATTACGTATTGTGCCCTGAAGACCGTGTTCAAGCGTTTGTCGACGAGTTCCGCACTCAGGCCTCAACCATGTACCCGAGCCTGCGCGACAACGATGATTACACCGCCATTATTAACGAACGCCAGTACGACCGCTTGCAGAGCTATCTCGAAGATGCTCGCACAAAAGGCGCCGAGGTCATCGCAATCAACCCGGCCAACGAGAATATGAAGGACGGCACCCGGAAGATTCCGCTGACCTTGGTACTGAATGCTACCGAAGATATGAAGGTCATGCAGGATGAAATCTTCGGGCCAATCCTTCCCATCGTCACCTACTCTGACCTGGACGATGCAGTTCATTACATCAACGAACGCCCTCGCCCACTGGCCCTGTACTTCTTTGGCTATGACAGAGCGCAACAAGAACACATCATCGATCAAACCCACTCCGGTGGCATGTGCATCAATGATGCTCTGATGCACGTTGCACAGGACGACTTACCCTTCGGTGGCGTTGGGGATTCCGGCATGGGCCATTACCACGGCAAGGAAGGTTTTATGACCTTCTCCCATCAACGGTCAATCTTTAGCAAGCAGAAATTCAACAGCGGAAAATTCGTTTACGCACCGCACGGAACGGCCGCCCACAAGATGGTCTACAAACTGTTTATTCGTTAAAACGGCCCGATGAGCACAGGCACCTGACAATAGGTTTAGGTCCTGTGCCATTCTTCATAGACCACCAGAAAAGGTGTCACATGCCTGACCAGAAAACCCACTCTGCCGAGAACAGTCCCCAGCTGAGCCGACGCAGCTTCCTGAAAACCGGCGTAGGAGGCACCCTGTTTTTAGGCACCGTCAGCTTGACCGCAGGTCTGTCTGGTTGCGCGACAGCTCCCGCTGGTAGAATCAGCGCCGTTGAAAGCCGCATGAATGCGAGCTACCAATTCCAGTTTTTAAGCAAAGACGACATCGCTCTGTTCGAAGCCTTGCTACCAGCGCTGTTTGCCGGAGCCTTGCCCGAAGACCCCAACAAGCGTCAGTTCGAGATTGCTGCCACCATCGAGCGCGTTGATCAGGGAATCGTCCAGTTCGGCGCTCCGAACCAGAAGGAGCTGCGCAAGCTCTTCGACCTGCTGAACTTCGCCCCTACTCGCATCACTCTGGCTAGGGTCTGGTCCGACTGGCCATCCGTCACCACCAAAGAAGCCGATGCCTTCTTGAACCGCTGGCGCAATAGCCGCCTCGGCCTACTAAACAACGGCTACATTGCATTGAGCAAAATCGCCAACGTAGCCTTCTATGGCCACGAAAATCAGTGGCACCTCACCGGTTACCCAGGACCACCCGCCTGGATGGTTGACGCCCTGCCTCAATTCAAAAACGCCTGATGCCCCCCGGAAACGGAGAACACTATGTCCATGAATGATCCCATCGCCCGGGGCTTGGCTTCCGGTTGGAACGTGGTCGATGCCAGCAAACTGACTGAAAACCGCACCGTCGAAGCCGACGTTGTCATCATCGGTACCGGCGCCGGCGGCGGCACCACCGCTGAAATTCTGTCCAAGCAAGGCCTGTCGGTAATACTGGTCGAAGAAGGTGGCCTGTATTACCAGAAAGACTTCAAGATGGACGAACAAACTGCCTACGCTACGCTGTACCAGGAAGGCATGAGTCGCACGACTGCCGATGGCGCTATTTCGATTCTACAGGGCCGCTGTGTGGGTGGTTCCACCACCGTCAACTGGACCAGTAGTTTCCGCACACCTGAGCAAACCCTCAACTACTGGAGCCAAAAGTTTGGACTGGAAGGGCTAGCTCCTGACGTGATGGCACCCTGGTTCCAGGGTCGCGAAGAACGCCACAACATGGCGCCTTGGGCAACCCCGCCCAACCTTAACAACGACATCCTGCGCCAAGGCTGCGATACCCTTGGTTACTCTTGGAAAACCATCCCTCGCAACGTCAACGGATGCTGGAATTCGGGTTACTGCGGCGTAGGTTGCCCCACGAATGCCAAACTGGGCTCCCTGATGACCACCATCCCCGGTGCGCTAGACAATCAGGCCCAGATGTTTCACGGCTTACGTGCCGAGCGTCTGGTCATGAAGCAAGACCGCATCGACCATCTGGAAGCGTCGGCCATGAGCTCCGACGGCGTCACCCCATCGGGCGTTACCGTCACCCTCAAAGCCAGTCATTTTGTGGTCGCCGCCAGCGCCATCGGCTCGCCAGGACTGCTTTTGCGCTCCGACCTTCCCGACCCCCACAACCGCGTCGGAAAACGCTCATTCATCCACCCGGTCAGCGCGACCGTCGCCCGTATGTCGGCGAAAGTAGACCCCTTTTACGGCGCGCCGCAATCGATCTACTCGGATGAATTCAACTTCAAAAACGGCAACGACGGCCCCATCGGCTACAAACTTGAAGTCCCACCGTTACACCCCGGGATGGCTGCCGGCGTTGTACCGGGTCACGGCCAACAGCAGCGAGATAACTTAGGTCAACTGCCTTGGCTTCAGTCCGTCATTGCCCTGCTCCGAGACGGCTTTCACCCCGAAAGCCCCGGCGGCACCGTCAGCCTGCGCGACGATGGCAGCCCCGTACTCGACTACCCGATGACCGACTATCTGTGGGATGGCATCCGCCAATCCTACCTGGACATGGCTGAAATCCAGTTTGCGGCCGGTGCCGATGCGGTTCAGGCCGTGCACATGGACTCGGCCTGGCACACCAGCTGGAAAAAAGCCAAAGCCGCCATCAACGAACTACCGATGAGGTCCCACCGTGCCCGAATCTTCACCGCGCACCAAATGGGCGGCTGCGGCATGGGCAGCAATCCGGAAGAGTCCGTGGTCAACGGCTTCGGCGAACACCACCACGTGGCCAACCTGAGCGTCCACGACGCCTCCATCTTCCCCACCAGCATCGGCGCAAACCCGCAGCTGTCGGTTTACGCACTGGCGGCAAGAAACAGCGTGAGATTGGCTCAGAAGCTGACTGCGAAAGGGTGAAGGGAAAATAAGACTAGATTGTGATCGGAGAGACAAGCAGCCAAACCGGGAGCGCCGGCACGCTCCCTCTCTCCTTTCAGTGCGGATCAAAAAGCACAGGACTACAGCCTGAAAACCAATGCTGCTATGCTACCAAGCATAAAAACCAAGGAGCTGTGCATGCCAAAAGTAATCTACCCAGGCACCTTTGACCCCATCACCAACGGCCACACCGACCTCATTGAACGGGCCGGCCGCATGTTTGATGAAATCGTCGTCGCCGTCGCCTACAACCCCAAAAAACAGCCTCTGCTCAACCTAGACGAGCGCTGCGAACTGGTCAGAAAAGCCACTGCACACGTCCCCAACGTCACCGTCACCGGCTTCAGCAACCTACTGGCAGAATTCGTACGGGAACAAAACGCCAGCGTTATCTTACGTGGCCTGCGGGCAGTATCAGATTTTGAATACGAATTTCAGCTTGCCGATATGAACCGCCGACTGGCACCAGAAGTCGAAAGCGTGTTCCTGACGCCATCCAACCACCTGTCCTACATCTCCTCTACCCTGATTCGGGAAATTGCCTCCCTGGGCGGCGATGTATCGGAGTTTGTTGATCCAGCCGTTGCTGAAGCTCTGAAGCAAAAATTCAACAAGGCCTGAGAATACAAAGAAAGGGAAAGCAGCACCACCGGCCAACGGTGGTGCCAAGACAGCCTTAAAGTAACGGCGGCAGAGGAATCTGAACGCCGTTAATGTCCAGAACCAAATCCTCCATCTGGCCGTTCATCACCAACTCATCACCATCACGTACGAACAACCCTTTCTTGACCAAAGGCGACAACTGCATCCGCACGGCCGGATCCTTCTCTGCTAGCGCCAAGGGCATCGTCAAGTTGACCGAGCCTTTCAAACGCTGCATCACCATCAGCATATTGGTGCGCTCATCCTCGGAAAGCTCCGGGTGCGAGATATCCAAAGAGCCCTGAACTTCACCTTCCGGCGTATCCAGACTCAATTCCCGAATACCCACCGAGAAGCCGCTTGCCGCCAACCCCCGCACCGACTCGTTAAACCGCTGCATCAAGGCCATTTGCTGTTCATAGGCCGAGCGCGGATCTGCCCCCGCATCCATTGCCATCAACTGCATATCCGTCATGGCCGAACTGAAATCGTTCCAGCTAGCCACATCCAAATGATCAACCGACACCGCCACACGATGCGGACCATACGCCTCATCGTTCACGCTGACCGCCTCCACCGCCAAAACCACCTCTGAATCAAGCGTCTGGCCGCTGTTGCTGGCTTCACTGAGAGTCTCAAACGAAACGTTGCTAACCGATAAAGCAGGGATTTCGGCACTATCAACCACCAAAGCCCCCAACGTCACGGAGCCTGTACCGGTCCAGACATCACCACTGAGCAGCGACATGTTCTGTTCTACGTGCAAATCCTGAAGCTTTACATCAGCCCGAGGACCAAGAATGCTCAACTCCGGCCATACCATTAATACCTCGGCCTGCTCGCCCATACGGCTTACGTCTACCCGGGCGAAACCGCCACTGGCGCTGACCGTCTCAGGCCTGTCTGATTGTTCCAATACAACCGGTGGGGTCTGAAGTTCGATAACAGCTGAACCCCAAAGTCGGGTTTCCAGGGTCAAGCTTGGCTCTTCATCCTCAAGCCATTGAACACCCTCGTGCTGCCAGCCCCCATTCGGACTGAAATCCAACAAACTTCCAGTTACACCGTGGGATATGGCTACCTCGAAACCGATCTGATCGGTCTCACCGGTTTTCGGATCAATCAGGGCTAGTGTACCGCTGGCCTGGGCACTGAAAACGCCCCGCTGATAACGCGTTGTTTCTAATCGAACAAACGGCTGCGACTGGTTTACCTCCTCGGTTGCCTCTAGCCATTGTTGCTCTGTCACGTAGCCCACGGCCCAAGGTGCCACACCCGCAACCAGCAAAACGGCTGAGCCAATCATCGTCCATTTGTTCAATTTCAACGTATCTTTCCTATTTCGCTCATAGCGAAGTGAGTGTTTGTTAATCGCCTAGTAGCTATGAGCTGGATTTGCCCGTCAGATTTTCCAGTAAAACCAGCTGCGCCGCCACTCGAGGTTCACCCTCCGCAGGCTGGTTCTGGATGTAGCTGCCATCGGGCTGCAACATCCATGATTGGCAATTGTCGGCAAGGTAAGCCTCTAGATCTTCCTGCAAGCGCGCGATCAAAGCGGGCTCTTCAATTGGAAACGCTACTTCGATACGGCTAAGCATGTTTCGCTCCATGCCATCGGCACTGGCGCAGTAAACATCCGGCTTACCTCTGTTTTCGAAGTAGTATATACGCGTGTGCTCCAAAAAACGCCCGACAATGGAGCGCACTCGTATGTTGTCCGATAATCCGGGTACACCGGGGCGCAAACAGCAAATACCCCGAACAATCAGATCAATGTGAACACCCGCCTGCGAGGCACGGTAAAGGGCCTTGATCAACTGGGCATCAGTCAGTGCATTAAATTTGAAAATAATGCGCCCGTCTTCGCCGTAGCTGGACTCCCGCTCGATGAGACTAATCAAGCGCTTGTGCATGGAAAACGGCGCATGAAACAACTTTTTAATCTTCAGCGCCTTACCCATGCCGGTCAGTTGCTGGAACAGCTTGTTAACATCATCACCAATGGATTCGTCACAGGTCATGAAACTGTAATCGGTGTATAACCGTGCGTTCCCGGCGTGATAGTTGCCGGTACCCAAATGCACATAACGGGACAACTTGCCCTCTTCCCGACGCACAATCAGCAGCATCTTGGCGTGGGTTTTGTAGCCGACTACCCCATACACCACGATAACACCAGCCTCCTGCAGCCGGCTGGCCAGCTCAAGGTTCTCTGCTTCGCTGAACCTCGCCCTTAGCTCCACCACCGCCGTCACTTCTTTGCCGCGACGAGCCGCATCGGCCAACGCTTCAACAATTTCTGATCCGGTTCCCGCCCGATAGAGCGTTTGCCGGATCGCCAAGACCTGAGGGTCTTTCGCTGCCTGACGCAGTAAATCCACGACCGAACTGAAGTTCTCGAACGGGTGCGACAACAGAATCGGGCGCTTCCGAATCGCGTCGAACATCGAGTCTTTGCTGCGTATTTGCCGTGGGATGGCCGCTGAAAAACTGGAATAGGTCAGATCCGGGCGTTCAACCAAACCACTCACTGCAAGCAGCCGGGTCAAGTTTACCGGCCCGTTTACACGATAGAGATCTCTTTCCCCAAGACCAAACTCTCGCAACAGGAAGTGCACCAACTCTTCCGGACAGTTATCGGCCACCTCTAAACGCACACCGTCACCAAAACGGCGACTCAACAACTCACCCCGAAGTGCGGAAGCCAGATCTTCCAGATCGTCTTCAAGCTCCAAATCCGCGTTGCGGGTCAGACGGAACTGATAGCAGCCCTTCACTTCCATACCCGGGAACAGCTCATCAGCGTGGGCGTGGATCATCGATGACAAGAACACCAAATTCTCGCCACCGTCACAAACCTCATCCGGAAGCCGAACCAAGCGGGGCAAGGAACGTGGAGCGGGCAAAATCGCCATGCCGGTCTCGCGACCAAAAGCATCTTTGCCATCCAGTTCCACAATAAAGTTCAGGCTCTTGTTAACCAAGCGCGGAAACGGGTGCGAGGGGTCGAGTCCGATCGGGCTGACCACCGGCAGAATTTCCTCATCGAAGTAGTTTCTGACCCATTCGGCTTGCGCAGCGGTCCATTCACGACGTCGTATGAAGTGGATGTTTTCTTTTTCCAGTTCCGGAAACAACACGTTATTGAGAATGTCGTACTGCTCTTCAATGTACTCATGGGCAACACGACTGATTTCTGCCAACGCCTGTTCCGGCTGAATACCATCAGCACCGACGGTTTCCCGCCCGTACTCCAACTGTTCACGCAAGCCGGCAACCCGGATTTCGAAAAACTCATCCAGATTACTACTGAAAATACAGCAAAAAATCAGACGATTAATCAGCGGATGCGCCGGATCCATGGACTGCTTCAAAACCCGGTAGTTAAACTGAAGTTGACTCAACTCCCGGTTAAACCAGTTCTCACTCGCATCCAGATTAATCTGCTCACCAACCGGAGGCACCGCTACAGGCGCGGGCACACTCAGGTCATCGCTGGTGATTGATTTTGCTGTTGTTATTTCAGTTGTCATCGTTCTCTGCTTCCCTATCCATCGCGAACGGCCTGCTCGAGTTTTACGCTCGTTGACGATCTCTCATCAATTTCGCTGCTCGCACTGCAAAATAGGTGAGAATGCCATCAGCACCTGCACGGCGCATCGCCATCAGGCTTTCCATCATCACCGCGTCGCCATCAAGCCAGCCGTTTTGCGCAGCGGCCATGTGCATGGCGTATTCACCACTCACCTGGTACACAAACGTCGGCACCTGAAGCTCCGTTTTAACGCGATGCACAATATCCAGATACGGCATGCCAGGCTTGATCATCACCATGTCAGCACCTTCCGCCAAATCCATGACAACTTCGTGAATGGCTTCATCGCTGTTCGCGGGATCCATCTGGTAAGTCGATTTATTGCTTTTGCCCAGATTACCCGCTGAACCGACCGCGTCCCGGAACGGGCCGTAATAACTCGACGCATACTTGGCAGAATAGGCCAGAATCCGGGTATTTACGTAACCGGCCGACTCCAACGCTTCACGAATCGCCGCAACCCGGCCGTCCATCATGTCTGACGGCGCCACCACATCGGCGCCCGCATCAGCGTGAGACAGTGCCTGGTTGACCAACGCCTCTACAGTGACATCGTTTAACACGTAGCCGTCGTTATCGATGATGCCGTCCTGGCCGTGAGTAGTGAACGGATCCAGTGCCACGTCGGTGATGACACCCAACTCACGATGTGCCTTTTTCAACGCCCGTACCGCACGCTGCGCCAAACCATCGGAATCCCAAGCGCCCGAGCCCGACAGGTTCTTATGCTCCACAGGTACCACCGGGAACAGCGCGATCGCCGGAATACCCAGCTCCACCAGTTCTGCCGCCTGTTCTACCAGCAAATCAATGCTCAGACGCTCGACCCCAGGCATGGAAGGAACGGCTTCCCGCTGGTTTTCTCCTTCCAGTACAAACACCGGATAGATTAGATTGTCCGGAGTCAGCTGGTTCTCACGAACCATACGGCGAGAAAAATCACTGGCGCGATTACGACGCGGACGGGTAAACGGAAAGCTTCGACCGGAAAGCGGCAGGCGGGGCTTTGACACAGGTAACCTCCTGAACATGAAACCATGAGAAGAGGCCCCATCATACACCTCGCGAGCGGCTTGGTGCAGGCCTGCGGTCATGCCGGCCAACTCACACCATCAAGGTTTGATGTAACATTTTGTAAGCAATATTAACTTATTGATTTTATAGGCCATAATTAACGGCATCTGAGCAGTCTTAAATTGACACAAAAAATGAATCGTGATTCACTACTTGGAAATACAGTATGGCCTATCGTGAAACGGACAAAATGCGGCAACGGAAAGCCGAAGCGCGCCAAAACATTCTTAAATGCACGTCTCAGTGCGTGGCTGAAAACGGGTTCCGCAGTGCTCGAATCACGACCATTGCAAATTTGGCGGGCGTAGCAACCGGCACTATCTACCGCCATTTCGAGTCCCGCGAAGACCTGTTTGCCGAAATTTTCCGGCTGGCTACGCAGCGTGAAGTCGATAAGGTGGCCGAAGCGCTATCCGTGGAAGGCGATGCCGTTCACCGATTAAACAACGCCTTGTGCCAGTTCGCCAGACGTGCCCTAAAAGGCCCCACCCGGGCGTGGGCAATGATTGCCGAACCGGTTGACCCGAAAGTTGAAGAAGAACGACTGTTATACAGAAAAGCCTACGCTAGCCTGTTTGAGCAAACCATTCAGGAAGGTATCGCAGAAGGCTCTATACCCGAACAGGATGCCCGCATCACCAGCACCTGCTTGGTAGGCGCCATATCCGAATCACTAGTGGGACCACTTTCGCTGGCGCAGACAGCCTCACTGCCAACAACAAAAACCGATCAAGAAGCGCTGATCAACACCATCGTCCGCTACTGCGTGAGGGGGTTGACCGGCACCAGGAGCTAAGTATGAGCAAGCCGCTAGACATCACCCGCGATCGCAGCGCCGGTACCCCCCGAACGGATCGCTACCTGGCCGCCACCCACGAGGTGCTCAACCAGCCAAACGAGCTGGCCGGTTACAATCTGTTCGAGCAAGACACCGCCCTGCAGGAAGCCTTATTACGGGAAGGCGCTGCCCACGCCAGCGACAGCCTAAGCTGCTTTGGTGCCTGGGCCGGAAAAGCCGACACCATCGAACTCGGCCATCAGGCCAATCACAACAAGCCCAGCTTTCGCACCCATGACCGCTACGGCCACCGGATCGACGAGGTCGCCTTTCACCCGGCCTACCACGAACTGATGACCGCAGCATTGGAAAACGGCTTGCACAGCTCACCTTGGGCCAACCCCGGCCAAGGGGCCCACGTAGCCCGGGCCGCAAAATACTACATGCACTCGCAAGTAGAAGCCGCACACTGCTGCCCCATCACCATGACCTTCGCCGCAATCCCGTCGATCCGCAAACAACCGGAACTGGCGAAGCTTTGGGAACCCAAAATTCTGACCAACGCCTACGACGGCCGTAACCTGCCCGACCGCGAGAAAACCGCCGTCACCATCGGCATGGCGATGACCGAAAAACAAGGCGGCAGCGACGTACGCGCCAACACCACTCGCGCTTACCCAATCGGCACCGAAGGCCCCGGACGAGCTTACGAACTGGTGGGCCACAAATGGTTTGTCTCTGCTCCCATGTGCGATGCCTTCTTGGTACTCGCCCAAACCACCAACGGCCTGTCTTGCTTCCTGATGCCCCGGTGGCGCCCCGACGGCAGCAAAAACCCGTGGCAAATTCAACAGCTGAAAAACAAAATGGGCAACGTCGCCAACGCCTCCAGCGAGGTTGAACTGCGCGGAGCCATGGCCTGGATGGTCGGCGAAGAAGGCCGCGGCGTACCAACCATCATCGAAATGGTTGCCATGACCCGCTTCGACTGCATGATCGGCAGCTCTGCCGGCATGCGCCAAGCCGTCGCTCAAGCCGCCCACCACTGCCACAATCGCAGTGCCTTCGGAGCCCGCCTGAGCGACCAGCCCCTGATGCAAAACGTGCTGGCCGATCTGACCATCGAAAACGAAGCCGCCCTCGCCTACACCATGCGAGTTGCAAGGGCACTGGACAACCAGAACAACGAACACGAACGCCTGCTTGCCCGACTGGCCACCCCCGTCGGCAAATACTGGATCTGCAAGCGCACCCCAAACCACGCCTACGAAGCCATGGAATGCATCGGCGGCAGCGGCGTAATGGAAGACTGCATCATGCCCAGGCTGTTCCGGGAATCCCCGGTCAACGCCATCTGGGAAGGCAGCGGCAACGTCCAATGCCTGGACACCCTTCGCGCGATCCAAAAAGAACCCGAAACCCTCGACGCCTTCTTCAAAGAGGCCGCCGAAGCCAAAGGTACCGACCGCCGCTTCGACCAGTTTCTGGCCCAACTGCAAGCCGATTTCTCCGACATCTGCGACTTCCAGTACCGCGCTAGAAACCTCGTCGACCGCCTTGCACTCGCGATGCAAGCATCCGTACTGCTTCGCTTCGGCAACCACAACGTGGCCGACGCCTTCTGCGCCTCCCGACTGCAAAACAACGGTGGCATGAACTACGGCAACCTCCCGTCCGGCACCAACGCCGCAGCCATTATCAAACGGGCAACGCCTATAGTAGGCTAGGGCTTATTTCGGGACTCCTTCACCGGCTCCAGGAAACCTCCGGTCTATCCGGATTGCCTAGGGACTCCACTTAATATGCTCGCGAACCGGCGAGGGATGGCTTTCCAAAAATGTGCGAGGCTATGGATGGCGAAGCAGAAGCGCCACATGGATGTGCCGAAGGAGCGGTTTTTGGAAAGCCATTCCTTGCCGGTTCATGCACCGAAACTCGGAATCCAAAATGTCTGAATCCCTGAGAAAGCTATTAAAAGAAGGCAAAACCCCAAAACAACAGCCACACACCATCACCCCCCACGTAGGCCTACTTACCCTGCACTTCCAGCTCTACGGCTGCGAAGACCTAAAAGCCAAACGCAAAGCCTTCGCTGCCATGAAAGCTATCTGGGGTAAAGAACCCGACCTAGCCGTCAGCGAAACCGCCGACCACGACGCCCTCGACTGCGCCACCTGGACCATCGCAGCCCTTGGCGACTCCCCCCAGCAGATTACCCAACGCCTCGACCAAGTCGAAAAAGACATTCAGGACCGCATCGACGCCGCGATACTCGACATCCACCGGGAAATACTCTGACTTCACCCACTCTCAGAGAACCCCGAGCACTGAAGGCATAGCGTCAACGCGGATCAAGCCTTATACTACGGCCCCTCAGGGACATATGACCTACTACCAGACAGGTCAGAAGTACATGTGTCAGGCCTAGCCTGGCCCCTCATCCGCAGGGTTTCCGGAACCAACCCTCGGACAATTACTGAAAGTGTGTGGCTCTATGACCGGAAACAAAAAATCCGCCCAAGCCTCAGTCGAGGCCATGTATCGCGTGTTTACGGTGCCCGAAGCGCCGGAGTCCACGCTGAGCCGCATCGACCAGAACATCTCCCGAAATCTCGCTGGCTTCCTCCAGGAACACATCGTCGCTGTCGAGCGGGACCTGTCTGAGGTAGAAAAGAACTTCGCTGATTCTGCCATCCCGGAAAAGCCCGTTTTCGTTTCCGAGCAAGCCCAATTTCTACTCGACAAACTGGTTGCCAACTCCGTACACACCGCATCCCCGGCTTTCATTGGACACATGACCTCAGCACTGCCCTACTTCATGCTGCCGCTGTCCAAGATTATGATCGCCCTGAACCAGAACCTGGTCAAAACCGAAACCTCCAAAGCGTTCACGCCAATGGAGCGCCAGGTATTGGGGATGATTCACCGACTGGTGTACGAACAAGACGGCTCTTTCTACCGGAAATGGATGCACAATCCCCGTCACTCTCTAGGCGCTATGTGCTCCGGCGGAACCGTCGCCAACCTCACCGCGCTTTGGGTCGCCCGCAACCGCGCCTTCCCGGCCGAGGGCAGCTTCCGCGGCTTACACGAAGAAGGGTTATTCCGGGCACTGAAATACTACGGCTACGAAGGCGCCGCCATCGTCGTTTCAAAGCGCGGACATTATTCCTTGCGTAAAGCGGCCGATGTACTGGGCTTGGGCCGAGACGCACTGGTTGCTGTTGAAACCGACGACAATAACTGTATCCAGACCGACGCCCTGCGTGACAAGTGCCTTGAACTGCAAAAGCAAAAAATCAAAGTCATGGCGATCTGTGGCGTTGCTGGCACCACCGAAACCGGCAATGTCGATCCCCTTGATGCCATGTCTGATATCGCTCGGGAGTTCGGTGCACACTTTCACGTGGATGCGGCCTGGGGCGGGCCAACACTGTTCTCTCGCACCTACAGAGGTTTGCTGCGCGGCATCGAAAAAGCCGATTCGGTTACCTTCGACGCCCACAAACAACTCTACGTACCGATGGGCGCAGGCCTGGTAGTGTTCAAAGACCCCAGCCTCGCGAGTGCGGTCGAGCATCATGCTCAGTACATCATTCGGAAGGGCTCACGTGATTTGGGCAGCACCACGCTCGAAGGCTCACGCCCGGGCATGTCCATGCTAATTCATTCCGGCCTGAAAATTTTGGCCCGTGAAGGGTATGAAATCCTGATCGATCAGGGCATCGAAAAAGCGAAGCTGTTCGCGGACATGATCACCACAGAATCAGACTTCGAACTGGTCACAGAGCCCGAACTGAATATCCTGACCTATCGTTACTGTCCCGATATTGTCCAAGAAGCGTTGGCGGTAGCCGACGAGCTGCAAGCCGAGAAAATGAACAGCTGCCTGAACCGAATCACTAAGTTTATTCAGAAAACCCAGCGTGAACACGGTAAAGCTTTTGTTTCCCGGACCCGACTGGAACCCGCACGTTACTACCGCTTTCCGTGCATTGTGTTCCGGGTAGTACTCGCCAACCCGCTGACCACGCCCGAAATTTTGGAGGACATTCTCAAAGAACAGATAGAACTGTCCCACTCGGAAGGCATTGCGGACGAGATCGACATTCTCTACCAAATGGCGAACGCCGTGCTAAAACCGGCTCAAGCTAAAATCAGATAAGGCATTAAGCGATAAGCTGTCAGGAACGATACCCTGACAGCCTTTTCCGGACTGACCGGGAAGGGAATCAGTAAAGCGCGTCTTCGTCATCCAACACTTCGTGCAGGATCTCTAAAAACATCTTATCCGCATCACTCCAGGCTTCCGGTATACGAATCGTCGTATTGGCGCTGATCTCGCGCGCGATCAACTCTTCAGCGTCGGCTTGGCCTTTATAATTGCGAGCGATATCTACCGACTTGACCGCAATCGTTGGATCACTCAGAACTTTCTTGATGAAAACTCTCAGCTCTCCAATTATCTTCGCCTGATGACTTTCAACAGATGAACTCATTCCTAACTCCCGAAAGTAAATAGCTGCGGGACAAAGCGACCCCACAAACGCACTGTCTATAGTATGGCTAAAGCGCGGGGCACTAACCAGCCCCGCCAGCGATCAGACCATCATGCCCCGTAGTGCGAAGAACAGGAAGGCTGCCATCAACGCCGATGCTGGCACAGTGATGATCCACGCCGCTGCAATCCGTGTCAGGTGAGAGCGTTTTACCATTTCTTCTTTGTAGATCTTCTTAAGACGCTTACGCTCGGATTTAGACAGCGGTACCTGCTGCTTCTTCTTTTTAGCGCGTTTCAGCAAGCTTTCCATCTCTTCCAATGTGGCATTGCGGAAGTCATCCAGAAACGGCTTCAGACGCTCCTGATCGGCCGGCTCGTGCGCTTCAATGATCTTGTGCAACTGGGTCGCGTAATTGGATTTCAAGTATTCCCGAAGGAAGCCGACCCCAAACACACCACCGATGGCGATGTGGGTCGAGCTCACAGGGAGCCCCAACTGCGATGCCAGAATAACCGTCAAAGCAGCCGACAAGGCAATACAAAAGGCACGGGTTTTATCCAGCTCGGTTATCTCGCTACCCACGGTTTTAATCAAGCGCGGGCCGAACAACATTAAACCAACGGCAAGCCCCAAAGCACCGACCAACATAACCCAAAGCGGGATGCTTGCGGAGGTTACCACGCCGCCGCCGGCTTGAATGGCATCGTTAATGGCTGCCAGAGGGCCAATCGCGTTGGCCACGTCGTTGGCACCGTGCGCAAAGCTGAGCAAGGCTGCGGCACAGATCAGAGGCCATGTGAACAGAGTGTTTACACCGTCTGTGCTGTTCTCCATGGTAGCAGCACGACGACTCACCAGACCTCGCATTGCAAAGAAGACCGCAGCGGCCACCGCCAGACCAATCAACGACGCATCGACAATGTCGACCTTTACAATTTTCTTAACGCCTTTGACCATCAGATACGTGGTAAAGGCCCAGGCCATAATCGACACGAGCCAAGGCACAAACGTGCGGGCTGACGACACCAGATTCTGGCGGTATAGAACGGTTTTATTAATGACGTACAAAAACAGCGCCGCCAACAGGCCACCCAAGACCGGGGAGATAACCCAGCTCGCGGCAATTTTGCCCATCACCGCCCAGTCAGCGATCTGCCAGCCCCCGGCCGCGATACCCGCACCCAGAACACCACCAACAATCGAGTGAGTCGTAGATACCGGAGCGCCCATCCAGGTGGCCAGGTTCAACCAGAGAGCACCCGCCAAAAGAGCCGCCGTCATTAACCAGACAAACGCACGGGGATCCTCCAGCGATGTGGGATCAATGATGCCACCTTTGATGGTCGAAACCACATCGCCACCCGCAATGAGTGCGCCCGCTGCTTCGAATAGAGCCGCCAGAATAACCGCTGCACCCAAAGATAGCGCACCGGAGCCTACTGCCGGCCCTACATTGTTGGCAACATCGTTGGCACCGATATTAATGGCCATGTAACCACCAATCACGGCTGCTGCCATCAATAACATACCGTTGGGCAGGTCATGGGCGAACGAGCCAACCACCAACCAGACACCAAGTAAAAAGAGCAAACTCAACCCCACGCGATACCGTTCGGTCGTTGGGCTGCTAAGAAGGGTATCCAGATAACCGCTGGAACGTGCCATAAGCGCTATGCTCTCTATTAACCATTATGGGTTTGACAGATCATCGGCCGCGCACTATAAAATTTTTGCCTCAAAAATGAAACAAAAGTGCGTTTCCGGTCATCCTTCACATTGTAGTCAAGTTGCGCTCCAATCTTCAGGTCTTTTGGCCCATACTGGGCAAAAATGTGTCAATAAGTACAACACAAATGCATGAAGACCTAACACTTAGCCAAGCGCTCTCGACTGAACATGAAGAGCAACAAGTATCTCGCTTACTGACCGGTGTGTCGGTGATGGCGTTGCTGTTTTTATTCGGTATTGGCACCAAGGCCTGGTACTCCGGCAACACGACTCACGGCGCTATACTCTGGTTTTTCAGCCTACCAATTTTCCTGAACATGATCTGGTTCGCTCACACCGGTAACCGGGACACCCAAAAAGCCGGCTTACTCACCTTTGTCGCCATTTTACTGTCTTACCTGATCGCCACCGGCGGTGAAAGCAGCACCGGCCCGCTCTGGTTTTATGCCTTGCCACCTTTACTGTTTTTTCTAACCAGCCTAAAAGCCGGTACCGCCATTCTGCTGTTCTGCTATCTCGCCGCGCTCATCGTATTCCAGTTTCCCGACTTGCCCGGCATCACCGCAACTTACAACAATGACTTCAAGATTCGTTTTTTCGCCACCCTCACCTTCGAATCCATTTTTTGTTTTGTTCTTGAAGCAACACGTCAGTCCGCGCGGAATAAACTGGTCAGCTTTGCACAGGCGCACGAACATGCCGCCCGCACAGATGAATTGACCGGCCTGGCCAACCGCCGGGAGATGTTGAACCGGCTAAACACCGAATTTTCGCGCTACCAGAGGGCTGGACATCATTTTTCCATCGTTCTGATCGATCTGGATTTATTCAAACAGGTCAACGACAACCACGGTCACGATGCCGGAGATAAAGTCCTTCAACGCTTTGCGAAAGTGACTCACGGAGTCAGTCGGCAAACCGATGTGGCGGCCCGTTGGGGCGGCGAGGAATTTATGCTGTTATTGCCAGACACCACTTTGCTGCAAGCTCTTGCTTTAGCCGAACGGCTGAGATCCGAGATAGCAAGCACCGCATTCACACACAATGAAACGACGGTGCCGGTCACCCTCAGTGCCGGTGTTTGTTCAATTTCCAACGCGACCTCAATTAACGAGCTACTGAAACAGGCCGACGTGCAGCTTTATACCGCCAAAGAGAGTGGCAGAAACCGGATCTCCCCCCGCGTTCGTAGCCAGGATAAAGTGCAGGTATCTCCGACTTGAGTGCATTCATCACCACCGCTATGATCTCGCCACGCATCAAGCTCCACTCTCAAATAAAGGCAAGATCATGGCAGCAATCCGCATCCTGACAGGCAGCGTCTATGGCGGCGCACTTCAAACGGCCAAAACCATCAAAGAAACGCTGGAGCCAGAAGGCCATCAGGTATTCGTGCTGGAATCGCCCAGCCTTGACGACATCACCACTAATAACGACGCTCTTTTGGTCTGTACGTCGACCACCGGCCAGGGCGAACTGCCACCCAATCTTCTGCCTTTCTATGTCGACCTCAAAGAGCAGCTACCCCAACAGCCCGGCCGGCCGTTCGGCATTATCGTGCTCGGCGACAGCTCTTATGGCGACACTTACTGTGGCGCCGGCGATTTGATGGAAGAAGCTCTTTACGAAACCTGCGCTCGTAAAGTAGGTGAGACGCTTAAAATAGATGCTCTGGAAACACTTAAGCCGGAAGCTGAAGCAGTGGAATGGGCCAGCCAATGGGCAAAAGAACTCTGAAGGGCATTTATCAGGCGTCAATCGCTACACATTCCAGCTTGAGCCGCCACCTTGTAGCGTTCATACTCGATGCAGAACGATAAGAATGATAAGAGCGGCGACGCGTGAAACTACTGAACTCGGCACAATGTTTGGGAATTCTATTGTTAATGCTGGCAGCCTTGTCTTCAGCATTCGCAGCCAGCTCGTCTTATATTCCGGACATGGATTATGTGCGCTTGGCCCCGGAAATCGAGGTTACGGCTTCGGACATTCTAGAAACAGGTCGCTGGCAGCGACTGCCGGAACGCACAGCCAATTTTGGCTACACAGAGGATCAGATTTGGCTGCGGTTCAAGGTATCCAAACCCGCCAGTGACCAACTGGTTGAAATCAGCTACCCCGCCCTCGATTACATCGATCTTTATGTCTTTGATGGTGACAAGCTGATCCAACAGGAAAGCACAGGCGATCAAAAGCTGTTCTCTGAAAGAGTGATTCAGCACCCGTTTTTCCTGTTTCCGCTCCGCCTACAAACCGACGGTCAGTACAACATTCTGATTCGAGCTCAGACTCAAGGCGCGATGCAGATCCCCCTCAAGCTATGGGATCGCCAGCACTACTTCGAACATACTTCCATTGAAACTCAGTTGCACGCGGGTTACTACGGCATCCTGCTAACCATCATTTGTTTCAACCTGTTTGTCTTCCTGGCCCTCCGGGAACCCGTCTACCTGCTATATGTACTTTCAACATCAGGCTACCTAATCTTGATTGGCAGCCTGAACGGCAGCACTTACCAACTCCTTTGGCCTCGCAGCCCCGACATCCAGAGCGTAGCGATGGCGATGGTTGTGCCACTTGCGGTCGCTTTCTCCTGCATGTTTTCTGCCGTCTTCTTGAGACTGAAACAATCGAGTCCGCTCCTAAACCGGCTCCTGATGCTAGTCATCGGGCTGAATTTTGGCTTAGCAGGTTTCAGTTTGTTGGGCGACTACAGCACAGCCATCCGGTTGGATGTGGCCTTTGCGATTCCCAGCTGTCTGTTTCTGACCATTCTCGGGCCTATCCAGTGGTACAAAGGCAACCCGCAAGCGTCCTACTACACCATGGCATGGGGAGCTTTGACTCTGGGCAGCGCGATCACAGGGGCCAACAAAATGGGGTTCATTCCCAACAGTTTTCTCACCGCCTATGGCATGCAAATCGGCTCTGTTCTGGAAGCCCTATTGCTGAACCTTGCTTTGGCTTCACGACTCTACCATGAGCGACAAGATAGACTCACCGCCAGAGACGCCGAATTCAAGGCCCTGGAAGCTCGACGCTCAGCGGAATTAAAGCTGATGGATCAAGCCCTCCACTACCCGCTGACTGGGCTACCGAACCGCAGCAGTTTCGAAATGCTACTGAACGAGCTGATCCAGAATAACCCCGGCAAACGCTATGGCGTCGTTTTACTGCATCTCAACAATCTAGACCCAGTGACCAAGACCTTGGGCCATCGCAACACCGACGCCATCCTGATGAGAGCATCGAAGCACTTCAATGCTGTTGCGCGCGAAGTACCCGGTGCACAAATAATCGAAACCAGTAGCACCACCGATTTTTACCTGGCCCACTTCGACCCACAAACCTTTGCTTGCATCGTTGATGCCGACCAAACCGCTGCAACCCAACGAAAGTTGATCCAAAGCCTGGACGAGGTTCGATGGCCCGTCGAATTTCTCGGCATGGAAGTGCCGCTTGAGCCCCGCCTTGGCATCGCAGTACACCCTGAAAATGGCAACGACGCTAACACCCTCATACGCAGAGCGGCCATAGCCGAAGGCTCGGGCCGGGCCATCGAGCGCGGCCTGGCTTTCTACAAGCCATCACGAGACTCCTACAGCGCAGATCGGCTAACGCTTGTCTCCGAACTACGCCATGCCATCGACAACAATGAGCTGGCGTTGTACTTACAGCCCAAACTTGCACTGAAAACCCGCGAGATCATTGGTTTTGAAGCGCTGCTGCGCTGGCGTGGCCGAGAGCAAAGCGTATTCGCTGATGAAATTATTGCCGTCGCCGAGCAGAGCGGCCTGATCAAACCGCTGACTCGCTGGGTGATATTAGAAGCGCTGAATATGAGAGAACGGCTTGTCGAACTTGGCAACCAGGTAAGCATCGCTGTGAACATTTCACCGAACAATTTGCGAGAGCCGGATTTTGCGCTGTTTGTCCGTCAGCAAATGAAGCACTGCCCTTCTCATCTTGGCTCGATCATTTTCGAGGTCACCGAAACCTCGATGATGCAAGATCCGGCGAATTCCCTGAAAGCCCTGAACTCACTCAACCAAGCTGGCATTCCTTTGTCGATTGACGACTTTGGCTCCGGCTATTCATCACTCTCTTACATCAAACAGTTGCCCGCCAAAGAGATCAAGATTGACCGGTCACTCATCACAGACTTATCGGATCGAAAAGAAGACCGGGTGATCGTTCAGACCACCATCAACATGTGTCATAGTTTGGGGTATACCGTCGTGGCCGAAGGGGTCGAGGACGAAGCCACCCTCAACTTGCTGTCAGACATGGGCTGCGACCAGATCCAGGGGTACTTTCTGAACCGGCCGTTGCCATTTGAGGAGGTAATCGAGTGGCTGGCAGATCAGCCCTGTCGCTCGCGGATCAGCGCCTCCTGAGTGGTTGATGCCACCAACACACCATCCCGCGTGTAGAAATTACCCCGATTGAAGCCACGGCCGCCTGACGAGCTCGGGCTGTCTTTGTCGTACAACAGCCACTCATCCATCCGAAAATCCCGGTGGAACCAGATCGAATGGTCAAGGCTCGCCACCTGCATATTCTTGTTCATGAACGAACGGCCATGAGGGGCCATTGAGGTGCCCAGGAAGCTGAAATCCGAGGCATAGGTCAGCAGACAGCGATGTAATACCGGATCGTTCGGCAGAGGCCCGGCGGTGCGGAACCAGTTCTGCCGATATGGCGGCCGTTTCTGAGGGTCGAACGGATTGTCCGGGTTGACCGGGCGTATTTCAATGGGGCGATCACGAGAGAGCATGCCGCGGATCTTTTCCGGCACCTTATCGGCAATCATCTTGCCCAAGTCCTGCTCGGAGCGTAGCGTCTCTGGCGCCGGCGCATCGGGCACCTCGAACTGGTGACTCAACCCCTCTTCAGCCGTCTGAAAGGACATGGAGCCAGTCAGAATCTCCTTTCCATCCTGGCGGGCAATAACCCGACGTACAGCAAAAGAACCGCCATCCCGAACCCTCTGAACTTCGTAGTCGATGGGCATCCTGTGATTACCGGGGCGCAGGAAATAAGCATGCAAAGAGTGGCAAAGCCGGTCTTCAACGGTACGGCTCGCCGCCATCAAGGCTTGCCCCAACACCTGTCCGCCAAAAACATGGGGAAATCCCAGGTCTTCACTGTCCCCTTGGAAATGATCATCTCCGATCGGCGATAAATCCAGCAATTCCACCAGTTTCTTGGTTACTTCCAGCATGCCCACTCCTGTCCCGTCATTCGAGAGCTTTTCGCAGCTCCTTAGCTTACGAATAGTTTTCTACCTCAGGCGCCGGTTTTACGCAATGCTATTCGGGAAAAGAATCGTTCCACGCCAACCCCAGCGCCTCGGTCACCTCTCTCTTATTCTTGGTGGATGGGCGGCACCTGTTTCGACAATGCTTGCTTTTCAACAGCAAATCGACCGGTCACAGCAAACCCGAGGATGTCGCCCGAGGCAGCCTTGAACACGGCTTTCACGTCGGAGCCCTCTTGCTCGACCTGCCATTCGCCTTCGGCGCCTTTTGGCGGCGGGCACACAGCGGTGGGGCAACACGGAGTTTTGATCATAATAGGCATGGTGCCGTAGCGCACTTCCGTTCGCTGGTCCGTCAGAGTTTTTGCCAGTGCCCGCGCGCTCGCCATTAAAGGAAGAACGTATAACAAAACCTGGCCATCTACTTCTGCGCAGTCTCCCAGTGCAAAAACATCTGGAGCCGAGGTTTCCAAAGCACGATTCACTGTGATGCCGCGGCCAACGTTCAAACCAGCCGCTTTCGCCAATTCAACTCGTGGGCGAAGGCCCACAGCTGAGACCACCAAATCGGCATCCAATTGAACCCCGTTGCCAAGCGTTAAGCTTACGCCTTGCTCTTGGCGATCAACACGATCGACTACGGTCCCCAAATGAAAACGCGCGCCTAACTCGGTCAGTTCATGCTGAACCGCTTTTGCAGCTGCTTCGGGCAACAGACTGGGCATTACGTTGGCATCCGGTGCAATCACATCCACCTCATAGCCACCATTACGCAGATCGTTGGCAAACTCGCAACCAATCAAACCCGCCCCCATGATGGCAACGCGCTTACCACCGTGCAGAGCGTTTCGGAACGCGCGGTAATCAACCAGATCATTAATGGAATGGATATGCTCCTGGCCATCGCCCTCGATGCCCAAGCGAACCACATCCGCGCCCCAAGCCAGCACCAATTTGCCATACCTCAAACGCTCATCACCCAGGATCAACTCATGGCTCTCGGTATCAATACCCGTCACGGTACTATACGTGCGCACCGTAACGTTCAGCTGTTCCGACATGGCTGCCGTTTCAGCCTGAGCCAGACCATCGGCATCTTTGCCTTTGGTAAAACCTGTCGAAAGCATCGGTTTGGAATAACTCACGCCATCATCGGCGGTGATCATAATGACCGGCGTTTCTTTATCGAGCTTGCGCAGCTCTTTCACCAACGAATATCCGGCGAGTCCGGTTCCGACGATGACAATGGGCGCTGGATGTGACATGGCTGTGCTCCGTTTATCAGCTGATTTCGATCATCTCGAAGTCTTCCTTACCCACGCCGCAGTCCGGGCACTCCCAGTCTTCTGGCACATCTTCCCAAAGCGTTCCGGGCTCGATACCGTCTTCCGGCCAGCCTTCCGCTTCATCGTAAATCAGCCCGCAAACCACACACTGCCACTTCTTCATAATCATTCCTCAATCAAAATATCCCGGCAAAAACCTGTCAGACAATACAGCAATAAATCATAAACTCAAAATAGCGAATGACTCGCTATTGCCTCAATCTGAAGACAGGAGTCATCATAACCGCCTCTCACCCACCGACCAATGCCGGATGCGACGAGCTTCGTCACTTTACCGGCCAATAGCTGTAATTACACATAACGATCACGCGATCCGCTCTCCCTTCAGACCTCTCGGTTCGGTATAATCTGCCGTTTTGAGACAGGACCGACCGTTATGACCGATACCGTCGCCGAAATGAACCAAGTCATGGCTGAAGCTGACTGCCTAGTGAATGACCAGCAAGTCAGCACAGCAATCGACAACATGGCGAAAGAGATTACTGATCGCCTGAAAGACAGCAATCCGCTGTTGTTCTGCGTCATGAATGGTGGTCTTATTCTGACCGGCCAGTTGCTGCCCCGGCTTAATTTCCCTGTTCAAGCTGAGTATCTGCATGCCACCCGTTACCGACAGGAAACCACCGGAGGCATCCTGGAATGGAAGCTTCAGCCCGAAGCCGACATGAAAGATCGCACCGTACTGATTGTCGACGACATTCTGGACGAAGGCACCACCCTGTGTGCAATCGCCGATTACTGCAAGGCACACGGTGCCCGTGAAGTTTTGACCGCTGTTCTGGTCGATAAAGACCACAACCGCAAGGCCAAACCCGATTTGAAAGCCGACTTCACCGGCATGTCGGTCGAAGACCGCTTCCTGTTCGGCTTCGGCATGGACTACAAAGGGTATTGGCGTAACGCCCCCGGTATTTATGCTGTCAAAGGACTTTGATACAGCGCCCGGGCTAAGCATCCCCCCTACCCAATGGTACCGATCACTGGCGGCTGCCGGCCTCCATAACCCGGATGTTTACGGCGCGGCTTGCCACTGGTTGCAGGTGGAAGGTTCATTTACCAAAGCACTGCAGAAAAAATGCCGCGCAAGCTTTCAGGTAGATGTTATCCGGGAAGGGTTCACCGAGCCGTCTGACGAAGAAGCTCGGCGCCTATCCATTCCCCGCCGTCAAAAAGCCTGGATCCGGGAAGTCCAGCTATGCGGAGATGGTCAGCCTTGGGTACTCGCTCGCACCATCATTCCGGTCAGCTGTCTTGAAGGCCGTGGCCGACGCCTGTTGAACCTTGGCAACAAACCCTTGGGCGCGTACCTGTTCAGCAGCCCCGATTGGGAGCGCGGCCCGCTAGAAACCGGACTCTGCCAACCTGAACTCGCCAGCCAACCCAAATTGGCCCGCCGCTCGCTCTTCCATTGCGACCAAACAGCCCTCATGGTCTGTGAGTTTCTCTTGCCCGCCCTGTATCAATCGGACCATCCGCTTTAACCGCCACCGCACTGGTGGCTATAATCAGCCCTCCACCCCTACGCTCGACGAACGGATGATCATCACCATGTTGCAGAATGCTCTGCCTGAGCACGTTCAAGCACGCTTAATCGATTATGCGAAGCTGCTTCGTATCGACCGTCCTATTGGCACCCTGTTACTGCTATGGCCGACCTACTGGGCGCTTTGGCTGGCCGGCGATGGCAGCCCATCCATGGCCAACGTTATTATATTCACGCTCGGTGTGTTCATGATGCGAGCAGCGGGATGTGCGATTAATGATTTCGCCGATCGGGAGTGGGACCGACACGTGGAGCGTACCCAAGACCGCCCACTGACCACCGGTCGCATCCAAGCCTGGGAAGCCATCGCGCTGTTCGGCGGCCTTTGCCTTATCTCGTTTCTGATGGTGGTACTGTTCACTAACTCGCTCACCTTGTACCTGTCGTTTGGCGGCGCGATTCTCGCATTCATTTACCCGTACATGAAGCGCTACACCCACCTACCCCAGCTGTTTCTTGGGGCTGCATTCAGCTGGGCTATCCCGATGGCCTGGGCCGCCGAAGCCAATGATCTCAGCCAACTCACCTGGCTGCTGTTTACTGCAAACGTGCTCTGGACTGTCGCTTACGATACGTTCTATGCCATGGTGGATCGCGATGATGATTTAAAAGTGGGGATCAAATCGACCGCTGTTCTGTTTGGTGAAGCCGATCGCACCATACTTGCGGTACTTCAGACCCTGGTGGTTCTGGTATTGATTATGGTTGGCAGGCAGGCTGATCTCGGTAGTTTCTATTATCTGGGCTTGGTGGTAATGGCCTGTTTGTTCGTTTACCAGCAGTATCTGGCAAAGGATCGCGCCCGGGACGGTTGTTTCAAAGCTTTTTTGAACAACAATTGGGCCGGGTTTGCCGTGTTCGTCGGCTTAATTCTCGACTTAGCGCTGTAACCACCCGCTCTTGTCATAAACTTGTAACCTAGGCGCGTTGTAATGGGTCGGTAACAATACTAGGAGCGACAAACGGACTCCGCCGCTTGATACAGGTTGAAGCTCATGACTGGAAAAACTGTGCTGATTGTTGACGACGAAGCGTCAATCCGAGAAATGATTGCCGTCGCATTGGAGATGGCCGACTACAATTGCCTGGAGGCTGCCGACGCCCTCGAAGCGCACACTCTGATCGTCGATAAACAACCCGACTTAATTCTGCTGGATTGGATGTTGCCCGGCACCAGCGGGGTCGAGCTCGCCCGGCGCCTGAAAAAAGACGAGGCCACCGCCGATATCCCCATCATCATGCTCACGGCGAAGGTTGAGGAAGACAACAAAATCCAGGGGCTTGAAGTTGGCGCTGACGATTACATCACCAAGCCATTCAGCCCAAGGGAGTTGGTCGCTCGGCTTAAAGCCGTATTGCGCAGGGCAACCCCTGCCGGTGTAGATAGCCCGATCGACGTCGAGGGTCTGATACTCGACCCCGTCAGCCATCGCGTTTCTACGCCTGCCGGCCCTCTCAATATAGGGCCGACCGAATACCGTTTGCTTCAGTTTTTTATGACGCACCAGGAGCGGGTTTATACTCGGACTCAACTGTTGGATCAGGTTTGGGGGGGCAACGTCTATGTCGAGGAGCGCACCGTTGATGTTCACATCCGGCGGTTACGAAAGGCCTTGGGGTCCGACTACGACCATCTGGTACAAACCGTTCGCGGTGCCGGCTATCGTTTTTCAATCCAAGCGGCCTGACCTATGCGGTACTTTCATTCATTAGAAGCAGCACTGCCGGGCGGGTATTGATGCAGTATAACTGGTCCCGATATTTACGACTGATTTTGGCGGGCATCACCGGCACCACCCTGCTTGGCTGGTACTTTGGCGTTCCGCTGTACGGCCTGCTTACCGGGCTAACGGTCTATTTATGGTGGACGTTGTTACAGGCCCGCCGCCTCTACCAGTGGTTGGGCAATCCCAGCGCGTCTGACGAGCCCCCCCAAAGCATCGGCATGTGGGGGCATATTTTCGATAGCCTGCACAAACTTCATCAAAGCCACCTGAGCAAACAAGACACTCTGCGTTCGCGCATTAATCGGGTACAAGACTCCACCAACTCCATGCGTGAAGGCGTCATCATGACCAACACCCGGGGGGAGATGGAGTGGTGGAACGATGCCGCCGAATATCTGTTGGGCTTCAGGCGCAGCACTGACCGCGGCCAGTACATACATAACCTGATTCGATCTCCGGCCTTCAAAACCTACTTCGAAGCCCGAAACTACGCAGAGCCCCTAGAGCTGAATTCGCCCGCCAAGCCGCACATCCATCTGGAATTCCAGATTAACCAGTTCGGCGATGATGACCGCTTAATCGTGGCCAAAGACGTCACCCGTTTGTTTCAACTCGAGCAAATGCGCCGTGATTTTATCGGGAACGTCTCGCACGAGATGCGCACTCCACTAACAGTGATCAGCGGTTACCTGGAAACGCTCATTGATCACGTAGAGGAGTTGCCGCCGAAGTGGCGTCGGGCGATCCACACCATGCAGACTCAATCGTCTCGGATGGAGGCACTGATTACCGACCTGATCCTGCTGTCCAAGATTGAAACCGGCGAGCACACCGCCGATCAGGTGCCCACCGATGTTGAGGTAATGCTCAACCAGATACGAAACGATGCCAAAGCACTCAGTGGCGAGAAGGGCCACCAGATCGACATCCAAATCACCGACCACCGCCTGCTTAAGGGCGACGGCAATCAGCTTCGGAGCGCCTTTTCGAACCTTATCTTTAACGCGGTGAAATACACGCCGGCGGGCGGTCAAATTACGGTGATATGGGGCACCAACCGGGACGGGGCTCACTTAACGGTTAAGGACACCGGCATCGGAATTGATCCGGTGCATATCCCCCGGCTGACGGAACGTTTTTATCGTGCCGACCCCAGCCGGCATCAGGGTACTGGCGGCACCGGCCTAGGGCTAGCCATCGTCAAACACGTTCTGATCAATCACGATGGCCATCTGGAAATTCAAAGTAACCTCGGTGAGGGCAGCAGATTCATCTGCCACTTCCCTTACGAGCGCTTGGTTGAGCGCGCCCCCGAGAACACGTCGAGTTAAACAGCCCGAGAGGACAACAACCCAAGGCTTTTCACAAACCCGATTAAACAATTGTCACCTCTCCAGCCTTATGGTGATGTTTCCTTATTCCGAAAACACGCTACCATGGCTGTTCCGATTTCATTATTTATGGCTTACGAGGTTCACTGTGGCTCAGCTCCTGACACGGACGACAATACGGCGTGCAATTACCGCTTTAACCCTCTCGGCTCTGTCACTTACCGCGCAGGCAGATACAGAGTCAGCCGGCCAGCCTAAAATGACGGAAACAGCCTTCGCTGAGTGCAAAGAAACGCTGCACGCTAAAGCGATTCAGGGGGGCGTAAGCGAAGACACGGCAACATCGGTATTGGCAGAGGTTGAGTATCTGGAACGCGTGATTGAACTGGATCGCCGCCAGCCCGAGTTCACCACCACCTTCGCGGACTACTTCAACCGCAGAGTCAACGAAGCTCGTATCACCAAAGGCCGAGAACTGCTCAAGGAGCACCACGACCTGCTTGCACGCGTAACCGATGAAACCGGCGTACCCGCACCCTACCTTCTGGCATTTTGGGGCCTTGAAACCAATTTCGGCAGCTATTTCGGGAAAATGCAGGTACCCAGCGCCTTGGCCACCCTGGCCTGCGACCCTCGGCGCACCACTTTTTTTACAAAGCAGTTTGTTGCCGCGCTTCAGATCATCGACGAAGGCGCTATCCCACTTGAACAGATGGAAGGCTCTTGGGCTGGCGCCATGGGCCATGTGCAATTCATGCCGACGGTCTTTTTGAAGCATGCGGTTGATGCCGATGGTGACGGCCGAAGAGATCTCTGGAATAGCCTTCCGGATGCCATGATGTCCGCAGGCCACTTTCTTCAATCCATGGGCTGGGACGGCGATTATCGTTGGGGGCGCGAAGTGTCGATTCCACGTGACTTCGATTTCAATCTGGCCGATGGCCGCCGACTGCCACTGAGCCAATGGAACCAGCTGGGCATCACCGACATTTACGGTCACGCTCTTGCTGACGAACCCATCAACGCGTCGTTAGTGGTTCCGGCGGGACATCAGGGCCCCGCCTTTTTGGCGTACAAAAACTTCAGCGTCATCATGGGCTGGAACCGCTCAGAGTTCTACGCCATCTCGGTTGGCCATCTTGCCGACCGGATTGCCGGGGCCGGCGGGTTAGAGAACCCACCGCCGGAAAACCAGCCTGCATTGTCACGGGACCAAGTGATCCAGCTTCAGGAAACCCTGAGCGACGAAGGTTACCCCAGCGGGAAAGCCGACGGCATCCTGGGCTCCAACACCCGCAAAGCCATTCGCGCTTTCCAGAAAGCTGAAGGCATGATTGCCGATGGCTTTCCCTCGGCGCAGTTGCTCCAAAAGCTCGAGATAGCGACTAACGGCTGAACTCCTGAATGAATCCGCGCATAATATCGGCATCTTCAGCAACGACGTTATCCGGACGCCATGGACTCAATCACTCAAATAGCTTTAGGCGCATCTATTGCTGGCGCTGTAGCGGGCAAAACCCTTGGCCGGTCAGCATTGCTGACCGGCGCGGTTCTGGGCACTCTGCCCGATTTGGATGTACTGATTGACTACGGCACCGCGGTAGCAAACTTTACCCAACACCGCGGTTTTAGCCATTCGATGTTGGTGTTGGCCCCCTTGTCATTGCTGATTGCATGGGGATTGTCGCGCTGGCAACCGAAGTTGTCATACCCGCGCTGGCTGACGCTAGTGGGGTTGGTGCTGCTTACCCACCCGCTGCTCGATGCCTTTACCACCTACGGCACCCAATTGTTCTGGCCATTCGGCAGGCCGCTTGCCGTCAATAGTATCTTCATCATTGACCCACTTTACACCCTGCCCTTACTGTTTGGATGTGTGGCGTTTCTCATTCGCCCCCCTGCGTCAAAAGCCCTCGCACTGGGCTTGGTGCTCTCATCGCTGTATCTGGGGTGGAGCGTTAGCGCTCAGCACTTGATCACCGAGAGGATCAAGCCGGCCCTTGCCGACGCCGGTTTCGACGATGCGGCCTTAATGGTGCAGCCGATGCCATTCAATACGGTACTGTGGCGGGTCACAGCCATCACCAATGAGATGCGCGTGGAAATCGTAACCGGCTTTTTCGACGGGGATAATGATCTAACGCTGGAGAGGTTCGTTCGTGACCCAAAACTCACCCAGTCAGTTTCCAATCTCCCGGAAGCCCAACGGCTGGAATGGTTTACCGACGGATTTCTTCATTACGAGCTTAACCGAGGGCGGATAACCGCGACCGATATCCGCTTAGGCATACCTGGCGCACACCCATTCACCTTTGCATTGGCCGAAGTTCAGGGCTCAGACCTAACCGCACTTCCCAGTGACCAACTCCCGCGACCCGCCCTAAATCCGGATTCTCTGCCGGTGCTTTGGTCTCGGCTCACCGGCAAAACACCCGCCCTTTGTCTTCGTACCCTCAGTGCGCCTCTGGAAGGGGGAACCTGTTAATGCGGCTGGATCAATACCTTGCCACCAGCACCGAGCTCTCGCGTAAAGATGCCAAGAAAGCCATCACAAAAGGCCGGGTGCGTGTCGATGGCACGGTTGTCCAATCAGCCAATATGCAGACCTCGAACGAGGCAGTCGTCGAACTGGACGGCTCCGAGCTTCATTTACCGGGTGAAATCTACTTGATGATGAATAAACCCGATGGCGTCATCAGCGCCACCAATGATAGCAGTCAGCCTACGGCCGTTGATCTGCTTCCTTCCCAGTTGGCCTCGAAGGTGCACATTGCGGGTCGTCTGGATAAAGACACCACCGGCCTGTTACTGCTGACAAGTGACGGCCAGTGGTCACACCAAGTCACCTCCCCCCGGCGGGATTGCCCAAAGACCTATCAGGTTTTGTTGGCAGAGCCGCTTTCAAGCGAGGCCAAAGTGAAGCTGGAAACCGGCGTGCTGCTCAAAGACGAAGAGAAACTCACGCTACCGGCAACCGTGGTCATGTGTTCAGACTCAAAAATTGAGCTGACCATAAACGAAGGCCGGTACCATCAGGTAAAACGGATGCTGGCTGCGACCGGCAATCACGTAAAGGGACTGCACCGTTTGCAAATCGGTGAAATCACACTGGACCCGGCATTGGAGCCGGGCCAATACCGGGAGCTAACCGAAGAAGAACTTCGTTCTATTGCCCGTTAGGTTCGCCTAAGGCAGCGTTCTTTTCCTGCTCATAACGCTTAGCAGCCTTCGCGACCGAACCTGGCTCGCCTGTCGCCAACCATCGTTTAATGCGACCGGCATCCCCCATCGGGGAGCGGGTACCCAACGAATCCAGCAACACGGTAATCACACCTTTTCCCTCCATCTCGGACACCATGACCAGACACCGCCCGGCCTCTTTGAGATAGCCGGTCTTACTCAGGCTCACTCCCCATCGCTCACTGTGCACCAGGGAATTCGTATTGCCATAAGACAAGTTATAACGGGGCTTTCGGAACTCGGCCTGAAAATACCCGCTGGTAGAATACTCACGAATTTGCGGATGTTTTAACGCAGCCTTTGCCAACAATATAAGGTCAGCGGCCGACGAGATATTTTGCGCCGACAACCCCGTGGGATCAACAAACCGGGTATTGGTCATACCTAAGACTCTGGCTTTCCGATTCATCGCTTCAACAAAGCCATCAAAGCCTTTCGGGAATGCTCGGGCCAGGGTATAAGCTGCGAAGTTCTCAGAGGCCATCAGAGCGATCCGCAAAACATCCTTCCGGCGCAACTGAGAGCCGATTCGAATGCGAGTCCAGGCATTTGCAGCCGCGGGCCGGTGCCGCTCTTCGAATGTCAGCCATTCGTTCATATTCAAACCTGATTCCACAACGACCAAGGCAGTCATCAGTTTGGTGACAGAAGCGACAGGTACGGGCCGGTCCGCGAACTTATCTACCAATAAACTGCTGTCATCGACCAGAGAAACCGCAGCACTCGCGGAAGCCAGGCTGGGAGCCTCAAAGGTTTTACCATGGCTCGCAAACGACACCAGAACAAGTAACAACAACCACGATCTCATGAAACAACCCATACCCCTATGAACCCGTCTTTTGCACCATCTAAAGGGTGGCTACTATATCAATGCTGACGTGTTGGCGCAGTCTCGGGGTAGGGTTATTCATAACCCCCTTAAGCGTTATCGGAAATCCTTGTTTGTTTTGATTTTCGACAAGCCGTACTATTGCGCACCCTTTTGGTGCAATGGAATAAGCATGGGTATTCGTAATGAAAGATTGCGCTGGCAACTCGCCACCGGGCTGCTGAAAGCGCTTCATCTGGAAAATCTGGCACAAAAATACAGTCGTACAACTGTGTTGGCCGGCTTCAACCTTATTAATGGCGGTCTCAGTATTGCGCTGGTGTCGTTTGTCGCTCTGGTTACTCAGGAAGCCTTCATCTTCCCGTCCTTGGGTGCGACTGCCTTTATCCTTTTTTACGTCCCCATGGCTCAACCCGCGTCACCTAAGAACACGTTGTGTGGTCATTTGATTGGTGCGTTAATGGGTTTGCTGAGTCTTTATCTGTTTGGCCTGCAAGAACAGTCGTCGGCATTTCTGACAGGCGTAGATCTGCCTCGTGTCGGTGCAGCTGCGCTATCGCTCGGATTAACAGGATGCTTGATGGTGTTGTTTAATGTTGCGCACCCACCCGCGGGTGCAACGGCATTGATCGTATCCTTAGGATTAATGCCAAACCCTGCCCAGCTTCCTGTCCTGATGGCAGGCGTCGCCTTGTTGATCGCTCATGCTTTTGCCATGAACCGGCTAGCGGGCATTCCTTACCCGCTTTGGTCAACAAAAGCCGGATCGTCCGCACCCGCAGCATCGTCGGTGGCGCAGTAAACCGTCAATTGCCGATGAGAACGGTGCCGCTACCGACGGTTACGCCCCCACAGGACACGGCGCTGCCGGTGATTGCGGCTGGCTTCCCATTGATCATGACGGTCGCCGAGCCTGCTGCAATTGCCCGGGGATGGGGAGGATGTTTAGGCTTAGAGTGGGGCGCTAAAGGATCACCTAGCCGGGCAACGGGTTTGCCATCAACCAAGACATCTGGAGAACCTGCAATAACGGGTGTTGGCGGAAAGCCGGCGTGATCCATGCCGAGATCACCCAATAGGACAATCGGCTTACTCATCATCTGATTCCTTTCAAAATTGAGTGTTAGGCCGTCATCCTATAACGATTCCTGCCCCAACCCAAGCAAGCACTTCCGTCCTTAGAGGTGCCGCACACTACAAATCAAAGTCAACCGCTGATGAAAACCGGACCGGCTCCTAAGTTCCATAGAATAACCGAACCACCTCGTGTCGAAACCAGGATCACTAAGGCAACCGTTAACAACGCTCCGCCGTACATGACGGCCCGATCCTTCTCGATGCCCATAACGATGGGCAGGCCATCGTACATCAACCAAGCACTGTAAGCGGCAGCCGCCAAAAAGACAAAGGCGTTAAACCATGGAACGGGATACAGCAGAGCAAAGCCTGCCAGAAACATAGGGGTACAAGAGTAGGCAGCCAGTGCCACACCATTGGAAGGTACGTATTCTTCTTTCGCACCATAAGTTTTAGCCATCCAGTTAATGGCATAACCCAGCGCGAACACACCGACCAACATCGCTACATAGGTTAGAACACTCAACTGTAAGGCACTGATTTCGGTTAGCTTGATCAAACGCTCGTTGCCGATCGTCCAACCGAAGTGAGCAGTGGAGATATAGGCGCAGATTGGCGCAATGGCGGCTAATGCCAGCACATAGGCCACGTAGAGCTTCATCGGACTTTCATGTTCTTTACGTATCGATGCCCATTCCTCGCCAGGATGGGTAAAGAGACCGAACGCATGAGACAGCAGCATAAACTACCCCGCATTTTACTGTTGTTAGTATCGGGACACACGGCACCCGAGATTACCCAAGCTTTCTGCCGTTTGTAGTCTTAACTATAGTCAAGAACCGCGGGCGCAACAGGCGCATTTGATTCTATTTAGTTCATAGCCGCGCGCGGTCAGATCATTTGGTTCTTTGCAGCCGACGCGACATCGATTTTTTTTCTCCTTCCTTGGAAACGCAAAAAGGCAGCCGAAGCTGCCTTTTTATGTTGTGCCTGAATCTTTACAGATTACAGAGGAACAACGTTCTCCGCCTGAGGACCTTTCTGGCCCTGAGTCACGGTGAACTCTACCTGCTGGCCTTCGGCCAGAGTCTTGAATCCTGAGCCTTGAATGGCGCTGTAGTGAACAAATACGTCCGGGCCGCCTTCACGAGTGATAAAACCAAAACCTTTAGCTTCGTTGAAGAACTTAACAGTACCGGTAACAGTAGACATACGTAAACTTCCTGAAATCAATCATTTTATCTGCTGCCACACACCATTCTGGTGCTGATCAGCGTGTATACGGAAAAACTGGACTCGCGGGATCAAAAACAGGACGGCACTACTAACTGCGGAGGTACGTCTTATTCATGAACTGCTTTGCTAATCTTTCCTTCAGTAAACACTCTACTCTGGAATATCGGGCTTGCCAAGAGTCTTCGTGAGATTTTGTGTAGGTAAAGATATACAGGCAGAAAACGGCCTATTTTCTGGCGTTAGCCTTTAAGCAAAGCGAAGGTCCAGAAGCCAAAAGCGGTCATTAATATGGAACCCATCACGTGCAACAAGATGCCGGCCAAGGCTACCGCCCATTTACCTTCCTGAAGCGCTCCAAACATTTCCAGAGAAAAGGTTGAGAAGGTCGTCAAGGCACCGCACAAACCGGTAATAGCAAACAAACGCCATTCCGGTGCCAGCGCACTGTTATGAGTGAAAAAGCCAATCAATACGCCGACAAGCCAGCCACCAACCAGGTTGGCGGCCAAGGTACCCCAAGGTACGGCATGATAAGACCCATTGAGCCAAAGCCCCAATACCCAACGAAGGTTGGCGCCAATCACGGCGCCAACACTCACGGCAAGGGCAGACAACCACATCTCGGCTTAATTCCTCAAGCCGGGTTGTGGTCGATAAGCGTGTCCTTGTTACGGGCAAACTCATCGAACGGGAAGTCATCTACGGTCAACATTTCAAGCACCAGCGACTCATACTCCCGCATGAAGTCGGCTTCTTCCTGGGTGAACACCTCTGCTTTAAGAGCCGCTTCGAAACGCTCTTCCGGATGCAAGGCCGTCATGGGCAGCTCACCTTTGGCGTAGGCTTTAGTGGCCTTCCGGTACAGCTGCTCCGCTTTGTCGTAATCCTTCAGGAGATGGTTGTACTGGGCCACAGGATTTGACACCTCGCCTTCTCCGTCAGTGGTCCAGGCACCCGCCAGCAACTTGTTGCGCAACGGCGTATCTTTGGAGATGGCTTGAGCCAGCGTCCGGGTCAGCTTGTCGTTCGGCTCCGCCCAGCAACGGCCAAGCGGCAGAGTGATCACCCGCAACGCCATCGCCACCGGTCGATTTGGCAAGTTCTTGAGGAACTCATCCAGCGCGGCTTCCGTGCGGTTCAACAGCAAGATCATGCTGTATTCCATCAACTCTTTTTCGCCTTCAGCCGGCTGCCCTTCATGCCAATTCTTCAGCACCATGGATCCGAGGTACAAGTTCGCCAGCATGTCGCCCAATCGAGCCGACAACAGCTCACGCATTTTCAGCTCGCCACCTAGCGTGGACATCGCTGCATCGGCACAAAGCCCAAACGCAGAACTGAAGCGCGCCAACGCTTGAGCGTAATTACTGGAAGCACTGTCGAGGGGCACATCCGCTTTACCGATACCAAAGGCTTGAGTAAAGGCACGAGCGGCGTTTCCGAAGATCAACCCGGCATGACCAAAGAAGGCTTCATCGAAGGCCTTCAAATCATCGTTATCTTTTGCTGCCAGCTCTTTAAGAACATACGGGTGGCAACGAATGGCACCCTGCCCGAAGATCATCAGGCTGCGGGTCATGATGTTGGCACCCTCCACCGTGATCGACACCGGCATGCCGCTGTAGCCAATGCCCAGATAGTTGCGGGGCCCCAGTGTGACCGCTTTACCACCGTGTACGTCCATGGCGTCAGTCAGAATGTCGCGTTGGAATTCGGTCAGGTGATATTTCAGGATGGCAGACGGCACTGCCGGTTTCTCACCCCTATCAATCATGTTCGCCGTGTGATTAACCGCAGATTGTGCGATGTAGGTCTTACTGGCAATTCGCGCAAGAGGTGCCTGCACGCCTTCCATTTCAGCCACTGGGGTATTGAACTGGCGGCGAACACGGGTAAAGCCGCCTGCGGTACCAACCGAGTAGGCAGCCGCACCGGCCGCTCCGGATGGCAGCGTGATACAACGACCGACCGACAGACATTCAACCAGCATACGCCAGCCTTGGCCTGCCATTTCCTGACCACCAATGATGAAGTCCAGTGGGATGAAGACATCTTTACCTTTGATTGGCCCGTTCATGAACGGCGCACCAATTGGGCAATGGCGACGGCCAATTTCCATGCCATCGGTATCACGAGGAATCAACGCACAGGTAATGCCGTGATCTTCGGTTTCACCCAACAAACCATCGGGGTCGAACATTCGGAACGCCAAGCCAACCACCGTCGCCACCGGAGCCAAGGTAATCCAGCGTTTCTCGAAGTTGAGGCGGATACCCAGCACTTCTTTCCCGTCAACTTCCTGTTTGCACACGATACCGGTGTCAGGCAACGACGTAGCATCAGAGCCGGCACGAGGGCCGGTCAAACCGAAGCAGGGAATCTCGCGACCATCGGCCAGACGCGGCAGATAATGTTTTTTCTGTTCTTCCGTACCGTACTTCAGCAACAATTCGCCCGGCCCAAGAGAGTTTGGCACACCGACGGTCACCATCAACATTTCATTGGCAGCCAACTTCTGCAGCACGGCCGTCTGTGCTTTCGCGGAGAATCCCAAGCCGCCGTATTCTTTTGGGATGATCATGCCGAAAAACTTTTCTTTCTTCAGAAAATCCCACAGTTCTTTGGGCAGATCTGCACGCTCAACGGCCAGATCCCACGCATTACACATGCTCACGGCTTGCGTGCACTGGCTATCCACGAAGGCCTGCTCTTCTTCATTCAAACCACTGTGGCGATTAATCAGCAGGTTGTGCCAATCCGGGCGACCGGTGAACAGCTCACCGTCCCAGCTTACTGTGCCGGCTTCCAAAGCGACCTTCTCGGTCTCCGAGACTTTGGGAGCGACCTTTTTGAACGTAGCAAACACCCGCGGTGTCAGCCAATTGATGCGAAATTGCGGCAAACCAGCGGCTGCGGTGATGGCGGCACCAACGAACAGCACCAAACTTAGCCAGCCGGAGCCAACAAAAAGGGATAGCACGCCCACGACCAACATCACGCCAATAGCGTGTTTGGCACCCGACTCTCGACGCATTACAAAGAGCAAGCCGGCTAGTGCCGCCAGGAAAAGAATCAAGGTCATTTTAGGTTCTCTCTGTCTTCCATGGATTAAAGCCTTTGTCGTATTGACCCAAGGCTCTGGCTAATGATTCGTCTATTCAACTTACCTTAACAGTTGTGCTTGCGCTAGATAACCACGAGAGCAAATTCACGGTTTAGGTCACGATGTGACAATCACTCGAATGCCTTCCAACGCCAAGCTGGCATGACCTACGGCTTCGCGCGCTGCGGCCAACTGGTCACGCAGGAAGTCGATTTCCTCATCGCGGATCGCCGGGTTGACCTTTCGCAATGCTTCCAGGCGCCGGATTTCTGGCTCGAAACCCGCTTCAACCTGAGCAAGCGCCTGCTCTTTCAGCGGTGTCAGGTGCGGGTCAGACAGTCGCTCTGCGTGATCCACCATGGTTTCCACCTCAGCCCGGATCTTGGGCACGATAGCCTGTGCCGTACGCCGACGAATGTTCGAACACAATTCATTCAAACGGTCATGAGGCAAAGCCTTAGACAAATCACGACCATTAACGTCTACCACCAACCGCAGCGGCGACACCGGCAAGTAACGGGTCAATTGCAGGCTCTCAGGGGCCGGGCAATGCACAGCAAAAACCGCTTCCAGCAACAGAGTTCCCGGAGGCAGAGCTTTGACGGACAAATTAGCGAGTGCTGCCTTGCCCAAACCGGAACTGGTGACGGAGTCCATCACGCCCGTCACCATCGGGTGCTCCCAGCTTATGAACGCCATATCTTCACGCTGCAACGCCTGTTCGCGCTCCCAAGTCACCGTCAGGCCTTCTTCCGGTAGCTCAGAGACGTGGCCAGACTGGTACTGCTCACCGGGCTTAAGCACGTCTGCGTGTTCGCTGTGGTCTTCAATATCGACACCCAAAATATCGAAGGCCTGCACCATGTAATCGCGCACCTGCGCCGATCCTTCTTCTTTCTCGATCTCGGCGATCAGAGCTTCTGCCTCATTCCGGCGGCAGGAATTTAATTCGATCAGCGCATCCCGCCCGTTGTGCAACAGTGTTTTCAAGCGCTTGGTTTCGTCGGCGCTGGCCGCCAGCAACGGCTCCAGTGTTGCCTGATCTCCGTCGAGGGCCTTCTGCCAATCGTTACTGACGTGTTCATGTACCGCAACGCCCACGGCACAGCTTTCCGCAAAGGCATTCAGGCCGTCCTCGAACCAACGGTACTGAACTTCCTGGCTGGTGCCCTGCAGATAGGGGATATGAATCTTGATAGCTTCGGTCTGACCAATGCGGTCCAAACGGCCAATCCGCTGTTCCAACAAATCGGCGTTTGCCGGCAAATCAAACAACACAAGGTGATGGGCAAACTGGAAGTTTCGGCCTTCACTGCCAATTTCCGAACAGATCAGCGCTTGGGCCCCCTGCTCAGTATCTGCAAAGTAGGCCGCAGCACGATCCCGCTCGACTAGGCTCAAGTGCTCATGGAAGGCAGCACTACGGATGCCCGCCCGTAGCTGCAAATAGCTTTCCAGCGCCATGGCCGTATCGGCGCGAGCACAGATGACGACGACTTTCGCCGGGCGCAGGCTGGCCAGTTTTTTCTCCAGCCAGGCCACGCGTGGATCTTCCGCCAACCACTGCTCTTCCCCGGCTGTTTGCTCCGGTGCCAGCCCTGCATCGCCGTAACGGGTTTCTTCATAGAGTTTCGGGCAAGGTAGAGGTTCTGGCAGCGGCTGGCGTTCGGGGAAACCTTTAATCGCGGCACGGGTATTCCGGAACAACACTCGCCCGGTTCCGTGACGGTCCAGCAAAGCGTCGATAACTGCTTGATGCGACTCGCCCCGCTCCAGCAGTGCGCCCAGCTCATCGCCTAACCAGTTTGCCAAAGCTGCTTTATCATCCTCGGCAATTTGATCTGGCGATGCCTGCAAGCGCCGCACCACCGAGTTGATGGCTTCGTACTGCTGCTCTTCCGAACGAAACGCTTCCAAATCGTGGAAACGGGCCGGGTCCAGCAAGCGCAAGCGAGCAAAATGACTGGCTATCCCGACCTGTTCCGGGGTTGCGGTCAGCAACAACAGCCCTTTACTGGCCGTCGACAGTTCTTCCACCACTTCATATTCTGGGCTTGCTTGTTCTGGCGCCCACGCCAAGTGGTGAGCTTCGTCTACCACCATCAGGTCCCAACCCGCGGACAAAGCGTGGTCACGGGCCTTCTTGCTATTCACCAGGAAGTCCAGGCTGCAAAGAACCAGCTGGTCTGATTCAAACGGGTTTTCACCATCATCTTCGTCACCGAAAATGTGATTAACCAGCGCATCAACATCGTCTTCCTGAGCCTTGATGTCATCGTAACGGCCTTGATCAACAATCGAGAACCGCAGGTTGAACCGACGAAGCATTTCTACCAACCACTGGTGCACCAATGAATCCGGCACCACAATCAACGCTCGGCGTGCCCGACCGGTATGCAACTGGTAGTGCAGAATGAGACCAGCCTCAATGGTTTTACCCAAACCCACTTCGTCTGCCAACAACACCCGTGGCGCGTGGCGACGAGCCACTTCATGGGCGATGTACAGCTGATGAGGCAAGTGTTGGGTACGAGCACCAATAAGCCCTTGAGCTGCAGAAGCCCGAAGCCGATCCTGATGTTCTAACGTGGACACCCGCAAACGGAAAGCGCCATTGCGATCGAACTGGCCGGCAAACAAACGCTGGTGAGGTGCCGAGAAGTTAACCGAACCCGCCAATTTTACTTCAGAAACCTGAACAATCTCATCGCCGTCATCGGCGTGATACATCAGAATCCCGCCCACTTCCTCCACGGCACGCACGGTATATTTGTTGCCATCAAAGGTTTCTATATCCTCACCCAGCTGATACACAATTCGCGAAAGAGGTGCGTTATCGATCGCGTATGTGCGTTCTTCATCAGCCGCAGGAAACCCCAGCGTGACTCGGCGACCGGAGATGTCGGTAACAATTCCCAACCCCAAAGCCGTATCACTGTGGCTAACCCAACGCTGACCGATGGCAAATTCCGATGTGTCCAAGAAACCTCCGCTAGAAATTACTGATGTTTTGAATCGTTTTCGCGAACCCAATAGGCGGTTGCGCCGCATACGGCGGCCGGCACAACAATCAGGTTCAGTATGGGCACCATGGCTGCCAGCGCGACCGGCAAGCCAAATCCCAGAGCCGACAGCCGGCTGGCCGCAAGATCCCTACGCAGCTTGGGGAAACTGACCTTGTGATTATCGGCGGGAAAATCCACGTACTGCAGGGCCATCATCCAGCTATTGAACAGGAACCACAGCACTGCTGCTGCCAGATTGACCACAGGGATCAGGCCGATGATGAACAACCCTAGAGCTCTGGGCAGGTAATAGGCAATTTTCTGCAGTTCGCGCCAGAGCGCCCGGGGAACGTCTTTCACGATCGCCGCCCAACTCCCCTCAGTGCTGACCTCTTGGCCGGTGAGATGTTTTTCCGTTAATTCGGCGAGATAGCCATAGAAAGGTGAGCCAATCAAATTGGCGATGATGACAAAACCGTAGGCCAGCATCAGCAAGATCACCACGCCATACAGCAGCCAGAACAGCCAGTCCAAAGCCTGCAACCAGGCCCAATCAGGCAGCCACGCCATAGCGCCGGCAATCATTACCGCAAATAATTCAGCCAGAAAGTAAAATAATAGTCCGAACAACAGAACGTTGATCACAAGTGGAATGATCACGAACAGCCTAAGGCCGGGTTGGCGAATCAGCCTGAACCCCTCTCCCAGGTAGCCCAGTCCTCGAAAAAAGTTTCCCTTGAGCATTGCTGGTGATCCTCCGCTGCCATGACAATAACGGGGCGCAAAGCATATCATGTCACGCACAATCCCACAGCCTGCAACTACATTCGGATTTACCTATGCGTCGTTTTTGGCAAACCCTGCATTCACTAATGCGCATGACACGGCTCTGGCAAGCGGTACTTTTTCTGTCCCTTGCCGCCATCTTGTATCTGGCGACGACCAACCAGAGCTACCCCATTCCGTCGTCCGCAAATGACAAGATCAATCACTTAATCGCTTTCGCCGAACTGACCATCGTCACGCGCCTAGCTTGGCCGCGCATCCAATTTTACTGGTACGCACCAGCTTTATTGGGCTTTGGCTTTATTCTTGAGGCGGTCCAGGCCACTCTGCCCTATCGAGATTTTTCTCTGGCCGATGTGCTGGCAGATGCTCTCGGCATCGCAGTCGGCATGTTGCCTTGGCCGGGTCTCCGGCGCATCCGGGCAACCACGTAGGATAACCCCTTACGAGCTTGTGCGATATATCTCACAAACTCGTAGGAACTTTCGGCTTCCTGACGTACGCAGCTCTTCACCGATCAGTCCGAAAAATGTGTAAGCCATTAATTTTAAGTAACTATCACAAAAAACATCCTAAACAGGTCCAACTCTCCGTGCCGGGGTCACAGGTATGCAACAGAAGCCTTGGTATAGTGTTTCTCGTCAGGGATGACAGGGAAACGGACGACGCATTGGACGCACCCCCACAAGGATTGCGGGGAGAGGCAAGGACACATGGACGCCTCGCTTAAGGGAAACCAAATTGGATTGCTGGCTCGGATGCTGGCACCAGGGAAAGGCAAAGGATCCAGCAACATGGCTGTTGCTCACCGCGCAAGGACGCGCTATTTGTTCCGACTGTGAACTGCTCAGGATGGCGGTTCAGTACCTGTAAAGGGCGGCTCCCGAGTCGCCCTTTATTTTTTGTACTCCCGTCAGCTAGTGCTCACCATCTGCCAGATAAATCCGCACTTTATTAAACTCTTCAAACTCATTGAGATCAGGCCAGGTTCGCGCTTCCACTACGCCTTGACGCACATAATCCGCATTACCCAAATTCTTCACCCGGGAATCGGCCAACAGCACCTGCTTAGCCGCCGCTTGAAACGCCTCTAATAACGGCCTGTTCTCAGGGTCGTAAAGCACATCAGCAGCCGTAATTAGATCCAGGTGTTGAGGCCGGTTTGCCCAATCGTCACACAGCTCCACATTCACGCCGTTAAGGCCGGCATTCACGGCTGCCGCATCCAAGGCTGCGGGATCGATATCACACGCAATAGAACGGACGGCTCCCGCCCGCGCCGCCGCAACCGCAACCACTCCCGACCCCGAACCGAAATCCAACACTGTTTTCCCACGGACCAATTCAGGGTGACCAAGTATCCACTGCGCCAGTACCTGCCCGCTGGCCCAACAGAACGACCAATAAGCTGGCTCGGCAACAACCGCCTGCGCTTCATCATGGCTGAGCGGGCCTTCCAGTACAGAAGGATCAAACAGATAAAGCGGCATGCTCGGGCAACCTGCGGGGGCCGATTCGGCCACGCGCCCCCGGCTTAGGGTCTTACGGAGGTGCTGATTGAGATGTTCTGGCGTCATCATAGATCCTGATCAGGTGCATAAACGAGCGACATTGTATCCTTAGCCATGATGCCGGAATAATGGCAGTCCGGTATACTTCCGGCTCACTCAAAACCACAGTGACCCGAGGACATGGCCAGTAGACCCGATACCGATGATTATCTGAACCTGTTCCTGAACGACGTGCCGTTAATGGACGTACGGGCACCGATTGAATACGACAAAGGCAGTTTTCCCGGTGCCGTCAACGCCCCGTTGATGAACGATGAAGAGCGCCACCGCATCGGCATCTGCTACAAAGAGAAGGGACAGGATAAGGCCATCGAACTCGGTCACCAATTGGTCTCCGGCGACATCAAAGCACAGCGGATCGAAGCCTGGAAACGTTTTACCACCCAACACCCGGACGGCTATCTGTTTTGCTTCCGAGGCGGCCTGCGCTCCCGATTGACCCAGCAGTGGATCAAGGATTCCGGCATTGACTACCCGCTAATTAAAGGCGGTTACAAAGCGCTGCGCCGATTCCTGATCGACAGCCTCGACACCCTCATCGAACAACAGGAGTTCCAGGTACTCAGTGGCCGCACCGGCACCGGAAAAACCCGGGTCCTGCTCGACTTGCCCAACCCGGTCGATCTCGAAGGCTTGGCTAACCACCGAGGCTCCAGCTTTGGCCGGCAGGTCAGCCCGCAACCTTCTCAGATCGACTTCGAGAACCGTCTGGCGGTGGCCATGCTGAAAGCCCACCATCAGGTAGGCGGCCCCATTTACCTGGAAGACGAAAGCCGGCTAATCGGCCGCTGCGCGATGCCCGAGCGCCAGCGGGCCCGGATGAGCGAGTCTGGATTGCTGATCCTGGAACAACCGATGGAAGAGCGCATCGCCATCATCCGCACCGATTACGTTGAAAACATGTTGGCCGATTACATTGCGCGTGACGGTGAAGAAGCCGGCTGGCTCAATTTCCGAGAGTACCTGCTCAGCGCCTTGGATCGCATTCGAAAACGCTTAGGCGGTGAGCGTCACCAACAGTTACGCACACTGATGGAACAAGCACTGGAACAGCAGGCACAAGGATCCTTAGATGCACACAACCGCTGGATCGAATGCCTGCTCAGCGACTACTACGACCCTATGTACGACTACCAGCTCAGCAAAAAACAAGGAAAGATACTGGTGCGCGGCGGCCCCGAGGTAATTGTCGAGTACGCCCGCGAACACCAGAGCCTGCGGACACAGTAAGCTACTGCGCCATCATCAGGTTCGCTGACTCCCGGATACCTGCCTATAATGGAGCAAGTTAGACCTGCTAAGACAGCAAGTTACTCTGATTACACGATCACTTTAACGACCAAGGAGCGTTATTATGGAAGAGCTTTTCGGCGACAGCGGCCAAGCCTCCGAATTACTGGATCAGGGCATAGCGATGGTTATGACCTATGCCCCCAAAGTAGTGTTGGCCATTATCACTCTGATGATCGGCCTATGGTTGATCAACCGTTTTGTATCTGTACTGGACAACAAACTGGGCAAAAAAGACCCAACCCTGAATAAATTCCTGTGCGGTCTGGTTGGCGCAATCCTCAAGATTCTACTGCTGATCTCTGTTGCCTCCATGATTGGCATTGCCACAACCTCCTTCGTCGCCATCATCGGTGCTGCCGGCCTGGCCGTTGGTTTTGCGCTGCAGGGAAGCCTGGCCAACTTTGCAGGTGGTGTACTGATCCTGATTTTCAAACCGTTCAAGGTGGGCGACGCTATCGAAGCCCAAGGCTTCCTCGGCTCAGTTCGTGAAATCACCATTCTCTACACCATCGTCGACACTTTCGACAACCGCCGTGTTGTCATCCCGAATGGCCAACTTTCTAACTCCAGCCTGACCAACATGAGCGTTTACGAAACACGGCGCTGTGATATGACGTTCGGCATCGGTTACAACGATGACATCGACAAGGCCAAAGCCATCTGCAAGCGTTTGATCGAAGAAGACGAGCGTGCTTTGAAAGACCCTGAACCAATGATCGTCGTTGGCGGGTTGGGCGAGAGCTCTGTTGATCTGAAGGTTCGCGCCTGGACCAGCTCAGCGGACCTGTGGCCGTTTTACTGGGACATGCAGGAACGTGTGAAGAAAGCGTTTGACGCAGAAGGCATTTCTATTCCGTTTCCACAGCGCGATGTGCACATGATCAAAGCCGACTAATCGGAACCTTGTCACGCAGGACGAACGATTATTCGCAAAGCAAAAATCCTGGGCTAAGCTGTCGGTAAGGCGGGCGAACAATGCTCCGCCGGCTACCGGAGCCAGCCCGGGATTTTTTCGGAAGGCTCTACAACCCTGTCCGTACTGTCAGGAGGTTGTATTTATGCCAGTACAGCAGCTTAAAGATTTCCTGGACGAATCCGGCACCGAATACATGTGCCTCAACCACCCACCCGCCTTCACCGCTCAAGAACTTGCTCACCACGTCCAGATCGCCGGTGACAAAGTGGCTAAAACCGTCATTCTCGAACTCGATGGCAAAATGGCCATGCTGGTGATGCCTGCCACCTGGCGCATTCGTTGGGACAGCCTGTCCAGAATTCTCGATACGGACTTCGTGGATCTCGCCGACGAACAAGCCTTTCAGGACCGCTTCCCCAACTGTGAAGTCGGTGCCATGCCACCTTTCGGCAACCTTTTTGACATGACCGTCTACTGCGCAGAATCGCTAACCGAACAGGAAGACCTGGCCTTCGCGGCCGGTAGCCACACAGAAACCCTCCACATGAAAACCAAAGATTTTCTGAACCTCGTGCAGCCTATAGTGCTAACACGCGGGTTTAAAAAACCGGGTGCCCAAAAGCCAGCATGGCTGGCAAAAGGCCGCCAGCAATCCACGGAACCTTCACGCCAACGGGTATCCGGCATGACCGGCTGACCGCTCCCATCAACCAACGGAGTCGATTGCGTTCCATCGCTTGTCAGTTCTTTGCCTTCGCGTAAACTGTGAGCATCAGACAGGAACCCGATATGACTCAAGCTTTTGATATTGTGATCGTCGGCGCCGGCATGGTCGGCGCCGCCCTCGCCACCGGTCTGGGCCGCGAGGGCTTCAATGTTGCCATGGTAGACCGTGCTCCGGCTTCGGCGTTCAACCCGGACGCAGCGCCCGACATTCGCGTCTCTGCTTTAAGTGCAGGGAGTGAAGCCTATTTGCAGAGTCTTGGCGCCTGGGCCCCTATTCTGGCGATGCGTGCCACACCCTACCGCCGCCTGGCCGTTTGGGACGAAGCCCCACACCCACTGAGCAAACTGCTTCCCAGAACCGTCAATCAGGTTGAGTTCACGGCCGATGGGCTGAACGCTACTCATCTGGGCCACATTGTGGAAAACTCTGTCACTCAGAAGGGTCTATGGCAAGCGGCAGAGGCTGAGCCGACCGTCTCGATACTGGCGGGCCAAGGTGTTTCCAGCATTTCCCAAACCGAGGCCAGCGCCACCGTTACACTTGAGAACGGCCAGGAACTCACTGCAGCCTTGGTGATCGGTGCCGATGGCGCGCAATCCCGAGTGCGGGACATGGCCGGGATCGGCATCACCAAAGATCAGTACAGCCAACAGGCAATGATTATTTCCGTGCGCTACCAAGGCGAGGTGCAGGACATCACCTGGCAAGGTTTTTACCCGTCCGGCCCGAGAGCGTTTCTACCGCTTTACAGCGCCGATGCGCAATACCCGGGTGAGAGCCGCGGGTCTCTGGTTTGGTACGACTCACCGGCAGAAATTGCACGTTTGAAAAGCCTGAGCGATGAAGCCTTGATGGCGGAAATACAGAAAGCTTTTCCACAAGAGCTTCCGCCGCTGACCCATATTGAAGACCGAGGCTGTTTCCCCATTGCCCGCCAGCACGCCAAACGGTATTACTCTGGCCGAGTCGTGCTCACCGGCGATGCCGCCCACACCATCAACCCATTAGCCGGCCAAGGGGTGAATCTGGGCTTTCAAGACGCCGAATGCTTGCAGGGGTTGTTAAAAGAAGCACGCCGCGGAGGCGATGATCTGGCCAGCACCCATTGGCTGGAGCTTTATGAGAAACAACGCCGCCCGGCCAACCGACGCATGATGCTGGCCATGGACCTATTCTATCACCTGTTCAGCAACACCATTCCGCCGCTGCATCTGGCCCGTAACCTCGGCCTCAGCGCAGCCCGCGCCCTGCCCTTTGCCCGCAACAAAGTGGCTCGTTATGCCATGGGGCTGGACAGCCAGCCGCCGGCGATATTTCGGGAAATCACCAATCGGTTACCTATGCCAAACTGGCTTTAAACAAACACTCAACGGATTCAGAGAACAACCAAGGAGCCATTATGTCTGAAACACTCTTTACCAAGATCATCAACCGGGAGATCCCGGCCGACATCGTTTACGAAGACGACTTGACCCTGGCGTTCAAGGACATCAACCCGCAAGCGCCGGTGCACCTGTTGATCATTCCCAAGAAGCACATTGCCACCATCAACGACATCGAAGAAGATGACCGCGAGGTGGTTGGACACCTGTACTGGGTGGCAGCAAAGCTGGCCAAAGAGATGGGCTTTGCCGAAGATGGCTACCGGGTGGTTATGAACTGCGGTGAAAACTCCGGGCAGACGGTGTTCCATATCCATCTGCACTTGCTGGCTGGCAAGCCACTGGGCTGGCCGCCGTATACCGACAAGATGAAGCAGGCCTGATTCGACGGGAGGCAAGCGCTGTTCGGGACACGTTCAAGGCATCCCTGCGCGCTTAGCCTTCGCCATCCTTGGCGAAAGATAGTCCCAACTTAAACCCGAACGTTAGCGCCCAACCACCCGCTCGGCTTCTTCCATGGGCGAATGCCGCACATCTTCGCCTTTGGCCATGAAAATCACATGCTCGGCAATGTTGCAGGCATGGTCGCCGATGCGCTCCAAAGCACGCAATACCCACATCACCATCATGCAACGCGTAATATTGCGCGCATCTTCCATCATGAAGGTCAGCAACGCACGAGCAGCAGCCTGATACTCCTCATCAACTTGTTTGTCTTCTTTCATCACCCGTAACGCCTGATCGGAATCCAACCGAGCAAACGCGTCCAGCGCATCGTGCAGCATACTCAACACGTGCTTACCAATGTGGCGGATTTCAACGTAACCACGCGGTGCCTGCCCTTCTTCAGACAGTTTGATGGCCATCTGGGCGATCTTTTTCGCCTCATCGCCCACCCGCTCAAGGTCGGCGACCATCTTGATCACCGAGATCACCAAACGCAGATCACGCGCGGCGGGTTGGCGACGGGCGATCACCAGGATGGCTTCTTCATCAAGGTCCATCTCCATCCGGTCGACCGCCTTGTCGTTCTGTCGTACGTCCTCCGCCAACTGACTATCGTTGTTGGTCAAGGCCTCAATGGACCTTTCCACCTGACTTTCCACCATACCACCCATATTCAGAAACTGGGTTTTCAGCTCGGTCAGTTCGTCATTAAATCGGGCGGAAATGTGGTCGCCATATACATCATCTTTAGAGTTCGGCATGTCTTTTCTCCAGCAGTGCCAGACCGGTTTAACCAAAACGACCGGTAATGTAGGACTCGGTCAATTTGTGATCAGGGGAGGTAAATACCTTGTCGGTGTCGTTCACTTCCACCAGATGCCCAAGGTGGAAGTAAGCCGTGCGATCTGAAACCCGGGCCGCCTGCTGCATCGAGTGGGTTACAATCACGATGGTGTAGCTTTCCGACATTTCTGCGATCAACTCTTCTACCTTCGCGGTCGCAATGGGATCCAGCGCCGAGCAGGGTTCGTCCATCAGGATAACTTCCGGGCTGACAGCAATCGCACGAGCAATGCACAACCGCTGCTGCTGCCCACCGGACATACCGGTTGCCGTGGCATCCAGGCGATCTTTTACTTCATCCCACAAGCCGGCTTTGCGCAGACTGTTTTCAACGATGTTGTCCAAGTCGGACTTCCGGTTCGCCAAGCCGTGAATCCTGGGGCCATAAGCCACGTTGTCGTAAATCGACTTGGGAAACGGGTTTGGCTTCTGGAATACCATGCCCACCCGGGCGCGCAGTTCCACCACATCCCGCTTGGGGTCGTAGATGTCGTGATCGTCCAACATCAGTGACCCTTTCACCCGACAGATATCGATGCTGTCGTTCATGCGGTTCAGGCAGCGCAAAAAGGTGGATTTACCGCAGCCCGACGGCCCGATAAATGCAATCACTTCGTTACGGCCAATATCCAGACTGATGTTCTTGATAGCTGGGCTCTCGCCATAAGACACTTCCACATTACGCAGTTTGAATTTGGGGTCATCCGCAAACGGTTGGCCTACGGTGGTGCCTTCGGTAATCACTGCGTTTTCGGGTTTTTCGTCAATCACTGGTTTAGCCACCTTTTCGGACACATTCTCTGCAGGCATTGCTGCTGTATTCATATTGTTCATTGCTGTACTCCTCACCACCGGCGCTCAAGGCGTTTACGCAGCCAAATGGCTAACCCGTTCATGGAAATCATAAAAGCCAGCAGGATCATAATGCCGGCAGAGGCCAGCTCGACAAAGCCCTGCTCCGCACTGCTCGCCCACTGATAAATCTGCACTGGCAGGACCGTGGCAGAACTGAGGAAGCCTTCCGGCACCTCGACGATAAACGCCACCATCCCGATCAATAGCAGGGGCGCGGTTTCACCCAGCGCCTGCGCCATCCCAATGATCGAGCCGGTCATCATGCCTGGCATCGCCAGTGGTATCACGTGGTGCAACACCACCTGCATCTTCGAGGCACCAATGCCTTCAGCCGCCTCACGAATGGACGGCGGCACGCTTTTAATCGCCGCCCGGCTGGAAATGATGATGGTGGGCAAGGTCATCAGCGCCAGCACCAAACCACCTAATACTGGCACCGACCGGGGCATCCCGAACACGCCGATAAACACGGCCAGCCCGAGTAGACCGAAGATGATGGACGGCACGGCCGCCAAGTTGTTTATGTTCACCTCAATGAAGTCGGTCAACTTGTTTTGCGGGGCAAACTCTTCCAGATACACCGCAGCAGCCACACCGGTCGGGAACGCAATCACTAGAGTGACCAGCATGGTCAGCAGCGACCCCACGATCGCCCCCAGAATGCCTGCATTGGAGGGCTCCCGGGAATCTCCGCGGCTAAACAGTACATCGTTGAAACTGGTTGAAACCACGCCTTGTGCGACCAGTTCATCCACCCAACGCTGCTGCTGCTCGGTCAGCCGAATGCTATAGGCCGGGTTGTCGGCATGTTTGACATACACAGACACGGTGTCGTGTACCAGAAACTCCAGAGTTTGAGTGGAGCCCAGCAAATCCGGCTGTGCTTGCAACAGATCACGTATCTGATTGCTGGCGTAGTTGCCCGATAACCGGCTCAGCTCGCGCACGTCTTTTCGAGACTGCGCCTCCGGAAAATAGCCCTGCAAGGCTGCAATGATCGGTGCCTGAAAATCCGCCATAGAGATCTGGTCTTTATCTGTCGGATCTTCCAGGTACATCTGCTCACCATCCAGCACCACCTCCAGCGTCATCGTGGTCTTGATGAACCCGGTGTAGCCCTTGCCAATGATGTCGGTAAACAGCACCACCAGAGACAAAAGCGCAACGGCGATGGCGGTCATGCCATAGAGCCGGAACCTGCGCTCCTTACGGTACCGCCGCTTCAGCGACTGGCGAACAATCTCCGCCTGTGTGCGTTGGTTAGTCATATTGTTCCCTATATTTGCGAACCACTTTCAGGGCAATCATGTTGAGCGCCAGCGTCAGAATGAACAGCATCATGCCCAGGGCAAAGGCTGCGAGGGTTTTGGCGCTGTCGAACTCCTGGTCACCGGTCAGCAGCGTGACGATCTGAACCGTAACCGTGGTCACCGAATCCAGAGGATTGGCCGTCAGATTGGCCGCCAGGCCCGCCGCCATGACCACAATCATGGTTTCACCAATCGCCCGGGATGCCGCCAGCAAAATACCGCCCATGATGCCGGGTAAGGCCGCCGGGAAAATTACGTTCTTCATGGTTTCGGACTGAGTAGCGCCGAGCGCGAGCGAACCATCCCGCAGGGTGCGAGGTACGGCGTTGATCACGTCGTCCGACAACGACGACACAAATGGAATGATCATGATCCCCATGACCAAGCCCGCTGCCAATGCACTCTGGGAGGAGGCCTCCAACCCGATCGCTTCAGCCAGATCGCGGATAAAAGGCGCCACCGTTAACGCAGCAAAAAAGCCGTAAACGACGGTCGGCACACCCGCTAGCATTTCCAATAACGGTTTAATAACAGAGCGGGCCGGTTTGGAAGCGTATTCCGACAAGTAGACCGCTGACAACAAGCCCGTGGGCACCGCCACCAGCAAAGCGATCGCAGAAATCAGCAAGGTACCGGTAAACAGGGGAATGATGCCGAACGCACCGTCGGAGCCCACCTGATCGGCTCGAAGTGCCGTTTGCGGACTCCAGGACGTACCAAACAGAAAATCGGAAATCGGCACCTTGCCGAAGAAGCGGACGGTTTCAAAAATCACGGAGAATACAATGCCAACAGTGGTCAGTACCGCCAACGCCGCACAGGCGAAGAAAATCCACCGAAGGGTGCGCTCAACGTTTTCACGGGCATTGATCTGGGGCTGCACCCGGCTCCACGCGAAAGCCGCACCGAGCACGGCAATCAGAACCACTAGAACCGTCTTGAACTGGCTGCTATGGGCTTTCAACGCACCCAGTTTATCGGCAGCACTCACCACATCTGCCGGAACGAAATTCGGATTTAACTTACCCGCCGCCACGTTGTTGATTTGCGACATCAGCAAGCTGGCTTCGCCGGCCGATGTCGGCAACAGCTCGGTCGGCAGGGAACCCACCACCAGATTTTGAATCACTTTGCCTTCGAACACTGCCCAAGCGCTCAACACAATCAAGGCGGGAATGGCACACCACAAAGCTGCCCGGGCAGCATAATAAAAGGGCAATGCCTTGAGGTTACGGATACCACCCATCGGGCCAGCAACCGTTCGTGACCGCATGTACGCCAATCCATAGGCTATGACGGCAATCACCAGAATCAGGGGCAATAGATTGGCCGTTTGCATAGAGTTCTCTGTGTTATGTGAATAATTAGCTTTTGTCAGATACAACAAAAGAACGCGAACCTTTCGGCTCGCATTCTCTCATCTTCCTTGATGATTCTGAGTAATGCTCAGAGTTCGCTACCCGTCATCGGCGTCAGGTTGCGTACCTTCTTGGCCACTTCCATTCGCACGTTCCGCGGGTTTGGAATCAGGCCAACATCAACCAGATAGCCGTTGTCACCCCAGGCACTTTCACTGGTGAACGCTTCGGCGTATTCCTTGATACCCGGAATCACGCTGACGTGGGCACTTTTGATGTAGAAGAACAACGACCGGGCAACCGGATAGTCTTCATCAGCAATGGTGTCCGGCGTCGGCTCAACACCGTTGATCGTCGCAGGCTGAATCTGGCTCGCATTTTCCATCAGGAAACTGTAGCCGAAGATACCCAAAGTGTCTTTGTCCTGGGCCAGACGCTGAACGATCAGGTTGTCGTTCTCCCCGGCTTCAACAAACAGACCGTCTTCACGCATGCTGTGGCAAACACTGCGCATCTCTTTCTTCTCCATCGCTTTGATGAAATCGAAGGATTTGCAACCACCTTCCATGGCAATTTCAACAAATGCATCGCGGGTGCCGGAGGTCGGTGGCGGACCCATTACGCTGATCTCTTTGTTCGGCAGGCTGGAATCAATATCGCTCCACTTCTGGTAAGGGTTGGCGACCAACTTGTCCCCGCCCTTCGGATCGGGAACTTCTTTAGCCAAAGCCAGGAACACCTGACGCAGGCTGAGGTCCATTTGATCCGCCTCTTTGGAATTCGCGATCACGATGCCATCAGCGCCGATTTTTACTTCGGTGATGTCTTTCACACCGTTGCTCTGGCACATCTCAAACTCGCTCTTCTTCATACGGCGAGACGCGTTTGTAATATCCGGATGCTGAGTACCAATCCCCGCACAGAACAGTTTTAAACCACCACCAGAACCGGTGGACTCAAGCTTCGGAGTCGGAAAATCTGTATTGCGGCCAAAACGCTCTGCAACCACGGTCGCAAACGGGTAGACCGTCGAGGAACCAACAATGTTTACGGTATCACGTGCCATAGCCGGAGCCGACACAGCGGCAAGGCTTCCCGCCAAAGCAACAGTCGTCAGAGCTGATTTCAATGTCATCACGTAGTTATCTCCAATATAAGTGGCGCTATTTACGTTTATCGTTCTTCGATAAGTGCATCTTAAGGAGACTCTGTGACAACTTTGTTACAGCTTTTCATAAATATTGCGCCGCACTATGACCATCATTAGTCGAATTTGCTTGCAGACCGCTGCGGCCTCGCTAACATGCAGGAAAACAATTCACAACATCAGCAGTAACAGGCTAACCAATGACAGCGTTTGATGATGATAGACCGAACCCTCGCGGCGCACTGACCCTTCAGGTCGTGCCACTTCCCTCCGACACCAATGCTAACGGCGATGTGTTTGCTGGCTGGCTGGTTAAACAGATGGATATTGCCGCCGCCACCATGGCTGGGCGAATTTCCCGTGGCCGCAGCGCGACGGTCGCGATGGATCGGATGGAGTTTCTATCGCCACTGCGCGTCGGCTCTCAGGTCAGTTGCTATTGCGAACTGGTGGACATTGGCCGCAGCTCTATGAAGATCAACGTGGAAGTGTGGATGCTGGACCGCTTCTCCAAAACGCCAAGAAAGGTCACCGAAGGCCTGTTTGTGTACGTGGCCATAGACGAACAGGGCCGCATCCGGGAAGTGCCGGACCAACCGTAAAAAACGTTCAGGCGCGTTGATCCTTGGTGATCAATTCATTGATCAGCATTCGATAGCGATGCGCCAACTCAGAAGATTTCCAAGCGTTCGGCGGGCACAGTGCGGGTGGCGTTTTGAGAATTTCCTGAAAGCAATCAAGCGCTGCGATGGCTTCTGCCTCTGCATCTTGCTCGTGGCTTTGGTATCGGCAACCGATGGATACGTACTCGCGATAGGCCAAGCGGTCCGGTGCCAAGGGCACACACCCGGATGCCATAGCTTCCAGCATCGACAGGCCCTGAAAATCATGCAGGGCTGTGGAGAGCACCACATCCGCGTTACGCAACAAACCATCGTACTCGGACCGGCTGGCCAGAAAGCCCCAATTTTCGAGCCGATGGGCAAACCTTGCTTGAATCTCGCCAAACGCCTTCGGGTGATTGCGGAAACCTTCCCCCACCACACTCAACTTGTAGGGCTGCAGGCTCTGCTCCAGCCGCTCCAGGAAGTTCAGCAACCGGTCCGGGCCTTTGTCGTATTCCCAACGGTGGTTCCACAGTATGTGGGGGCAGGCCCGGTTGACAACACCGGGTTCGCCTGTGAACAAACGGTCCTCTATGGGCACAGGGATCACATCGGATTTTTGCTGAATGCGTTCAATGATTCCGCTGGGGACGGCATCCGGCAATTTATCCAGCAAGGCTTGAGCGCCACTTAAAAAACTGTCGCGATTCCAGGCACTGTTAAAAACCACACGATTCGCCGCGACCGCGCTGTAAAGATTTACCATTTGGGGTTCAACACGCCCCTGCTGCTGTTGGCTAAGCGGGAAGGCGAATTGATTTTCGTGCATGTAAAGCACACAAGGCGTGCTCGCCAACTGAGGGTTCAGCCCCCGCAAGGTTGCGAGATCCACCATGGAGGTGGCAATCACCAAGTCCCAGGGTTCCTGTAAACAGGGCTCATCGAACCAGCTCAGGGCGTTGCCCCGGATTCGCCACTGAAAAAACCGCGGCGGCAAGGTCAGGCTTTGCCAGTGGTACTCTGGCAATAGATCCGTCAGCTGCTCCCGCCAACGTTTGTGGCTGGCTGCATCATAGGCTGACAGGAGCAGAATGCGGGGTTTGGAATCACGCACTCCCTTGCTCCGCCGGGCGAGCCGTCCGTTCGGGTAGCCAAACCGACAGCAGGGCAGCAACGGCCACCAAAGCAGAAGATATCCACAGGCACGCTTCCAAGCCGTATGCCTGATACACCCATCCGGACAACACGGTGCCCAACAGCCGGCCAGCGGCGTTGGACATGTAATAGAAGCCCACATCCAGCGAAACGCCATCGCCTCGGGCGTAGCTGACAATCAGATAGCTGTGGAGGGATGAATTGATGGCAAACAGCACGCCGAATAGCAGCAAACCACCGATCACAACGCCCTGCGCTGGCCAACCTGCCATGAGTGCACCGGCAATCGCCGCTGGAACCACTGCCAACATCGCAGCCCAAAGCACAGTGCCGGATTTACGGCGGGTATCGCCGGTAATTCGGGGGGCAATCGTCTGGACAAAGCCGTAGCCTATGACCCAGGTGGCCATAAATCCGCCGACTTTCCAAAAATCCCAGCCGAATGCCGTGTGCAGGTACACAGGCAATGCCACCACAAACCACACATCCCGGGCACCAAACAAAAACATCCGCGCCGCAGACAACACATTGATAGCCCGGCTTTTGGACAAAATTTCCCGGAACTTGGGCTTCGCTTTACTCTTACCCAGCTCCTGCTTGAGCAAAAACAGGCTAGCCAACCACACCAACCCCAGCGCGACGGCCATCATAACCACCGCCCCGGTGAAGCCTGCAGTCATTAACAGCACCCCCCCAAAAAAGAAACCCACGCCTTTCAGGGTATTTTTAGAGCCCGTGAGAATCGCCACCCACTTGTACAACGTACCTTGCTGCTCATCCGGCACTAACAGCTTGATACCGCTCTTGGCGGACATCTTGTTGAGGTCCTTGGCTATGCCGGATAAAGCTTGCGCGGCCATCACCCAAGGCACCGTCAACATAGCTGCCGGCACCGCCAGCATCACCAGAGCAACAATCTGTAGAAACAACCCGATGTTCATGGTGCGGTTCAGCCCCAAACGAGCTCCTAGATAGCCCCCCACCAGATTGGTCACCACCCCGAAAAACTCATAGAAAATGAACAACAAGGCGATGGCCAGCGGCGAATACCCCAGCTGATGGAAATGCAGCACCACTAGCATGCGCAGCGCGCCATCGGTCAGGGTAAACGCCCAGTAATTACCGGTAATCACGAGGTACTGGCGCATGGAGGCAGTCATATCAGGCCAGGCCCACCTTGCGCGCCAGCTCTACGGTGCGATTGGCATAGCCCCACTCGTTGTCGTACCAGGCGTAAATTTTCACATGGGTGCCGTTGACCACCAGAGTGGATAAGGCATCGACGATGGAAGAACGCGGATCGGTTTTGTAATCAATCGAAACCAGCGGACGCTCTTCATAGCCCAGAATGTCTTTCAGCTCGCCCTCGGCAGCATCCTTCAAGAGTTGGTTAACGGTGTCTCTGTCTGTGGGTGTTTCCACCTCGAATACACAGTCGGTCAATGACGCGTTGATCAGCGGAATACGCACGGCATGGCCATCCAGCTTGTTCTTCAGTTCCGGAAATATCTCGATGATTGCCGTCGCGGAACCGGTGCTGGTGGGAATCAGCGAACTGCCACAGGCACGGGCCCGGCGCAGATCTTTGTGGGGCGCATCAATAATCGTCTGAGTGTTGGTCAGACTGTGAATGGTGGTCAGCGAACCGTGCTTGATGCCCAGTTTCTCGTGAATCACCTTAACCACCGGCGCCAGACAGTTGGTGGTGCAGGACGCAGCGGTAACGATTCGGTCATTGGCCGGATCGAACACGTGTTCGTTTACGCCCATCACAATATTTTTGGCACCCGCTTCTTTGACCGGCGCTGTGACGACCACTCGCTTAACGCCCTGATCCAGATAGGCTTGCAGCACCGACCCGGTTTTATTCGCGCCACTGGCTTCTATCACCAGATCGCACTCCGACCAATCGGTATCGCCAATCGCCTTGTTGCGAGTGGTGCGAATTCGCTGACCCTCGATAACCAGATCGTCGCCATCCGCAGAGGCTTCATGACCCCACGTGCCGTGTACGCTGTCGAAATTCAACAGATGCGCCAGAGAACCGGCATCCGCGCCGGGATCGTTAATCGCCACAAACTCCAGCTCTGGCCACTCCCAGGCAGCTCGCAATGCCAACCGGCCAATGCGGCCGAACCCGTTTATACCCACCTTAATTTTGCTCATGACGCTCACCTCTCCGAAATCGTATTCCATCGTCGTTTTTTAAGGGCACTGAACCGTTGGCCGGTCCGCCATCGCTTTCAATCGTGCCAGAGGCTGTTCGATTAACCCGCTGTTGCTCAGTGCGGTCTCATCCAGAATTCTCGATACCCAATCCGGCAGCTGTTGATTAAAGAAATAATAAATCCACTGGCCCCGACGCTCAGTTGCCAGTAATCCGGCATCACGTAACAAAGCAAGATGGCGACTGACTTTAGGCTGGGAGACCTGAAAGGCCTCGGTTAATTCACAAACACACAGTCTTTGCTGATCCCGAACCATAAGCAGGACCGAAAGTCGTAAATTATCCGCCATCGCCTTGAACACGGTGACCGGGTCATAGCTGGCTACTCTCAGGTTAGTTTCTTTTTGGTGCACCAGCGTGAACAGGTTAATGCGTTCCTTAATCTCTTTGAGTGTCACCGCAAAGACCGAATGACGATTCTCTTCTGCCGGGTCGGGGAAATCCCAAGCTATTTGCTGCGCGCCAGCCGACACCGCGGAGCATTCCGAGGCAGCCTTTTCGCACAAGGAAATCACATAGTCCCAATACTGCCCCTGAAACTCATCCATAGACTTGCTGTGCAAACCATCGGATGGCACCCCTGCCTCCTGCAGAACCTGCAAAGCCAATGGGTGAGGACTAGCCGGCTCTGTTCCCGCACTGGCAACTTCAAACCGGTCACCGGCTACATCCCTCAACAGGGCTTCCGCCATCAATGAGCGGGCGCTGTTCTGGGTGCAGACAAACAGAACTCTTCTTATCATATGATTTTCCATATATTCGACTTGCCATACATTCGTTTTTTGCGATAATAGCCAGCAATCATGACAAAGTAAAGACAACCATCAGGTAATCAACATGTCCCTCAAAGACATTCCCAATGTCGATAGCAGTTTATTAGACCCCATCGATCTCGACGCTCTGTCGGGCATAGGCCACTCAGAGCACAGGCCACGCATACTGCTACTTTATGGCTCCTTGAGAGAGCGCTCATTCAGCCGCTTGGTCGTCGAAGAGGCGACTCGTCTATTGGAGGCGATGGGCGCTGAAACCCGTATATTCAATCCTCACGGCCTGCCACTGGCTGATGCTGAAGATGCTTCACATCCGAAAGTGCAGGAATTGAGGGAGCTGGCCGAATGGTCGGAAGGCATGGTGTGGTGCTCACCGGAACGCCACGGCGCCATGACGGGCATCATGAAAACGCAAATCGACTGGATCCCGCTGTCCATGGGCGCAGTTCGCCCCACTCAAGGTAAAACGCTTGCCGTGATGCAGGTCTGTGGCGGCTCCCAATCCTTCAACGTGGTCAATCAGTTGCGGGTACTGGGCCGATGGATGCGCATGGTAACCATCCCGAACCAGTCCTCGGTGGCCAAAGCCTTTATGGAATTTGATGACAACGACCGCATGAAGCCTTCACCCTACTACGACCGGGTGGTGGATGTGATGGAGGAGCTGGTGAAATTCACACTGCTGGTGCGCGACCGCAGTGACTATCTCACCGACCGCTACTCCGAACGTAAGGAAAGTGCAGAAGAGCTGTCCAAACGTGTGAACCAACGCGCTATCTGAGGAACCAGCATGAGCAACAGCACCGAAGCCAGCGCGAATGAGTCTGGCGCAGAGGGTATGGATCTATTTGGCCGCTATCTGTCGGTTTGGGTCGCCTTGGCCATCATCACCGGCGTTGCTTTGGGACAATTGGCCCCGTCTGTGCCGGAAGCCCTGTCCCGCTTCGAGTACGCTCAGGTTTCCATCCCCATTGCCATTCTGATCTGGGCGATGATTTTCCCGATGATGGCTCAAATCGATTTCAGCGCCGTCGTCGGCGTCAGAAAAGAACCGAAGGGTTTGGCCATTACCACAGTCGTCAACTGGCTGATCAAGCCCTTCACCATGTTCGCCATCGCCTGGTTTTTCCTGATGGTGGCTTTCAAGCCTTTTATTGCGCCTGATCTGGCCAGCGAATACCTCGCCGGTGCCATTTTATTGGGTGCGGCCCCCTGCACCGCCATGGTATTTGTCTGGAGTTATCTGACCAAAGGTGACGCCGCCTACACCCTGGTACAAGTGTCTCTGAACGACATCATCATGCTGTTCGCCTTCGCTCCCATCGTGGTTTTCCTGCTTGGGGTCTCCGACATTCAGGTGCCCTGGAATACCGTGATTTTGTCCGTCGTGCTGTACATCGTTATCCCCCTCACCGCCGGGTACCTAACTCGCCGTGTTCTCATCGCCCGCCACGGCCAGCAATGGTACGACGATGTATTCCTGAAACGCCTTGGCCCGGTCACGCCGGCCGCGCTGATAATCACACTGGTCCTCTTGTTCGCCTTTCAGGGCGAAGTGATCTTGGAAAACCCGATTCACATTGCGCTGATTGCCGTGCCGTTAATCATCCAGACGGTGTTTATCTTCCTGCTGGCCTATGGCTGGGCCCGGCTATGGAAAGTACGCCACTGCATTGCCGCGCCTGGTGCAATGATCGGTGCCAGCAACTTCTTCGAACTGGCCGTGGCGGCTGCCATTGCGCTGTTCGGCCTGCAATCCGGTGCGGCACTGGCAACAGTGGTGGGCGTATTGGTGGAAGTTCCATTGATGCTGGCACTGGTAAAAATCGCCAACAAAACACGCGACCAGTTCCCTACCTGAACCGAACGGACCCGGCTCTCACAACGGGCAGAGCCGGGCGATCTGTTAACCACCCCAACACCCTGCTAATATCCCGCCTGTCTATTTGAACCATGAACAGCCATCGCTGAACCGAACGGAACCGATACCATGGATTTTTTTCAGGCCCTTTTCCTTGGCCTTCTCCAGGGACTGACTGAATTTCTGCCTATTTCCAGCTCCGCCCATTTGATCCTCACCCCGGCATTCTTTGACTGGAACGACCAGGGCGTTGGCTTCGACCTCTCGGTTCACATCGGCACTCTGCTGGCCGTCGTGCTGTATTTCCGTCGCGATGTCTTCGGTATTGCCAGAGACGGCCTGATCTCCGTTGCCCAGCGCAAGATCGTTGGGCAGGGCGCGCTGGCCTGGTACCTCGTTATCGGTACCATCCCCGCCGGACTCGCCGGGCTGGCTTTGTTGGACATGATCGACAACGAACTTCGGGCTGTTGAAGTCATCTTTGTCACCACCCTGATCTTCGGCCTGCTGCTGGGCATCGCCGATTGGCTACCAAAACGCCAGCGCACGCTGGATTCCCTGAACTGGAAAGACGCCGTTCTGGTGGGCATCGCCCAAGCCATGGCCCTGGTGCCCGGCACCTCCCGCTCCGGCGTCACCATCACAGCGGGCCTGTTTCTGGGCATGAGCCGTGAAACAGCCTCTCGCTTCTCTTTTTTGCTGGCTATTCCCATCATCGTGCTGGCATCTGCCGTGAAATTACTGGAAGTGGCAACTTCAGACGTGATCGTCGATTGGAGTGGTTTTCTAATTGGCGGGGTCACATCCTTCCTGATGGCCATTACCGCGATCCATTTCTTCCTGAAATGGCTCAACAAGGTCGGCATGTGGCCTTATGTGATCTATCGCATTGCATTGGCAGGGGTTATTTACGCGGTTCTGATGTAGGTCTTGAGGCCAGGCAAACCCTCTTCAGGGTCAAGCCTGGCCATTTTCGCTGAGGCCTTGGCGCTTAATAATATCGGCCCACTCCGTGCTGTCGGGCCCGACCACACATTGACCGCTTTCACGCAACGCCAGGCGCAGGTGGCATTTTCGGATCTCGGTCTCCAATTCTTGCTCGGGAATACTTTTCACCGCCGCCAGTAACTTTATCTGGAAAGGAGACCCTTCACGGTTAAGCGTATAGAAAACCCATTTTCCTTCTTTATGCGCAGTCACCAGACCCGCTTTTTGCAGAATTTTCAGATTGCGCGAAACGTTGTAATGGGTTTCTCCCAGTACATCCATCGCTTCGGCAACACAAATTCGCTCGTCGACATGCACCAACAGCCAGAAAAGCCGCAAGCGATTCGTGTCCGCAACGGCCTTTAACGCATCGGTATAACAGGCATCTATCATGCTATTTCCAAACCTCCGTTGGCTTGGATCTTAAGTGATTACTACCGGGGCAGCAATCGTGAACTCTGAAACAGCGTATGTCGTCGGCTGAATCCAGCGCGCCCGCGGCGAACACGCTGGAAAACGGCCACTCATCCAATCGGCATCAGCTCCCAGATCTTTTAAAAGATAACACTGAATACAACCCCACCGACGATAGCGAGCGTGATGACGGTGATCACGAAAGCCACAACCGCTTTCGGCTTGAGTACGGAAGAGATTATGGCAATCTCAGGCAAGCTGGCACCGGTTCCGCCGATCAACAACGCCATGGCAGCCCCCAGCCCCATACCTTTGGCAATGAGTACCTGAAGCAAGGGAAGCGCCATCTCAATTCGCAGATACAGGGGCACACCAATGCTTGCGGCCACGGGAATGGCGTACCAGCTATCCTCTCCGATGTATTGCTCGACGATTTCCGCGGGGAGAAAAGCTGCAGATAACGCACTGATCACGGCACCAATCAAGACATACGGAATAATACGCTTGAACAGTGCCCAGGCGAAGCGCATGGCCAGTTTCAGTCGGTCTTTGTGCGCCACGGAGGCGGTACTGCTGGAGGGGGCACAGGCGGTGGCTATACATTCTTGCAGCTGCCCTGCCGGTGATTCTATCGCCATGGCCTCAGCGTTACAGCTGGGCATGGCGGTTGCGGTGCACGCTGTGGCGGCTGGAGTCGAGACGGGAGCCGAAGCAGAGCACGCAGGCTCCGGCGCACCGCCACATCCGCTTGCTGGCACAGCCTCAATACGGCGGAAAGCATTTTTTAACGGTGTGCGGCTGATGACGAACCCCGCCAGCATGGCACCGCTGAGCGTCAGAGCCAGGTACACAAGCGCTACCTGCCAACCCAACACCGCAACGATCAGACCGACAACAACAAAATTGCACAGAGGGGCGGAAATCAGAAAGCCAAACACCATGCCCATGGACGCTCGCATTTCGACCATCCCCATCACCACTGGTACCATGGACGCACTACAAAACGGTGTCAGCGTGCCGAGTAACGCGCCCACCAACGGGCCTCGTTTTTCATTTTTGGCCAGTTTTTTCTGCAGCTTATCTTGAGGAATATATTCCCGGATGATGCCTGTCAGAACCGCAACCACCGCAATTATAAGTACCAGAGCACCGCCCACATGCAGCAACTCGTCCAGGGCGACTGCCCAGCTATTCTTGTCCATAACCGTTCCTTCAATGACGTAAAATACTCGATCTATGCACATATGCACATTTATGCGTTTGTGCACATTAAAGGATTGGTCCACGCCTGACAAGAACAAACCATACTCAATACACGCTAGCAGGCCTCCAAAGGCGCATACGCAAGAACAAGCCACTTGGCCCCTTCATCAAAGTTCACCTGAACTCGCGTATGATGCCCCGTGCCCTCGGAATTCATCACAATACCCTCGCCGAACTTCGGATGACGCACCCGCTGCCCAAGACTAAAACCCGATTGCTTGGCTGAATCCTGCGCAAACATACTTTCATTAGGCCGCCCTACCATCGCCGGGCGAGTCACCGTATTGCGTAGCCGAACTTCCTGCAGGCAATCCGCTGGAACCTCACGAACAAAACGAGACAGCGCGTGGAACTTTTCCTGACCGTATAAACGGCGGGATTCCGCGTAAGTAAGCACCAGCTTCTTCATCGCCCGAGTGATGCCGACATAAGCCAACCGGCGCTCTTCCTCCATCCGCCCCGGCTCTTCAAGAGACATGCTATGGGGGAACAAACCTTCCTCAACACCCGCCAGAAACACCATGGGGAACTCCAGGCCCTTGGCCGAGTGCAAGGTCATCAACTGCACGCTGTCTTCATGATCCTCAGCTTGGGACTCTCCGGCATCCAACGCGGCTTGAGCAAGGAACTCCGCAAGCGGATCTACCCCGTCTTCCACTTCAAAATCAGACAAGGCGTTGACCAATTCCTCCAGGTTTTCCACCCGCGCCTGGCCTTTTTCACCTTTCTCACTGGCGTGGTAGTCCTTCAATCCACTGTTTTCAATGGCTTGTTTCATCAAGCCCTGCAACGAAGCCTCGCCTAACATTTCAGACAAGCCGTTAATGATGTCCAAGAATGACTGCAAGCCGGTTTTGGCGCGGCCTTTTACCTGACCTGCCGCCAGCATACGCTCGGAGGATTCCCACAAAGAAATGCCCTGCTCCGTCGCGTAGGACCGAATCTCTGAGAGGCTCTTCGCACCAATGCCGCGGGTGGGAATATTCACCACTCGTTCAAACGCCGCATCGTCCCGGTGATACTGAACCAAACGCAGGTACGCCAGTGCGTTACGAATTTCCTGACGGTCGTAGAAACGCAAACCGCCATACACCCGATACGGAATACCCTGGCGCATCAGAGATTCTTCCAACACCCGTGACTGGGCGTTAGAGCGGTAGAGTATGGCCGCTTCGCTACGCAAATTACCCTGATTCACCCAGTCGGTGATGGAGTCAGCGATGTAGTTAGCTTCGTCCTGTTCGTTAAACGCCGCATACAAACTAATGGGATCGCCATCAGGGCCATCGGTCCAAAGCTCTTTGCCCAGCCGGCCCTGGTTATTTGCAATCACCGCGTTTGCGGCCTTCAGAATCATCTGTGTCGAACGGTAATTTTGCTCCAACCGCACCATCCGAGCGTTAGGAAAGTCTCGCTGGTACTGCTGAATGTTCTCGATCTTAGCGCCGCGCCAGCCATAGATCGACTGGTCATCATCACCCACCACGGTCAGTGGTACCCGGTTGCTGGCCAGCACCTGCAGCCAGGCGTATTGGATGGTGTTGGTGTCCTGGAACTCGTCCACCAAAATGTGCTGGAAGCGTTCCTGGTAATGGGCCAGCAGCTCAGGCCGGTGCAACCAAAGCTCGTGGGAGCGCAACAGCAATTCGCCAAAATCGACCAAACCGCCCTGATGGCACAGTTTTTCGTACTGGCGGTAGATTTTCAGCATGGTATTGGTGAAGTGATCGCCCGGGTTTTCCTGAATGTGGTCAGCCCGCAAACCTTCGTCTTTCTGGCTGTTGATGAACCACTGGGCCTGTTTGGGTGGCCACTGGCTTTCATCAATCTGGAACTCCCGCATCACCCGTTTGATCAGGCGCAGCTGATCGTCACTGTCCAGCACCTGGAAATTTTCCGGCAGACCGGCGTCTTTCCAATGGGAACGCAACAGGCGGTGAGCAATACCGTGGAAGGTGCCGAACCACAGGCCACGAGCGGGAATGTTCATCATTTGCTCGATGCGCGAACGCATTTCCTTAGCGGCTTTGTTGGTGAAGGTCACCGCCAGAATGCCTGTAGGTGGCACCCGGTCTACAGTCATCAACCACGCCATTCGGTGAACCAGCACCCGAGTTTTGCCACTGCCTGCACCGGCCAGCACCAACAGGTGGTCATTTTGAGCTGTAACAGCCTCGCGTTGGGCATCGTTCAGGGGGTCAATGATGTGGGAAACGTCCATAGCACCTAGCTTTTCTACTGGTTAAATAAACAGGTTGGGAAGTATAACAGGAGATAACGGGGATTTCTGTTGGACCGAGGAGTTGAACAATCTCTGGTGCAGACGCACACGAGCGGGGAGGTCTTTTCAGGACTATTGAGGGCCAGGGATGGCCCCAAATAAGCCTCAGGGACGACTTGCAGCCTGCCCTGAAAAGACCTCCCCGCCCGTAAGCGTTAACTCCAAAAGTTAGGAGCGTCAGAAGCCCCGCGGAACCGTCTGCGCTTCCACAAACTCGAACAAACCTTCCAAACCACCTTCGCGGCCAATGCCGGATGCCTTCATGCCCCCAAACGGTGCTTCCGGCGTCGGGCCGGTGCCCGTGTTCCAGCCTACGTGACCAAAACGGAGTCCGGCAGCCACACGTTGGGCTCGTTCCGCATCGGCTGTGAACACATAAGACGCTAAGCCGAATTCGGTATCGTTGCCCGCCTCGATCACTTCGTCCTCGGTGCGGAACAACGCCATCGGCACCAGCGGGCCGAAGGTTTCTTCCCTGTAGCAACACATGTCGCGGGTAACGCCCATCACCGCGGTCGGCGGGAAAAACAGACCATCGCCCAGTTCCCCGGGCGCTTTACCTGCGACCAGAGTTGCACCTTTGTTCAACGCATCTTCAAGGTGACGTTTCACTTTGTCGAATCCAGCCTGATTCACCAGCGGCCCGATATCGACACCGTCTTTCATACCGTCACCAACGGTCATGCGGCCAATTCTCTGCGCCAGTTTTTCGCCAAACGCTTCGGCCACGTCCTCGTGGATAAACACCCGGTTGGCGCACACGCAGGTTTGGCCACCGCCGCGAAATTTGTTGGCAATCAGATTATCCGCAGCGGCATCCAGATCGGCATCGTCGAAGATAATAAACGGGGCGTTGCCACCCAACTCCAGCGCCAGCTTTTTAACCTGCTCCGCGGTATCCAAAACCAGCTTACGGCCTACTTCGGTAGACCCGGTAAAGCTGAGCATCGGCACGTCCTGGTGCTCACACAGCACTTTGCCGATCACGCTGGCTTTGCCCATCACCAGGTTAACCATGCCATCGGGTAGGTCGAGCTTATCCATCAACGTAAACAGCGCCACCATGGTCAGCGGGGTTTCGCTGGCCGGTTTGATCACCGACGGACAACCCGCCGCCAGAGCCGCCGACAGTTTTTTCGCGATCATGCCGATTGGAAAGTTCCAGGGAACGATCAGGCCAACTACTCCCACCGGCCGATAATGAACCGTCCAGGTGCAGTCTTTGGGTTTTTCGGGAATGGTGTGGGCGTCCAGAGCTTCGATGTGCTTGGCACAGTAATCGAAAAAGCCAGCCGCGTATTCCGCTTCCCCCTGCGCCTCGGCCAAGGGTTTGCCGTGTTCCATGCACAGAATCCGGCCAATTTCGGCTTTGTTTTCTTTCAAGGCATCGCGGATGCCTTCCAGCCATTTCCTGCGAGTTTCGATGGGCCACGGCGTCGCCAGCCTCAGTGCGGACTTGCCCGCCTCAACCGCTGCCAAAATGTCGTTTTCCGGCATGGACGGCACCTCGGCAATGCGCTCTCGAGTCGCCGGATTAAACACCTCGAAAGTACTGCCTCCGTCATTATCTACCCAACGTCCGCCAATATAGCCCTTAACATTCTGCAGCAATGGTGACTCAATCATCTCGGCTCCTTTTGGATCACGGATACCACCCCGGTTCGGGATAGAACGGCTTGTTCATTTATGTCCCTCATAGTGGTAGCTGACAGTCACCCTGTAAAGTACCAGTGCGTTTTTGACGCCACCGAGTTCGAGCCTATACTCGAAGGAGTTAACCAAGGAGGCCGGACATGAAAGCATTTTTCCATCCCTCGCAGGATCTACACATTCCGAAGACGTATTTTACGCGGGGGCAAATGCGCCAGCCCCAGGAGGTGCCGGATCGAACCGTGCAAATGCTGGAGGGCTTGAAGGAATTGGGTATACCCGTGCTTCAGCCGGCGGACCAGGGCATGGCTTCAATTTCCCGGGTGCACGATTTAGGCTATCTGCGGTTTCTGGAGTCGGCTCACCGCCGCTGGCAGGAAATGGATGATTGGGGCGACGAAGTCATCTCCAACATTTTTGTACGCTCCCCCAATGCTTTGCGCGGCGTTCTGGCAGAGGCTGCCCGCTATCTAGCCGACGGCAGTTGCCCGATTGGCGCAAACACCTGGGAGGCCGCGTACTGGTCGGCGCAAACCGCACTCGGCGCTGCCGATACGTTGATGACGGGCGAGCGCGCGGCTTATGCGGTGTGCCGGCCACCGGGACATCACGCTCGCAAAGACGCAGCTGGCGGATTCTGCTATCTGAACAATGCAGCGATTGCGGCAGAACATCTGAAAAGCCGCTTTCCACGGACGGTCATTCTGGATACCGACATGCACCACGGTCAGGGCATTCAGGAGATTTTTTACGACCGCAGTGACGTGCTTTATATATCCATCCACGGTGACCCAACCAATTTCTATCCCGTGGTGACAGGCTTTGAAGACGAGCGGGGCGAAGGCGATGGCCTGGGCTATAACATCAATCTGCCCATGCCACACGGCTCCAGCGAGGATGATTTCTTTGCCAAGCTGCAAGACGCGCTCGCCGCTATCCGCCTGTACCAGCCGGATGTACTGATTCTGACGCTGGGTTTTGATATCTACAAAGACGACCCGCAGGCAAAAGTGTCCGTTAGTTCAGAAGGCTTTTGCCGGCTCAGCACCCATATACGACAGCTGGGGCTACCGACGTTGGTCATTCAGGAAGGGGGGTATGATCTGGACACTCTCAAAGAGAATGTCCAGCAATTCGTCCAAGGACTCAGCGTTTAGCGCGCGGGCGTGTAGACCTTCACATTGGCGTGCCCGTCGGCCTTCAAATGGCCGGCGTGCATACGGCTCATGGTGCCGCGATCGCAATACAGCAGGTACTGACTCTCCGTCGGAAGATCCGCTAACTTCTGGTTGATTTCATAGAAAGGAATTTTCAACACATTATTACTGGTCAAAGACAGCGGCGCCCGCTCTTCCTCGGAAGGATGACGAATATCGATAATGACATCGCCTACGGACGGCGTTTCCACCAGTTCGACCTCTTCCGGCGTCACCACGCTGTCGAGCAATTGGTTAACCATCACATCCGTACGGTCCTCAATAGCCTTGGCCAGAACCTCCGGATTCATTTTCTCTTCTTCTTCCTCAACCCGGTGCAACTTGGCACGGGTCACCGGCCGGCTGGAAATCACACCGCAATATTCCGGCATGGTACGGGAAAATGGCTCGGTGCCGATGTCCCTCGCAATGCGAATGATGTCTTGCTTGTCCATGGCGATCAGCGGGCGGAGCACCACTTCATCGCTGGCCCGGTCAACCACGTTCAGGTTGGTCAACGTCTGACTGGACACCTGCGCCACCGCATCGCCCATCACCAAACCGCCCACGTTGTAGTACTGGCCAATCTCAGCTGCGGCTTTCAGCATCATACGCTTTAGGACCACGCCCCAATGACGGTGGTTCACCGTGCGCATGATCTCCGCCACCACCCCTTCAAAAGGCACAGAGATGAACTTCACGTTGTGCGAAGAGGCGTATCGGTCCCACAGGTAATGGCTGACCTGACGAACGCCAACCTCGTGAGCAGCGCCTCCGAGATTGAAGAACAGAAAGTGGCTGCGCATGCCCCGGCGCATCATCAGGTAGGCCGCAACCGAGGAATCGTAGCCACCCGAGATCAGCGTCATCACGGTCTCAACGGCCCCGATCGGGTAACCGCCAGCGCCCTCGTGGCGGCGATGGGCTATATGGAACTGATCGTCTTTAACCTCAATGCGCACTTCGATCTGAGGATTTTTTAAATCAACGCCGCGAGCATTGGTGGCCTGCAGAAGCATACCACCCACCAAACGCTCAAGATCAATCGAGCGGAAATCGTGATTGCCGATTCGCCGGGCCCTTACCACAAAGCTCTTAGCATCCAAGCGATCAGCGAAAGCCGAAATGGCTTTGTCAGCCACATCCTGAATATCCACAAACGGGAATACACCGATTTCTTGGATGGTAGAGATGCCCGGAATCCGAACCAGCTCATCAATCACCGGGCTGGCCAAGCCGCGCTCTTCTGGTACATCCACATCGATTCGGTCCCAGCTGCCATCCACCCGGATATCAGAATCCAGCCGCGACAGTATTTTTCGGATGTTCTGCCGCAATTGACGCATTTGTTGCTTACGAACGGGTTTACTCTTGATGGCGACTTCAGAGGCAGGGCGAATCAGCAATTTCATAAGATAAGGACTTCAAATAGATAGAGACGTCGGTTGGAGAAACGTCGGGTAGCGAATTAGCGGGAAAGGGCTTAGTGTAACCTTAAGACCGTTATGATCAAAATCAGTCATAGCCGAAACACTCAGGAGCTCTCCAAACGATGACAGAATCCACCATGAATGCACTGGTTTCACCGGAAGGCAGCCTCGAGATCTTGTCCAGCCACGAGGTCGCCCGTCTCAAGGACAAGAGCGAAGGAGGTCTGTATCGATTATTCCGTCAATGCGCGCTAGCGGTCTTGAACACCGGTGTAGAAACGGACGACTGCAAAGAGTTAATGGAAACCCACGCGGATTTCGACGTGCATCTTGTGCCTCAACCCAGAGGTTTAAAACTGGAGTTGGTTAACGCCCCCGCCCACGCCTTCGTGGACGGCGAAATGCTGCGAGCCAACCGGGAGCACCTGTTTTCGGTACTGCGAGATATTGTTTACAGCCATTCCCTTCCCAACTTTGTTGAAGGCTTCCGAAAAGACAACCCGGAAGACCTCACCAATCTGGTGTTTCACATCCTCCGGAATGCGCGTGTCCTGGAAGCCGGTCGGCAACCGGACATTGTCGTCTGCTGGGGCGGGCACTCCATCAGTCACAACGAGTATCAATACAGTAAAGAAGTGGGGCACCAACTGGGTCTGCGCGGGCTAAGCATTTGCACAGGCTGTGGTCCAGGTGCCATGAAAGGCCCGATGAAGGGCGCCACTATCGGCCATGCCAAGCAACGCATCAAAAATGGCCGCTACATCGGCATCACAGAACCGGGGATTATTGGCGCAGAAGCCCCCAACCCGATCGTCAACGAACTGGTGATCATGCCAGATATCGAAAAACGCCTGGAAGCCTTTGTTCGGGCTGGCCACGGTGTCATCGTTTTTCCAGGCGGCGTAGGTACGGCGGAAGAAATCCTCTATCTGCTGGGCATACTGCTGCATCCGGACAATGCCGACCTGCCCTTCCCGGTGGTGTTCACAGGCCTTCAGGAGAATGCCGAGTATTTCGAGATGATCGACCGTTTCATCCGCGATGCTCTGGGCGATGAAGCCGCCAGCAAATACAGCATCATTATTGATGATCCGGAAAAAGTAGCACAGACCATGAGCCAAGGCATGAAGGACGTGGAAACCTTCCGCCGCGCTATGCAGGATGCTTACTATTTCAACTGGATGCTGAAAATCGATCCGGTGTTCCAGCTGCCGTTTGAGCCCGATCACGACAACATGCGGGCGCTAGAGCTTCACCGGGACCAACCGCCGCACATGGTCGCCGCCAACTTACGCAAAGCATTTAGCGGAATCGTTGCGGGGAACGTAAAGGAAAGTGGAATTCGGAAAATTCAGGAGAAGGGGCCATTCGAGATTGCGGGAGATCCGGCACTGATCGAACCGCTAGAGGAAATGCTGGCGCAATTTATCGAACAAAACCGAATGAAGCTGCCCAGTTCATCCGCTTACAAACCCTGCTATCGAATTGTCAGTGGCGAGGCCTGAGCCGCACCACTGACAATTGACTTCCAAGCCGGAGCTTACTTTCCGCCGGCCGGCAGGCTGGCGAAGTAGGCGGCCAGGTTAGCAATGTCCGCATCGCTCAAGCCTGTTGCCTGTCCTTGCATTACGGGCGCTTGGCCGCCTTGGCGCTGTCCGGCCTTGTAGGCTTTCAAAGCAGCGACCAGATACTGTTCGTTCTGGCCCGCCAGGTTAGGATAAATTGGAATCTGAGCAACACCGTTCTGGCCGTGACAGGCTGCACAAACCGCCGCTTTTGCCTTACCAGCAGCGGCATCCCCTGCTGCCATCGAAGCGGCCGGGGCCAAGGCACCCAACGCGAACAAACCAGCAACTGCGAAGTGTTTCATATTCATAGGGATAACCCTCTCATCTTTTAGGTTTTATAGCCGGCTCAACGCCGATCCAAATCTAGGAGTTACTTATAGCACAACCCTTGTGAGCTACAAATGCGATAGATCAAGGACATTGAAAGCCTCATAATGTCCTTTTACTCCTGAACATACGATGCCAAAGTAAGAACACACCACAAAAACTCATCAGTTGAATCACCTGCCGATTATCGGAGACAGCGCTCATGCCAGTAGAGGTCCAGGAACTCGCCTGCCGGGAAGGCCACATCGGCCTACTGACCCTGAATTCGCCGAAAACTCTCAACGCCCTCACCGAAGAGATGGTCGTTCAGGCACAGAGCGCGCTTGACCGTTGGGCAGACGACAGCCGCATTTGTTTGGTCATGTTGCGCGGCAGTGGCGACCGCGCCTTCTGCGCCGGTGGTAATATCCGCGCCCTCTACGAAAACATACGCGCCGACTGCAACAGCGACGCCACCGAACGATTTTTTACACAGGAATACCGTCTGAATTACAGCCTGCACCGCTTCCCTAAACCCGTGGTCGGCTTGGTTCACGGCATTGTTATGGGCGGCGGCATGGGACTAATGTCGGGCTGCCGCTACCGCCTGGTGACACCCGATGTCACCTTAGCCATGCCGGAAATCAGTATTGGCCTTTTCCCTGACGTTGGCGCCAGCTGGTTTCTCAACCGCCTGCCGGGCCGACTCGGTTTATTCATGGGCCTGACCGGTGCGCACCTGAACGCTGCCGACGCTCTGCGAGTGGGGCTGGCCGATATGATCATCGAACCCGATCACATCGACGTATTACTGCAAAAGCTCCAGGAAGAGTATTGGCGAGGCGAGCCCGCGGCCGACGATAACCGCCTGTTCCGTTTGCTAAACCAAGTGGAAGCTGTGGATTATCGGGCATTGCCGCCGGGCCATCTGGAGCAACACGAACAGCACATTGCCAAACTCACCGCCGGTACCGAACTCCCCGCCGTGGTTGAACAACTACTTGGCAGCGACAATAACGACCCGTGGTGGCAAGGCTGCATCCAATCCTTGCGTAACGGATCTCCGGTTACCGCCTGGCTCATTTGGCATCAGCTGCAGAAGGGACAGCAGATGTCGCTTAAAGATGTGTTTCGAATGGAGCTGGCCATGGCACTGGAATGTGTCCGGCGCCCTGACTTAGCCGAAGGCATTCGAGCCTTAATGGTAGACAAAGACCAAACGCCCGTGTGGAGCTACCCGTCGGTGGCGGAAGTGCCTGTGGAGGTTGTGGAACAACACTTCCAACCCGAATGGGACGACCAAACCGATCCTATGGGGCTGGAGTAACCAAGTTTGCGGGTGTTACCGGGTGGCACCTGCATGAATCAATAGCATTTCCAGATCGCGATTGTTCCGGGCACGGGCCAGGTCCAACGCTGTGCGGCCGTCATCGCTTCGGTAATTCACCTCGGCACCGGCGGCTAGCAGCATTTCGGCGGTCAGAAGATCCCCACTGCCCACCACTTTCATCAACAATGACTCGCCGTCCTGACTGACGTTCACATTCGCACCTGCAGTTAACAACGCCCGCACCACCGACAAATGGCCACTTTCAGACGCATGGATCACGGGGGTATAACCGGCGGAGTCCTCACCATTCACATCAGCGCCAGCCGCCAACAGCAACCGCACGATTCGCCGATTACCATTTGCTGCGGCTACCATTAAGGCAGATTCGCCTGCGGCGGTTGTCGGGTTCGGATTCACACCTTGCGTCAGCAGGTTAAGCACCTCAAGGTCGTTACTGGCCGCCACCGCATTCATCAACGTACTGGAGTGTTCGCTTGTTATCGGCTCCGGCTTCGTGTCCATCGAGCCACAGCCAACCAACAACAGCACAACTAAACCCCAGAAGCACTTTCCCACGTCCATGACCATCGCTCTGAATCCCTGATTAACGTTCGGCTATTTTGAGCGGCAACCAGCACCATTTAAATCGAACTGATCACAACTCGGGTCCATTTTTCAGAAGTTCACCCACCAGCTTTCGCAGCCGTGTCTCACCCTCTTTCTGCCCGGAGCACAAGCCTGCATACCGAACCGCATTCCAAGACCAACCCTGAGTGACCACCCGACACCACAAAGGAAAGTCCGGAAAATTCACCAACCAAGCCACCATTCCTGCGCACTGTTCCAGCTGTCGCAATACTGGCAACGTTAACTCAAAACCTCGGCATCCTTCGGAAAAATTCATCAGATCCCGGCGGTCATCGGCATCCAGTCGAACCGCCGCCGGGAAACTGGCAGCCACAGCCGCCAGCAACTCGGGGGCCAACTCGGCCCAGTGTCGAGGCACTAGCACCGGCCAGTGAAGGGTAAACCGATCGCATAGGCTCTGCTCCAGTTGCTGCCCGGATTCAGACACACCACACAGCATTTGCAACGGAAACTCGCCGGTGCTGGATTCCTGTCGCAACCCCAAACGCACCACTCGCAGACCGCAAGCCTGCCAGAACGCCAGCAACCCCGACTCGCCACCAAAACTGGTGCCCAAACCATCTAATTCTTGTTCCACGCAGGCTCGTTCAGCCTGAGCCACCAACTGTTTACCAATACCTAGCTGACGACACTCCTCGGAAACCGCTACTCGCACGATCCGGAGCGTGCGCTGCACTGCTGCTTCCGGAAAACCGCCATGCGTCGCCAACGATTGAGCCAGCAGATGACCACGAGGCCTGCGAACCCCTTGCGCCACCTGCTCCGCCAACTCCGGCGCCAAGCCGCCTTCCACCGAAGCCCACAGCACGCCCACCGTTACCCCGTTGACGACAGCACGCCAACTTTGCGCACCCGTATCATCTAGCCACTGCCGGAGATCCGCCGGTGTGGTCCGGTAATGAGCATCCACCAGCAATCCGAAGGCTTCAGAAAGCACCTGCTCGTTGGCCCTTGCCGGGCACCAGCGTTCAAGCACCACGTCATCTTCAGACGGGCGAACCCCCTTCGGGCTATCCGCCGACAACAAAAATAACGCCGAAACCAGCTTTTCCAGCGGATCACCATCCGCCCAGCGCACCGGCTCCGTCACATGAACCGACTGCCAATGCGGCGTTTCCCGGTCCAACACCTGCCGAAACCGAATGGCAAAACCCCGGCCCGTACCTTCGTATCCGTGCACCGTGCTGGCAAACGCCACCCGCGGCCATCCAAGAAGAACCTCCCGCAACCAATGCGCCGGCACACCGGCAGCCTCGTCTACCATCACCACCTCGGCGTCGGGTTTGTCGGCCAACAAATCCTGCACCGACAGATACCGAATAGACGACCCGCCTTCCATCACCAACGCATCATCGCGGCGCTCCACCAGCCGCTCACCCAACCGCTCGGCCGCATGCCGGAAAAAACTCGTTAAATTGTCCACCGAAGGCGATGTCACCAACACCCGCTGCCGCCCTGCCAACAACAACTCCGCCGCTGCCATACCCAACGCCGCAGACTTCCCTCGCCCACGGTCCGCCGTCACCACCAACGGCCGACGCCGCCGACCCAAACCAAACCGCACTAACTGCGAAACCAGCTGCGCCTGCTCCGGCGTTGTAGTTTGCGCAAAAACTGACCGGCCAGATTCCGCCAGAGGCAAAACCGGCACCTCTTCATGACCTTGCCGAACCCGAATCACATCCGAATCTGCCGCCAAAACACCGGCCATACGCGCCGCAAACGCATGCTGCTCAGCTTGCTCCAGCCCCGTACGCACATAATCCGGATCCTTAAACGTGACCCAATCCTCCAATGGCGGCATCAGCCAGAACAACAAACCACCCGCCTGCAAGGTCCCCGACAACGCCGCCAAACCGTCCGGCGGATTCCCCTGCCAACCGTCCCAAACCAAAACGGAGGTTTCTCGCCCTAGCCAGCGCTTGAACTGCTTCGACGCAATACCGGTCACACCGGCCAACTCCGCATCCTCGGCACGCCCTACCCATAGCGCCTGAGAAGTATCCAGCGTTTCTAAGCAACCAGACACCCATGAGCGACACCACTCCGGTTCACCTTCCACCAGCACCAGACGGCGCTCACCGGCAGCCCGCAAGCTGCCGGCAAGCGCTTGCCAGTTCCTTTTAGAAACAGATTTCATCGTCAAAAACAGACTCCAAGAGAATACGAAGCTCAAGGCCAATCCAAAGCAGTACCTTGTCGGGGACTACCTTCCAAAACTGTGCGCAGCCATGGATGGCGGAGCTCAAGCGTCACATGGACGTGCCGAAGGAGCGTGTTTTGGAAGGTAGTTCCCGACAAGGTGCGGGCGTAGAGCACAAGGTATGACCGTAAAGACAACCATTATGGAGCCCAACTACCCCCACTGCCAGTTGCCAAGTACAATACCCACCATGCCAACCAATCCCCAAACACCCGACACCAGCTTCCTCCCGGATTACCTCACCGACGAACAGCGGAACATCATCACCGCCGGTTACGAACACTCGGTGATCACCGCCGTCGCTGGCAGCGGAAAAACCTCCACCCTGGCCTGGCGCATCCGCTACCTACTGGCCCAAGGCCACGACCCCAACCGCATGCTGGTACTCATGTTCAACCGCAGCGCCCGGGTCGACTTTGAACGCAAACTCCACCAAGTCTGTGATCAATCCGGATTAGCACCACCGGAAATTCGCACCTACCACGCCATGGGCTACCGGCTTTACAAACGCTTCGTGCGGGAAGGCTACCTACCGAACTTTTCGGACAAAATACTGACCGAACAAGAAATCGGCTACCAAGCCTGGATGCTCACCCGCAGGCTGGCTCCCGAAGATCTGGCCGACGAGATCCGCCGCAACAAAAAAGACTATGTCGAAACCGCCACTGGCTTCATCGACCTGGTAAAAACCTGCTTATCACCCGCCGAAATCGTCTTCGAAGAACTGGGTTACACAGACAAGCACAAATACCTGATCGACCTGTTCCACAGCTTCGAACAATGGCGCAAAAGCCAAGGCCGAATCAGCTACGCCGACATGATTTACGAACCGGTCATGGCCATCCATCAGAACCCGCCACTACAGCGACTGGTAGGCAACAAAATGGACCTGATTTTGGTGGACGAATATCAGGACACCAACGAAATCCAGCACCTGCTGTTGCGCTACGTGGCGGGCGATCGGGCCAGGGTGACCGTGGTCGGCGATCCCGACCAGACCATTTACGAATTCCGCGGCGCCAAGCCGGAATTCATCTTGCGCCGATTCAGTGACGAATTCGAAAGCCCACTCGAGCAAACCCTGAGTTTTACGTTCCGCTACGGCCATCAGGTTGCGCTACTCGCCAACCACCTGATCTGCCATAACACTGGCCGGAAAGACGTGCTGTGCCATTCGCATCCGTCCACTGCGACGACCCAAACCGAATTGCACCGTGCGGAAAACGATGGCGATCAGGTGCTGAAAATTCTGCAAACCCAAAGTCAGGACGAAAACGACCAAACCGCCGTGCTGTTCCGGGTTTGGAGCCAGAGTGTTCCGATTGAGCTGAAGCTGTTGGCCCGACAGGTCCCCTATCGGATAGACGCTGGTAAAGGTGCCCTGTTTAGTCGAGAAGTGCAGGCAATGACCGCATTGTTGATGGTGGTCAGTGGCCGCATCAAACAGCTTCCCGATGCCGACCGGTTAGACATAGCCCGACAAATATTACGTTTCCCTCACGCCGGCCTCAAAGAACCGGAACTGGAAAATCTTGCCCAGTTTTTGGCAGGACTCAGCGAACTCTGGCACGAACGTCTGCTGGCGATGGACTTTGATGCCCTGCAACCGATGCCTGCCCGAAAACTGCGCAAACTCGGTGAAGTTCTGGCCCAGCTAAAGAGTTACCAAGGGCCGGTGGCCGGCCTGATTCGAGTCTACGCCGAGTACACCGACTTGTATGACGGCATCCGAAGCCTGGCACTGACCCACGACAGTGCCGAAGAACGCATCGACACCATCCAGGGCTTTCGGGATTATTTGAAGAGTCTGGACACCGATGCCGGGGGCGCGCTGGATCATCTCAAAGCCCTGAAACAACAGGCCGGCACAAATGCCGACAAAGGCGTGCTGCTGTCCACGATCCATCGCACCAAAGGGTTGGAATGGCCGGTGGTAATTATTCCCGGTTTACAAGAAAAGTACCTGCCCTACAGCCCGCGACCGCAGGACAACGCTCAAGCTCTGTTGGAGAGTGAACGGCGACTGTTATACGTCGGTATGACCCGCGCCCGGCGAGCCTTGCACCTGATCACTCGCCCGCCCAGTCAGCGGCCCCACCTGGATGGCGATCAAGGGCCCAGCCGATTCGTCTCGGAACTCTGCTATGAGCTGTCACGCGAGCTGGGTTCGCACCTTGACGGGTCCCCTTCTTCGCCTGCCGGTTCCTTGTCCTTGAGCTGCGCCACAACCACCGTCAGTACCCGATACGCGACGCGCGCAGGCTTAACGTTGGAGGGCGCCAAACCAGATCATGACTCCGATTTAATGGAACCGGTATGGCATCACCGACGTATTACCCATACGGTATTCGGCGCCGGAGAAGTGATCAGTGAAGACGAGAGCTCGTTCGAGGTCTGCTTTGACAATTCGGACACTCTGAACTTCAGTAAAAAGAGTGCGCACCTGTACTTCTCGGCGAGTACGTAACTGCACTATCGGTAGAAATCCGAAGACGTTAACACGGTAATATTTTTGTGTTTTTGTGACGGCTGCCCTATTCTTTAGTGGACTAAAGGTATCTGTGCAGGTATCGAAATATCCGAATAATAGTCGGACTCAAAAAAACGAAACAGGAGGTTCCGCATGAAATTCATGCGTCCGGTGGCCCTGGCTGCCCTTGCTACAACCCTTACAGCTCCCGCTCTGGCCGAAAGCCAGGAGACCATCTACCTGAACCCGTTCGCCGGTTACCAGTACTTCGGTGACAAACGCGATCTGAGTGAAAGCGACACCTACGGTGTGGGTATTGAATACCGTTTCCGTCCGCATTGGGCTGTAGAAGCTGTGTACTCGCGTGCCGACGTAGACCGCAAGTACGCTTCAGGCGAATCCGAGTTCGATGAAATCCGTGTGGATGGTCTTTACTACTTCGCCGGCCAGGACAAAGCCTGGAACCCGTACGTTTCTGCAGGTGCCGGCCACGCTGACTTCGGTTCAGGCCCAGCAGGTCTCCGTACTCCGGGTACCGATCACGACGAAACCCGAGTCAACGTGGGTGCGGGTGTTCGTTACAACATCAGCGACATGATTTCTCTGCGTGCCGACCTTCGCGAATTCCACGGTATCGATGAAAGCACCTTCGACACCATGGCATCTCTGGGTTTGAGCTTCGCGTTCCATCGCACGACTGCGGAACCGGCTCCAGCCGACGCTGATAACGATGGTGTACCTGATACCCGCGACCAGTGTCCAAATACTCCGGCCGGTGTCCAGGTAGACAGCAACGGTTGTGAGCTAGACAGCGACAACGATGGCGTGGTCAACAGCAAAGACCAGTGCCCGAACACCCCTGCTGGCGCTCAAGTGAACAGCCGCGGCTGTGAGCTGGACAGCGACAACGACGGTGTGGTCAACAGCAAAGACCAGTGCCCGAATACCGCGGCTGGCGTTGAAGTGGACGAAAACGGTTGTGAAGGTGTTACCGACACCATCGAAACCATCAACCTGCGTGTTCAATTCCCGCTCAACAGCTCGGTGATTGACGATGCATACGACCTCGAAATCCGCCAAGTTGCTGATTTCATGGAAGAGCATTCGGGTACGACCGTTGAGATTGCCGGCCACACCGATAACACCGGTAAAGCCGAGTACAACCGCTTCCTGTCTCAGCGTCGCGCTGAAGCCGTCGCTGATCGTCTGGTATCCGCGCTGGGCGTTGATGCCGATCGCGTCAGAGCCGTTGGTTATGGTGAAGTTGAACCGATTGCCACAAACGACACCTCTGCTGGCCGTGCCCAGAACCGTCGTGTAGAAGCCCGCATCCAAGTGCTCCGCTAAGACACTTTGATTCGGTCATACCAAAGAAGGCGCCCTCGGGCGCCTTCTTTGTTTCTGCTATTTCTCATTTGCTAGCGTGAGCGGCATCCAGCAGCAAATTTCGGGGCGTTAATGAGCGCTTACAGAACGTTCCCAGATTAACCTGATACCCCTGCTCTTCCAGATACACCGCATAGTCGAATACCAACCACAGCTCGAGCGGTCGTCGAAACAGATGCCGAAGCAACTCATGCCGGCGAACCTGTCGGGACCGTTTCTGCCCAACCGCCAGCCAGTATGACCAATCAATGTCTGCGGGTAACGACACTCTTTTCTTGTCCGCCGCCCACTGACAAAACGCTTCGAAACTGCCGGTGTTCAATCGCGAAGGATGCGACGGCACAGGCAAATACTGCCCGTCTGCAGACACACTTCGTTGCAGCGCATCGAAGCCCAACCGCCAAGCGCGCACCCGCGCCGCCTGAGCACGCTCTCTAGCCGGGGCTGTCACCGTCTCTTGCACAGCCAAACGAAGTCCCGACCGTTCCATCCAAAGCGCATTCTCAGAATGCCGGGCCTGCTGCGAAAGCAAACGGTAAGCCCCCCGTCCACCCAAATGGTAGCAGCAAGGCGATACACTCAATCGCCCCAGCCCTGCTTCGCTGCCTGCGCACAAAAACTGCCGGTGCAGGTCACCACACGCGTGCAACGCAACCCCATGATCAATAGCGGGCCAATGCAACGCGCCAGCCATAACATCCTGCTGCACCACGCGCACAGGGTCACCGTATTTCTTCGCAAGGCGATTGCCGTCTTGCACCAACTCCGCGTCCCACTCAAAGCCGAACACGGCCTCCGCCCCTTGCGCCACCATAGTCCGAGCCAAATGGCCTTTGCCACAGCACCAATCCAGAACGCGGCCGTGCAAAGGCATAACGGAAGCCGCGAAGGCTCCGGCTTGCAGCCGCTTTCGGCCCGGCATATCCACTGCTTGGACTTCCCTTAAAGCCGCATGCAGGCCGCGATCATGGCCAGACAATACCGGTAGAGTCACTAACGTGTCATAAACCGACATGGCCGGCACAAAACGGGCGACCTCCTGCGCAAACTCTGAGAAATGTTCATCCCATGAGTCGCATTCTGCGTCTGAAAGTTGCTCCAACCAAGTCGTCAGATCCGGATACTGCTGGCACCAGTCAGGCTTCGGCTCCATAAACGGCACCGGCCGCCACAAGGTTTCATGGCGAAGCAGCCAATCATTGACTGACTGCCACCGCGAGAAGAACGATGCGGAGATCTTATAGCCCTCCAGCGAAGCGACCCGGGCGGAACGCATCCAGCGACACCGCGGGCTCTTCACCGTCAATAACTTGGGCAATCACCGCGGCGCTGCCAGCAGCCAGTGTCCAGCCAAAAGTCCCGTGGCCGGTGTTCAAGTACAGGTTTTCGCGGGGCCCCTTCCCAATAATGGCAGGGCCGTCTGGTGTCATCGGACGGAAACCAGTCCAGGTTTCAGCCGTATCTAGATCAGCACAACCGGGGTAACGGGATTGCACCGACTTTTTGATCGTGGCAATTCTGGTCTCGGGAATGTCTCGATTGAAATCGGCCAGCTCAACAAACCCCGTCGCTCTCAAACGATTGCCCAGCCGCGTTGAAACCACTTTGAAGTTATCATCATGAACCGTCGCTGTGGGTGCTTTGTCCGGATTGTTCAGCGGTACGGTAATGCTGTATCCCTTAATCGGATAAATTGGTAGCGTTAGCCCCAACGGCTTCACCAACTCCGGTGACCAACAACCGGCTGCCACCACCACCGCATCTGCTTCCAGGCGTTCAGGTTGACCGTTCGCGGTACGGAACTGCACCGCATTAACCCGCTGGTGATCGGCCAACAGAGCCTCTACCTCCACCTCATAACGGAAGTTCACACCCAGCTCTTCGCACACTTGGGCAAGCGCTCGAGAGAACAAATGGCAATCACCGGTGCCATCGGTTTCATACCGTATCGCACCGTATAGGGGCCCATCGCCGGTCATGCCGGGTTCCACGTCGCGAACTTCTTGCGGGGAAAGCAAATGCGACGGGATGCCTACCTCGTTGAGAAACGCATGGGTCTTGCGCAATTCATCCAACGCGTCTGGTGTGCTAGCCAAATGCACCAATCCATCATGGGCACCGTCAAACGCCAGTTCGTGCTCTTGCTCCAGCGCCAAAAAGCGCTCGCGGCTATAAGCACCCAACTTCAACATAGCCCGCTTGTTTAGCCCGAACAACCCGGGCGACCAAGCATAACGAAGCGTCGCCAGCATAAACCGTGTAGCCGCCAGCGAGGGTGGCATGCGCATCTTCAGAGGGCCATCGGTTTTCAACAGCCAAGGCAACGCCTTGAACACCATTGACGGATCGGCCCAGGGATAAACTACGCCGTAGGAACGCTGTGCCGCATTACCTTTACTGGTTTCATTTCCGGGCAGCCCGTGGCGTTCCAGAACCGTTACCTGATGGCCCCGCCGCACCAGTTCCCTGGCTGTCGTTATGCCAATTACACCGCCTCCCACAATCACAATGTGCATGCTGTTCTTCCCCTAATTACAGCTTCTGAATTATCGCCCTACTCTCTTCACTCGGTGCAAACTGGTAAACTCGACCATAGTCGCCCTCAGCAGAACACCCACTCAACTTCCGAGATGGAGTCAGGACACCGGACATGAGCAAAAAACGTCGCGAAATTCCCGTATTTGACCACCCAATCATCGAGACTCATTGCCATCTGGATTATCTGAAAGATCGCCCTCTGGAAGAGACTCTCGAACAAAGCCGGCAGGTGAACATCGAAAAAGTGATCACCATCGCCGTATCCCCTGACAATCTTGCGGCCGTCAGAGAACTCAGCCAGACGAAAGACTGGCTGTATGGCACGCAAGGCATCCACCCCCATGAAGCCGAAACATACAACGATCGGATAGAGGCAGAAATACGTACCCATGCGCAGGACGAGAAGATCGTTGCCGTGGGCGAAATCGGTCTGGACTACTTTTACGACAAAGCCGACAGGGCCACCCAACGGGATGTGTTTCGCCGTCAGCTTCAAATTGCCTGTGACAATGATCGGCCCGTGGTGATCCACAGCCGTGAGGCCGATGACGAAACCATCGAGATTCTAAAAGAGTTTGAAACTTCTCTTAAACGCCGCGGTGTGATCCACAGTTTCACATCCGGCCCGGGTTTAGCTCAATACGCATTGGATCAAGGCTGGAACTTGGGCTTTAATGGTATTACCACGTTCAACAAAGCTGAGAACGTCAGGGACATCGTTCGTATGACGCCGATAAGCCAGATTCTTCTTGAAACAGATGCTCCGTTTTTGACCCCGGTGCCTTATCGTGGCAAGGAGAACGCACCGTTTTATTTGCCGTTTGTCGCTGAAAAAATCGCGGAGGTGAAAGACTTGGCACTCGAAGACGTAATCGTTCAAACCTATCAGAACAGCCTGAGAACGTTTTTTCCCGGGCGATGATCAAACGCATTCCTGTCGCCGCGCTAAAGGTCGGGATGTTCATCACCGACCTGAACAACGACTGGATACCCCATAACACCCAGAGAAAGCGCGGCGTCATTCGCAACGAAGCAACCATCAACAAAATTCGCGCCATGGGCGTGCAGTTTGTCTATATCGATGCTGAAAAAGGCCGGGATACCCAAGATTACGAAACCGCTTCAGAAGTAGACGCTCGCAATGAGGAAACCCTGCAAAGCGTTGGCGGTCATAAACCCGGCACTTCCGCCAAAGTCTCCCTCGAACAAGAAATGGAAACCGCTCAAGGCATCCATACTCAGGCGCAAGGGCTGGTGGACAGTTTTATGGGCAACGTCAAAATCGGCGGTGCCGTGGATGTTGTGGCCATCCACAAACTCGCCGACGACCTGCAAAATTCCGTGATCCGAAACCCCAACGCATTGGGTTGCCTGGGACGTATTCGCGACAAAGACAATTACCTACTAGAACACTCCGTTAATCTCAGTGTCTTAATGACTCTGTTTGGGCAATACCGAAAGCTCTCCGCGGATGTTCTGCACCAAACCGTGGTGGGTGCCCTACTTCACGATCTCGGTAAGATCCTGACGCCAGACGATATACTCCACAAAGCGGGCAGACTAACGGCAGAAGAATTCGAAGTAATGAAGCTCCATGCCCGCCAATCCCGGGACATCCTTCTTGCAACCGAAGGCATCGGTGAGCTCACCGTTATTACTGCGGCCCAGCATCATGAACGCGTAGATGGCACCGGTTACCCAGAAGGTCTGAAGGGTGATGAGATCTCGATCTACGGGCGCATGGTGGCCATAGCGGATGTTTATGATGCCATCACCGCCGATCGCGTTTACCACAAAGGCATGACCCCGACTCAAGGCTTGAAAAAGTTGCTGGAGTGGAGTGGCTCCCACCTCGACAGCACTCTGGTTCAGGAATTCATTCACTGTGTGGGCTTGTACCCGGTAGGATCGCTGGTATTACTGGAAAGCGGACGGTTGGGCGTGGTGACCGAGACCAACGAGGACGATTTACGGTTGCCGGTGGTACGGGTTATGTACCACACCAAATTCCGGGGCCCCATTACCGTTACCGACGTTGATCTTGCCAAACCGGGCAATCAGGACCGCATTAAACGAGCGGTTGACCCCGGCTTATACAAGATTAATGTGGGTAAATTCTTAAGCTACTAACCCAGAGATAAAAACACTCCCATCAGCACGGGCGACAGGAACGACAGCAGAAAGCCCGAGGCAATGGCGACCGGCACGCACGCCAGGCCACCGCTGCTGCGAATCACAGGCAGGGTAAAGTCCATGGACGTTGCGCCTCCGTATCCGATCGCCATGGCGGGTCGAGCGCTGATCACCACCGGAATCAATGCCAGAGCAATAATTTCGCGCAGAACATCGTTCAGAAACGCAACTCCGCCCCACGCTGGCCCCATGGCATCACCGATCATGATGCCGGATAAAGAGTACCAGCCAAATCCCGAAGCAATCGCCAGTGCTTGATTCCAGGAAACATCCAACCAAGGCGTGAGAGCCAGCCCTGCAATCAGCGAACTCGCCCCCATCGTCAGCGCGATCCCCAATCCCTGACGGTTCATCAACAGCTTGCGCAACGACAAGCCGGCATTACGAAGCTGAAGCCCAATCAAAAACAACAGCAGCATCAACGCCCAAGTGGCCACATCTTCAACCATGGGCAGCTCGGAAAACCAGAGATAGCCCAGAAAGCCCCCCGCAACCACTGCCAATAGGGGTTTCAGGCCGGCCATAAACAACCGCCGATAGCTCGGTTTTGCACTTTCGCCCGTGGGCCCGATGTCTAACGGCAAAAAGTAGTGAAATAACCAAAGCGCCGCGAGGTTCGCTACCAGCATCGCAACCACCAACCCGGAGACCTGATAAGCCATTGTGCCCAAATGCGAAAGCAATCCTTCCATTTGTCCCAAACCGAGCCCCAACAACACCAGAATGAAGTACACCAAGCCTTCAACCAGATAATGAACCACCGTCATCAGGCGGCGATTGGAAAGGGCGAACGCAAAGCCCAATAACAACGGGGCCAGAATCAGCAAAGCGCCGGTCAGCATAACAGCCTCTGAAAAAAGGTATCAAAGAGAAAGCCGGCAGACGAATGCCTGCCGTCGGAGAAAAAACTTAGTGGAGTTTGCTCGCGGAGCGATCCTGTACCAGTACCCAAGGTGCAACCACAACGGCCCAGAGCTCGCTGTTTTTTTCGTACCAAGCGCGGGCAAGATCCGGCGACACATCGCCGACCAAACTGCGGGCCAACCATTGTTCAAACTGCGCCTTGTTATCCGCAGTAAGCTGCGCCGCCACGTCGAGAAGATCCAGCTCTGACTCTACACGTACAACGTGGCCCCGGGCGTAATACGTCTGTAGTTCATGCCAATGAATCCGAGAGGTTTCCAGATTGAGTTTGGCTTTCAATTCGTCCGGCGATGACATGCGATCCTCGTTAACTCGTACGCGTATTTTAAAGCGGACAGCCTATCTCAAAATGCCGTTGTTCGCACCTGAGACAATGATCCAAACAAGGCTCAGGCAAGCTCTTGGTATATTCGCCGTATTTCATCGGCCAACGTCATCGGGTCAAACGGTTTCGGGATAACCCCCAGCGCCCCCAGCGACAGATATTCATCAATCTCCGTTCGCTGGATCCGGGCGGTCATGAAAATAACCGGCGTCGTTTGAGTTGCCTCAATCTTGCGCAATGCCTTCAAGGTCTCGGGGCCGTCCATTTCCGGCATCATCACATCCAAAAGGATCAAATCCGGCTGAAAATCCGGCGCAGCCTCAACGGCTTCCGCGCCGGAACTACAAAGCCTGGCGGAAAAACCTCCCACGTCCTGCAACGCCAACTCCGCGATGGCTCGAATGTCGGCATCATCTTCCACGTATAACACTTTGTTCAAATCGTTTTCCTCATACGGCATCGCTCGGCGCCTCCTTGGCAAGCTCCGTTGCATCCAAACCAAGTTGGCGCAATAAACGCTGGCACTCTTTCTCATTTTGACGGTTTTCGGCAATCAACGCGGCAGCCCGCATAATGATCGGCCCCTCCCGATGGTTGTCGGACGATAAAAAATGCACGGCCCCGATCAACTCCCTCAAACCTAACGGGAACTTCCAGTGCACTTTCAGGCGGTTGCCGTACTCCTCAGACCAGCGCGCCAAACACTGCTCAATCTCTGCCTCGGCAAGGGTTCCGCCAGCCGCGTCAAACTGATTCAGCACTTTGAGCACCGCCATTTCACCCAACCGACTCAACACCCCGGCACTTCGATACATCGTGGACGCTTTCCCAATACGGAGAGCAAGTTGATTCGCTTCCCGAGAAACCCGAAGCGAGATATCCTGGTATCGGTCTGCGATCGTTTTCAGTTCGGGGTGCGTCAGCTTGGCTGTCACATCTAGCGCAAGGGCTAGCGCCTGGTTCAGGGCCATGGGAACACCGATACTTCCGATGGCAACTCTAAGCGACTCAACCGGTTTACCCGTCCGCCTGAACGAACTGCTATTGGCCACATCCAGAATGCGGGCCGTCAAACCAATCTGCTCACGCCAGCGCTCCGCCAGTTCCGAGGCGGATAACGTATCGACCCGGCCAATCAGTTCGATGATCTCGGCCGGGTCAAGTTCGGTCGGCAGTTGAACCACCGAATTCGAAGACTTGGCCATGAACTCATGCACGGAGGTACGTTCAATACCGTGTGTGGGGATGAGATCCGTCAACCGTTGATGCAGTAGCTCGATATCCAGCGGTTTGGTGATATACCCGCTGATGCCATAATGCGCTGCTTTAATCACGGACTCGCGGTCCGAACGCCCGGATACAATAACCACCGGCACCACCGAATCGGATCGCCGTATTTGCTTCACCAGCTCCAGACCAGACCCATCTGGTAACTCCCAATCCACCAGATATAGCCCATACGATTCTTCGGCAACACGCCTCATGGCTTCTGTCAGCGACCGTGCCAGTGTGACTTGCTGAACACCGCTCAGGCCAGCGACAATCGACTCAACCAGCTCACCCACAAGCTCATCATCTTCCAGTACCAAGGCCTTCAATGGTCTACTCCTCAACCATCCTGATTTTCGTCTTGGCGCTTATAAACGGACACACCATTACGCCCTGCCTGCTTACGCTCATAAAGCGCCTGATCTGCCGCTTCAATCGCCTCGCTGGCCAATGGGAAATTATTAATCGCGGCAATACCTGCGCTCATGGTCACCTGAAAACTGTCTTCGCCCACCGTAAACACCAGTTCCGAGAATCTGGACCGGATATCGTCGATCAGTTCAGCGGCTTGCTCAATCGCGCAATCGGATAGCACTACCAGAAACTCTTCGCCGCCGTAGCGCCCGATGGTATCGGACTCTCTAAGCCGGTTGCGCAGCAGATGCGCCAAGGTTCGAATTACGATGTCCCCCTGCCCATGCCCCCAAGTGTCATTTACCTTTTTAAAGTGATCCAGATCCAGCATCACCACGCAGGATAAATGACTGGAACGGCGGCAGCGGGCCAGTTCACGCTCCACTTCCTGCTTGATCAACGAATGTTTTAGCAATCCGGTCAAACTGTCGCGGTTCATCAAATCAGACAATTGGCGGGCGCGGTAGCAGCGAATACGAACAGAACGAACCAGATACTCGTCGGTGACCGGCTTTACCAGGAATTCATCGGCCCCCTTGGCCAGCGCATCAAGCTGGATTTCCGGGTTATCTTCCGATGACAAATACACAATCGGCAATCCCAACCAACGGGGCTCGTACCGTATCATTCGGGCCAGAGTCACCCCAGAATGCGCTCGTAACTGGACATCCATCAAAACGATATCTGGTTCAAACGCCGACAAAGCAGACATCATCTTCCTGGGATCAGAAACCAGCTTGGTTTTCATCCCAGCGTTGTTCAGCACCAAACAATAGCGCTCACCCAGTTCCTTATCATCATCAACAATCAGCACTCGCCCCTGAGGACGGGACCCTCGCTCCAGCGCCAGCGACTCAATTCGTTCCGCCAGTGCTGGCATATCCAGAGGCTCACTGAAATACGCCGTCGCGCCCAGCTCAGCAACGTGATAAAGACTTTCAAAGGTATTTTGACGACCAATGCCCACCACCGGAAAGCGGCGAAATTCGTTCTTTTCAATATGGTCCGCACGAAAGCCGAGTACGTCATCCAGCTCAGAATCCTGACACAGCAAAATGGTGGCACCCGAACACTGTTTAAGGCTTTCAATTGCCGCTTCTGAGTCACTCAATGACACCAACTCACAGGCAAATCCATACCCCTGCAAATCAGCCATCAAATTCAACAAATAACCGGTATCATGGGTCAGCCCCATCACCTGAACTTGCATGCCGTGAGAGCCTTCATAGGCATCTACCGATTGATGGGCGTGCTTATCCGTCGATTTCGGCTTCGTTTGATCGACGCCCTTTTGCACTAACGCCGTCAGTTCATGGATCTGCATGGCCACGTCTGCGGGCAAAGCTACAGGATCACCCTGTCCGTTCGCCTGCTTGGCTCTGGCTTCAACGACCGGCTTGAGCTGATTCTCGATCGAACGTGCCGCTACGCCAAGCTCTGGAAGCCCAAACGTACCTGCAGACCCTGCCATACGATGCAGCAACTGGTAGCATTCCACCAACTCTAGACGGCTTAACTGTTGTTGCTCGATTTGCCGGGCAAAACGGCCCAACGTTTCGACGTCAGTCTGGGCACGTTCGACAAAACGATCCTGCAACAGTTTCAGGCGTTTCTGAAGTTGATCATGGGCTGCGGTGGTCAAAGCACTTCCTCACCAGTTCATTCAGCAGAAGAAATCCACTATCCTCACCTTATGTAAGCATGTTTTCATCATTACGACCACAACCATAAGAGTCTTCCTTGAAAACACTAAACCTTGGCACCCGTGTTGTCCTGATTACCAGCCTGAGCATCATTTTCAGTGTTTGTCTGATCTTGTTTGTAGCGTACGGCCGATTACTTCACGATTTCGAAGAGGTTGTGAGCGAAAGGCAAGCACTTCAGGCCAATTCAATGGCCAGTCGAGTCAATGGAGAACTCTCCATTCGGCTGAATTCCCTGGGCGCTTTTGCCAGTACTCTAACCGATGGCGAAGACCTGCTTTCGATGGACCAACTCACGTTCGCCATGGCGCGACAGCCGGGGCTGGAAAACTTGTTCCACGGCGATTTACTTATCTTTAACAATAACAGCATAGCGATTGCCGAAAACCGTTACGTACCGAACCGGATTGGGACCTCCTATGCAGATCGCCCCCATTTCAAACGGGCTATGGCTGCCAACACTCCCATTGTCAGCCGCCCGATCATTGGCAGACGAACGGGGTTGCCCTTGCTCTCGTTTCTGGCACCAATACGGAGCGACGACGGCGATTTGTTAGGGCTAGCGGGCGGCACAATCAATTTGGCGCAAAAGGGCATCCTTCCTGACAACCTCAACACCGAACCCGGAACGTTACTGAAAGTGCTGGATACCGGGCATTTCATACAAGTAGATGCATTACAACCGGGAACGCCTGCCCCGGACTTACCACCACCGGGTGAAGACATACTCGTTGATGCAGCCTTATCGGGTGTCAATGCTGGCGTTGTAACCGACGGTTCCGGTGAGCACTGGGTGTACGCAACTCAACATCTTGACCGGCTCGGATGGCTATTTCTTAGCGCAGCCCCTTACGCTCAAGCGACACAACCTGCCAAAGCGTGGTTTAAAACTTTCCTTTGGGCCAGCCTGGCGGTCATGGTCCCGCTGCTGTTTTTTACCTACCTTTTGACCCGCGCGGCCACCCACAGCCTCAGCAGCATGTCTGAAAAAATCCACGAAATGACCACGGGCAACGCACGCAACACCCGCCTGAGTATCGCGGGCACAACCGAAACCCGAAATTTGGCTAACGCTTTCAACGCTTTAATGGACGAAAAGGAAGCGTTGGATAATCTCAAAAACCAGTTTGTATCCAACGTCAGCCATGAACTTCGCACCCCGCTCACATCTATCAACGGCTCTTTGAAGCTACTGAACTCCGGAGCGACCGGCCAGCTTCCCGACAAGGCCACCCCCTTAATCAAGGTGGCCCTGCGCAATGGCGAGCACCTACAAGCACTGATCACGGATCTGCTGGACTTTGACAAAGCAATATCTGGCAAACTGAGGATCAACGCCACCACAGTTCATTTGGGCGAAACCATACAAAAAGCCTGCGAAAACAACCAAGCGATGGCAAATCAGTACGACGTTCGGCTGGCCAGCAAACACTCGGAGAGCGTAGCGGCCTGTGCCGATCCTGAGCGATTGCGGCAAATCCTCAATAACTTCATCAGCAACGCCATTAAGTACTCACCCAAAGACGGGTTGATTACAGTAAAGGCTGAGGCCACCCAAACGGGTTATATCCGCATCACCGTTAGCGATCAAGGCGACGGTGTTCCCGAGCATTTTGTGCCCAGTTTGTTCCAGAGATTTGCGCAGGCCGAGGTCGGATCCTCTCGGGCGAAATCGGGCACGGGGCTAGGGCTGGCTATCTGCAAAGAACTGGCAGACCTCATGAGCGGTAAAGTGGGCTACTTTTATAATCACGGCGCCCACTTCTGGCTTGAGCTGCCAACATCACCTTGCCTGCAAGGAAGCCTTCATGAAAACGCCTGACTTCCCAACCAACGAAGCCAGTCGGCTCGCTGCGCTTCGCACGACCCAATTACTGGACACGCTGCCCGAGGAGCGTTTTGATCGGGTTACCCGCCTCGCCGCAGAGCTATTCGACGTGCCGATATGTTTGGTTTCTCTGATTGATTCAGACCGGCAATGGTTCAAATCCTGTTATGGCCTGGATGCGAGGGAAACTGCAAGAAACGTTTCATTCTGTGGCCATGCCATCCTCGGCAGCAACCTTTTTGTCGTGGAAAACGCCCTCACCGATGAACGCTTCGCCGACAACCCCTTGGTCACCGGCCCACCCGACATACGCTTCTACGCTGGAGCACCCTTAACCGACCTTGAAGGTTACCGCTTGGGTACCTTGTGCCTGATTGACCGCCGGCCACGGACCTTTTCCGAAGAGGAACAGCAAGCGTTACGAGACTTCGCGGATATCATCGAGCGGGAGTTCCGGTATCAGGAACTCAACAGCTACTACGCGGATCGAACTCGCGCTCTTAACATCCTCAATGACATCGCCCTGGATACGAGTGGCAAAATTGGCAATCGCATTGAGCGCGCCTTGGCCATCGCCTGCCAGTATCTGAATATCGATACCGCCATCGTCAGCAAAATCGAAGGCGAAGCTTACACCATACTTTGGCACCACGAGCGGCAAGCACCCTCACTGGAAAACGGTTTGACGTTGCCCCTGGCACAAACCTACTGCGCCATTTTAATGAATCAGCCCGATGTATTAGCCATCGATCACATGGCAAAGTCGCCCTATCGTGACTTGCCCTGTTACAAAATGTTCGGATTGGAAAGCTATTTAGCTGCTCCCATATGGGTTAACGGCGAGGCCGTGGGCACTCTGAACTTTTCGTCAACCGCACCTCGGCTACCGGGCTTTTCGGAAACAGAAAAAACCTTCGTCAGTCTGCTAGCCCGCTGGGTTGCGGACATTATCCAGCAACAAGAACAGGCCGAGACGCTCGATAAGCTGGTCTCCAACGCCCCGGGCATGCTGTACCAGTACCGGCTGTGGCCCGATCGCCATGCCAGCTTCCCCTATACCAGCGAAGGTATTGAAGCTCTCTTCGGCTTATCGGCTGACGACGTTCTTGAAGATGCAACTCCGGCCTTTGAGCGCATACATCCGGACGATCTTCCCCGGGTAGCCGAATCCATCGAACAATCTGCCGCTTCTCTGGAGCCTTGGGAAGCGCAATATCGCATTATGGTGTCGGAAGAAGGCCGCTGGCGCTGGGTTGAGGGTAAAGCCAACCCGGAGAAACTACCCGAAGGCAGTATCTTATGGCACGGCTATCTCGTCGATATCGATGAACGGCGGAAAAACGAAGAAATGAAAAATCAGTTCGTATCCACCGTGAGTCACGAGCTGCGCACGCCACTCACGTCTATTGCGGGTTCTTTAGGCTTGATTCTTGGGGGTGTCACGGGGGACATCTCTGAAAAAACCCGGCAAATGCTGAACATCACCCACCGTAACGCTGATCAGCTCCGGGCGCTCATCGACGACCTGCTGGATATCGAAAAGCTGATCAGTGGAAATATGTTGTTGGTTATGGAGCAACATCCCATCACTAAGGTCGTCTCAACGGCCGTCGAACACATTCAGTCGTACGCAAATCAGAAACACGTTCAGTTACGTCTGAAAGAAACTTCCCCAGGCCTTGAAGCAAACATAGATCCACAACGCCTTCAACAGGCCGTCGCCAATTTGCTATCCAATGCCGTAAAGTTCTCGCCCGCCCACGAGGCGGTCACAATCGAAATCCGCCGAGCAGGGGATAAGGCCGTGGTTGAAGTTTCAGACAAAGGTTCTGGCGTTCCCGAAAGCTTTCGAAACCGTATTTTCGAGAAGTTTGCCCAGGCAGACGGCTCATCAGCCCGTGCGAAGGAAGGCACAGGTCTGGGCCTTGCGATCACCAAGCAGCTCATGAATGCGATGGGGGGCGAGATCGGATATGAGTCGGAGGAAGAAGCCGGCGCCCTGTTCTGGCTTTCGGTGCCAATTCAGGGGTCGGCCGATAACGAGTAACCGAAGCAGGCGAGTTACCTGCTTCGATTCAGTGTCACGCAGACTTCAGCATTTCCCGCACCACATAGTGCAGGATGCCACCGTGCATGAAGTAAATTGCCTCATTGGCGGTATCAATCCGCGATTTCAGATCACAGGTCTTGGTAGAACCATCGGCATACTTCACCGTCATTTTCAGAGTCTGACCCGGCTTAATGTCGCCAGACAGCCCTTCGATGCTGATGGTCTCTTCCCCTGTCAATTTCAATGATTGGCGGTTTTCGCCTTCAGGGAACTGCAAGGGCATCACGCCCATACCAATCAGGTTGGAACGGTGAATCCGCTCATAGGATTCGGCCACCACGGCACGAACACCCAGCAGCCGTGTCCCCTTAGCCGCCCAGTCCCGACTGGAACCGGTGCCGTATTCCTTACCGGCAATAACCACCAGCGGCGTGCCCTTCTCCTGATACTTCATGGCGGCATCGTAGATCGGCATTTGCTCGCCAGTAGGAACGAATTTCGTGACACCCCCTTCCACTCCGTCAAGCATCTCGTTGCGGATGCGAACGTTGGCGAAGGTGCCGCGCATCATCACCTCGTGATTACCGCGACGAGACCCGTAGGAGTTGAAGTTCTTCGGTTCGACTCCATGCTCCTGAAGGTATTTTCCGGCAGGGCTATCGGGACTGAATGAACCCGCGGGAGAGATGTGGTCGGTGGTCACCGAATCACCCAGCAAAGCCAGAATATGCGCGTCCTGGATGTCTTCCACCGCATCAGGCTCAGGCCCCATGCCTTCAAAGAAAGGCGGATGCTGAATGTAAGTAGAGTCGTCAGACCACGTATACACCTTGGTTTGCGGCACATCGATCGACTGCCAGGTTGCATCGCCATCGAACACAGCCGCATATTCGCTGCTGAACATACCGGTTTTTACTTTCTCCACCGCTTCGGCGACCTCCTGCTGGCTGGGCCAGAGATCTTTCAGATACACCGGATTGCCGTCTTTGTCTTTACCCAGCGGATCGGTGTTCAGGTTCACACGGACGTTACCTGCCAGCGCGTAGGCCACCACCAACGGGGGTGACGCTAACCAGTTGGTTTTCACCAGCGGATGAATTCGGCCCTCAAAGTTACGGTTACCAGACAACACCGACGCGACGGTAATATCGCCATCCTCGATCGCTTTTTCCACCTCATCCGGCAGCGGTCCGGAGTTACCGATACAGGTTGTGCAACCGTAACCCACCAAGTCAAAGCCCAATGTGTTCAGGTCATCCTGAAAGCCACCGGCGTTCAGATACTCCGTCACCACCTTGGAGCCAGGCGCCAACGAAGTTTTCACCCACGGCTTGGTTTGCAAGCCTTTTTCTACCGCTTTCCGAGCGACCAGCCCGGCCGCCATCATGACGCTGGGATTGGAGGTGTTGGTACAGGAAGTAATTGCCGCAATCACCACCGCGCCCGGGTCCAGCCGGGTCTCCTGACCGTTCAAGGTCAACGGACGGCTGCAAGGATGGTGATAACTGCTATCAACACCTACGGCCGTTTGCCCACCTTCGGACTCCAGCTTGGAATCACGCTTTTCAGTCGCATCAGGGGCACCTTCGTTAGTCTCCATCAGCAGCTCAAACGCCGCTTTCATGTTCTTCAGAGCAACCCGGTCCTGCGGCCGTTTCGGCCCCGCCAAACTGGCTTCGACATCGCCCATGTCGAGCTCCAGTGTGGCGCTGTATACCGGCTCATGACCAGGCTCACGCCACAAACCTTGTGCTTTCGAATAATTCTCGACCAGGTCGATCAATTCATCGTCTCGGCCGGTCAGGCGCAAGTATTTCAGGGTTTGCTCGTCTACGGGGAAGAAACCACAGGTGGCGCCGTATTCCGGTGCCATGTTAGCGATGGTGGCGCGGTCGGCCACCGGCATGTCTTTCAGGCCATCGCCGTAAAATTCCACAAACTTGCCAACAACGCCCTTCTCACGCAGCATTTCAACCACGGTTAATACGAGGTCAGTAGCCGTAATACCTTCTCGCAACTTACCGGTCATTTTGAAACCAACCACTTCCGGAATCAGCATCGATACCGGCTGCCCCAGCATCGCAGCTTCGGCTTCAATACCGCCAACACCCCAGCCCAGGATACCGAGGCCGTTGATCATGGTGGTGTGGGAGTCGGTACCCACCAGTGTATCGGGATAAGCGATGGTCTTGTCGCCTTCTTGCTTCTGCCAAACGGTTTTACCGAGATATTCGAGATTTACCTGGTGACAAATACCGGTTCCGGGCGGCACCACACGGAAGTTATCAAACGCTTGCTGGCCCCAACGCAGAAATTCGTAGCGCTCCTGGTTGCGCCGCATCTCGATCTCGACGTTTTTATCGAACGACGATGCCGAACCAAAGTTATCCACCATGACCGAGTGGTCAATCACCAAATCGACCGGGGACAACGGATTGATGAGAGCCGGGTCACCGCCGGCCTGCTTGACCGCTTCCCGCATGGCCGCAAGATCCACCACGCCCGGCACGCCGGTAAAGTCTTGCATCAGCACTCGGGCCGGGCGGAACTGGATTTCGGTATCGGATTTGCGGTCTTTCAGCCACTGCACCATGGCGTCGATGTGGGAACGATCAACGGTCACGCCATCTTCATTGCGCAGCAGGTTTTCCATCAACACTTTTAAAGAGAAGGGCAGGCGCTGCAGATCGCCCAATGATTCTTCGGCCTTTTTCAGACTGTAGTAATGAAACGTCTTGCCACCGGCATCGAGGGTGGAGAGAGTACTCAGGCTGTTGGAACTCGACGATTTATTCGACATGCGTTGCCTCCTCTAATTACGCTCTCGATTTTGTCTTTATCCTTAACTATCGCATCGAAAACTCAGACTTCAACCATTGGTCGGTAAATACTCATACATCCGACGACAATAGCGGCACAACATTGAGTACGCCAACCCAGCGTTCTGCCGAATGACGGGCTATTCACTGGACGAACTACCGATATCCTTATCGAAAATATCCGCACGGATCTAGCAGCTATGACGTTTGAAGAAATTGGCGGTGTTACCCTGTCACTGGGAGTCACTGATTACACGTCAGATGATACGCCGAAAACAATACTGGAGCGGGTCAATGATTTGAGAACAGAGCTGATGCGGGCTTTTAGCACATCTGTCATCATTACCACTGATTTCTGACGGACCAGGACGTTTGCCTTGAAACACGATTGTCATTACCACCCGGGCGACCCCGCCAAGTGGCACTGCGGCGAGTGCCAGATGCACTATTGCAGCCGCTGCATGCCCGATGCCGATACGCGCCAGCGCCAAGGCCTGTGCCCGAAATGCAGTAAGGCTATGCGCTACCTGGGGGCCGCCACGGAAGTCGTGCCCTTCTGGCAAAGAATTGGTGCCTTCTTCCGATACCCGTTCCATAGCGACCCACTGATCGTTATTGCCATCTGCACGCTGGTGCCGGTCGTTGCACCAGCCAACCTAATCGGATTGATCATTTGGGTGGTTTTGGCACTGGCTCTGTTCAAGTACACCTACGCGGTCATCAATCGAACGGCCGAAGGGCATTTGAAGCCACCCCCGGTGTCTGAAGCGTTTTCAGGCAGTGGTTTCAACATCGTGCTTCTGCAGTTGCTGGTTTTTGTATTGATGGGTGCCTTGGTGGCCGCCGCTGCCATGCTCGGCGGCTCTATTTTAATGATGCTGGCCATCGCGTTTGTGGTCCTGGGGTTACCCGCCAGCATCATGGTTCTGGCCATGGAACGCTCGGTTGGCGCAGCGGTGAACCCGCTCAATCTGGCGGTGCTTATCTCCCGTATCGGTACGCCTTATTTCTTGCTGTATGGGTATTTGATCCTGCTGACCCTGGCCTCGGGTGCCGCTCAGGATTTTGCGGTTACTCACTTTCCCTTGTGGGTTGCGCAGCCTTTGGCAGGCTTTTTAAACAGTACGTTCACGCTGATTCTTTTCCACATGCTGGGTTACCTGCTGTTCCAGTATCAGGAAGAGCTGGGCTTTGCTTCGGACATCCAGGATGAAGACGATCTGGCCGGCCATCAGCATAGGGACCGGTCCAGCCGACTGGATGCGGATCTGGATATGAACCTGAAAGACGGCAACTACGATCGCGTTCAGGCGATTCTCAAGGAAGCGCTCAAGAAAGACCGGAATGACCCAAACCGGCTGGGGCAGCTGTACCAAATGCTCACCGCTCGCAACGATGTGTCCGAGTTGTACCGGTATCATCCGCGGTTGATGACCTGGCTCGCCGACCGTAATGACGGTGACGGACTGAACGAGCTAATCCGAACGTTGCAAACACTGGAGCCGAACTTTCAGATAGACGATGCCGATCTGGCGTTGGCCTGCGCGACGGCCTTGTACCACCGGCAGCATTTCAAGCCCGCGCTTCGACTACTGCAAGACTTCCACAAACGGTTTCCGGACAGCGAGCAATTGGCACCGGCTTACCTGTTGGCGGCACAAGTGTTGGCGAACGGCCTACAACAATGGGAAAAGGCGAGTGCGTTCCTCAGCTATGTACAAAAACGCTGCAGCGGCCACCCGACCCACAAGCACATCGATGTCTGGTTAGAACAGGCGCAAAACCGAGAGCCGCTGAAAGGCCCGAAAGCCAGCTTTCAAATCGCTGAATAAGCCTGCGAAAGAAGAGCCTGACGCTTAGCTCAGGCCCTGAAGCAGTTGACGGTAGTGTCGGGCTTTCGGCCCCATTTGTAACTTATCAAACTCACTGACCAACAGCTGGCAGGCCTCGTAGACCGTTTCAGGCTCAGCCCGCGTGCGCATTCGCTCAAACGCTTTCTCAGCCGCCTTCAGGTCATTGTTCTTCAGGCTGGCAAACAATACCCGATTGTGGTCTTCTCCGGCCAAAGGATGATGTGCTTCACCCTTGCTGAGATATTCCTGCCAAACCGACACCAGCTGTTCGGGTTGGCGGCGAGCCAGTGCATCCGACATCAACTCGGTGGTTCGATCCCGAAACGCCGGAAGATCTGGCCTAAGTTTGGCGAGCTGATAAAGATGTTCTAGCAAAACCGAGCGTTCAGGGTAATGCTCTCTAAGCGCCTCGAACTGGCGCCTGGCCTGATCAAATTCCATGCGGCCAAGGCTCGCCATCGCCTGCGCGTAGCCAGCGGTAAAACGGGCATCCTGTTCATCGGGCTCTGGCTCGTAGAATTCTTCTTTCACCTGCAGCCAGCTTTTGCCCAGCAGCCAAACCAAACCGGCACCGGCCACCAACCCGCCTGCGTGAGCCATGTACGCAACACCGGTGGCACCCGCAAACCAGTAATCGTAAACTTCTTTGCCAAGCCACACCGGCAACATTGCAATGGCGGGGGCCCGGAAGTAGTTGAAATAGACGCCGAGGAAATAGAAAAACCGAATTTTTTGCAGGCCGTAAATGGCCACGTACATGCCCATCAATCCGGAGATGGAACCCGATGCGCCAACCAGCGGTATCTGGCTGCCGGCGGAAAACGCGGTAAACACCAAGCCCGACAGCGCACCACACACCAGATACGCCACCAGAAACCGCCCCGGCCCCAAGGCTCTTTCTACCGTGAACCCCAGCAAGAACAGGAACACCAAGTTACCAATGATGTGGCCCCATCCGCCGTGCAGAAACTGGTAGCTGATGAGGGTATAAAGCGACAACTCGGCGGGCACCAAACCCAGCTGAAACGCACTCATCTGACTGATCCACTGGTCTTCTATCGCCGTACGCTGCTCCAGCCATAACCAACGTTCTGTTGGAGCCCAAATAATGTCGGTGTTGTCTTGCAGGTATTGGTAATACTCCCGGTCCATTAGCAGGGTAACGGCTTGCCAGAGTTCGTTATCCTGCTCCCGCAGCTGTTGAAACTCCTGCAATTCCAGCACGCTTTGCTGATCGCCCTCGAAGCGAATTGCCCGTTGCAGATAGTCCTCATAAGCCGGAGCTTCAAGTTGAAGTAGTCCGCTATCGATGTACTGCTCGAGTGCGTATTCTAGTTTCTGGTCATCGCCGCCCTGATAGAAAAGAAACACCAGCAAGCAGGCCATGATCAGGCTCAGCGTTACCCAAGGCGGGCGTTTCCAGTTAACGGCATTCTCGGCAGGGATAATCAACATAGGCGGTCACTATTCATCACAATCGGTCCTTGATAGGCTGCTTTTTACCACAGCGGTGCCTTATTTTCGCGGTGTAATGTCATCAGGCGGTCATACAAGCACTCTTCAATGGGTAGCCGTACCCGCGGATCTTGTATCGACTATTCGCCAATTGCTGTTATTGCTCTATAACTAAATAGTACCTGAGCAATAACAAAAAGAACCTGACTTTGATTGCAAGGATACTGCAGATGACGACTCTCGTTTTAGACAACCCTGAAATGCTGGCTCAAGCCGCGCTGCTTTCCGGACTTAACGCAGCCCAGCAGTGTCAGGAGGCAAGTCGCCCTCACCGCACTCGCTTTCACTACGGTTTTAACAAGCACACGCTGGATGAGGCAGATACCGAGATTCTCAAACAGCACGCAACGTATTTGAAGCGCCACCCAGGCTCGCGGGTCAAAATCCACGGCCATTCTGACAACTTCGGCTCCGGCGACTACAATCAGTTTCTGGCCCGATTGAGAGCTCATTCAGTGGCGAGATTGCTAACGCAGGAAGGGGTTTCCCCGTCAGCCATGATCATGGCAACTTGGGGATCTGACCGGCCTCTGGCAAGGCCCGAGGACCGCGCTGCCAATCGCAGGGTTGAATTGGAATACCTGTCGATGGACATCGCTCAAGCACTTTGAGACCTGAAATCGACCATCCCACGAACAACAACGGGGCCTGACAGAGGCCCCGTTGTTCATTTCAGTCAGTTTTAACCGTAGACCGCGCCCACATTCCACAACAGCAAAATCGCTGCGATAAGAATCGACAACCAGGTCAGCACCATACCAAGCACCCGTGCCGCATGAGTTCTGCCCTTACCTTTTATCATGCCAAAGGCATGCAAGATTCGCCCTACCACCAACGCCATTCCAGTCCAGTAGATCAACGTTGATGACACGCCGTTCAATTCGGCAATGGCCAGCATGATCAATCCAACCGGAGCGTACTCCACCAGATTGGCGTGGGCTCTTACGGTGGCCTGAAACACGGGGTCGTCGTTTACCCCCATGCCAATCTGATACTTCAAGCGGAATCTGACCGCCAGCACGGACAGAACCAACAACAAAATGCCTATGACCGAAGCAAAGACAGCCGTAACGGGTATGATCATGTCAGCCCTGCTTTATCTTGTTGACGACAGCAAGTAGCAGTACCGCACCAGCCGTTGCTGTTACCAGCTCTCCGACCATGCTTTTTACCGCAAGCCCCAGCAGGCCGAAAACCACCCCACCGATCACAGACCCCACAATACCGATACCAATATTCGCCAGCACACCAAAGCCTTTACCTTTCATAATCAGGCCGGCTAGCCAGCCAGCAAGACCGCCAATAATCAGAAACCAGATCAGACTCATCTATCGGTTCTCCTGTCGTTTAGTCGTATGTGCCAAAGACTGCCCTGTTTATTGAGGCGGTTCAAGCAGTTCCGGATGTACCTGACAACTCGCTTACCGCCTCTGCCATTTGCTTATGGCAACGCTCCATCAGCTCGGTGACATCAGCGTTAGTCAAACCGGCGGTTTCGATCGGCGGAAGTATGCGTACCGGCACGGATCCACGGCGGCCCAATACGCCCTCGGTTTTACCGTGGTAGTTGGCCACACACACCATGGTGATCGGCGCACCCGCAGCAATGGCCATGTGGAACGCGCCTTTTTTAAAGCGTCCTAGCCCTTGACCCCGGCTGCGGGTGCCTTCAGCAAACACCCAGATGCTTTTGCGGTCTTTGTTAATGGCATCGCTGGTGGCTTTCATGATGGCCACGGCTTTATGAGACTGGCGTCGGTTAAGAATGATGTTGTCACCCAACCAAAAGACCTGGCCAAAGAACGGAATCCACAATAGATCGGATTTGCCCACGGCAACGGTCCGAGGCGGCAGCAGATCACCCACCACCATCAGATCGTCGTTTTCCTGATGGTTTGCCACAATCACGGTGGGCCGGTCTTGTGGCATGTTCTCGGCGCCATACAAAGGACGCTCCATACCCAGCACACGCCGACAAAAGCGAGCAATAAACCCGGCTAACAAGCGATTGTTGTCCGGGTTAAAAGGACGTGCCAGATACAGCACCAATGACAATAAGCAGATAACGGCAACCGACAACCATGCCAGTATTTTTCGTACAACACCCATACTGTGCTTCCGGATCTCAAAATTTTGGCGTACAAGTGTACGCCAATTTATAAAATCGCAACAGTATTGCTTGGCTCCATTTGAGGCACAGACTGTGCCTTTACAACATAGCGCAAGGGTCCTCTGGCATCCAAGGTGTCAAAGGGGTAACAGGTAATTAGAAGCACCGAATCCTCTGGGAGCTGGTGCGTATCGATTGCTTCCGTGCGACTGTCCACAATGGTCACATCGGTCACCTCATATTGTCGCCAGCGCTGGCTCTGGTCTTGCACGCGAATCTGATTGCCCGGCTGCACATTCTGCAGGTGACGAAAGTGGGTATCCCGGTGGCCCGCCAGAATAAGCGGGCCACGCTCGCCACCAAATACCCTGCCCGGGCCAAAAGCCAGGCTTTCGCCGTGACCTCCCTCCAACACAATCATGGAAACCCCTAACTCCGGGAGTTCAAGCTTGGCCACTGGCCAGGTATCGGCCCAAGGCCAAGGCCTCAGCCTTGTTTGTTGTGCCTGACTATCAGACCAGGCTTTCTCCAACAGTTCCTGAGCCACCAAGGCCTTGAATGGTATCCATAATCCAAACATCAGCAGGATAAGCGAAGCACTCATCAACAGCGCCAGGAAACGTGTCATGCGATTGCCCTCCGGTTCAGCATCGCAACCGCCAGCGCAAACATCAGGCCCACCAAGCCCAATGCACTGAGCAGCGGCCAAAAGGTGGCAGTCTGTGGATAACGCAACATGCCCGAACGACTGCCTGCGGGCAGCAAGGTCGGTAACTGCTCACTCTCCATATTCTCAGTGGCGGGTCGTACCGGTTGTTCCTCCACGGCAACAAAACTGGTGAACGGCGACATCACCTGATGTGCCACCGACAACTTAATGATGCTGGATTCGTTTGGCGACTCTCCATTCAGGCTGGCCGTATCCATCAGTTCGTCAATCCGGCCTCTGGCCCAGTGTCGGTTCAAGCCGGTCGCTGTTGCCGCATGGCTAAGGTTCAAACGCGTGCTCCAACGACGACCGCCCGGAAGTTTGCCTGACACTTCTAATTCGCCGGCTGCAGGCACTCCTTGAATCGCTTGCACCAGCGGTCGACCCCGAAACAAATCACCGGGTTTTGAGGGCACCGCATTCGATTCTGCACCGTGGAGCGGCCAGCGCACGTTCATGTCGGTCATTACAGGCGCCTCCATGGCCGAGAACAGCTTGTTCAACGCCTGATTCACCTCACCGCTGTTGTGGATAGCGGTGTACTCGCCCCGCCCCCAGCGGGCCGCTTCCCGCAGAAAGTGCATATTGGGTGCCGAGCCAATGCCCACCGTAAACAGACGACGATCATTCAGGCCCCGGCGAATTTTCTCAAACAAAGCCGTTTCATTGCCCACGGCACCATCTGTGATGAACACCATTTGCTGCACCAGAGCCTCTACCGGGGCCTTGTTCATACTCATCGCCAACGACAAAGCGCCCGCCATTTCGGTACCACCTTCGGCCTGCAGGTTGTGCACATAATGACGGGCACGAGCCAGATAATGTCGTTCCGCCGGAACCGGTTGAGCAAACAACGTGTGGGCCTGGCTGTTGAACTGGATAACATTGAAATAATCGCCCGGGCGCAGAGTGTCGAGGCCACGCAACAAGGCATCCCGCGCTTGAACCATAGATTCGCCCGCCATGGAGCCCGAGGTATCGATGACAAATTGCAGTTCACGGCGCAAGACCGGACCGGTGCTTTCCGGCGGCAGCACCATCGCCATCAGAAAATCCTGCCCCTGCCACTGTTGGTGAAACACCGCCGCGGTCGGCTCCCGGCCTGCCACGGCACGCCAGCGCACGACAACATCCTTGTTCATCAGCACCTGATCACCTTCAGGCGTCACGGTTACCCGGGTACCATCAATGTTTGTGTGCAGGCGATGGCTCGGACTGGTGACTTCTGCCAACGGAAAACCGCTTTCAATCTCCAGCGTCATAGTCGCTCTGTGGCTTTGAGGCGATACATCGTTTGCACGTACCGTGAACGGGCTGATCTCATTGGCATCGGGCACCTGATCGGTCGGCATGGCCCAGCCCGAGTGCCAGTTCTTCTGAGTATCGGCGACCGTCTCACCCGGCATGTAACGTGGTGTTAAGGTGGTGGGCAGGCGCAGTTCAAACTCGCCGAGCCGATAACTGACCGGCTGCTGATAGCGAATTTCTACCTGAACCGTTTCGCCCGGTGGGATGTTGGCAACTCGGCTGGTGAATACGTTTGGCCGTTGTTGCTCAACCGTTGCAGCATGCTGCCCCGCAGCTTTGGCTTTCTCATAGGTTTTGCGAGCTTGCGCTTTCGGCTCGAGCCGCCCGACCACCCGGCGCTCACCCACCGTCATCACCAAACCGTAGACCGTGGCTTTGTCCGGCAACGGAAACACAAAGACACCTTCTTGCCATTGATCGCTGGTGTTTTTAAATGCGCGGGTTAGGCGTGTTTGTGCCAGCAAACCCGACACCTGTACGTCAAAATCGCTGTCGAGAATCAGCGCCGGTTGTCGCCAGGCACTTTGCCCATTCATAAGGTACAGCTGCCCAGCCCCGTCTTCGCCGCCCTCATTGGCTTCGGCATACAGCGGGTGCACAAACAGCATCATCAAAACCGCCAGCCAAAGGCTGACACCTTCGGCGAAACGCAGCCTTTTTCGCGTATCCCATTTCGGCGTTAACCGGCGGGTGGCACTATAACCGGCTCTGGCGGCCGGATTCGCAAACAGCGGTAGCAACATCATCGCGTCATCCTTTTTATGGCAGTGAGTAATGCCATTACAACAGCCGGATACGGCCTAGCCGTGGCAAAAGCAGGCAAACTGGCGGAAAACTATGATGAATTGTGGCAATCACGCAGCCCTTACTTGAACCGGTCCTTGAGCATGCTTTAATGGGGCGACATATCGCTAAACGACGGGTTATGAAAAAACACATTGCACTGATAGAAGACGAACCAGGCATCCGCGACAACTACAGGGCAGCGTTCGAACGCCGGGGGTATCACGTTTCTACCTACGGCGACCGGCCCTCAGCCTGGCAGGTACTGCGCCAACGACTGCCTGACCTTGCAATCATTGATGTCGGGCTAGGCGACGAACCGGAAGGCGGTTTTGCTCTGTGTCAGGCACTACGTGACCAATCAGCAACCCTGCCTATTATTTTTCTGACCGCCCGGGACAGCGACATAGACACCGTTCACGGCCTGCGCCTGGGTGCCGATGATTACGTCACCAAAGACATGAGTCTGGACCACCTGCTGGCTCGGATTACAGCCCTGCTTCGCCGTGCCGAGGCTTGGGCAGAAGCCCTGCAAAAACCCGATGAGGTGGTGCAGCGGGGGCGCATGGAAATGAACGTAGACCGCATGACGGTTAGCTGGGAACAACAACCTGTTGACCTGACAGTGACCGAATTCTGGATGCTGCACTCGCTGGTGCAACACCCCGGCCATGTTCGAAGCCGTGAGCAACTCATGGAAGCGGCCAGCACGGTACTCGACGACAACACCGTGACCTCTCACATCAAGCGCATCCGGCGCAAATTCGTGCAACTGGACGCCAGCTTCGATGGCATTCAAACCGCCTACGGCATGGGTTATCGGTGGAACGCTCGTGAGGTTTGAACCGTGAGCCTCAAGCGCCAGTTATTTCTGGCTAGCGTGTTGATGTTGCTGATCCCGTGGGCCGGTCTGAAATTTGTGTTGGAGCTGGACAACGCTCTGCGCGCGCAAGCTCTGCAGCAACTGGAAGAAAAAGGCATCCGCCTGGCCGAATTGGCTGGCGATTTCATGTTGGGCGCGCCCGTAGTAACAAGCGGTGATGCACTTTATGCTGACAGCACCACACAGTTCCCGAAGGTGGACGGGTTCACTACAACCTGGCCGGGCTTCCGCGATCACGAAGAACAGCTACCCTGGCAATCCCGGCCCGGTCAGGAAAACCTGCGATGGCTGGCCACCAGCAATAATCGTTACCTCTATTTGCTGGTACAAAACCGGAATCACGGTCTGCGCCCCTTCAACCCCAGCCAGCCCGAACAACCTCATGACCGCGTTGAACTGGTGTTGGTACCTCCTCCGGGCCAACTGGAATCAAGCCAACCAAAGACATGGATGATCAGAACGACAGCCCCGGGCACTCACGTTCCCGCATTGATCGACGGCAACCCCGCTCAAACCGATCGGCGGATCGAAGTGGCCTGGGAGGACCTCGGATCCCGCTGGCAACTGGAACTGCGAATGCCTATGCCCGCGCCGGGCAGCCGGTTGGGTTTCCAAACCGGACAACCGGGCGAAAGCGCTGACGGGGAAGGCACATCTCTTGCACCACCACCGCTTTTGGTGCAGCGCAATACCGCCCTTGAGCGCGCGCTAGCAAGACAGCTCAGCGATGGCCAGCAGGTAACCTTGCTAGAACCCGCCGGCTGGATCGTGGCTAATAGCCGCACAGAAACCCCGGTGCCAGCAACCGATTTCGATGATCTATCCACCAGCCAGATCCTGGAACAAATCACCCTTAACGCGCTGCGTAGCCTGGTCAGACTGTACCAACCCCAGCCCAAGCCTTTGGCGACAACGCACCATCAACTGCACACGGGTGGTTTACCTGAACACCATTTGGTTCAGCAGGACGGCACCGTCTGGCTGGCCACGGAACACACGTTCTTCGGTGGTCGAACACTATTTCTCAAGCAGTCGATGGAACAACTTCTCAGCGTTTCCGGTTCTGCTTTGGGGAGTGTATTAGCTCGGAGCCTGCTGATCATCCTGGCACTGACACTGGCCTTGCTCGGATACGCCAGCTGGCTGTCCTGGCGTATCGCACGCCTGCAACAACTGGTCAGCGCCAGCGTTGACGATGATGGCCGCATTCTCGACCCCCTTCCCCCAGCCCGATCCCGGGACGAACTGGGGCAGCTGCAGCAACATTTCGGGCACATGGTATTGCGCCTGCAGAGCTACAACCATTATCTGGAAAGCTTCTCTCGCAAACTATCCCATGAACTGAAAACACCGGTGGCCGTGGTTCGCTCATCGCTGGAGAATCTGGCGCACTGCCACGCCGAGCAAGAACGCCAACAGTATCTGGAACGCGCTTCGTCTGCCGCCGAACGGCTCAGGCGTATTCTGAACAGTATGAGCGAAGCGGCCCGGTTGGAGCAGAGCTTCGATCAGGCCGACAAGGAGCACTTCGATCTGGCGGAGGTCGTTAACCAGGCCTGCGCGGCATACCAACAAGTTGACCCACACCACCGGCATCATTGCGACGTGCCCGACACCCCCTGTCCGCTGCTCGGCTCGCCGGAAATGCTGGTGCAAATGCTCGACAAATTGGTTGATAACGCCCGAGACTTCACACCTGAAGACGGCCGAATTGCCGTGCGCCTGGAACAGAATCCGGAGCACTACATCATCGTAGTGTTCAACCAAGGTTCTAGCCTGCCGGTCAACCCCGGCGTGGACATTTTCGGGGCCTTTGTTTCCAAGCGAGAAGGCAAGGCTGAAGGTCACCTGGGCCAGGGGCTGCTCATCGTTCGTTTAATTGCCGAGTTTCATAGTGGCCGAATTGACGCCCAAAACCAGTACCTTAATGGCATTGACGGTGTCGCCTTCCGCGTTATCATCCCGAAACTTCCCAACGAACCAAGGACTGCCCCGTGACAGCCAAGCCCATCGCTTTGGATTTTCACCCCCTGCGAGCCGATCTCTATCAGGAGCTGCATTCACGGCCGTTTCAGGTGTTACCGCCTCAGGCGCGAGTGACCCACATCGCGGTCGTGACTACACCTGAGCAGCGCCAAAACCAGTTCAAGCATCTGCAAAGCCTGCACCGCATGCTGGGGGAGCCATGGCCGGAAGAAGAAGTCACCTGCTACGAACAGACGTTTGATCAGCTGCGAATCCGCCGCGAAGTGCACATGGAATTTAACGCATACACGTTCACCAATCTGGCGCCTTCGGACGCCGAGCCGTTCAAGGAGACCGGGATTAGCGCGCTGCCACATGGCTGGCTAAAACAACTGCAGGGAACCGTGGTTGCGGCCTTTCATATTGACGTGAGCCCCTCGTCGGCTCACGCCCGCGACGAGCCCGCGTTCATGCGCCGGCATTTTGAAGGCATGAGGCTGGTGGGCAGCAGTCCGCAGGAAGGTGCCGCGCGCGTGCTGGGGACCTTCCAACTGCACAGCGACAATTTCGGCCGCTTCATGGTGATCAATGACAGTATGTCGGACAGCCAGTTGGGCCGGCTGGTGCAGCGTCTGATGGAAATAGAGACCTATCGACTGATGTCGTTGCTGGCTTTGCCGGTCGCGCGAAAAATCACTCCGGACCTGAACGACATGGACCAAAAACTGGCCACCATCACCCAGGCTTTAGCGGATAACGAAACCCTGGATGAACAAACCATTCTGGCCAAGCTCACCCATATTGCCGCCAAAATCGAAGCCTTCCGAGCCCACTCGACCTTCCGGTTTTCCGCCACCAAGGCCTACCATCAACTGGTGCTGACCCGGCTGGAAGAACTACGGGAAGACGAAGTGTCCGGTCACCTCACCATTACCGAATTCATGACCCGGCGGCTTACTCCTGCCGTCAAAACCTGTGAATCGGTGAGTGTTCGGCTGGAAGATCTGTCGCGACGGGTTGACCGAGCCTCCGACATGATGCGTACCCGGGTGGAGCTGGCGATTCAAAGCCAGAATCAGGAACTGCTAAGCTCCATGGACCGGCGCTCGCGCATTCAGTTGATGATGCAGCACACGGTTGAGGGCTTCTCGGTAGTTGCGATCTCTTACTACCTGATTGGCTTACTCAGTCTCGGGCTGAGCGCACTGGCAGGGGCCGGCTATTCGATCAACAAACCTGTGGTGCTTGGCATCGCCATTCCGGTGGTTCTGGTGACGGTGTTTGTCGCCATCCGGCTGATCCACCATCGCTTTATTCGCATGGCAGACCGCCAGTAACACGCCTTAGCTGAAGCGCGGGTCGCCCGCGAACTGGCGGAAGAACTGCTGGGCCGAGCGGCCGTTGCGTACGCCTTTTCCGGTTGCGAAACGAACCGCTTCAAGATGCAATTGCTCGCGATCCGCCACCGAGGGAAACAGTGCATCCACCGCCTGCAAATAGATGTCCTGAGAGAAGGGATAAAAAGACAACTGCAACCCGAACCGGTCCGCCAGCGATACTTGTTCCTCAATGGCTTCCGCGGGGTGCAACTCACCGTTACGAACCCCGCTTTTCAGGTTATCGCTCATAAACTCGGGCATCAGGTGGCGGCGGTTCGAGGTGGCGTACACCCGCACGTTTTCCGGGGGCAATTCTAGCGAGCCTTCCAGCACGCTTTTCAACGCCTTATACCCCGATTCGCCCACATCAAAGGACAAATCATCGCAGAAAATCACGAACCGGAACGGCAGATCGCAAATGTCGTCGACAATTTCTGGCAAATTCACCAGGTCGTCTTTATCCACTTCGATCATCCGCAGGCCCTCGCTGTGATAGCGGTTCAACAAGGCTTTAATCAGAGACGATTTGCCCGTGCCACGAGAACCCCATAGCAACACATTGTTAGAGGGCTGTTTATTCAAGAAGCGCTCAGTGTTGCGCTCCAGAGCGGCCTTTTGCGAATCAATTCCCGTGAGGTCATTCCAACTGATAGGGTCTAGCCGGTGAATCGCTCTCAAGCCTGACCGATGACGACGCCAGAGGGCCGCTAGGGTATTTTGCCAGTCAAAAGAGGTCTCACTCATAACCTTACTCCATTTGGTTCTTAGGTTTGCTTGCTTACGGTCTGGCCTTTGCCAGACCCTCGGGGGTAGGATCTACGAATCTTACCAGACACCAGGAGCAAAGCATGGCACGTATCTACGACGACAACTCCCTTACCATCGGTAACACCCCGCTGGTCAAACTGAACCGGGTCAACGATGGGGCTACCATTTGGGCAAAGATTGAAGGCCGCAACCCTGCATACTCGGTCAAATGCCGAATTGGTTCAGCTATGATCTGGGATGCCGAGAAACGTGGCGTGCTCAAACCCGGCATGACCATTGTTGAACCCACCAGCGGTAATACAGGTATTGCCCTCGCCTACGTGGCCGCCGCCCGTGGCTACAAGCTAGTGCTGACGATGCCCGCATCCATGAGCCTCGAGCGTCGTAAGGTACTGAAAGCGCTAGGCGCAGACCTGGTACTGACCGAGCCAGCGAAAGGTATGCCCGGCGCCATTGCCAAGGCGAAAGAACTGGTGGAAGCCGATCCCGAAAACCACTTCCTGCCCCAGCAGTTCGAGAACCCGGCCAACCCCAAGATTCACGAAGACACCACCGGCCCGGAAATCTGGAACGACACCGACGGCGCAGTTGACGTGTTCGTTGCTGGCGTAGGCACCGGTGGCACCCTGACTGGAGTCTCCCGTTACATCAAAGGCACTCAGGGCAAAGCGATTACCACCGTCGCGGTGGAGCCGACCGACTCGCCGATTATTGGCCAAGTAAAAGGCGGACAGGAACCGAAGCCAGCGCCCCACAAAATCCAGGGCATTGGTGCCGGCTTTATTCCGGGCAACCTGGATATGGACTTGGTGGATCAGGTGGAAGCAGTATCCAATGAAGATGCCATGGCCATGGCGCATCGCTTGATGCAGGAAGAAGGCATCCTTTGCGGTATTTCCTGCGGAGCCGCTGTTGCTGCAGCCGTCCGTGTGGGGCAACAGCCGGAACACAAAGGCAAGAACATTGTGGTGATTCTGCCAGACTCGGCCGAGCGCTACTTGTCCACCGCTCTGTTTGCCGACACCTTTGGCGAACTGGAAAACCAGCAGTAACAAAAAAGGCGCAGCCGGTTTCGGCTGCGCCTTTTTTTAACGTTATCGGATCAGAACTGGAACTTCAGACCCACCCGGCCGGTATCAAAGTCCGGACCGCTGTTGTTCACTTGACCGTTAAAATCGTCTTTATCAATGTCTACGTTATAGCGGTTGTATTCCGCAAAGGCGGTGAGCTGTTGCGTCACACGGAAGTCCACACCAGCGCCCACAAACGGGTTCACTTCGTCATACGTTTCACTATCATCGAACGCGTCTACATCAAACGCGGAAGCAAAGGCACCGGCCTTGGCATACACACCAAAGCTCTGGGTTAAGGGCAAGCGACCTATAGCACTTAGCCCGACACCTTTGAGCTTACCTTCCACTTCGTCGTCACCAAAGTTACCGAAGTCGATATACTCGGCCTCCAGCGCGAAAAACTCGTTAAACTGGTATCCCAACCCGGCGCCCAGCATATCGTTTTTATCATCAAAGTCTCCGCCATGAGACTTGTAGCCACCGTAACTACCACTGATATACGGGCCGGAGCTGTCACGGCTGGCATTGTCTTGCGCCCAAACGGCCGGTGCGGTCAGTACAGCAGCGCTCAGAACTGTGACGCACATAACATGAGGTTTATAACTCATAACACGTTTCCTCCGTGGTTTGGTTCAGTGCTTTCACCCTACCAAGGAAAATCGCGTGCTTGGGTTACCTCCTGACTAAGTTTTATTCATACTCTCGTCATCTGTTTGAGCGGCGCTACCTGCTCTGGGCGTAACACCCGCCAGCCCAACCACCGCTCGCCCGGCCAGTGACACACTGGCATAACTCAGCGTAGAAATACCGTGGTGGCAAGCCCTGACTATGCGGCTTGCGGGGCGGGTCACCGGGATCGTGTCCAGCACCTGAAAGGTCTCATCCGCAACCGATAAATGCACACGTTTGAGCTGCTCCGCACCATGCTGCACACCGTGGCCGAGGACATCCGCCAAGCCACGCCACCATTGCAGGTTATCATTCATATGGGTCATCCCAGCCACTCCTGTAGTTGTTTGCTCACTAACGGATGATGAGCCAGACGGACATGATCCACACCTGGGAAATTCGCGCTGGCGTTCAATTCCCAACCCTTCCTGCGAGCCCCATGAGCACTGGACCGATGCACCAGTGCATCGCCAAACCAGGTATTCACCGGATGACGTTCACCTTTCACTAACAACCCACTCACAGCGAAGTGGCGCGCGCCAGACAACAAGGGCTGTTCATCGGTGCCGGGTTCAAAAACCTCGCCACGCGAGAGGTTTCGAATACCTTCGCTGCGCAGGTCAATCACCTCACCCACCACCTTCACGTAATCTCTGGGGATTTTGTTCAACTGAGCCGCCGCTTTATGGGCACCAATCGCGAGCCAGGAACCATCATGGGGCGAACCTATGTAGACACAGTCCAGTGATGCTCCGACCCATCGGTGGCCTTTCGTCAAACCGTAATGGCAGGCACTACGGATCAATAAGCCGCCCATACTGTGCCCCAAAAGAATGAGGCGTTTTACGGCCACAGGCCAGTTCACCACCAACCGTTCTATCAGGTCAGCCAGGTCCTGACCATTGCGATAAATCGGTCGCCCTGAATTGAAACGCAACTTCACCGGTGTGGCATCTCCTATGGCGTGCGCCAGCTGAGTGCCGTAATGCTCATCGCCCCGGTCGGGGAAATCCCAAACTGATTCCAACTCCATCAAACCATGAATGGACAGGCACACCGTTGAGCCCGGATCAGCCACCTCTGGCTTAGACACATCCAACGCCTGGCCACCGGCAAACGCCGTCATGGGCACTGCCAGCCCATTACCACGAGCCTCCAGCCAATCGCCTAAAAACCCACTGGCGATGGCCGAAATGTGTTGTTGAACTTTCCCAGCTGACACCGAAAACACCATGAACGTCTCCTCGTTATACTGCCAGTGTACGCTCTTCCCCAACTTCCGATATGGCTCATATGCGGCCTTTCTGCGCGCGCAAAGCAAACACTCGGACCGTAACGATCCAGCGACATCAACTATTATTAATAACGTCGCAACCTTCCTATCAGAACAATGCTGCTAGCCTTACAACGAGTCACTCACGAATACAATCTAATACCGTTCAAGCTCAGGAGTTGATGAATGCGTTCTGCCTTAATGATCACCACCCTGATGAGTATGTTCTCCATCACGGGCACTCTCGCAGCCACGTCATCGGATAGCTCAACGAATGACCCCGAAGTGCTTGGTTTTGTGGAATGGGTGGTGATGGACGACACCGAAGTCAAGCTGAAGGCGAGGCTCGACACCGGAGCTAAAACCTCCTCCCTGCATGCCGTCGATGTAGAACCTTTTGAAAAAAACGATGAGGAATGGGTCAGATTCAAGCTGCCTCTAGGGGACCATGAAGACCAGCCGAGCGAGGGTAAGCTAAACCACGAAGATGTGATTCTGGAATTCGAGCGCCCGGTGCACCGTACCGTACTGATCAAGCGCAAAGGCGCGCCTTCGCAACGTCGATACGTGGTGAACATGGAGTTCTGCATTTCCGGCAACTTGCACGAAACCCAGTTTTCCCTGACAGATCGAGGACGATTTTCCTACCCGGTATTGCTAGGCCGCCGGTTCATGCGCGACGACAACATCCTGACGGACTCAGCTCAGAGCTTTATGGCGACTAAGGCGTGTGAATATCGCACCTTAGAAGAGCTCGCCGAGCGTCCTGAAGCTTTGAAACACTGACGCCGGCAGTTTATTGAGCCGCTTCAGGCTCGTCTTTCCGAACCCTGAGGAAACTGGCAAAACGGGGCAAGCCGGTTGCAGTATGCCCGCGATAGCGAAAGCTCACCGTTGCCCCGAGCGGCGGCGGGGTCCGCCGGTCGGCATCGCTGAACCCTGTTCCGATACGAAATCGGCGGCCATTCGCAAGCACCACTTCCAACGCCCCCATCAGGCCCTGATACTTGCCTTTACCGGGCCAGTGGCCAACGACCACGGCTTCGGCATCTTGAAAGGTTTTCACCTTGAGCAAATCATCCGAACGACCGGCATGGTAGAGGCCAGCTTTTCGCTTCAGCATCAACCCTTCACCGCCAGCAGCAACGGTTGCCTCTAGCTGCGCCATCAAATCTCTATGGCGGGTGATTGGATTCTGCTCAACTAACACCAGAAAGCGCGAACGTGACTCTTCCACCAACCCCTTCAATCGCTGATAGCGGATAGTAAACGGAGTGTTCTTTATGGGAAGGTCAAAGGCATGGAAACGCACAGCCTGCCATTCTTCTGTAACCGGCTGCCGTTTACGAACCACGCCTGATAGATCCGCGAATTGCCCTCGCCCGCTCCATAACTCGCCGTCCAGAGGGTGATTCGGGAATCGCCCGGTAAACCACGGCGGGGCCGCGTAAACGTGCCCGCCCCGGGACCAGAATTGTTCACCATCCCAATAGGCACGCACGCCATCCAGCTTCTCGCTGACCCAATAAGCCTGAAGGTCAACGCCTTGCTGGTACACATTCGCCAACGGAATAGCCGGAGGCTGCGCTCTGGTTAACGAGGGGAATAAACACGAACCAAGAAAAACGATAAGACCGACTGCCAGCGCCCAAGCTCTGGCAGGTCGGATGGTGAAAAGTGGCATGATCCTTTGCCTCAAAACGTCCTGTTAGCATGGCTCCAAAGGAGCAGCAATTACGCGGTAACGTACTTCAACAACTCAACGACCTGCTCCGGCGTTTGCGCCCATGCCATAGCCGCGGCATCCACTTCTTTCAGCGGGTGCACAATGGTTTCATCGTGTAGCGTCACGTAAGGCGTACCCATGGCAGCGCAATAACCGGCATCAAACGCGGCGTTCCACTGCTTGTACTTGTCGCCGAAGCGAATTACCGCCAGATCACACTGCTCCAGCAGGGTCTTGGTGCGGATTGCATTCACCTTGGAAGACTGATGATCGCGCCAGAAGTTGTTCTCTGGCTTGCCCAGAAAATCACCGGCCGCATCGCTGGATTCGTGGTCAGTATTGGCAGACACAAATTCTACCGGCAAGCCAGCGGCTTCAGCACCGGCGGCAATCTGCTCACGCCAGTCTGTGTGAATTTCACCAGATAGGTAAACAGTCCAGATCATTATGCTCTCCTGTAGGCATTGAAAGGCTTTGAACCGAGGATGATACGCCAATACCCGGCGATGTTCACTGCGGGTTACCCGGCACTGGCCGCCAACCCGCAGTCCGGTTCACAGAAGAGTGCGTCAGGCCATCAACTTCAACAAGGCTTCTGCAGCCGCCGCCGAAGACGCCGGGTTTTGACCGGTTACCAACCAGCCGTCGGTGACCACGTATGACTGCCAGTCACTTCCTTTACTGTACTGCCCACCGTTGTCTTTCAGCATATCTTCAACCAGAAACGGCACCACGTCGGTCAGACCAACGGCGTCTTCTTCGGTGTTGGTAAACCCGGTTACTTTTTTGCCGGACACCAAAGGCTTTCCATCTTCGCCTTTGACGTGGCGCAACACGCCCGGGGCGTGACAAACCGTCCCTACCGGCGTGCCCGCCTTGATCGCGTTTTCGATCAACGCAATGGACGTTGGATCTTCCGCCAAATCCCACAGCGGGCCGTGGCCGCCCGGATAGAACACAGCATCGAAGTCTTCGAGCGATACATCCGCCAGTTTGGCGGTCGAGGCCAATGCGGCCATGGCTTCAGCATCAGCTTCGAAGCGATCCGTGGCCTCGGTCAGCGCGTCTTCTTGATTGCTGTTCGGATCGAGCGGCGGCTGGCCCCCCAGGGGTGACGCCAGAACCACCTTGGCCCCCGCGTCTTTGAACACGTAATAGGGAGCTGCCAGCTCTTCCAGCCAAAAACCAGTCTTTTCACCGGTGTTGCCGAGTTGATCATGGGATGTCAGTACCATTAATACGTTCATAGTCTTTCCTCACCTGATCTGAATGGGTCTGTGGGTCGGAATAGTGAAGGCTAGGCCCCGAAATCCACCACCACTTTGCCGAAGTTCTTACCTTCCAGAAGGCCGATGAAGGCTTCCGGGGCGGCTTCAAAACCTTGCACCCGGTCTTCCTTGATACGGATCTGGCCCGCTTGCAGCCATGGGGTCATTTCTTTGGCGAAAGGCGCGTAGCCGGTTTCGTAATGGTCCATGATGATGAAGCCCTGCATCCTGATCCGCTTTCGCAAAATCATACCCGCAAGCATGGGCACGCGGTCCGGCCCCTGCGGCAGTTCCGTTGCGTTGTAGTGGGCGATCACGCCACAGACCGGAATGCGGGCAAAATCGTTGAGCAACGGCAACACAGCATCGAACACCGCACCACCCACGTTTTCGTAATACACATCGATACCATCCGGTGCCGCTTCGGCAAGTTCCGCCTCGAAATTCGGCGAATGCCTGTCGAGGCTCACATCAAAACCCAAGGTATCTTTTACGTACTGCTGCTTGTCGCCACCACTGGTGATACCCACCACCCGGCAGCCTTTCAGTTTTGCGATCTGGCCAACCACCGATCCCACTGCGCCGCTGGCTGAAGCCACCACAACGGTTTCACCGGGTTTTGGCTCGCCAATGTTCAGCAAACCGTGGTACGCCGTGAAACCGGGCATGCCCATTAAACTCAAAGCGTAGGAAGGCTCGGGCAGACCTTCAACAGACATCAGTCCGGTGCCGTCGGATACGGCGTATTCCTGCCATCCGCTACCAGCCAGCACCCGGTCGCCTTTGGCGAACTTCGGGTTTCTGGATTCAACCACTTCAGAAACGGTGCCGCCGACAATCACCTCGCCAATGTTCAACGACGGCGCATAGGACGGCGCGTCGCTCATTCGGCCACGCATGTACGGATCCAGCGACAAGTAGCGTGTTTTTAGCAGTATCTCGCCCTCGTTCAGGCTCGGGATATCGCTCTCTACCAGTTTAAAATCTTCGGGCGTTGGCGCGCCGTTCGGACGCTGGTTCAAAACCCACTGACGATTTTTCAACGATGCATTCTCCATGATCTTTTCTCCTCCGCTACAGGCTGGCTTCAAGGGCACGGCGGCTGATATCCGGCGTCACATCGCCGTGTTCACCAAGCTTCGTCATACCATGGCGTTCAAGCTGACCGATGATGTCGTCGATGGAGCTTTCATCGAGTCCGTAATCTGGCAGTCGGGTCGGAATAGACAAGCTTTCAAAAAACTGACGAGTCGCCTGAATCGTCTTTTCAATACGCTCTTCATCCGAGCCTTCGCGAATGTTCCAGACCCGCTCACCATACTGTAGCAACTTTTCAGCTTTGGACTCGCGACGCACATCCAGCATGCCTGGCAGCACAATGGCCAAGGTGCGGGCATGATCAATGCCGTACAACGCCGTCAATTCGTGGCCGACCATATGGGTTGCCCAATCCTGAGGCACGCCAGCGCCAATCAAACCATTCAGTGCCTGCGTGGCCACCCACATCAGGTTCGCTCTCAGATCGTAGTTTTCCGGGTCTTCCAATACTTTCGGGCCGATCTCAACGAGCGTTTGCAGCAGACCTTCCGCAAAGCGGTCCTGAACCATGCCATTGGCCGGATAAGTCAGGTATTGCTCGACAATATGGGTAAATGCATCGGCAACCCCGTTGCTGATCTGCTTCGCTGGTAACGTGAAGGTTTTGACCGGGTCCAGAATCGAGAACGCGGGATAAACCAACGGGCTGGAGAACGGCAGTTTGTCTCGCAGCGCCTTGTTGGTCACGACCGCGCCATTGTTCATCTCGGAACCGGTTGCCGGCAACGTCAATACAGAACCGTATGGAATGGCGTGGGTGATATTCCGCCCCCGCTTTTCCAGAATGCTCCAAGGATCACCGTCAAAACCAACCGCAGCGGCCACAAATTTGGTGCCGTCGATCACCGAGCCGCCACCAACGGCCAGCAAGAAGTCGAACTGGTCCTGTTCAATCACAGCGACCGCTTTCATCAGAGTTTCGTAGGTCGGGTTGGGTTCGATACCACCAAACTCGCCAATGTGTCGGTCGCCCAGAGCCTGTTTGACCTCGTCTATGGTGCCGGTTTTCTTGGCACTTTCACCGCCGAACAGCAGCAACACCCGCGCGTTTTCGGGTACCAGCTTATCAAGACGTTGGATCGTGCCTTCGCCGAACACGATGCGCGTTGGATTGTAGAACTCAAAATTATTCATAACACCTCACTCTTAGACCAGTCGTCTAGTGGCCAGATAAATAAAAAGCTGATCAGGTCAGCCTATTCTTTTCAATGTTGATTTTCAGTCTAAACATGACTAGACCAGTCGTCTACATTCATTAAGAAAATATCATCACTCTGAAGCGCCCTGCAGCCGTCTCTCGGCTTAGAACATCGACACTAAGGCCATCAGCCCAAAAAACAACCCGAAAATAGCCGCCATCGGCAACGCATCTTCATACGCCCGGGCAGGCTTCAAAAAGCTCCGCTTCAACGCTTTCACAAAGCGCTTGGGTGTATAAATGTTTTTCCGGTAATTTGCTCGGTAGTAGGCCTGCGCTGTGCTGGGCATGCTGTCCCGATCAAATCGATACCAAAGCTTCAGTACACCCATCCGATCCTTCTTGCGAGCCCAGTCCCCGGCGATTCCTGGCAATAAACGGAAAAACACCGCAGACCCGAAATCGATGATCTTGGGGTCGCCTGATGCTCCACACAACACATTGCCCGAGTTACCCAGATCGAAATGAACCACTCCGCTTTCGTGCAGTTGCTGCACCGAGGCATCAAGCTTCACAAAGAAGTCTTCCGGAACACCACCTCGCTTCCCCAGCTCTTTTAGCGGCACTCCGTCAACGTGCCGATACTGAATGGCTCCGTGGCGGTCCGTGCACCGGTACACATCGTTGGGGGTAAACGACAGGCCTTCAACGGCCTTGAGCATTCTGTATTCGTGCCTGGCCAGCGCTCGAAAGTATTGCGTCAGTGGAAAAACAAAGGAGGGATAAGTTTTCACCACCTGTTTTTCGCCTGCCGGATTCTCGACGACAACGGTTGCCGGTTTATGCCAACGCTGGGCACGCTCACTTTCTCCACCCTGTTGCGCACTGACATCGAGACAATCGAGAAAGTTGCCACTACGAGAACTCATGACGCATTCCTTTAAATGGATCTAACCGAGCAATATCGGAGGAATGGCTATTATTGGTGGGCAGGGGGATTTTGAATAATTCGGAGGTCGTATCCTTCACATCACTGCTGGTGATACGAAGGTCAGAAACCGGCCGTCTTCTGTATTTTCGACAACCGGGTTAGATTCAACGCGACTTAAAGGCCGAGCATTTCTTTGGTTGCCGCCAGCGCGCACTCCATGGGCTCGCGATCGCGTGTTATCTTGCTTCGCAGACTCGCACCCAGCCATAACTGGTACAGAGTTGAAGCCGTTACCGTGGCATTCAGAGACGTTGGCAAGGAGCCATCAGCCATACCCTCTGAAACCGTCTGCGCTAACCTTGCAACGACCCGGGACGTTTCCCGAGCCAAAACAGCTCGCATGGCTTCGGACAAATCACTGACCTCGGCAGCCAGCTTAACGGTGAGGCATTTTCCTTTCGGGTCACAGGCCGATTGGGTTTCCAACCAAGTCTCCCAGTATCTGATCAAGCGCTCGGCGCCCGTCAGGCCCGGGCGTGACAGCACGGCATTCAGTGTCTCTTGGTAATCAGCAAAATAACTCTTGAGCAACTCTTCACCAAACGCTTCTTTGGAGCCGAAATAGTGGTAAAAGGAACCTTTCGGCACCCCGGCAGCCTGCAGAATCTGATTTAATCCCACAGCACTGAAGCCCTTGCCACTGATGATGACCTGGGCGGTGTCGAGGATGTGGCTGCGCACATCTTGAGTTGCTACTTTTGCTTCCATGGTGAAATTCTAAGGGGGATTAGACCAATTGTCTAGAAAGCGTAAATAAGGCCTGCCCAAGGTTTTCATAGCTCAAAAAACCGGCCTTAACCGACCCCAGAACCTGAAACTCACTGAGAAGAGCACGGCGAGGCTGTCATAATTTCTTGCCAACGCTCCTGAAGGAGTCGCTCAAGGTGGCTCCTCATCCAGATGACCCCGGGGTCTCGATCGTGACGGGCATGCCAGATTAAGTAGAGGCTGGTGGGATCGACTTTGAACGGGAGCTCGCTCATCCACAGTCCGTTAATGAAGCCGCAATCCTGACTGATCAGTTCAGGCACTGCGGCGATGAGATTGGTTTCTCTTAACAGTTCAGGGGCAATCGAAAACTGGTTGACCGTTGCCGCAATTCGGCGGCTCTGGCCTTTCTGATCGAGATAGCTGTCCACAAACCCGTGAACATCTCCGGACATAGTCACCAGCAAGTGACGGGCTTCCAGAAATTCCTCCAACGTGATGGGCCTTCCGGCAAGGGGGTGATCTTCGCGCATCGCCAGCACGAACCCACCTTCAAACAGCCAAGTGCTTCGCAAACTGTGGTCGTGCTGCTGCAACATCCCCACCGCCAAATCGACGTTCGCTTCCCGAAGATCGCCATGGGTGCCCTCGGGCGTATAGGGCACAGCATAGACATCGACACCCGGCGCCTCTTGTTCAAGCAGCTTGACCAGAGGCCGCCACACCATCTCTGCAATGACATCTGTCACCGCCAGCCGGAATTTCCGCTTAGAGGTTTTAGGGTCGAACTGCGTGGCACTCACGGCATTCGTCAGTGAAAACATGGGCCCGCCTACCTGGTCCCAGAGGCTCAAAGCGTAGGATGTGGGCTCAATATTTCTGCCTTTGCGAACGAACACCGGGTCGTTCCAGATCTGGCGCATTCTGGATATCGCATTCGACACGGCGGGTTGGGTCATGGAGAGGCGGTCAGCCGCTCGAGTCACCGACCGCTCTGTCATGATGGCATCAAAAATATAGAGCAGCTGGAGCTCTTGGGTTTTCATTAACGGTAACCCCGGTTGGGTTTATGTAGACGCTTATAAGTTACCTTTTACAAAGGTACGAAGCTCGCTCAGGCTGCCAGCACCAGTTTGTCGAGCAATGGCTGCACCGTCTCGAAAGAGCGCCAGAGTCGGGATCGCCCGAACGCTTAATTTGGCAGCGGCTTTCGGGCTATCATCAACGTTTACTTTAGCAATGGTCAACTGCCCATCAAACTCCTCGGCAAGCTCTTCCAGCAGAGGCGCTATCGCTTTACATGGACCACACCACGGCGCCCAAAAATCCACCAACACGGGCTGGCCACTCTGCAAAACAGCTTGATCAAAATCGACATCGGTTACATGGATAATGTCAGTCATCGTCATTTCTCCTAAAGAATATACTGCAGACCGATACCTTGCGACTGAATGACCGGCAATACCAATTTCCCAAACGCATGATCCACATTCACAAATCTGATACCAGGTTTGCCCCTTAACAACGGCTGGCTACGTTTTTATTTTGCATCTAGACACCAAGGGCAGCGCGTCTTTTTCCTTCAATTTTATTGGCTCCCAAAAGCCGACTCCGCTAGAGTTCTAAACCAAAATCCCGCGCTCTAGATAAGGTAAGAAAGATAATGTCTGAATCCAGCCGTAGTAACAGTCCCGCTGGCCTAAATACTCTGTCAGCAGGCTGGAAGCTGGCGCTTATCGGCATCGCCGTGGTGTGCCTTTCCATCGCTTCGTACATCGAAATCCCCATGGTGCCGGTACCTATCACCGCGCAAACCTACGTGCTGTTGACCGTTGCCGGGGTGCTAGGCTGGAAGCTGGGCACTGTTTCGACGGTTTTATGGCTGGCGCTCGGTGCTGCGGGACTACCGGTTCTTGCGGGTGGCGGAAGCGGGCTGGATTACTTCTTCGGACCAACAGCAGGCTACCTCTTTGCCTTTCCCTTGGCCGTTGCTCTTGTTGGTTTACTCTTTGCACGTGGGTGGAACACAAAACACCTCAAGCTTGCGTTCCTCGCGATGCTGTTGGGCCACGCCGTATGCCTTGGCTTTGGTGGGATATGGCTCGCCTTTACCATCGGGCCAACTGCTGCATTCCTGAAGGGCGTTCTGCCGTTCTTGCTCGGGGGCGTTATAAAGTCTGCCCTTGCAGTTGCTACCGTCGTTGTTGTTAATCGTCTTACCGGACAGAGTGCTTCCCGCTAAGGGAAACAGGGACTTCATGCCTAGAACACGTGTTTATAACTGCCCTTCATGCTCCAACTCTGCTCTGGTGGCCACCGGCAATCCATCGATCTTTAATTGCCGGCACTGTCACGGCATGTGGTTTGAAGACGGTGCGCTGAATCAAGCCATTGCTAACCGGCATGACCACATCGACCACTACGACCATGAGCAACACTTAGGCTCTGCTTTACGAACCAGCGACCGACAATGCCGACGCTGCCGGGTTTCCATGGTCCATTACCAACTGCTGAAACACTACACGACCGAAATCGACTGCTGCCCGAGTTGCGACGGCGTCTGGCTGGATAAGCACGAAGTCGACCAAGTGATGCACTCCCCGGAACTGAAACGGGCGTTGAGCAACCTCAATGAAAAAGTGAGCTGGAAGTCTTGGCTATTTCAGTTTTTTACAGCCATGCCCGTGGAATACAACATCAAGCCCCACCGCACGCCTTGGGTCACCCGGGCATTAATTGCACTATGCAGCATCGTGTTTATCGCCGGCCTGCTCTCCCCTGAAATTAACGACTGGGTGTTCGCATACTGGGGATTCAATTCTGAAAACCAGAGCCCTGCACATTTTGCCGTCCAGCTCCTCACCTACCAGTTCATCCATGGCGGTTTCATGCATTTGGCCGGCAACATGTATTTTCTGTGGATCATTGGGGACAATCTGGAGGATGCCCTTGGTCACGGAGCCTTTCTGACACTGTACCTATTCGCCGGCGTTATAGCGGCTTTGGCAGAATGGCTGTTCTTCAACAGTAGCCAAGGCACACTGCTGTTGGTGGGGGCCAGCGGGTCTATCGCCGCGCTATTCGGCCTTTACTTAATGTGGTTCCGCCACGCCAGCCTGACCTTCATGTTCTTTGTCTATCAGAAGAAACTCGCGCCCCACTGGTACTTCCTGATCTGGAGCCTGGTCAACCTGTTTGGCATGTTCTCTGGCCAAGGCGGTGTGGCCTGGGTGGCCCACTTGGGCGGTTTCGCGCTTGGTTTGTTGTTAGGTTATCTGTTGCGGGATTACGTGTTCAGGAAGAACCCGCTGATTGCGCTACTGAATCGGCCTGAGGCTGAGTTGCGGCGGTAGGGCTCTTGAGCGAGGAGTAAGAGGCCCCCGGTCAGCATGTTTCTCCTTGCGCGAGTGACATTCAGGCCCGGAAACGACCTCTCCCCCGCTTTCGTTGTTTCTTCTCCTCACGACCCGCTTGCCATTCAGACACCGGGCCCATCTGAGCAAACTTCAGGCCACGCTCGTAAGCACGGGTGAGCTGTTGATTCAGGCTTTGTAGGGTCTCAGACGGTTTGGCCCACTGTTCCTTGGGTAAAGGCTCGGACCAGATTTTCAATTCTTCTGGCAAACTTTTCAGAGCCAACGTCTTGATGCGGCGTTCAGTGATGACGTGAGCGAGATATCGCTGGAAGAACCAGTCGCCCACTTTCTTGCCCAGCCAGGGCAATAGGGACATATCTTTGCGGGCCTGACGGCATTTGGCTTTGTAATGGGCCAGGGTTTCATCTTCTTTCGGATCCGGGCAGGCCGCGGGGCCGCTTTCCATAAACTGGCGAATACACTCCCACTGGGACAGGCCGGCCGTTTCATGGCCCACGTTGATGCTGGCAGCGGCCAAGGCCGATTCCGGATCGTCGGGTTTTGGTATCGCCAAGGTGAGCACCGTGTGTGGCCATCAGGCTAGGGCCCATGTCCTGGCGGGTTTCGATGTAGGCGACCAGTTTTTCCCAGGGGTAGATTTCGTAGACGAGTTTGGGGTCGTGTTTTTTCTTTAGGCGGAGGGCGAAGAAGAGGTAGGTGCTTATTACCAAGATTTCTGTACCTAGAGTAAGCAATCCCCAAAACACCAATGTGCTCCGATATTCGTCGGACGCATTCTCCTGCGTAACAGCAGAAAAAACAAAGCCTATGGTGAGCAGTAGAGCTATATAGGCAATTAAGCCCGAGTTTGAGTTCCAAAACGGCAGGTTTAAGCCCTTTCCGGTCGTCCAGCGAGGCATGGCCACTTCCCGGCGCTGCCGGTTCAATCTCACTGGTGGGGTTTCTTTCACGGCTTTGTTGCCAAGGAAATGCATGCAAAGTCCCCATGGCAGAGAGATCAGGAGGTTTCCCACAAGCATAAACAGTGGTGCTTCCCAGTCCCAGTGGCCGAACTGATTCCGCCCTACTATGAACATAAAACCGAACCCTAAGAAACCAATGGATAGCACACTCAAGCTCAAGAACATTAGGGAAAACTCGGCGCCGAACAACAAGTTGCCATGTTGTAAATCCAGCCAGCCGTCGGTTTTTCGTCGAATCCAGGCATTGACGTCCACCGCCCGCTCACCTGTTGTTACCGGTTCCGGACTCAAGGCCAGTAATCGACTGTCTTTGGTGGTTCGGCGGACACCAGCTTCCCAACTGGGCTCAGACAGCGGCCGGTTGGATAACGGGCTCTCGTTGGCTTTGGCCATAGTCATTGCTTCTATTCAGGAGCAACGAGCGCTGCCTTGCGCCCGTGTATTGTAAGCCCACTGGTTTTCATCGGACTTCCGGATGTTCGAAAAGCTCACGAGGCGTAACTCAACTTCTCTTCCATCAAGTTCGGCCGCTGCGCCGTGTTAATGATGGTGACATCTGTAAACATCCGGTCTACTTTTTTCTTGAATGTCTGGTCGTCCATATCACGCCAGTAGCGAGGAATACGGCCGCTTCGCAGGTCGTGTTCCGCAGTGACCGGATCCAGCGGGCGGTACTTCTCCAGCATGGGCATCTCTGGCAGAGGCTTAGTGATGTCCATGTAATTCTGAATAAAGTCCCAGTATGCGTAACACATGGTGGCACTGCCATGGGCACCCAAAATATCGCCGACCGTTACGTCCAGTTTGCTATAACGATGAGACAACACCAGATCAAACAAGGTGCCAAACCGGTCTACCCGCGCACAGCACCAGGCGTCGAACTCGTAGAAAGGTTTTTCGATGACGATTGGGGGTTTCCGGGGCAGGAAGGGGTGCTTCCGGGAATATTGCCAGACCTTGATCATTCCGGTGCGTCGGTTGAACTCCCACTCGGGGCCTCGGCCGTTTTGATGAAGCCATTTGGGGAAGAGACGGAAGGCAAGGTCGGAAATCAGCATTAGAACCAACCCCCCGATCAGAATAGCCAGCGCGGGTAACCCCTGAACCTCCATATATCCTGTCCAACTTCCCCCAAAACGCCCGAAAATGGGCGACCTCAGCAGCAATACAATCAAGTAAATCGGAGAGGCTATGTAAGCCCACACTTTTCCAGCAACATATATCCCATCGAAAAACCGGGCCTGGAACGCCAAAGGCGCATGCCGAAAACATTCGTGACTGTTCTCAACGTAAAGACCGAGCTTGTCGGCCAAGTCTTCCTTCTTCTCCAGCTTACGCAGTTTCTTGGGAGGATTTCCAGACAAAAAGTAGGGTGGCATCACCTCACGGGTATTACCCCAGGGCAATCGGAGGCTGGCCGATCGATCCAGGCCGGTGCGGTTTAACTCCTCCGTTTGATTTTTCTGCGGTGGAATGGATTCGGGGCGGTAGGCAAAGGGCCCATAGTGCGCGTTGGTGCTGGAATGGCTATTCAACATTTTCCTGAACTCTTTGGGTGTACCAGAACGGCTGGCTTTTTCGCTTGAAATTTGGCTCGCTATGCAGCTCGTTATCTTTATCGAACGTCAAAGGATCTTCCGGTGGTGGGGCCGGGAAAACCATCAATAAACCATTTGCCGCTTTCCTGGTCTGAATCTGCACCTTGGCCCGCCACCGGTAGGTTTTGGTTTCCCATACATCGTCTTCCCAAAACCAACTATCGAGCTGCCGTCGCTCACTGGCAGGAGCTTTCAGGTAAATGTGCGCACCGGTTTCCGACTGCTCAGTCAACAGGCGATACTCCTTCACACCCTCGCCAGAGATCTTGTTCACCCAAACCTGACCTCGCCCCCTTGTAACAGCGACAGTTTCGAACAGCTGCAGCTTGACCGTTACTTTGGCAAACATCCCGGAACTGAATAATCCCGGAATGGCACTGTCAATTACCAAGCGTTCACTGGCATTCGAAAGGGCGGCTATCCGCTCAGCAGTCTCGCCTTCTAACCCTCCCTCACGGGCCTCTTGGCATAGAGGGTTATATTCCATTCGGACAGACACCCCCATCAATAAGCTGATCAGGCGATGGTAGGCTATATCTGGCTCTTTCAGAAACGGCTTCTCAGCCATCGATCCGAAAGGCCCGTGCCTCATCCAGATATCCAGCGGCTCATCACTGAACGCAAACACGGTAGCCAGACCTGCCACTGCCAGAACCACACCAGCGACCAGCCAGCCTTTCGGCCCGAGCACCAACAGCAAGCCAGGTTTACCAACCAAACTGGCGAAACCGAATGCCACGCCGCTTCCAGCAATCAGGCCATAGCCGACTGCCGCACCAGTGTTGCCCATACGGTGTTCGTAGTAGGCGTCCAGTCCCGCATCCAGCGCCATGAAAAAGCCCGTCGCTGCGCCCAGCCCACTCCTTAGCGTTAAAGGGCTTCCGAACCAGCGAGCATATGTTTGACCAGCACGACCTGACAACTCGAGAGAAAGAACTTTTGATGGACCCAACATCCATCGTTCACTGATTGCGGTACCTGCAGCTATAAGGTCCGTTCCGGCACTGAACATCTTGAACCCCGCATTAAAGCCACCCTTGACACGAGATTGATAATCATCTGTTACCCAAACACTGGAAACATTCTGAAGCTCCATCAACCCAACAAACAGCGGGAATACCGGCTTGTTTAACACGCGATACAGCCGACTGGAACTTTTGCTGTCAATTTCTGCCTGATCAATCTGGTTTGCAGCATCATTGGCCGCTTTCAAGTCACCTACGTATTGCTCTTTTTGGCGAGTCAGATCCCTTTGGTTGGCCGCGTCCTGCTCAAAAGCCTTCAGCTCCTTTTTCGCTCTTTCCATTTCTTCTCTGGCGGCGTTCAGATTTCGAGTCGCTATTGCGGCAGCTGCTGTAGGCGTGTCGGGAAAGTTTTCAACGAGGCTCTCCAGCTCGGACAGTTTGTGCACAGATTCAAGGAATCGGGACTCTACAGCAGAGATCTCTGCAATCATTTTGGCGATCGCTTCGGTTTTCGGTATTACCAACACATAGGCATCCTCTGCTACATCAGAGGCAATAGCCGCTGCCTGACTTCTCCTTTTATTAGTAGACGCAACGACTTCCTTACTGCCTTCCTGCTGAACAAAATCCCCGAACAGAGCAATAGCCTTTCTATCACCAAAGGATCCCGGCCGATGCTTGCTGATTTCAAAAACGAAGTAATCCTTCTGCAGGGCTTTGGAAAAGCGCATAAGCTCCATGTTGCCCAGCAGCTCCGGTAGCGATCGGCGCAGTTGCTCTAGAGAGTTTGAGTACAGTTTCATCCTCCCAAGAATCGCACTTTCTGCAAGTACCTGTTTCTGCTGTGCTAACCGATGATACTGAGTTTCCATCTGGCTCAGCTTATTGCGAATATCCTCAAGCTCAACCTTCTGCCCCTTGAGGTTAGTAATTCTCCGCTCAGTCGCCCAACGCTGGTTTTCAAGCTCGGCTTTTCGCAACCGCAGGTTTTCCAGCTCTTTGTTAACATCGGCAAGCTCTCTGTTTCTTGCCCGAATCCCGTGGCTGGCATGGTGGATTGCTGCCCACATATTGCCGTGAACGCTCATTAATACCTGACTGCCCATCCTAAGATTAGCGGTCAACAGCGTGGCGTAAGAACCCGCAGCCGCTTCAATGCTAATCTCCAGCCCATCTATGGTTTTGAGGTCATCGATTTCCAGCAGATCCGTTTCCGCCATGGCCGCAAGTTCTGTATCCCGGAATCGCCCATTTCCTCGGTTAGTCTGGGGCTCGGTGGGAGGCTCGTATGGTTTTTCCAAATCTTCTTCATGAAAACGCGGAAACAGCAGAGAACGCAACACTCTGCTGTGCTGGCCGTTACACAAACCTTCCAGCCACTGCTTACCCTGACCATCCACGGCACCTTCAACGCCTATGCTGAGGGCATCACATTCGGCAGGCTCGGTAACCAGGTTCATCACCAGGGTGGTGACAAAGTTGAACGCACCTGCATAGTCATAACTGTAGTGCGTGAATAAGTCCGTGAGCACATGATGGGTTCGTTCATCAGACAACCGTGCCAGCAATTCGGTGTGGATCTCATCCAGATAACGTCGTGCCAACGCACGCTCAGACAGTGCAAGGGAGCGTTCCAGCTCCTTTCTTCCGTGACCCGTTACTTCCGCCATGTGTTTGTGAAGGGGGTTCGGTTGAGATGCCACTGTTTCAGGCTCAAGAACTGAGTGGACCAATAGCGCCGAGTCGAAGTGCGGCCGTGCCTTGGCCCTACGCACTGCAGCATTCATGAACCAAGCTGCAACCTGTCGGCGCCGCTGATTGTAACGAAGTTGGTATATTGGATCATCCAGCCTTATTACACCGATACCACGGGCTTTGGCTTGCTCAGTGCAGTCAGCAACACAGGGCTCAACTTCTGCCCATGAAAAGGGCTCCGGTTCATTTGGCCTGCACTCTTTCAGACGCTCTGCAGCATCTTGATTTAGCTCTTCCAGCGTTTTGTGCAAGCAATTTGACAGTGCCGTCATCTCCGCGCGCTCATCGTTAGCAATGGGATCCTCTGGATCAGGATCCTCATGCCGCTGGTGTAGCAATAAAGCCGCTTGCTTTGCCGTATCCGCATAACTCCCGCTCAAATCCAGCAGGTAGTTCTCAGGTCGATCGAGCTGCCATTCAACCGCTGGTTTCCTCGGTCTTTGTGGTGCCAAGTGTTCTGTCAGGAATGCGGCAGTGTTGCCGTTTGATATACGAAGATTAGACGTATCCTCCCTACCATCGCTATCAAACTGCATACTGACGAGATTACAACGATGGCCCCGGTCATGATCTGACAGTTCAAGGTGGTTCACTCGCTCTCCCGGCCACTGGGATTCGCTGTAAGCCGCTTGCAGATTTAACCAGCTTCCGTTTATTCTCGCTGGAAGCCAGATTTCCTCAATCCCGACTCCAACAACATCCCGGTAACCGGCTTCCAGTTTTCCATTGCTCTGACGATAGTCATTGAGCCTGACATCGCAGTACTTGGTTACTCCACTTTCATCGATCCGTATCTCAAGCTCCCGCCACAACTTGCCCTCGTGGAACAGATAAAGAAATCCCGCTCTCGCAAGCACATGATGTACCGGGTTATTTCCCTGCAACTCAACGCCAGATATCAGAGTGGCGGGAATAATGGGGAGAATGACATGCTGCTGCTGGTCAATTTGACGATCAATGCTGCCCGCACTTTCAAGAAACGGCACTCTGATCGGGCCACCCTCAGCTTCGATTTCTATCCAAACATTTCTGTCGGGCTGCCCCTTCCAGGGCCAGACATGAAGAATGGAATTTTCAAGAGGTTCTATTTCAACCTGTTTCTCCAACCACTCTTGCTGTTCATAGTTGATTTCATCAAAGATTCGAAAAGCATGCCCCTCCGGGTGCTCTTTGCCGATAACCTCGATAATCAGCGATTCGTCCTCGCAAGTCGGGCTACAACCAGGCGCCGACTGCTTTGCACTATTCTCAGACATCCCTGTCATTCCTTGCGTTCTAAACGTATTAATTCGGTCTCAGGCATCAGCCGTATTCAATGCCTGCCACTGAGTTTCTGACAGCGTTGGTACGGGCAACATGGTGAACGGATTTGGTCTGTCGGTGGTATGCCAACGTTCCTGACCACTTTCTCCGTACCAGTAAATAACTCGCTCAATGACATCCGCTTGGTCCAGAGTCACCGAAGACAAGCGTTGCCATACCTCAGGGTCGTAAAGTCGAAGTAGACCCTGTCGCTCTCCGTCAAAGCGCACTTTCAAACGCGCCCTTAGCCAACTAGTCACAGACTCAAGGCTCCCAGAGGACTCCAGAATCAGACCGACAAGCCGCCCCTCCTTCAATCCTTTCAAAGCCCACTGATACTCCGGGCTCTGCTGTTTAGCTTCCAGAACAACGGGGCTTTCGGCCAAGTACTGTTGCCAGTCAGTCTCAGCAAATAGATAAAGCCACTTCGGAACGTCTGTTTGCTCATACAAAGACCGCAAAACCGTTGATTTCTGCTGTGCCTCCAGCACTAAAAAACGCACCTTGTCAGTCGAGAGTTTTGCAAATACCACAACGGGCTCCTTTACGTATCACGCTGTCTGATTCTTACCGCAAGGACAGTTCCTAAGCGGACAAGTACCATCAGGTTGCTGTTGGCACTGCTCAACAATGGCTGTTCTTTGCATGCGGGCTTGCTTCAATCGATGGGCCACAATCGCTTTGGGCTCGGCATTAGATCGCTGCCCAACCTCCGCCAACGCCACCGGCGCCACAACCCCGCCAGCAGCAGTCACCACCCCCGGCATCTCCGGCACCTGCACCTTCTGCCCGCTGCCCTTACCTGCAGCTCCACCCGCATTCATCTTGATGCTCGCGCCACCGATAGCCACACCGGCGGGGTCGATCTTCACGAAGCTGCCGCCGGCCTTCAGGGTGATTTCGGCGCCGGCTTCAATCACTGCTTTCTGGCCAGCCTTAATGTGCAGTTCGGTGCCGGAGTCACTGAGCCAGGCGGTGCCGGCTTTCAGATGAAGGGTGCCGCTTACGTTGAAGCTGTGGTCTTTACCTGTCAGCTCACGCTTCTCGCCATCTACGGTGTGGTGGCTGTTACCTTTAGTGTGGCTGAAGCGGTTGTTTTCGACCGTCAGGTGGCTGTCGTTTTTAACCACTTCCGTGCGGTTGTTTTCCGTGAGCAGGTCCAAGTCTTTCTGGGCATGCACGTAGATCTGTTCTTCGCCGGCTTCGTCTTCAAAACGCAGTTCGTTGCTGCCTTCACCCTTGTGAGTTTTGGTTTTTAACGTGGTGCGGGTTTTGTGTTCTGGCAGTGCGTACGGTGGTGTATTGGTGGCGTGGTAGGTGCGGCCCGTGATGATCGGCTGATCCGGGTCGCCATCGAGAAAGCTGACAATCACTTCGTTGCCAATTCTAGGCAGAGCCATAAAACCATACTGGCCGCCAGCCCAGCCTTCGGACACTCGCAACCACGCACTGCTGTGTTCGTCGTTCTTTGAATAGCGGTCCCACGGGAATCGCGCTTTCACGCGGCCGTATTGGTCGCAGTGAATCTCTTCGCCTTCCGGGCCGGTCACGATGGCCATTTGAGGGCCGTCCATCATGGGTTTGTGCCCACAGAGGGCGCGCCAGGTTTTATCGGCGGGAATGGCGGTGAATTCGTTGGCGTAGCTGGTCGGTTCGCTACCGCCCTCTTCTTCCAGCGCTTGCGGTTGTTTGCCGGTGTGGGTGATGGCGGTCAGCAGCCATTCCCGGTTCAGGCTCTGGCTGTCGTGGTCTTGCAGCTCGACTTTGGCGCCAGCGGCAAAATCCGGGCGGTTGCTTTTGCCTTTGGCTGTGGACGCGTCGTTTCTGAGTGCGTCTAACCGGGTTTGGGAAAACGGCTGGCCGCTGGCGTCGGCTTTGTAGCGGCCGGGGTAGTCATAGTGTTGGTAGTCTTCCCGGTGGTTCACGCCACCGGCGCTCTGTTCATGCATCAGAGCGTAAGCGGGGTTCTTGAAGGTGTAATCTTTCATCGCCACCGATGAAGCCCGCACCCTTTCTTCGTAGGCAAAGCTGAAGATGCAGGCCTGTTGGGTGCTGCCGCCGGCTTTGGTGTTGCATTCAACGGGCATCAGCTTCGGCTCATCACCGTGATGGTCGGCGATGACTAACGCTGGCTGCTCTTCACCGTCCACGCTGCCGTGCTGGTAGCGGTAATGCCAACCTTCTTCCGCAGCCAGTCGTTCTACGAATTTCAGGTCGCTTTCACGGTGCTGGACGCAGTATTCCCGCTCTTCGGGCGAGCGTTTTAAATCAAACACCGTATCCACAATGCCCCGCTCTTCCAGCAGCGTACGCACGATGGCATCGGTGGTCTGGGCCTGAAAAATCCGGCTGTTGTGCATCAAGCCCAAGCGCCACACGGGAGGCTGAATCACCACTTCGTAATGGGTGCGGCGATGGCCGGTGTTGCCTCGTACGAACTCGTTCACCACGCCGGCAAAGCGTCGCATGGGCTGGCCATCTTGCCAAACCACCAGATCAACCGGCTGTTCCAGTACATCCGAAGCTTGCACGTCCGGGTCGGTGCTGGCCAGTTTCAAACGGCCATGGGAGAGCGTGGATAAACCTTCGGTGAACACAAAGCTGGCGACCACGAAGTGGTCTGAGGGGAATTCGCCAACACGGGCGGTGAACTGCAATCCGCTTGCCTGGGGCATAACTTCAGTCCCTGAAGAATGAATATTTCCATTTCAGCCTGCGCCATCCGGGTGCCGGCTCCCGCCAACCCGAGCGTTCATGCCCGGGCGACGGCACACAGTCTAATACAAGCTGCGGGGTATTCGGTACCCTGCAAGCATCTGCTGTGTGAACGGGTTGGTATTACTGGCCGCATGCAGGCGGTAACGCATCTCGCCATCGTCCACTTTGAACATCACATCCACCGCATTGCTGCTGACTCCGGTGATTTCAGCTTTGTTCAACAGCCGGAAGAGCGCCCAGGGGCCGCGCTCGGAAATGCTGCGCGGTGAGCGGTTAACCTGTATCGGCACCAGAGTAATGCGGCTTTCGACGCTGTCGCGCAGCGTGTTCGGCCAAACCAGCGGAATACTTTGGCGTGGGCCATGGGAAAACTCCACCAGTTGCCCGTCGATATTCACCACGGCGCGACGTTTGTTGTTGGTCAGATTCAGCGGCTCTAGCGCGAACTCAACGTCCAGCGTGCCACTGCGGGTGAAGAACGCCTGGCGAATCTGGCGGGCCCGCTCCAGCGCTGCGCGCACATCGCGGCGCACCAAGCTCGCACGGCGAGCATCACCGACCTGTTCGGGGTGGTCTTCCAAAAACAGCTTCAGGTTATTGTTGTAGAAAGACTCCAGAATGCCATCCGGGGCAAAGAAACGCTCGAAATCCTGCAAGGCTGCGTCCCGGTTCGCGTTTGCTGCAAAAGGGTAATGCCGGGCAAGGGTTTGCTGGAAGGGCTGATAGACTTCCCGGTACCACTCCCGCTCAAGCTGGGCCACGGCGCGATCAAGCACTACTCGCCAGCTTTCGGTGGCCAAGCGGCTTAACAGGCGGTTCAGCGGCTCGGGCTGATGGCTGGCCATACGCTGGAGCGTGAAAATGGGGTCTGACCCCTGAAGGGCCATACGCGCTCGGGCAGCACTCAGTGCAGCCTTGCCAGAATCCGGTGATTCCTGAATGCTGCGCATGTATTCGTGTAACTCGGCCACTACCACCATGACTTCTTCCAGACCACTGGGCTGATCGCTGTTTTTGCGAGTCAGCCGGTTCAGGTCGTCGAACTGGCGCTCGATATCCTGCAGCATCCGGTAATGCGGCGACTCCTGCAGCAGTTTTCGAGCCACTTCGGCTTCACCTTCACCGGCAGGAATCAGCTTGGTATTGGCCTGCACCTGGCCAAGCAGGCGCGCCAATGGCTGGTGGCCGCTGGTCAGGCTTTCAAGGATACGCACGCCGTGATTCAAGTCTTCAAAACGGTGCACGTCGATTCGGCTGAGCGCGGTGCGCCACACGTTGGCGTAGTTTTCGGCATACAGGGTCTGCAAGCTCGATAGCAACTCGGCTTCATCAGCTTTACTGAAATCCACGTCGTTCCGGCGCCCTAACACCCAGGCATCCACCAGAGCCAGTTCCGTTACCGAGCTTGATTGACGCAGGAACCATTTTTCCAGGCCGTCCCGGGTCAACAATGCCGCAATGGAGAGCGGGTCATCCTCTGCAGGCAGGGTATCGCCCTGAGGCTCGCCGTAGGCATCCACGCGAGTGAACACGGTAGCGAAGGCCGGGCCAGAACTACGCGCCAGCTCCAGCGGTGACTGGAAATCCCGACCGGCTTCGACTTTCAGATCACGGTACACCCTGTCCGGGGTGCTGATCCGCCCCAACTCGTGCTGCGCCCACTGCACACTGCTCCGGAAAGGCGCCAGTGCCATAGTCGCAGCTTGATCACCTTCGGCGGCCATACCCGCAAGATTGGTGTGCGCCATCGCGTACTGCAGATGGCTGTGCAGCCGGTTCTGTACGTCCCGCTGGCCGGGGAAGCGCGCTTGCCAATACTCGCACATGTATTCCGATACGATGTCGCCACGACGGCCGCTTTCGTCATACATCATGCGTAGAACCCGCAAATGCTCCAACCGCTCGGTGCTGCTATCCGGCGCTTGCCCCATCTCCTCCATAACACCGAACATCAGCGTCGGGAGGTATTGGTAGGCCAGCATATCCAAATAGGCGGCATCCACTTCCGGCCCCACTTTGTGACCCTGATAAAGCCCCATATCGGTCACCAGCGGCCACTCTTTACGGTAGTCGCCGAACGCCAATGTGGCTTCTCGTAACTCATCCAGCGGCTGGAGCAGATTGCGGCCAGTTGTATCCGGCTCGTAGCCTACGGGCTGCCAATCGTTCAGGAATGCGTTAACCCGGTTTTCCACCTGCGCTGCTGCTTCGGCATTCTTGATGAAATAGTGCTGCCAACCGGCGGTCATGCCCGCACCGGCACACACAGCAATAATTGAAGCCATCGCGACTTTCCGGTGGCGCTTTTTGATCACCTTTCGGTTGTCACCCGCCAGACCGGCCTCCCGATAGATCACACCCGGGAACAGGTTCTTGGTGAACAAACTGACTGACTGGGCAGTTCGCTGGGCTGGTTGGATCGGACTGGTCATTTGATAATTGCGAGCAGCTGCTGCTACGAAGGCATCTTCAGGCACCCCTTCTTGCAGAACGGAGGTGAAATAGGTACCCCGTACCAAAGCCGGTGTCGAGAATGCATCAGCGGACAGCAAGTCGCTGAGGAACTGTTCTATCGCTGGCTTGAGGCCCGCCAGCTGGCGTGTGAAGGAATACGCTGCCGCCCGTTCTTCAGCGTCCCGGGTATCGGCGAGCACGTCTGGCAAACGCTGACTTAGCTCGTCCACTAATTCGCTGTAACGTTCCGCGAACTGCTCGAGCCATTCGTCGTGATCTTGCTGGTTATCCAGCTGGAAGGTGAAGCCGAGCGCCTGGTCTTTTTCGGCCTTCGACATGGCTCTAACAAACGGGGCAAAGCCGTACATCAAGTCCATTTTGGTGAAGGTGACGTACACCGGTAGCCGCGAGCCCAACTGCTCCATGAGCTCCCTTATCCGGGTGCGCAATAAAATGGCGTGGGCTTCCCGCTGTTGCTCATTGGCCGTGCTCAATCGCGCCAAATCCACCGCAAGGATCAGGCCGTTCAACGGCCTTTGCGGGCGGCTGTTTTCCAGCCAGCCGATGAAATGGTTCCACAACCGGTTCTGGACTTCTCCCGAGGCCCCTTCGCCCTGATTCTGACTCAACAATTCACCGTCTGGATCAATCAGAACGCCGTTATCACCAATCCACCAATCGAAACCGAAGGGGTTGCGGTCGCCCCGGTTATTGCGGGTGACGTTGGTCAAGGTGTAGGTTTGCCCCGAGCGCTGTATCAGGCTGGTTTTACCTGCGTCTTCAAGCCCCATCACCAAATACCACGGCAGGCGATACAATCCTTTTCGGCCCGGCAAGTTGCTCTTGAGTGCTTGTAACTGACGATCCAGCAACCGTTGTTGCCGCCGCTCCATGAGCAGGATTGGATCTTCTTGCTCTTGTTGCTCGGCAGCCTTGGTCTTATTGACCTTGTTTAAACGGCGAGCCAGCACCATGCTCCAGAACACGACCACCAGCAGAACAACGCCGAGAGTCACCAGCGCCCGCATCTGCCAGGCCACCAACGGGTACTCGCCGTTGATTTCCAGCCTTGGCCCTAACCACCAAGTCGCAACCAATAGCGCGATCACGCCCAAGGTCAACGTGACCGGGGCGGCGTTGCGAAGGTATGGCAGCAGCCATCGACCAATGAGTAATGCTTTTCTCCACATGGTTTCCATTCCTGCGTTTAATGCGTGTGGCGGTTACGCCAGCCGTTCCATTTGTTTGATCAAAGCCGGTTCCCAGTCTTCAAGAACCAACCCTTGAACCTGCCCTTGCAGGTCCTGAATTTGTTGTGCAGCCATGGCTTTCAGGCCGCTTTCTTTCATCAGTTTTGCCGTCGTCAGGCGCCAGTAGAATTTCTCTCTGGGCTCACGGGCGTCGGCCAAACCTTGCTCCAGTAGTTCCAGAGCAGACGACAACTGATTCTGCTGCACCAACTCGAGCGCCGTTTCCAAAGCCTGCTCCCAGGGGTTTGAACGGCCCCCACCGGCTTTGGCAGAAGCCGGGACGGTATGCATCCACTCGGCCGCTTGTTCACTGAGAAACGGTGTATGGTCGTTGAAGGTCAGCTCCGCGATTTTCGGTAACTGCTCTACGAACTGTTTCAACGCGTCTCGAATTGCTTCTGCGCAGTGGTTAAGGCCTAAAACTTGGGCGGCGCGGGCGCTCAGCCAATGGCCATCGAGCCAGAACGGGCTTACAGACAAGCTCTGTTCGATGCGCTGCCACAAATCATTGTCGGGCGTTTTTTCCAGCGCTTCTTTGTAGTCCGCAACCCGGTCTGCACTGACGGCGGCCAAGTCGGTACGAATGCCATCCCGTGTCGGCGGTAGGCTGGTGATGCTTTGCCAAATGGCATAGCGGCGCAGTTGATAGCCCAAGGGGTTCTCCGGCTCGGTGCTGGTCAACAGCTCCGCCACTTTCAGCAAGCTTTGGCGGGTTGCTCGTTCGTTGCCCGGGTCCAGAGTAAGATTGCCCAAGGCCGCCGGAGCCGCAGTTGACTGTGCCGGCGATTGAGCAGATTGCGTTTGTGCGGGACTTTCCGTCGCAACCGTTGAAGCCAGTTGCTGGCTACTGCTTTGATCCGGCTTTGGCAACTTATCCACAGCCCGTTTCAATTCGAACAGCGGGTCATCCGGTAAATCCCGGTTCCGCGCCTGCTCATCCAGCTTGGCAATCAGGTCCAGACAAAACTGTCGCCCATCACCCACGCTGGCATCAAACCCCAGACCATCCACGGTTTTAACCGCACGCTGCACAATCTGGATGAACAGCATTTTGCGGGCCCGCTGCCCCTTGGCACCCGGATAGGGCCACGCATTTTCCCACCAGTCATCCAACACCCGATGCAACAGATACAAGGACAGGGCGAAGTGCTCGCCATCTTTTCCCTGCTGCAAACTCAGCATGAAAAAGCCAAGCACTTTCAGGTCCTTGCTGCGGTCTGCCAGCAATTGCAGAGATTCGCTCTGCACTTTTTGCCAATTGATGTCGTTGTGAGCCAGCGAGCCCACTTTCATCACTTCGTCTTCCAGAAATTCCAGTACGGAATCATCGGCAAGGCTATCACCCACACCGGAGTCCCCTGGAATGGCGGTGAGAACCTGATCAACGTATGGATGCTGTTCAATCACTTGCATAGCACTCTCCTCACCAGCCACAGGCTTGTCGCAGAGGGCTAATGGCGTCGCGGTAACCGGTCAGGTCAAACAACAAGCCATCCAGCTCCGGTATGTCTGCCTGAATACGAACATCTGGCTGGTGCACGATTTCAAGCACCGAACGTATTGCCGGCAGGCCGCGGCCAGCACTTACCACTAGGCCTTCATCCCGCACCCGCCACTGGTTGGGTGCCGATGCCAGCGCCACGTCTACACGCTCCCGGCTGATCGGTTTGGGCAGCATCACCGTCAGTTCCGTGATGTTGTTGTGGCACTGAAGTGTCAGTACCGGCCTGGGGGGCTGAGCCCCCAAAGCGGCTACCGTGACCATGTGCCCGGCGGCCGAGCCGGTATTGCGGTAGATCGGACCACTGGCATCGTTTTGACCCGCTTGCGAAAAGGCCTGACGCCAACGTTCGGGCTGGCGAATCACCGCACCGCTGGTGCCGGTTTCGTATCGCGCCAGGGGGGTAGCAAACACCTCATCAAAACACGCCAATCGAGCCAATCGATTGGGCTCCTCGGTACAGGCCTGAGCATCACTTAGGCGGACGTCCGCTTGCCCGACACTGCTCATCAGCAGAAGCACAAGGCCGGTGAGCCCGGCTCGTGTTTGGTCTTTCAGGGTCATAAGTCGGTTACCTGATACTTCAGACATTTATGGGCCAGCGTGCGCTTGGGTAACCCCAAACTCTCGGCAGCTTGGGCCCGGTTGCCCCGGTATTGCTGCAGGCGCTCGCGAATGATGGCCGCTTCGAATGCCTGCGCGGCGGCTTTCAGATCTCGAATTTCTTCGGCCATGGGGATCCCCGGAATCGTCACCGGCTCCGCTACCGCAGGGGCTGCGGGCCCGGCGTCCATCAGCAGGTCATCCAACCGCAAGGTCTCGGGCTGGATATCGCCGTTGGCGGCGGTTTGCAGACACGCCAGTTCAATGATGTTGCGTAATTCCCGCACGTTGCCGGGAAAGTCATAGCCTGCCAGTCGCTTCAATGCGTGGCTGCTGATACCCAGCGGCCCACTGCCCTCCCGTTCAACGTAGAGCCGGATGAAATGCCGGCTCAGCGCTTCGAGATCGTCGGTACGTTCGCGAAGGGGAATCACCCGCAGCGGGAACTGACTGAGGCGGTAGAACAGGTCCCGGCGGAACAGACCGTCATCGATGCCTTGCTGCAGCGGTTGGTGAGTTGCAGCCACCAGACGGAAGTCGGAAAACCGCTCTTCCCGTGCGCCTAGGGGGCGGAACTGTCGGCTTTCCAGAACCCGCAATAATTTGGACTGCAGGGCTATAGGCATGTCGCCAATTTCATCGAGGAACAGGGTGCCGCCATTGGCTTGAGCCAGTAGCCCTTCTTTGGCTTGATCGGCACCCGAGAACGCGCCTTTGGTGTGGCCAAAGAGTTCGCTTTCCAACAGGGTGTCCGGGATAGCAGCGCAGTTCACCACGACCATCGGGCCCGTCGCGCGCTCGGATAGCTCGTGAATGCCTCGGGCGACCACGTCTTTACCACACCCGGTTTCTCCTTGGATCAGCACCGAAAGCTGGCTGCTGGCAGCGCGCACGACTTGTGCCCGGAGGTTAGTCATAGCTTCAGAGTTGCCCACCAAGCTGCGGGATAGTTGCTGGCAGCGCTGGCGCACGCTTTCGGCATCGTGCAGGTGGTCCAGTGAGCGTTTGAGCATGCGCCGCTGCCAAACCTGGTCGCGGGTTTGCAGTTGGCTGATCCATTGATGCACCAGCAGTTGTTTCAGGCCGATGTACAGGGATTGACCAACGATGGCTTGCCAGTCGTCGTGGTCGCCGCACAGGGCGAGTACGCCGAGGGTGCGGCCGTCTGCGCCGGTGAGCGGTTCAAGCCAGAGGCTTCTGGGGCGATCGCTGTGTTCGAACAGGGTTTGGAAGCCGGTGTGGTCAAGCCGGTAGCTGGCAGCGCGGGTGAGTTCGCGCGGCTTTCCGGTTTGCAGTACGTGAGCGAAGGGGTGGCTGAAGTCGCCACAGTCGAATTCGCTGGCATCACCTAACTGGCCACAGTGGAGTGTTCGGCCACTGAGGTCGAGTTCTAGGGCCCAGCATTTGCTGAGGCCAAAGGCGTTTTCGAGTTGGCGGGTGGCTGTGTCGAGCAAGGCAGGAAGTGTGTCCTGCTTGATCAGTGCTACCGCTAGTTCTATGCCGGTGTGCAGTTCCCTCTGCATCCGTCCCATTGCTATCGTTCCTTCTAAATGGAGATCGCTGCCCGCACACCGTGGGGTTGAGCTACTTCACAGTTAACCTAAGCCACTATTCCCGTGAACTTTCCGTCGTTCACGCCCAAGGTGACCTTGGTCACCGGCTCTCTTGCCGCCAGTTTTTCCAGCAGCGCCAAGGATACCGGTGGCAGCAATTCACCTTCGATGATCGATTCCAGCATCCGTGCACCGTTTTCGCTTCGGGTGGCGCGGCTTCGGATGGCTTCTACCAGGCCGTCGTCCAACTCTACTTCGGTGTGGTAACGGGCCGTGATTTGGTCAGCCAGGCGCTGGAGTTTATCGCCCACGATGCGGTTGAGGGTGTCTTCGCCCAACGGCAGGTAGGGCACCACTTCCATGCGCGCCAGCAGGGCCGGTTTGAAGAAGTTGGCCAGTTCCGGGTAGAGCGCTTCTTCGATCTTTTCCGGCTCTTCGGCGTGGTTAACGATGGTCTGGTAGCCAAGGTTGGAGGTCAGGAAGAAGACCACGTTTTTGCAGTCGATCAACCGTCCTTCCCCATCTGCCAGTTCGCCTTTGTCAAAGGCCTGATAGAACAGGTTAAGGACTTCCGGGTGGGCTTTTTCGACTTCGTCCAGCAACACCACCGAATAAGGTTTCTGGCGGATGGCTTCGGTAAGGATGCCGCCTTCGCCAAAGCCAACGTATCCCGGGGGTGAGCCAATCAGGCGGGAAACGGTGTGTTTTTCCTGGTACTCAGACATGTTGATGGTGGTGAGGAACTGTCGGCCGCCGTAGAGCAGTTCGGCCAGCTGCACCACGGTTTCAGTTTTCCCTACACCACTCGGGCCAACCAGCAGGAAGGCACCCATGGGGCGGCCGGGCCGGCGCAGGTCGGCGCGGGCGGTCAGCAGGTGCTGATGCAAGCAATCGATGGCGGTGTCCTGGCCTTTGATGTGGGCCTGTAGGTATTCCGGCAAGTGGGTGATTTTTTCCAGCTCGTCGGTGGTCATGCGGTTGACCGGAATACCGGTCCAGTCGGCGATGACTTCGGCCACTTGGCGAGCATCAACGCGGGCGTGAACCAGCGGTTCGTCGGCTTGGAGTTCAGCCAGTTCCTGTTCAATGGCTGCGGCTTCGCTTTTCAGATCCGGGCGCTCTTCGTTGTCGGCATCGGTCGTTGCTTCCAGAACTTCCGGCACTTCTCCAGTCAGCAATTGTTCGCGGATTTCGACCAAACGAGCCACCAGCTCTCGCTGGTCGTTCCAGCTTTGCTCCAGGGCTCCGGCCTCAGCGGTAAGCTCGTCAATGCGCTGTTCCAGCGCCTGCTCTCGTTCGCTATCAACCGCTTGGCCAAGCGTGTGTTCCCGACTCAACAGCTCTTGCTCCATAGCCATTTGGTGCAGTTCGCTGCGCACGTGGCTCAATCGGCGAGGCGGAGTGCTCAGGTTCAGGCTGACGCGGGCGCAGGCGGTGTCCAATACGTCGATGGCTTTGTCCGGCAACTGGCGTCCAGCCAGATAACGGGCCGACATTTCGGCTGAGGCTTTTAAAGCACTGTCGGCTACCAAGACTTTGTGGGCTTTTTCGTAGACGGTGCGCAAACCACGCAGGATGTGAACAGCCTCACCCGGCGTGGGCTCATCCAAAGCGACCGGCTGGAAGCGCCGGCTCAGGGCCGGGTCTTTTTCGAAGTATTTTTTGTACTCGCGCCATGTAGTGGCGGCGATGGTGCGCAGCTCACCGCGAGCCAATGCGGGTTTCAGCAGATTAGCAGCGTCTGAACCACCCTCGCTGTTACCCGCGCCAATCAAGGTGTGGGCTTCGTCGATGAACAGGATGATCGGGGTGGCTGAGCCTTTGACCGCTTCGATGACGCCTTTCAGGCGTTTCTCAAATTCGCCTTTCACCGACGCGCCGGCTTGCAGCGCGCCCATGTCTAGGGTCCAGAGTTCGACGTTTTTCAGGCGGTCAGGGACGTTGCCACTAACGACTCGCAGGGCCAGCCCTTCGACCACAGCGCTTTTGCCCACACCGGCATCACCTACCACGATGGGGTTGTTCTTACGGCGACGGCATAGAATGTCGATCATCTGGTCAATTTCGGCATCCCGGCATACCACAGGGTCGAGTTTTTCGTTCCGGGCCAGTTTGGTGAAGTCAGTGGCGTAACGCGTGAGCGGGTCCATGTCGGCATCGGCGGCTGGTTTGACCGAACCATTCTCTGCCAGCTGCGGGCGCTCCACCGAACCGTCGGTGAGCCGGTCGAACTGCTTACGCAGTTGTTCGCGATTGATGTCCACCAAGGCCTGTGCAACTCGCGGCATCAGATAGCGATCGGCGTTCATCAACAACGCCAGAAACAAGGCACCAGAACGCAAATCGCTGTGGCCGAGTTCGGTTGAGGCCAGCAGCCAAGCATCCTGCATCAGTTCCACCAGCAAGGGTGAAAAGGATGGGTATGGCTCAGCGCTTTGTGGCTCGCCGTTCAGGCTGTCGCCTACCAGCGGCTGCAGTTCCTGATAGTTGATGCCGGTTTGTTCCAGAATCTGACGCACATCGGAAAACGGCGTTTCCAGCAGTTTGAACAGCAAGTGTGCCGGCGTAATTTCCGCCCCTTGCCGGCTGATGCACAGCGCGGCAGACCCTTCCAGAGCCTGACGGGAAATCTCGTTAAGGCGCCCGATCAGCGCCGGTAGTTCTACCCGAATCACAGTGATGTCCTTATTTCGGTAGTTGTTCCAGTACGCTGAGCACATCCCTGATGCGTTCGTTCAGCGCTACGTTATACAAGTGATAAATTCCGACCATCGCCGCCGTTAAAGCGCCGGTGATAAGCCAAATTGGCATGCCTGTCCGCAAGCGGTTACGTGCTGGGACCACATTTTCCGAGGCATCGGCCAGTGGCTTTGGATCACGATCTCCGCGCAGGTCGCGCAGCTGTTCGTACAAGCCGCGAAGGATTTGCTGGTACTCATCACGGCCACTTTCCATGACCTTGTAGCGACCTTCAAAGCCCAGACACAGGCACAGATAGATGAACCCGAGCATGTCGCGGTAGCGTTCCGGCTCTTTCTCCATGCGAGCCAGAATGGCGAACACTTTTTCGCCGCCCCAGGTTTCGTTATGGAAACGCGAGAGTAACGAGTGCTGCGACCACACGCTGTGTGCGCCCCAATTCGTGCCCAATACCGCTTCGTCGATAAAGGCACAGAGCACATAGCGATAAGCCACCACGATGGGCCGTTCATGGCCTTGTTCGATCAGTTCGCGGTCAATGGCCGCCACCTCATCAACAACCTGCTGGTACAAGTTTTCCACATCGTGAAAATCGGCCAACCGGCGAACCCGGATAACCAGCCCCAACAACGGTGTACTGGCATCAATCAAGCGATTTTCTTCCAGCCCGCGAAGCTGAAAATGGGTATCCCCCACTTCGGCACGGCGACCGGTGTTATCGGGGTCCGCGAATAACAAATCACTGAATGCACTATCACCTGAGCCCGTGGTGGTGTTTGGTCGATCCATTACCGGTGCATTGGTCATTATTTAGCTCCTGATTGCCCAGAACTGCATTTCCAGCCCCGGATAACTGCCCGCTACGTGGAACGCAAAGCCACTGGCGTTATCGAGCATTTGCCAAGCTTGGCTCTGGTCATCCAATCGGAAGTACACAAAACCTGCATGATAGGGCAGCTGGCGCGGTGCCACGGGCAAAGCCGACAGCGGAATACCCGGCAGCTGCAAGCTGATGAGATCCCGTATTTTTTCCACCGACGCCACTTTGCACTGCTGGGTGAACTGCTTACGCAGATCGTCCAGTGGCATGTCGGCTTTGACCGCCAGAATGAACTCGGCATCCTTGATCAACTGACCGTCCTGAACCGGTGCTACCGTCAGCCCGTACTGGCGCTGCTGCAGTGCAATAGACAGTGCTCGCGGCTCCAGCACGGTGCTCAGGGCTTGTCGCAGCACCTGCATCAGCGGGCTGAAACAGCCTTCCGGCAGGTCGTGATCGTAGGGGGTATATTCCCGCGGCATCCGACTTTCATCAGTGAAGGTCACCAATTCACCACACAGCTCCAGCAACGCTTCGTAAAGCCGCTCGGGATGCAACTGACGTAAACGCGCCAAGTGCATGAACTTGGGATGCGCTCGGTTTAGCATTTGCAGCAGCATGAAGTCCGACACGTCGGCCACACCGCCCTGCCCCGGCGCGCCCACCCGCTCGGCAATGTTGCGGGCGCGTTCCTGCATCAACCCGGCCATTTCACCCACAAATCGCTGCAAACGAGATGCTGCGCGCACGCTGAGCATGGTGGGCAGGAAGTTAGGGTCCATCACCAGGCTACCGTCTGGCCGTTTTTCCAAAATTCGACCAATGGCCAAAGCCGCGTAGGCGCTGCGATCTTCCCGCTCTAGCATCAGACGCGGTGCCACTCGCCCAATATCAATGCTGTGGGCATCGCCATCAATGGAATGCAAATCGCGAATTTCGACAGACAACGCCCGGAATCGCCCGGCAACCGGTGCATCGGGCCACTCCACTTCCGCCAGAGAATCGCTCCCAAGCGGCAACGCCAGATACACTACCTGGTTGGCCACCGACGCATCGGTAATTTCCAACGGCTCAGGCATCACATCGTCTTGAGGCAGATTGAAGCGCGTGCCGTCCGGAAACAATCCGGTAGCCCGGACCAGACCCACTCGGCCAAAACTCAGGTATTCCGCATTCAGCTCCAGATCGCTGAAGCCGTAGAGGTGGTCGGAAACCGCCAATGCGCGCTCGTTGATCTGATGTTCCAAATACCGTTGTTGTTGCTGGAAGTGCTGGGGTTTGATGAATAGCCCATCACTCCAGACCACTCGATTGCTAACAGCCATCAGCTTTCATCCGAACGTGTCAGTTTTACTTCCCGCTCGCGCAGGTTGACCAGCAAATGGTAGGTGCCACCAATGGGGTCTACCTTCACCACCTTCTTCCACTGCGATAAGTTAGGGTATGCGTAGAAAGCAATCACACCGATAAACCGGGTGTCTTCGCTGATCTCGAACGACTCCACAAACTTGAACTGGCCGGGCACCAGGGTGTAATCGCTGTGGTCCACATAGTTGCGGCCCAACGAGTCTTCAAGGTTATTCAGTAACTGGTCGAAATCACCCGCCATCAATAGCGAACTGTCCCGAAGCTCAATAATCTGAAACGCGATCGGCGTGGGGGCCAGTGACTGGTTCGGGTTGACACTCGGTTCGGCCAGCATGGTCAGATCCACCCGGCTTGGCTGATCTTCCGGATAGCCCACAGGGATGTCGGGGTCCCACAGCACTTTTGCGGTTTTAGTAACCGCGTCATAGGGGGTGCTGCACCCCACCAGCAACATAACCATCGTCAGCAAGCTCCATTTGCAGTACTTCACTAGCCATTCTCCCTCTGTAATTGGCGCAAGTGTTGGTCGTAAGCCTGGTCGAACACCTCTTGGAAAAGGCGTTCAAAACCCTGCTGGCGACTGGACCGTAGTTCTTGGTAATAATGTTGGTACATGTCCCAGGCCCAAAGGCCCTCGTCTTCGTTGTCCTTGAGCCCACGGCGATATCCGTGGAACCTTCTCAGCAAGGCCTCCGGCGAGAAGGCATGCAGAATGGCGTCCAAGGCTTCGCGAATCGCTTCCTGCGTGGCCCGCTGGTGGTGGTTCAAGCTGTCGAGGCTCTCTCTCACCGCAGCGGGCGCAGATAGATGAACCGGGCTGCGCTCAGCGGCAAACAAGGTTTGAAGGGTGGCGTGATAATCATTTCCCAGTCGCAGCGGGTTGTCTTCAAGGGGCTGCAAGCGGGTACGCAGCGCCTGGTGCCGGGTATCTTCGCTCTGATGTAGCGTAAGCAGGCCATCCACCACAGCTTTCAGGGTTTGCCCGGCCTCTTCCAGAAACAGCTGCATGTCTTCGCTGTCGGTAAATTCAATATCCGCCTGCAACCCTCGCAATAAGGGCGCTCCGCTGATGTGCTGACGACTGGCATCTCGGGCAGGTGCTCTTGTATCTGACATTCCCTGTCGCTCCTTTTCCTGATCACTCTGATTGCGGGCGGTGCGGTTCACCGGCAGCCCCATCGCCACATCCCGGTTTTCCCGGTATTCCTCGTCCACATCGGTAGAACGAGCAAGCCATTGATCACCCGCCACCTCAGGCTTCTGCCAAGGGGCCAGTGGATCGTTACTGTGCAGCTCGTTGTCCGGATTCTTCAGGCCGACCAAAGGTTCGCGGCCTTCCGGCAAAGTTTGACGCTGGCTTGAACGCAATAACTCGCCGTCATCCGCATTCACCAACCGATGGTCTTCCGCGTTCGGCTCACTCAACTCGCATTGCCCCACAAAGCCACCCTGCAGTTCCGCCCGGATCTGATACCGGCCAATGGTGACGGTATCGCCATGGCTCAAACGCGCCCGCCGTCCACGGCCCACAGGTTGGCTGCTGCTGTTGATATAGGTTCTGCCGCTGCGGTCAATCAGGCAGAAGCCGCCGTCTAGAAAGCGCACTTCAGCATGCCCCGCCACGGCACCGGTGCGGTGGGGCGATAAACGCCAGGTATCGTTAGCCGCAGTACCAATCGAGCCCCCGTTTGCGCTGAAACGATGCTCAAGGCTGGCGCCACCACCCGCTTCCGTCGGGTTGGTGATCACTAAGTTCAATTCTGCTGTTTGCGTGGTCACACTTCTGGCTCCTTGCCTTAACGTCGGATCTGGATCCGCACCGCCGGTCGCTTGCTGGCGCGCTCCGGTGTCACGAATGAGTTCCAGCCCAAACGTAGCTCTTCCCCCATTCGCATGGGACGTATGTCTTTGGGGCGCATTTCCAGCTCCAGGTCGTAAGCCAGTTGCTCCCGGGTGGCAAACTCAACCAACTTCACCAACCGTTCATGCTCAGCACCGTTGGGCAAAAAATCGGCAAAGCGCTGTCGGCTTAGATTGCGCAGCCGAAGTATGAATTTGCCACTTCGGTCCCGGATGCTCGATCCAATCAGTGTGTTATGGCCGAGATTGGCATTCGCTTGCCCTAGGCGGGTTTGTTGATCTTCAGCAATGGCCACCTTCCTTAGTACCCATTGCTCAATGCTGACATCTTCTAGATCGAAGCAATGGGCAACTATCCCGCTGACCACTTCCGGCGACCGGCTACGCCCCGCCATCAAGCCGGCATAGGCCAGCATTTTCGACCAATTAACGGGTGTCGCTTCCCGCAAACGACGATCACCCAGTCCAGTTAGGGAGAACACCAGTTCCGAAAAGCCGTCACTGGCACCAGGCTGAAATCGTATGTAGTAGCGGTACTTACGCCAGGCCCGATGAAACAGCGTCACCAACCGGTGGTTAAAGAAATCCAAAAAATGCCGCCGCACGCCCAGATTCTGGCCCGCTTCCCACGCCAGATCTTCCAGGTAATAGCCGGGTAACGGCGACTGGGAACCGTGCAACCCGAGAAAGCTCACTTCCATTTGGTAAGGTGCGTGCTCGTGCTGCGGCGACAACGCCGACACCACGTCACTGCCCGGAAACCCCAAGCCGGCAGAGGCCGAAAACCGAATGCGTTCCTGTACCGGATCGCCTGAGCCAGAACCTTCCAAATCATCGCCATGATGCCGGTGAATCAGGTCCACCAGCTGAAAAAAACTGTAGCGCCGCGCATTGCCCAGAACGGGTTCGAGCCCGGCTACATCAGCGGCTGCTGACCTTGCTGTAACGTCCATGTGTACCGTTCCTGATTCTCTGTGTTCACCACTTCCAGCTGGTGAAAGGCGTTAATGCTGGCGTAGAGCGCAAAGAACTGGCTCAACACCGTGCCAAACAGGTACAGATCGCCTTCGCTGGCGAAGTTCTGTTGGTCGAGTTTTAGCACTGACCGGATACCCCGCACCGGCAAACCGCGCACCATGCGGTCAACCGGTTGCGTGTTAATGTCGCTGATGCCCGCCAACCGCTTCTGAGACACACGCTCGGCCTGGCGATCTACCAAAGCCCGAAAGTCATACACCCGCAGCACAGTGCGCAATGCATCCACATCGAGCATCGACAGATAGTTCAGTGACAGGTTCGAGATCAACGTCCATAACAGGCTGCCATCCAGTGTGGGTCGCAGGGTGGCGGTGGGTCGGGTAATGTTGCTAAACGAGGCGAAGGCCGGTGTGGTTTCTGTGGCCATGCATATTTCACCCACCGCCAGCTGTTGCGGCAATTGCCGGTTCGTGCAGGTGAGTGTCAGAGATACGGCCTCTTGCCGGTTCATGCAGTCAGATTCGTCGGCACGTACAAAAGAAATATAGTGATCGAAGCCATCGCCCCGAACACTTTCGCGGGTACGCACCCGGTAATACAAGGCGGTGCGGCCACGGTCCCGCTCCACTTCGTGCTGGAAACTCTCAAACGCCGTATATAAGCGGGGCTCGCCCCGGCCCGAACGACCTTCCAGCCAGCCTTCAACTTGTTCAATGCTAAACACTTCGTAGTGTTCAGGACAGCGGCTGGACGGCGAAATTCGGTACTCGGTTTCACGACCGTTCAGATCCACCGGCTCGCCTTCGTGACTGAACAAGTTCACTGCTGGCGTGCAATATAGTTGCAGGGAATCCCGGGTGACGCGGGTATCCGGCGGCAGAATGCGGCTGAAGTGGAAGCGCAGGCTGATCTCGTCTGCCTGGATCCCCGGTAGGCGTTGTTTCAATCCGGTGACGTCGATAAACCGGAAGGCCTCGGGAAAGCTCAGGTATTCCTGAATAATCCGGTAGCCGGAATAGGCATTTTTCGGATACGGCAGAATGGCTTCATCGGCGGCAAAGCCCACGGGCTTGAGCAACGATGTGGGCAGGCTGTATACGCTGTCGCCCACCACCAATTCCATGCGGCTTAGATAGTGGTTCAGCCATAGGTATAGGGTTTCGGCGGTGTGGTTGTCGCCCCCCAAATAGAAACGCAGGCTGTCCATGCCCAGTTGGTTCAATGGCTGGTCGGTGTGCAGGGCCAGATCGACTGACACTGAAGATACTTCGCGGGAATGCTCGGCGTGGGCTTCTGCCACACTGACGGGAAAGATATCCACAGCCCGGCAAGTACGGAATCGGCACTGGGTTTGGCGGGTACTTTCACCCACTGGCCGGCTTTTGATTTCGGTGTGGCGCTCTACCCGCTGGCGTTCGCTGATCGCGTGCAGCTGAGGGTCGAAACGCATGATGGTGCAACTGGGCACTGGCCGCAGGTAATTGGGCCAGAGCATGTTCAGCAGGGAGTGTGTCAGCTCTGGAAATTCGTCTTCCACTTTTTCGCGCAGCTTGCCGGTCAAGAAGGCAAAGCCTTCCAGAAGACGCTCTACGTCTGGGTCGGTGCTTTGTTCCGATAGAAATCGGGTGAGCTGCGGATGTGCATCGGCAAATTCCCTGCCTTGCAGCCGCAAAAAGCTCAATTCATCCCTGTAGAACCGATTCAACTTCATAAATACTGCACCAGTCTGGCTCCGAGCGGTTGGTCGGGGTGCTGTCCAACCGCTCTCATCCTTGCCTTTAACTACTCGAATTTATGCTATCCGGTAGTACCGCTTTTCATCTAAGACCAAGTCTATTGTGGTTCTGTCATCACTACCTGTGACGCTCAGATAAACCGTGACCTGAAACTTCAACTGCAACGGGTTCGGCCCCGGTGGCAGCGCCACCACGTCCACCCGTTTCACTCTGGGCTCAAACTTCTCGATACACTGACGAATCGCCCCGCGAATCTGGATACTCAGGTCGTGAGTACCCAAGGTAGCGTCGTTGAAATCCAGCAATCCTAGGTCCGGCACGCTTGCACTGTTGCCCGGATGAGCGTTCAGCAAACGCACCAAATGTCGTTTGATGGATTCCACTACATGGGTCACTTCTCCCATGCCCTGCCCTGCGGGAGCCGCCGCCTGCTCGAGTCGTTCGAACAGGCTGCCGGTGTTGCGAACGCCGTCAGTCGCAGTGTCGCTGAACACGGATTAATCCTTGTCCAATCGACCAACCAGCGAGAGCTCGAAGTTCGCACCCATGTACTTAAAGTGCGGGCGTACCGCCAGCGAGATCTGGTACCAGCCAGGATCGCCTTCAACATCGGAGACCACCACCTGCGCGGCGCGCAACGGGCGACGGCTGCGAACTTCTGCCGGTGGGTTTTCCTGATCGGCTACGTACTGGCGAATCCAGGTGTTCAGCTCACGCTCCAGATCCTGACGTTCTTTCCAGGAGCCAATCTGCTCACGCTGCAGCACTTTGATGTAGTGGGCCAGTCGGTTCACGATCATCATATAAGGCAGCTGGGTGCCTAACTTGTAGTTGGTTTCCGCTTCTTTGCCTTCTTTGGTGTTCGGGAACTGCTTGGGCTTTTGCACAGAGTTGGCCGAGAAGAAGGCGGCGTTGTCGCTGCCCTTGCGCATGGTCAGTGCGATGAAGCCTTCTTCCGCCAATTCGTATTCACGACGGTCGGTGATTAACACCTCGGTCGGGATCTTGGCTTCCAGCTGGCCGAAGGACTCGAAGGTGTGCACCGGCAAATCGTCCACCGCACCGCCACTTTGCGGGCCGATGATGTTCGGGCACCAACGGTATTTAGCAAAGCTATCGGTCAAACGAGTACCTAACAAGTAAGCAGTATTACCCCACAGGTAGTGCTCGTGATCGCCGGATACGTTTTCTTTGTAATTAAAGCTACGCACCGGGTTTTCAGTGGGGTCATACGGTGTACGCAATAAGAAGCGCGGCGCGGTCAGGCCCAGATAGCGAGCGTCTTCGGATTCACGCAGAGAACGCCATTTGGCGTATTTCGGGCCTTCAAAAACAGCACTCAGCTCCTTAATGGCCGGCAACTCCTGGTAGCTGTCGACACCAAAGAACGACGGTGCAACGGAAGACAGGAACGGGGCGTGAGCCATAGCGCCTACGGACGACACATACTGCAGCAGCTTCATATCAGGCGTAGAGGGACTGAAAGCGTAGTTGCCAACGATGGCACCGACCGGCTCACCACCAAACTGGCCGTATTCGGCCGAGTATACATGCTGGTAGAAACCGGTTTGGGTCACGTCTGGGGCAAATTCGAAGTCTTCTAGCAGTTCCTGTTTGGTGGCGTGCAGGATGTCTACTTTGATGTTTTCGCGGAACTCTGTGCGATCGACCATGAGTTTGAGGCCGCGCCAGGACGACTCCAGCTCTTGCAGTTTGGGGGCGTGCAGAACTTCGTCCATCTGCGCGCTGATCTTGCGGTCCAGCTCTACCACCATCTGGTCTACCAGAGCCTTATTGACCGGTTGGCCTTTTTCGTCGCTTTTTAGCAGGTTGGCAATAAATGTTGCGACACCTTTGCGCGCGACATCGTAACCTTCGTCAGCCGGCGCCATGCGGCTATTGGCCATAACCTGATCAAGCAGAGAGCCTTCTGCCACGGATTCGGAGGCAGCAGATTGCTGCACAGCAGTATCAGACATACCACATCCCTTCAGTACGTAATTGATAATTGGTGTTGGGTGTAACCGATTTCGGAAACGCGCTTATTCGTCGTTTTCGGTCGCCAGTTCCAGTTCCGTCAGCAGCGATTCCCGTGCGCGTTCATCATCCAGCAACTCTTGGAGCTTAGAGCGGAATGACGGCACATTGCCAAGCGGCCCCTTTAGAGCAACAAGCGCTTCACGCAGTTCGATCAGTTTTTTCAGCTCCGGAACCTGGCGGGCGATGCTGTCAGGCGAAAAGTCTTCCAGACTTTCAATCTGCAGATTCACCGGAAGATCATCCGCGTCATCTTCAAGCTTGTTGGACACGGAGGTTGATAGAGTAAGGCCAGCTTCCTTCATCACAGAACGGAAGTTGTTCTTATCCACAGAAATGGCTTTGCGGTCTTCAATGGGGGTTTCTACAGCATGGCCCTTGAAATCGCCAACCACAAACATCTTTAGCGGCAGTTCGGTTTCAGCCTGCTGGTCGCCAGTGGCGGGGACATACTTGATATTAATGCGCTCTTTTGGCGCGACAGAACCATCTTTACCAGACATGACGTGCTCCCTGTGCAATTCATTTGCAACGTATTTCATTCCTTTGTGTCTGCCATCCTGGCAAACACCAAGCGAGACTCTACACCGGTGTTCGAGCTAGCTCAATAAGCCATTGGCCATAATTGGCTCAAAATGAGCACTCGGGCAAACTTTTGCCAGATTGCCGTAATGCCAAGTAGAGCGCTCTTTTAGTCAATGACGAGGATGGCACCCAAAGCTATACTTCGTTGACCCTTATAGGAAGCAACCCTGCACACCAAGGACCACAACGATGAGTGACCTGAAAGCCAAGTTTGAAGAATCAGTAAACTACATCCAGACCGCCGAAGGCGACTTCAAGCCGTCCAACGAACTAAAGTTGGAATTCTACGCCCTCTACAAGCAAGCCACCGAAGGTGATGTTACGGGCAAGCGCCCCGGCATGATGGATTTCGTTGGCCGCGCCAAGTACGACGCGTGGGACAAACTGAAAGGCACTTCCAGTGAAGAGGCCATGCAACAGTATATCGACAAGCTCGAATCGTTGAAGTAAAACGCTTCAGTCGCTGCCGCTGCTCACTAGCGGCGGCAGCACTCTTCCCCGTAACGCCCCTTCTTTCGCTTCATCTTTGCGCCTTTCAAACGTTTGTCATATGATGCGCGCACCATAAGAACAACAAGTCATTCGGAAGATCTTACACATGGATATTACTGAAGCGCTGGAGCAGTCACGCCCCGGCTTGGTGAACCTTGTTCAAGCTGCTATTCACAAACGCGAACTGAACCAGCGGGCAGAACAGACCTACCTGCATTGGATTAGCCGTTTCGTGCTATTTCATAATCTGCAAGACCCTGGAACCCTGTCGGACGACGATCAGGCGCGTTTTTTTGCGTATCTAAATGAACAATTGCGCGTGTCTCGGGCGCGGCTCAACCAAGCCAGACAAGCTCTCGAGTTTTTCTATAACGACGTGCTGAGCAAACCGGAGCAGCAAGACAGCGCTGCGGCCTAAGCCAACGGAAGTTATGGCCGCTCGGTCATGTTCACATTAAGCGCGTCGTAAGTTCGGTTCTGAGGTGGGCGGATCAAGTAGTTATTGCTGTGAGTCTGACCCGGCACCACTTTCGGGTTGGCGAAACGGATATCCACCGGGATTTCTGACCGCCCCAGATCGGTCCGTTCGTCCCGGGGTTGAAGTGCCAGGGGATCAAGATAAAAGTCCGCGTTTTTTCCCGCCTGCACGGGTACACCCGCGGCAGGAGCGGCTAGCCCGCCTTCGATAACGGTGTTTGCCAACACTTCTTCCTCCATCGAACGGAAAGGAATCGTTTCAATGGTGGAGCGCTCTTCGTATTCAAACACCGAGGCGTCGGCATCCCTGGTCAATGCCTGACCATACGTCGGCAACGACAACCCAATCCCTAGCATCAATCCGATGCACGCTCCCCAAAAGCCGTGGCCTGACGTTTTTCCGGGGGTGTAGTTAGCGGCATTCATGGCAATCATCCTGATCAGAGCGCGCACTCAGTTGGAGTGACAATTTTTGATCAGTGTATCGCCAAAATCGACAAACCGCTCACCGATTAGACGATTTTGTGACATTTCTCACTCGGTGGACGTGTTAGCGTTATACCGAATGCCTGTAATGACAACGTTTTTCCAACCATCGGGTGTTTTCACCGACACGTCATCATCAAGATGCTTTCCTATCAGTGCTCTCGCCAGCGGCGCATTAATACTTAAATAGCCTTTGGTCAGATCAAACTCATCCGCCCCCACCAAACGATAGGTTTGTTCCTCGCCATCTTCATCTTCGACCGTTACCCAAGCTCCGAAATACACACGAGATTGGTCCTCCGGCAGCCGATCTACGACCGTCAACTCATCCAGCCGCTTGCTGAGAAAACGTACCCGGCGATCAATCTCTCGCAATTGTTTCTTTCCGTAGATGTATTCCGCGTTTTCAGAGCGATCGCCTTGAGCGGCTGCTTCCCGCACGGCTTGGGTGACTTCGGGTCGCTTGATTTTCCACAGGTACTGAAGCTCTTCTCGCAGCGCCTGTTCGCCGTCTGGAGTAATGTAGCGGGGCGAAGATGTGGGTTTTACCATGATACGTTTGCGCTCAACCTGACTGGAGAATGTGGGGGCATAAAAAAACCCCGTGGATCACGGGGTATAAGGCTAGCGCTGTGCTGGAGGAAGAAGCAACCTTAGCGGGCCTGCTTCTTCATCTACAATAACCATTATGCAGTTTGACCATTACCCAGCAGTGGCCACTGCATTACCTTTTGGAAAGAGCCGCCACAACATCTCCCCTGCCAGGAAATTAGGTTGCACACTCTAGACACTATCGATATTTTCCCCCTCACTACCCCTTACTCACCATTTTGTGGAGACACACCATGAACACTCAAAAGATTCTGAATCTGGCGCTGGAAGGCGTTGATAGCTTGGGCTTCAAACTGGAAGAACTGGGCATCACCAACAAGGTAAACCGCCACAACATTGCGGCCTTTATGATGGCTGAGCAAAAGCACCTGGAAGGTGAGTGGGACAGCCTGCAGGTGAAAGTGGATCACCGTCGTGCTCAATTTGAAGGGCTGACCAAGCTAGTTGAAGGGCGTGCGGAAGCACTATTCAGCCCTTTAATGGCGCAAGTTAACCGTTTCCGCGCCAGCCACTGAGATTACGCCTGACTGTCTGCGGATGAGCGCGCCTCATCCGCACCGTCGGGGATCTGCTCAATCTGGGCCGCCTTAATACGCTTTCTTACCCCGGTGAACGCAGGCATTTTCACCGCAACCGTTAGCCCCGGCATCTCCGCGTCGAGGTGACTGTCACTCAGCAGAATTTCTCCTTGGTGAATCTCTGCCACTGCACTGACCAAGCTCAAGCCCAAGCCGTTTCCGGGTAATGATCGACTTTTACCAACCCGGTAGAAACGCTGAAACACCTGATCTTTTTCATCATCCGGAATACCAATACCGGAGTCCTGCACCTCGAAAATGGCACTGGCTCCCTCTTTACGAACCACAACCACAATACCGCCTTGCTCAGGCGTGTACTTGATCGCATTATCGATCAGGTTACTGACCATCTGAAACAGCAGATCCCGGTCACCCTCAATCATCACTTTGGGCTCCATCACCTGCTTAAACTGCTGATCTTTGTCTTCGGCCAGCGCTTCGTAGAGCTCGCAAGCATCACACACCAACTCATCCAGCGAGATCACTTTCATGTCAGCTGTATTGCCACGGGTTTCCAGCCGAGCAATTCTCAGCAACGCATTGAAAGTGGCTAGCAGCTGATCGGCCTCGCCCACAGCCCGGCCAACCTGTTCCCTGGCCTCGTCGTTATCCACAGAAATCAGGGTTCGCTCCAGCTGGTTGCGCAGCCGTGTCAGCGGGGTTCTTAAATCGTGAGCAATGCTGTCGGAAACGTGTCGAATGCCTTCCATCAAATACACAATACGATCGAGCATCTGGTTCAGGTTTTCGGCCAGCTGGTCAAAATCGTCTTCGGTACCGCGGGTCGGAATTCGCAAGGAAAGATGGCCGTTCATGATACGGCGAGAGGTGTTGTTGATTACTTCGATACGGCGGGTGGTACTTCGGCTCATTAAAAAGCCACCCAACAAAGCCAGCGCCAGGGTAATACCCATACCCCAGTTAATGGCACCTTCGATCACTCGTTTGAGGCTGGTCAGTTCATCGACGTCGCGCCCGACCAACAATCTAAGGCCGCCCTGTACATCAAAGATACGGGCACGGGCTAATCGTTCCGGGCCTTGCCAGCCTACGCTGGAGTCCAGCGTAAAGTTAATCCAACCGCTTTCTGCCGTGCGGCTGCCTTCCGGCCAGGCTTCAATATTACCTGCCAGTTTCAGCAGATCATCCGTAGAAAGAAGGTAAACTGTTTTAGCGTTGGGGTCTCGTGCGACACGTTCCCGGATAATGGTAATTAACCCGTTAACGCCTCGCCCTCGGTACTGCTCCGCGAGGCCTGCAATTTCGGCCTCGATCGTCTCATCAGTCTGAGCGGTCATGAATCCCGCTGTGCGCCAGTATATAAATGCCAAAAGCAAAAATACCGAGGTGGCAAACACCACCATATAAAGCAGCGCCAGCTGGAAAGACGACGTTCTGAGCTGACTAAGCAGTTTCACGCAGCATGTATCCCGCACCCCGGACTGTTTGCAGCAAGGGTGTGTCGAATTCTTTATCGATTTTCGCGCGCAGACGGCTGATGTGCACGTCAATCACGTTAGTCTGGGGATCAAAGTGATAGTCCCAAACCTTCTCCAGCAGCATGGTTCGGGTGACCACCTGGCCGGCGTTACGCATCAGATATTCCAACAACCGGAACTCACGGGGCTGAACATCAATGTTCTGACCGGAGCGCTTGACGGTACGCGCGAGCAGATCCATCTCCAGGTCGGCCACTTTCAAAACCGTTTCGGTTTCTGCCGCCTGTCGGTTGCGGCGTACCAAAGATTCGATCCGCGCCAGCAATTCGGTGAACGAGAATGGTTTAGTCAGGTAATCATCACCACCCCCGCGCAGACCTTCAACCCGGTCGTCCACATCGCCCAGTGCACTCAAAATCAGCACGGGAACCTGGTTGCCAGTGGCCCGCACCGTCTTGATGATGGAAAGGCCGTCCATGCCGGGCAGCATACGATCCACAATCATGATGTCGTATTCTTCACTCGCAGCCATCATCATGCCGTCTTTACCGTCGGCAGCATGATCCACTACGAAGTCGGATTCCTTTAGCCCCTTTACCAGGTAACTTGCTACATCCTGATCGTCTTCGATTACCAGTGCTTTCACCGGTGAGCCCTCCTGATAGCGGATTACATTAACACTAAGGTTACGAAGAACCGGCAGCGCGGGCCAGTTACGATCTTGTAAGAGGGTGTCGCGTCTGGCGACGGTCAAGCTTTGGAGCTGAACCATCCCAGCGTCTGTTCTGTTACCCCTGAAGGTCTGTACTCTGCACTGACCCAGCCCCCGTACCCCATGTTATCCAACGCTGTAAAAACATTCGAAAAGTTAATCTCGCCGGTGCCCGGTTCGTGCCGGCCCGGATTATCAGCAAATTGCACGTGAGCAATCCACGGCAGCAAACACTCCATAGACCGGACCAGGCCCCCTTCCATAACCTGCATGTGATAAATGTCGAACTGTAGACGCACATTATCGGCATCCACCTCTTCAATCAACGCCATCACCTTGCCGGTGGTATCCAACATAAAACCCGGCATATCCACACGAGAATTAATCGCCTCCAGACACAAGGTCAACCCAGCCTCGGAAAATCGCTCGGCGGCATACTGAACATTCGTCACCAGTGTGCGCCAGGCTTCGTCTTCGCTTAGCGCTTCCGGCTTTAAGCCCGCCAAACAATTCAACTGTTTACAACCCAGCACCTTCGCATAAACGATGCCTTGCTCCACCCCAGCCCGAAACTCCTCAACCCGGTCCGGCAAACAGGCAATACCCCGCTCGCCCGCCTGCCAATCCCCCGGCGGTAGATTAAACAATACCTGAGTCAGCACATTCGCCTTCAGCTCCGCCGCAATCGCCTCAGCGGGCCACTCGTATGGAAACAAATACTCCACGCCAGTGAACCCGACAGCTCGGGCTCTGGCAAACCGCTCAAGAAACGGCACCTCAGTGAACAGCATCGACAAATTAGCAGCAAAACGGGGCATAGCAATCTCCTAAAACCGAATCTTATTCCTTGGGTCCACGGCCCAGAGACCCCATCAACGTGCCGTTCAAGTGTTCCAGCTCAAGCAAAAGCCCGCTGTGGTCCACCTCACTGTGTCCGCTCGCCATCAGCGACAAGTATTCATTATGCACCTGCTGTGACAGCGGCAACGTCAGCCCTTCGGCACGGGCCTCATCCAGAATCATCCGTAAATCCTTTAATTGAATCCGTGCGGGCGCACCCGGCGCAAAATCCCGATCAATCATCCGCTGACCGTGCAATTCCAGAATTCGACTCCCGGCAAACCCGCCCATCAAAGCCTCCCGAACCGCCGCTGGATCCGCTCCGCCCTTGGCCGCCAACAGCAAAGCTTCCGACACCGCACCAATGGTAATCCCGACAATCGCCTGATTCGCCAACTTAGCCAGCTGCCCGGCCCCCGTCGGCCCAATGTGAGTGCACTTCCCCAGCACTTCAAACACCGGCAGAGCCCGAGCCACATCCGTCTCGGAACCACCCGCCATAATGCTCAACCGAGCCTCAGCCGCACCCACCGTGCCACCCGACACCGGTGCATCCAAATACCCCCCACTCCGCTTCGCCGCCAGCGCCGCATGACCACGCGCTACCGACGGCTGCACCGAACTCATATCAATCAGCAGCGCACCCGCCTTCAACGCAGCAATCGCGCCCTGCTCAACCAACACATCATCCACCACCTGCCCGTTCTCCAGCATGGTGATCACCACATCCGCATCGGCAACCGCTTCGGCCGGCGATTGGGCGATGGTGGCTTCGTCGGCAAACGGCTCGCACTTACTCTCCGTTCGGTTCCACAACGTCATTGAATAACCCGCATTCAGCAGGTTTCTCGTCATAGGCGCGCCCATCAAACCAATGCCAAGAAAGGCGATACGAGGAAGTGTTGTAGTCATTTTCTGGAATCCCACTCAAAGGTTTGACGAAGGGGTTGGGGCAGCCTTTCCAAAAATGTGCGCAGCCAAGGATGGCGGAGCAGAAGCGTCACATGGATGTGCCGCAGGAGCGGTTTTTGGAAAGGCTGCTCCAACCCCTTCACCCCGGATGCATGAATTTATACAAGTATCAGGATTATACAAACAAAAACGCCACCAACCGCAAAACGGTGGTGGCGTTTTCAAACACTCAAAACAAAAGGGCTATCAGGCCGCTTCCGTCATCTGAGCCTTAATCTTCTTCATGGCGTTTTTTTCCAACTGCCGAATCCGCTCCGCAGAAACGCCATATTTATCCGCCAGCTCATGCAGCGTCGACTTACTGTCCGTCAACCAACGCTCACGCAGGATATCCTGACTGCGCTCATCCAGCACACTCAACGCCTGCATCAAGCGGCCATTGGAATCTTCAGACCAGTTAGAATTCTCAAGCTGCACGGCCGGATCTGCACGACGATCCTCAAGATAATGGGCCGGTGCCTGGTAAACGGCATCGTCATCGTCGTCCATTGGACCATCAAACGACGCATCACGGGAGGCCAAGCGGCCTTCCATCTCACGAACCACCTTGGGCTCCACACCCAAATCTTCCGCGACCGCATTCAGCTCATCGTGATTCAACCACGCCAGCTTCTTCTTTTGGCTGCGCAAGTTAAAGAACAACTTACGCTGTGCCTTAGTCGTCGCCACTTTCACGATACGCCAGTTGCGCAAAATGAACTCGTGAATCTCAGCCTTGATCCAGTGCACGGCAAACGATACCAAGCGCACACCGTATTCTGGATTGAAGCGCTTTACCGCTTTCATCAAGCCTACGTTGCCTTCCTGAATCAAATCAGCCTGAGCCAGACCGTAGCCTGAATAACTGCGAGCGATATGAACCACAAACCGAAGGTGAGAAAGCACCAACTGCCGGGCCGCCTCCACATCGCCGTCGTAATGTAGCCGTTCCGCCAAATCCCGCTCTTCTTCTACTGTGAGAACAGGAATGCGACTTGCCGCCTGAATATAGGATTCTAGATTCGCGCCCGGAACCAGTCTGTCAGCCAGCTGTAAACTCGTACCCATGCATTAACCTCCGAACCTGACGTGCTTAAAATATACCAACAAACTGTAAGGCCGCCAAGATCTTAATAAGTTCCCGAGAATTCCAGTAAAACGTTAATTATCAACAATCTGAAAAACTCACCGTGCCTACCTGAAACGCTACTGCAATCGCATTAAGCTACGCCAGAACAAGCTCTAATTTCAATACGGTATTCCCGTGACCTGCGTCACCCGCCGGCTATCTCACCCGGCTCTATATCGTCCAGATGACGCTTCACTGCCACCCAAGCGCCTAGCCAGCCTAACAGCATTGCGATGATAATCAATGCTGCCGCGCCCTCGAAGCCTAGCCCCTGCAAAGCAAATTCACTGCGATACAAATCGGCCAAACGTTCTATGGGGCCGTTTAGCCACCACAACGAGGCCTGTATTAACACCCAGGCAACCAGACCGCCTCCCAAACCAAACCAAGCACCGGAGTACAAAAACGGCCTACGGACAAACGCATCTGTGCCACCGACCAGTTTCGCCACCAGAATTTCATCGCGACGATTCTCGATCGCTAAACGTACGGTATTACCAATCACCAGGATCACCGCCGCGCCCAATAGCAATGACAATGCCCACACCGCTCGCGCCAAAATTTCGGTCATGGCATTCAAACGCTGCAACCAACCCAGATCGACCTGAACCTGATCCACCCGCCCCATACCTTCAATAAAGACTACCAAAGCCTGCACACTCGCGGCCGTGCGGGCATTCTCTTGAGGGGTAATCAGTAATGTATGCGGCAACGGGTTGTCGCCTAGAAAATCCAGCGCATCGCCCAAACCGGAAGCCTCCCGAAACTCAACCAAAGCTTGATCCCGCTCCACCAGCTCGACCGACAAAATCCGGCCGTCACTGTCTATATCGCGAGTAAGCTTTTGAGCCTGTTGCACAGAGGTATCCAGACTCAGGTAGGCGGTGATCCGAGCGCTGCTCTCCCAACCGGCACTCACACCCTGCAAACTGGTCAGCAATAGCAACAAAGCCACCGGCAACGCCAGTGCCACGCCCATCACTGTCCATGTCATTGCACTGGCAACCGGCGTTTTCAGCAAACGCTGGGCAGAGGCCCGGGCCACCTTGCGATGGTGGTCCAAATAACTTCTGGCCTGATTATTAATCGGAGATTTCGAACGCGTGGCGGCACCACGAGGATTAACGGGTTTCTGTTTTTGGTCAGCGGCCATTCAGACCTCCTCCGACCGGGGCACTACCGCCTGCGATCAGCTCACCGTGGTCCAATGTCAGCCGGCGACGGCCCATTTGGTTAATCAAGGCGATGTCGTGTGTGGCAATCAACACCGTTACACCCACCTGGCTGAACTCCGTAAACAGCTGCATGATGTCTGCCGACAATTGCGGATCGAGGTTACCCGTCGGCTCATCCGCCAAGAGGACCGGAGGTTTATTGACCACGGCCCGGGCAATGCCAACCCGCTGTTGCTCACCCCCAGACAACTGCATGGGGTTCATTTTTTCTTTGCTCAGCAGCCCCACCTTGTCCAATGCAGCCCGCACCCGGCGGCCGATGTCTCTGGGGGCTACACCCATGACTTCAAGCGGCATGGCCACGTTGTCGAACACGGTGCGATCAAACAGCAATTGGTGATTCTGAAACACCACACCGATGTGCCGTCGAATGTAGGGAATCTGTCGCTTCGGCAGGCTATTAAGGCGCTGGCCACCAACCATCACTTCGCCCGCGCTCGGCCGCTCCATCACCATGATCAGTTTCAACAAGGTACTTTTACCGGCTCCGGAGTGACCGGTCAGAAACGCCAGCTCACCCCGGTCGAGATGAAAGTTCACCTGGCGCAGGGCGGTGTGATCAGAATCGTAGCGTTTGCTTACCTGACGAAACTCTATCATCTAGGCTGAGGCTCCCGAGCTGAGTGTCATTCGTCGAACAAGGCACTGACGAACGTTTCTGCATCAAATGTACGCAGATCTTCGGCCTGTTCACCCACGCCGATATAACGGATAGGTAGCTGAAGCTGACGCGCAATAGCAAATACGATACCGCCTTTCGCCGTGCCGTCCAGTTTCGTCAATGTAATACCGGAAACACCGACCGCCTGTTGGAACACCTGCGCCTGGCTCAAGGCATTTTGGCCCGTGCCGGCGTCCAGTACCAACATGACTTCGTGAGGCGCTGACTCATCCAATTTCTTCATAACCCGAACGACCTTGGTAAGCTCGTTCATCAGGTTGTCTTTGTTCTGCAAACGCCCGGCGGTATCGGCAATCAAAATGTCGGTACCACGGGCTTTCGCCGATTCAATAGCATCGAAGATCACCGATGCACTGTCGGCACCGGTGTGCTGGGCAATCACCGGCACATCGTTACGCTCACCCCAAACCTGCAGTTGCTCCACTGCGGCAGCCCGGAAGGTATCGCCGGCGGCCAACATGACAGACTTGCCTTCGCTCTGGAATTTTCGGGTCAGCTTGCCAATGGTGGTGGTTTTGCCAACGCCATTAACGCCAACCACCAAAATGACATAAGGCGCTTTACCGGAGTCAATTTCCAGAGGTTTGGTAACATCTTTCAACAATCCGTGCAGCTCTTCCCGTAGCGCTTTTCGCAGAGCTTCGCCATCTTTGAGCTGATTGCGCTCCAGTTTTTCCGTCAACGATTCGATGATTTCTGACGTAGCGGTCACGCCGACATCCGCCATCAACAAGGACGTTTCGATTTCTTCCAGTAGGTCTTCATCGATTTTCTTACCCACGGAAAACATGTCAGCCAGCCCACCGGTCAGGCTGGCGCGGGTTTTCCCAAGACCTTTCTTGATACGCTCAAAGACGCTGATCTCTGGCTCTGGCTCTGGCTCTGGCTCTGGCTCTGGCTCTGGCTGAGATTTTACTTCCGGCGCCGGAACAACCTCTGGCTCTTCAACCGGCGTTTCCGGTGCAACCTCGGCTGTTGGCTCGGACGCTTCTTTTTCGGCCTCTGCTATCGGAGCTGGGCCTTTGGCAACGTCTGGTTTGCGCTGCGGGACCGGCTTCGGGCGCGGAATCCGCTTACGATTGCTGGCAACGTCCAGCACGAAGAAAAGAACAAGAAGGGCCAACAGGCCAATTGAAATCCACTCTGCCGTCATAGTCTTACCATCTGTCTGAAAATGGGCGCGCAAAAGAAAGCCGACATTCTAGCAGACTGCCGGCGCTAAGTGATGGGCCAAGCGGTTATCGCTCGACTCTGGCTTTCCGGTACTATTGCATCCCTAACTCACAACTCTTCCAGCCCGCGGAGCAGACCATGGCGAAACGCAAACCAGCCCCCCGAAAACCTGGCTCTGGCGCATCGCAAAGCGCTGGTCAAGGCGACAATGGCGAGTTGCGGATCATCGGTGGCGATTGGCGTAGCCGAAAATTGCGTTTCCCGGATGTTGGCGGTGTCCGCCCAAGCCCGGCCCGAATCCGAGAGACCCTGTTCAACTGGCTGAACTATCACGTCGCCGGCAGCGACTGCCTGGACCTGTTTGCCGGTTCCGGTGCGCTGGGCCTCGAAGCCCTATCTCGGGGTGCGGCTCAAACCACTTTGGTGGATCACACGCCTGCACTGGCGAAAGCTCTACGAGACAACCTTCGGCTTCTTAAATCAGACAAAGGTGCGGTGATCTGCCAAGACGTTGAGCAGTTTCTGAGCCATCGACAACAGCCCCCGTTTGACATCGTATTTATGGACCCACCGTTCCGCCAGGGCTGGCTCGACAAACTCTTCCCTCTGCTGGATTCGGAGCAATGGCTAAAACCCGGAGGCTGGATCTACGTGGAGCACGAAAGCGAGCTTCGCACCCCGCCCACTCCAAAAAGCTGGGAACTGCACCGCCAGAAGATCGCAGGACAGGTTAACTACAGCCTGTACCGCGTAGCCGTAGAGGCAGTCTCGACGTAGGGCCATTCCACAAGCCATCGGCCTTAAAACGAAAAAAGCCCGAATGACTGAGTCACTCGGGCTTCTTACTACGTCAGTTGATCAGCTCGCAGGGCGCAGCGAATAGGCTCGCAGGTGCGCTGAAAACTCTTCCAGATACCGAATGCCACTGGCTTCGGCATCCTTGCACCATTCCATCAATGCCTGCAACTTTTCCTGGGGCTTCAAGCCACGCTGACGCCACAGCAATTGTAGCTCCTGATGCTTTTCATAGATCTGACGCAGAATTTCATTGCGCTCGAGAACCGTCTCCAAGTGCGCCTTTTCGCGCGGTTTAATGAGCGCTTCTTCCCGGTGCAGTAACCGCTTCAATTTTCGGTACATAGGCCGGATGTCCTCATCCATTACCAACCGCTGCTGACGCAGAACCGGGGTCATGACACGCTTACGATACTGGCGCATGATGTCAAAACGGTTGTTGGCAATGGCCTGCACAGTTTCCACATCGACATCCAGCTTACCGGGAACATGATGCGCAATCGGGCGATAGCCTTTCGGCTTGGCCAGTCCAAACAACTGAAACAGTCGAATATAGCCCCAGCCAATATCCACTTCGAACCAGCGGCGCGACAGTTTCGCCGAGTTCGGATAAGTATGGTGATTGTTATGCAGCTCTTCACCGCCGATCAAAATACCCAGCGGTGAAATGTTGTGTGCATTATCCGCACATTCATAATTTCGGTAACCCAGATAGTGACCAAGCCCGTTGACCACACCTGCGGCCCAAACCGGGATCCACATCATCTGCAGAGCCCAGATCCAAATACCGTTCACGCCAAACAATGCCAGGTTGATCACGGCCATCAGCGTGATACCCATAAACTTATGGGGGGTATACACGTTACGCTCGATCCAGTCTTCCGGCGTGCGCTGCCCATAACGCTGAAGAATCTCAGGCGTCGCAGACTCGGCATAAAGTTCAGCACCTTCAAAAAGTACTTTACGAACCCCGAGAACAACCGGGCTGTGCGGATCTTCTTCAGTTTCACACTTGGCGTGGTGTTTGCGGTGAATGGCAGTCCATTCTTTGGTGTTCTGAGCTGTGGTTAACCACAACCAAAAACGGAAGAAGTGCTTCAGGACCGGGTGCAAATCCAGTGCGTTATGAGCCGAATGTCGATGCAGATACAGCGTAACACTGACGATTGTGATGTGAGTCATCACCAGAGCAGCCGCTATCAACTGCCATACAGAAAGGTCCAAAAGACCGTTAAACCACATAAACTTTCCTCGAAAATCAATCTACTTCGACATACGGCACGAGAGCAAAACTGCGGGCATTCGAAGGCAATTATCCGAAGCACACTTTAGCGTACAGCTGTACGCCAGAACAACCATATTTGGCGGACTTTTTGTTACCGTTTACACTTATTCTTTTCGCAAGCAGCAAGCGGCGGAGGCTCAGTGCCCGAATTACCTGAAGTTGAAACTACTCGGCAAGGCATCGCGCCTCATTGTGAAGGCCAGACCGTAACCCGGGTTCGAGTACACAATGGCAAACTCCGCTGGCCCGTTCCTGACGACCTTCCCGATTTACTGCAACACAAAACCATTCGCGCCGTCGATCGTCGTGCCAAATACTTGTTCCTGCATCTCGATACCGGCACCGTCATTGTTCATCTGGGCATGTCGGGAAGCCTGCGGGTCATCACAGACAACAGCCCCGCGATGAAACACGATCACGTTGAGCTGAGTCTGGGCAACGGTCGAATCCTTCGTTTTAATGATCCCCGTCGATTTGGCTGCTGGCTTTGGAGTGAAGATTACCGCGCTCATCCCCTGATCCGGGATCTTGGTCCTGAACCGTTATCACAAAACTTTAACGGTGCCCTGTTGTTTCGATTGTCCCGAGGCAAACAAACGCCAGTGAAATCGTTCATCATGGACAACCATGTCGTGGTTGGGGTCGGCAACATCTACGCAAATGAAGCTCTCTACAAAGCCGGCATTCATCCAAAGCGAAAAGCCGGGCGCATCAGCCTGGATCGTTACCACAAACTGGCTGAAGCCATAAAAGAAACCTTAAGCGCAGCTATTTTGATGGGTGGTACCACGCTTCGGGATTTCGTTAACAGCGACGGCAAACCGGGGTACTTTGCCCAATCCCTCCTCGTGTATGGCCGCGCCGGTGAAGCCTGCCCCGAATGCCAGGCGCCATTAAAAGAAATCCGTATGAACAATCGTTCCACCGTCTACTGCCCCAGGTGTCAGCGTTAGCCTTACCTGTTATTCGTGAGCGGACCCTCTTTTTAACCAGAAAGCGTTTGAAATTGCGGCAATATGATTCATAGTTAACAGAGAATTCATGACCGTGCGCTATAATTACCCCTTACACCACTGAAATGCGTGCAAATATTTCGGGCTAGAAGTTCCGGCTCCGCCGGGCGATTCGTTCAGGAGAGATTACCCATGATTCGCAAGTTTTCCCGCACACTGGTAGCCACTGTCGCCGCCTGCCTTCTCGCGTTCTCATCCATGGGCCACGCCCGTGCAATCGATGAAAGCCCTTCAGCCCTCGCCATGACAACCGACGCTGTACTTTTGCGCCCGGCTCTGCTGGCCACCACCATTGTCGGCACAGCCGTTTATCTGGTGTCCTTGCCGTTTTCCGCCCTTGGCGGCAACGCCGGTGAAGCCGGAGACGTTCTTGTGGTTGGCCCGGCCAAGGCCACATTTGTGCGCTGCTTGGGCTGCACACGAAGTGGCCGGAAGCAAGAATCGGTGTCGCAATCTGACGACTGAGCACCGCGCACGCTCCGTATAATTCCGGCTTGCCAGAGGCCGGAATCTAAGGCAGCCTGAAGCAAAATCCTTCAGGCTGTTTTTTTATGGTTGATTGGTCATCACTCGACACAGTGTTTCTGGACATGGATGGAACACTGCTGGATCTGCATTTTGACTCGCACTTTTGGCTGGAACACCTGCCCAAACGCTATGCAGAGCAGTTCGACCTGCACCCACAAGAAACCAAAGACCAGCTGGTCAGCATGATCATGGCCGAACGCGGCACACTGAACTGGTACTGCACCGATTACTGGAGTGAGCGGCTCTCAGTGGACATCACTCAACTGAAAGCGGAGGTCGGCGATCGAATTGGCTACCGGCCACACGTGCATGACTTCCTGGGCAGCCTGAGAACGGCCGGACTGCACTCCGTCATCGTCACCAACTGTCACCCGGACCCTTTGGCCCTAAAGCTACAGCGAACCGGCCTGGATCAGCATGTCGACATGATCATTTCCAGTCATGAACTGGGCAAACCCAAAGAAGACCGGGATTTCTGGCGGGATCTGTGTCAGCGGGTTAACTACCAGCGCGAACGTACCTTGATGGTCGACGACAGCTTCCCGGTGCTTGAAAGCGCGCAAGAAGCCGGCATCGGCCAATGCCTGGCGATTCTTTCGCCCGACAGCACTCAAGCGGCCAAACCCCATCACCCTGATATTCCGGGCATTTGTCATTTTGATGAGATCTTGCCGTCTTTGCAGGCCCGCCGAACACTGCCATCAGCCTGACGAGGCCGTTATAATTCGAGGGATGACTGCCCGGCGCGCTCATCAGGTAAAAGTGATATGAAGTCTACAAACACTGAAGATCAAAAAGTACGACTCGACAAATGGCTGTGGGCAGCGCGCTTCTACAAAACCCGCTCCCTCGCGAAAGAAGCCATAGAGGGCGGTAAAGTTCATTACAACAGCCAAAGAAGCAAGCCAGGCAAGATTGTCGAGGCGGGGGCCAAAGTCACGCTTCGACAAGGCTGGCAGGAGAAGATTGTTGTCATTGATGGCATCAGCGACCGACGCCGCGGAGCGCCGGAGGCACAAACGCTGCACCACGAGACGGACGCAAGCGCTAAAAAACGGGAAGAGCTGGCCTGGCAACGCAAAACCATGCAAGCCGCACAACTGCCACCCGCGCGCCGACCCAGTAAAAAAGATCGCCGCAAGATCCAACGATTTCGGGAAGAAAACGACTTGTAGCCCGTTACTACAAGCTCGGAGGCTCCGGCATCAACACACAGAATTCTCTGCCCTGAGCGGGCAATTGACCAATATTTTCAGGAGACACCATGGCATCCCGAGACCAGTTCCAACGTTTTATCTTTGAGCACAGCCAAGTGCGAGGTGCTTGGGTGCAGTTGGGCGGCAGCTACAGTGAAATCACCCGACAAGCTCCCTACCCCGACGCCATTCGAGACTTACTCGGCGAAACACTGGTTGCCAGCGTTTTGTTAAGCAGCACACTCAAATTCGAAGGCACCGTGGCACTGCAAGCCGCGGGCGAAGGGGCGTTGCGCACCTTAATGGCCGAGTGCAGCCACGACCGCAACATCCGCGGCTTGGCTCGCTTCGACGACCAAGCTATCAGCGGCGGCACCTTGAACGAAATGCTGGGCGCTGGCCGCATGGCCATCACCATTACGCCAGACAAAGGCCAGCGCTACCAAGGCGTGGTTCCGCGAGAAGCCGAGACACTGTCCGGCTGTCTGGAAGAATATTTCGAACGCTCCGAACAGCTTGCTACAAGCCTCTTCCTCTTTTCCAGCGAAGACTCAGCAGCGGGGCTACTGTTACAGCGACTACCGGGGCATACCGAAGAAGACGACGAGTTGTGGAACCGGGTGAACCATCTCGCCAGTACTGTTAAGGCTGAAGAGCTTCTCGAACTGGACAGTGAAACCCTGCTGCACCGCCTGTTCAACGAGGAAACTGTGCGCTTGTTTGACCCCGAACCCGTGGCCTTTCACTGCACCTGCTCAAGGGAACGCACCCTCGGCGCACTGGAATCAATCGGCAAGGAAGAGTGTTATAGCATTCTGGAAGAGCAAGGCAGCATCGAAATGGACTGTCAGTTCTGCCACGCCAGCTATCGCTTTGATAGAAACGATATTGACCAACTTTTCACCGGTCATACGTTACACTGATACCCTACTAAATTATCCGGAAGCCGCGCCAGAAGCAGCCTCCGGAGCAGTCGTTTTTTTCCGGCGTCTCTGGCATAATAGCGCGCCTGAATTGACCCGATTGTTCAGAATTCCGCCAACTTAGAAGTGCGGGCTGGGCAGTCACTAAGACATCCCGAGGGCGAGGTCGAAGTGAGCAACACTTATACTGATCTGAATACAGCACGGCTGGTCGAGCTAGCACTGGCACGGAACGAAGGCCAACTGGCAGCGAACGGCTCTTTAGTGGTCACCACCGGTGAACGCACCGGCCGATCTCCCATGGACCGCTTCATTGTTCAGGAGCCCAGCACAGCTGACGATATTCATTGGGGCCCGATCAACCGTCCCTTTGACGCTGATAAGTTCGACGCCCTCTGGGATCGCGTTGAAGCCTACATTGCCGAAAAAGACCAATTCGTTTCAAACGTTCACGTAGGCTCAGATCCTGAGCATTACCTGGCCGTGAAGATGACCACCGAAACAGCTTGGCAGAATCTGTTCGGCCGCAACCTGTTTATCCGCCCGGAAGCCTACAACCCGGCCGACAAACAGGAATGGCAGATTCTCAACGCCGCTAACTTTCAGTGCGTTCCCGAGCGTGATGGCACCAACTCCGATGGCTGCGTGATCATCAACTTTGCCAAGCGCAAAGTACTGCTGGCTGGCATGCGCTACGCTGGCGAGATGAAAAAAGCCATGTTCTCTGTGCAGAACTTCCTGCTGCCAGAGAAAGACGTACTGCCCATGCACTGTTCTGCCAACGTCAGCGAAAACGGCGATACCTGCCTGTTCTTCGGCCTGTCCGGTACCGGTAAAACCACCCTGTCTGCCGACCCGCATCGCTTCCTGATCGGTGACGACGAGCACGGCTGGGGCCCCGGCACTGTATTCAATATCGAAGGTGGTTGCTACGCCAAGTGCATCGATCTGAGCCAGAAGAACGAACCCATCATCTGGGACGCCATCCGCTTCGGCGCGATCGTCGAGAACGTCATGATCGATCAGGAAAGCCGCGAGCCGGATTACACTGACGTTTCCCTGACCGAAAACTCTCGTTGTGCTTACCCTCTTGAGCACGTTGAGAAGCGCGTTCTGGAAAACCGTGCCGGCGAGCCGTCACACATCATTTTCTTGACCTGCGATATGACCGGCGTTCTGCCTCCGGTCTCTATCCTGAGCCGTGAAGCTGCTGCTTACCATTTCCTGAGTGGCTACACCGCGCTGGTTGGCTCCACCGAGATGGGGTCTTCATCTAAACTGAAGTCCACCTTCTCGACCTGCTTCGGCGCACCGTTCTTCCCGCGTCCAGCTGGCGTATACGCTGAACTGCTGATGAAGCGTATCGATGAGTTCGGCAGCAAAGTGTTCCTGGTTAACACCGGCTGGACCGGCGGCCCCTTCGGTGAAGGTAAGCGCTTCAGCATCCCGACGACTCGCGCGATCATTGCTGCGATTCAGAACGGCGATCTGGACGACGTGGAAACCGAGCACCTGGACGCACTGAACCTGGAAGTGCCCAAGCACATCCCGGGTGTAGACAGCGAGCTACTGAACCCACGCAACACCTGGACCAGCCCGGAGTACTACGACGGCAAGGCTCAGGAGCTGATCGGTCAGTTTGTTGAGAACTTCACAAAGTTTGACGTGGCAGATGCCATTGTTGAGGCAGGTCCGAAACTCGACTGAGTTTCATCCGGCCAAAAAAAAGCGCCCTGCGAAAGCACGGCGCTTTTTTTGTGCTCTGTTAACGCTTAACTGGCGTAGAACAGCAACGGTACGAACGCCACCAGCACTAGAGAAATACCCATCGCAATCAACGGCATAATGATGCGTTCATGACGCTGATAGAAGGTGCCCTCTTCAGCTTGTGCCGCCAACACCTCGGCTTCCCCCACCACTTGCCGGGTCAGCAAGTGGTTCAGCGCAACCGGCGGGCTCAAGTAACCCAACTCAAAAGCGACCAATGTCACCATCCAGAAATGAACTGGGTGGATACCGCTGGAATAGGCAATGGTTGCGACCGTTGCCGTCACCAGAATCACCGCACCAAAGGCATCCATAATCATGCCCAGAATGACCAGGATAACCACCATCAGCAGCATCGCCGACCAGGCACTGTCAAAGGCCTGGGGGAAGGCTGCCATAATGTGGGACCGTTCGATAACGCCACCGATACTCACCGACAACCCCAACAACAGCAGCAGAGCGCCAATCTCCGCCGTGGTGTCATTGGTGGCATTTCGAACGCTTCGTTCCAGCCCATGATGGGGGTTACCGTTGAACGAAACAGCCTGCTTCCGCTTACGACTTACGTGTTCGTACAGCAAAATCGACAGCATGATTACGGGAAGGAGGCGCGGCGCGGAAAATTCGTCCATTTTCACATCGAGCGCAAAGCGGTACAGCAGCACCACCGACACAATCACGAGGACATAAGGAAGCAAAGGCCGAAGGGCCCGAATGCTCGCAGGGAAGGCTTCTGAACTGGGAGCGAGGTTGAATTGGCTTTGGCGGTTAACGGTGGTCGCTACGATGCCGAACAAAGTGGCGGTCAACACAAACACCCAAATACCCCAACCGAACAGCTCATCGGTCGTGACCTCGCGATTCAGATAAGCAATCACGACCACCAGCAAGCAGGGCCGCAGCACCACCCCTAGCGAACCAGACATAGCGGTAGCGGCTAACGCTAGATGACGCCGCGCACCTGCCGCCCGCAACTCACTGTATATAACCGCGCCAGCGGCGATGACGAAGATGCCGGACGCGCCGGTGTATGCCGTAGGAATGGCTGCCACCAGCACCGCAACCACAGCCAGCATCTCCGGCGGCATACGCCACGGACGGAATACATCAAACACCAGTGTGGCCAACTTGGTCTGTTTGAGCATCATGCCCACCCAAACATACAAGCCCACATTCAAGAACATATCCGCCAACTCAACCATCTTGCCCAGATAGATACCGATGCCGGACGAGTGACCAATCAGCGCAAAGTAGCTGCCCGAAATCAAACACATCACGGTATACAGGGGGACAGCCATGAAGGCTTTGCTCGGACTTCCGCCAGGCTCGAGGCCATCAGGTACACGAACGAGGCGATACAAACTGGCCAAGGTCAAGCAGGCGAAACCGGCGATCCAGAAGTTATGCAGTAACATCTCTTCGCTGGACAATGCCGTACTGCTAGCGAGTGTAGACTGCCGAAAAATCACACTGGACCCGAGCAGCATCGCGTTAGCAATGGTTTGCAGGATCATGGAAACCGTATAATCCAGCCGGGTTTCCATCGCGCGCATGGCAATATGGTGACGCGTTAACGTAGCGGTGACAGCACACAGCATCACCAAAATGACCAAAATATAGCGCTGTGCGGCAAGCCCAAACGCAATCAAGTCAGCCACAAACAATTCAACGGTCCGATACGCCGTTACGCCCGGTGTTAATTTATCTTGCAACTCGGCGTAACTGGTATGGGCTGCACGGCAATCCGCGGCTGAACGTTCAATCGCCAAACGGACTTCAGCGGGGTCTTTCTCAAAATCCCCCAGTAGCGCTGCCATAGGGTCGTCAGCCGGCGGCGCTTCGGCCATTTCCTTCGCCACTGCGGCATCCACATCCTGAATGACCTTGCATTGAGGCTGGACCGGATCCATTCGCAGCTTGTAATAGCCACTCCACATCTGCTCCCCACCCCGGAGCATTTGGTTATGGATGTCACTGCTGGTAGAAAACAACACAACAGCAAGCAAAAGCAGACAGGCCGGCAGTGAAGAAAACCACTCCAGCCCACTACGGTTCATTCGACCCTGAATCATGACAGCCCACCCTGGAAAATGACGGATTTACAACAGATCGTCGAGATCCATGGTTTCAACGGGCGCTCGCTGATCATCCCAGAACGAGCCGAAACGGCCAGTTGGTGTCCGGTGCCCTGTATTTTCCATCCACAGCTTGTCGGAGATGGTCACCAGCATGTTTCGGGCCATAGCATCAATGAAACGCCAGTCTTCGCTAACCTCAACCGTTTTTTCGGACTCGGCGAAGTCGCGAATAATAGCCTTCACGAGGGCCGTATCGTTTTTGTTGGTGGCGGCAATAGCGTGGAAAACGTGACCCAAGCGGACCCCAGCCTCCTTACCTTGCTCTTGCGCGGCAGACAAACGCTCAAAGGCATTTTCACCCTGCGGCTGAGTGCCTGGAATCATGGCCCATACGGTAGCTCTCAGGCCCATTGGTGCACCCCACCACTGGCTGTTATCCAAACACTGACTCGCACGACCAACAATTGAGCCTGTATTGAATGGCACGCCAATGGATGACGAAGCCTGAATTTGAGCACTCAGCGCTTGCATACCCGACAACAATCCAGCCATGTAGATGAACTCATCGGCCTCGTCGTCAAAGCTTGGGCACTCCCCTCCATCCGGATCGCCGTAATGGGCGTTGTGGTGCTGCCAACCTTTAAAATAGCGCTTGGCGGCGACGGTATAGGCACGCTTTTTCTGAATAAACGCATCTTCAGCCCCGGTGCCATCATTAGCGTACAGCTTCGACATACCGTTAAGCTCGTGCCCGATGGCTCGTTCTTCGGCGCAGCCGCCGGCGGAGAGGTATAGCACCACAGCGATTTGATCCGGCTCGCTGGTTACGCGGCCAAACGACATCAGCAACGGTGCCGTGGCTTCACTCATGGTACATCCCATCGCAAGGTCGTCAGACTGCATCAGGTACGGCACGGTATGATTGCGAGAAAACCCCTTCATCACATCGCCAGTGGTCTTGTAAATCATGTGGTTGACCGCCCCACATCCACTTAACGCCATGCTGGCTGCAACCGCAGCCACGAAACCACGTAGCCGCGCACCTGAAGCCATCTTTTTCCGGAAAACTGTCATATCAACTACACCCTTTTATTCTTATGCGTATTCTCAGATCATTGAGGCTCGGGTTTGCACATTCGCGCCAAACCCACTATAGATTGCATACGCTGCCCGCCTGCGCTTGGCAGCTCAAACAAAGATTACAACCAAAATAAAAGACAGGAGTACCTAATGCGCAAACCTGAACTCTCTGCCGCTATCGCTGATCAAACCGGACTAACCCGGGAAAAAGCCGGCGAGGTGATCAATGCGGTGACCGATCAAATTACCGCTGCAGCAGCCCGGGGCGACGACATCAGCCTCATCGGTTTCGGAACCTTTTCAGTTCGCAAGCGAGAAGCTCGCAACGGTAGAAACCCGCAAACCGGTGCTGCCATTCAGATCGCCGCCAGCAAGACCGTGGGCTTCAAACCCGGAAAGACACTGAAAGACGCCGTCAATTGAGTCAGCGCTAGCCCGCTTAGGCGGGCTATATCTCTACCTGCTTACTTTAAGAAGCACATTCCGATCTGGCGCCATCGACACGGCAACGTATCGCTTTCATCAATTTGATGGCGCGCTCGTCGTATACGCCCTCCTCGAGCAACGACATCCGTACCTGACGAAGCATTTTGTCGTACTCAGCCGTATCTTCCTGGGGCAAATTCACCCAAACGTTATCGGGAATGCTGGCTTCTGCTTCGGCAATAATTTCGTAGGCCTCGTCGATACGCTTGATGGATTCGTCACGCACCATTTGACCAGCATCTTCGGGGAATCGCTCCATGTTGATGATCACCTGGAAATTCATATAACCCAGCGCGTATTTGAACACACCGCCTTTGTCGCCAATGCCTTTATAGAGTTCGAGGGGCTGATACGCCACCGCAGGTGCATAGGCAAAATCGACACTGCCGTTATTGAATTTACCGGCAAAATTGGCTGAGTTTGAACCTACCACCGAAGCGCCCACATGGCGAACCATCCGCACCGACGCTGTGTCGTAATCCAGAGTGGCGACACGTTTACCCTGCAGCTTTTCGACCGTATCCAGAGTCCGATCTCGGGCATGCAGATACACGGCACCGCCGGGGAAAACACCCGCCACTTCATAAGGACCGTCAATCAGGAATGGGCGCGCCTTGGGCTGACTCAGAGTATTGAACAGTAAACGCATTTCTCGCTCACCAGGGATCGCCCCCATGGCCTCAAGCGTCCCGGTAAACTTGTTGAATTCCCGAGCGCGGGTGCCCGTCAACAAGACCGCATCACACTGGCCCGCCTTGAAGTCTTCTGCCGCCACTTTTTCATCGGTGTATGCACGCAGATTCAGTTTGATTCCACGTTGAAGGGCGACCGGCTGAAATTCTTTAGTAATCGAGAAGAGCGGACCATTAGCACCTACTGGATCAAACACACAAAACGAGCGTTCAATGATGTCGGTCTGAGCTTGCGCATGCATCGGAGCAATCAAACTGGCGCAAAGTGCGGCAGCCCTAGCGATACCGCGGGTGAATCGAATGGGTTTCACGGGATGACTCCTAATTATTATTGTCAAAAGCATAGACTGGCTGGATGCCAGCAACTCATTCATTTTTACGAGTTATGGTAGTTGGAGGGGATCTAGGATACGTTGGCTGAGGTGACTGCCCGCAAGGCCTTTTAAGAATATTGGCTACAATTTGTGATGGATTCGACAGAGGTAATGCTGCCTCCGTCGAATCCTGAGGTGAACGTTAGTGGCTATCCACCCAAACCGGACGGCCAGCCACCAACGTCAGCTCGACCTTTCCTGACAATTTCCGCTCCACCAGCGGTGCGTGTTTACCAGTAGACACCAAGGTTTGTTCAGACGGCTGCCAGCTAGCAGCTGGATTGAAGATGCACAAATCCGCAACGGCTCCACACGTGATCTCAGGCGATAAGCCAACAATACGCCCCGGCCCTTCGGTAAGCGCGGTCAGTAAGCGTTGCCGGCTCAACTCCCCGCTTTCGACCAACTCCAAACCCAGCGAAAGCACACTCTCAATACTGGATAAGCCCGGTTCAGTTGCGGGCAACGGCGCTTGCTTGGCGGCCGTATCATGAGGCTGATGTTGACTGACGATGGCATCGATCACTCCGGCCTGAACACCTGCCACCAGAGCTTGCCGATCGGCTTCAGATCGCAGCGGCGGGCGAACGTGGTAGCGGCTATCAAAACCCGCCAGCGCCTCTTCGGTGAAACACAGCTGGTGCATGGCCACATCGGCTGTCACCTTTACGCCTCGCTGACGAGCAGCCGCCACCATCTCAACACTGCGGCCACTGGACAGCTGGCTAAGATGCAGCTTCACGCCCGTTTCTTCGGCAAGTAGCAGCATTTCCATCACCGCGGCCGTTTCCGCCACCTCCGGGATACCCAACAGACCAAGGCGAGTGGTCACCTGACCATCATGGGCGTAACCATCCGCCGCCAACGCCTGATTTTCGGGGCTGAACATAACCGTCAAACCGAAGGTCCGGGCGTAAGCCATACAGCGGCGCATAATCCGGGCGTTTTTAATACCACGAGAGCCATTACCCACAGCCACACAGCCTGCGTTTTTAAGCCCGGCCAAATCGCTGAGAAGCTCTCCTTCCAAGCCCCGGGTAATTGCCCCAATGGGCAAGACACGAACCGAACCCCGTGATGAAGCCCCGTCTCGAATCAGATGTGTTACCGCACTGGAATCATTGACCGGCGAGGTCTCAGGAGACGCACACACGGTGGTAAAGCCCCCGTGGGCGGCGGCCAAGGTTTCTGATGCGATATTCCCCTTTTGCCCGTTACCCGGCTCCCGCAGGTTGCAGCAAAGGTCGATGAACCCCGGCGCAATCACATAGCCACTGGCATCGTATTGCTGATCGACCTCGGCACTTAGCGCATCCGCACCCATGGCCACGATCTTGCCTTCTTTTATTAACAGGCCCGGGTTGTCGCTCTCGGTGCCTGTGCCATCAAACAAGGTACCGCCGGTTATTTTAAGGCTTTTATCTTGTGAACCCGCCTTCATGCCCGGCCCCCCTCTCTTTCCATCTGTTTTTGCTGCCGTTCCGCCATCTGACCACCCATGGCCATCGACATCACCGCCATGCGGATGGCGATGCCATTAGTAACCTGATTCAGAATCACCGATTGAGGCCCATCTGCCACCGCAGACTCAATCTCGACACCCCGGTTAATGGGGCCCGGATGCATCACAATGCAATCGGGTTTGGCCAGCGCCAACTTATCCTGATTCAGGCCGTATAAGCGGTAGAACTCTCGCTCACTCGGCAGCAAAGCACCTTCCATACGTTCTTTTTGCAGCCGCAGCATGATCACCACGTCGAGATCTCTCATGCCCCGGATCATGTCGTATTCCACCGTGCAGCCCAAATCCTCGACATCCCTCGGCAACAAGGTTCCCGGTGCAATCACCCGCACCTCTTCGGCACCGAGTTCGTTCAGCGCACGAATCTGGGAACGAGCCACGCGGGAATGCAAAATATCGCCAACGATGGCAACCTTCAGACCCGCGAACGAGCGCTTATGCTGGCGAATGGTCAACATATCCAGCATGGCTTGAGTCGGGTGTGCATGACGACCATCGCCCGCATTGATGATGGCTACCCCCGGCGTCACGCTTTCCGCAATAAAATGAGGAGCGCCACTTTGGGAATGCCGCACGACGAACATATCGCTGGCCATCGCCTCCAGATTTAGCAAGGTATCTGAAAGCGATTCACCTTTGGACGTGGCCGAGGTGGAGATATCAAGATTCAGCACGTCTGCAGACAGCCGCTTGGCAGCCAATTCAAACGTGCTTCGGGTGCGGGTACTGGATTCGAAGAACAGATTTACAACGGTTCTCCCTCGCAGCAAGGGCACTTTCTTAATACTGCGTTCACCCACCTCGATAAAAGAATCCGCAGTATCGAGAATGTCGGTGAGCAGTTCGCGGTTCAAGCCATCAAGGGTAAGAAAATGTCGCAACTGACCACCCCGGGTCAGCTGCAAGTGGTTCGGGGAAGGGTCAATCGCGGTCATGGCTCGCCTGTTATCAATGGGAAGGTTTTACTGCCCGGTTTCCTGAAATTCAATGCGCAACGGCTCAGGGCCGCGCAGCTTTACTCTCTGATAGGTTTCCAGCTCAAGCACTTTACCGACCACATCCGGCTGTATCGGCAACTCTCTGGCACCTAAATCAATTAATGTAGCGAGTATGATACTGGCAGGACGGCCATAATCGAAGATCTCGTTCATGGCAGCCCGAATCGTGCGACCACTCATGATCACATCGTCCACCAAAATGATATCCCGCCCTTCCGTATCAAACGCCAAACTGGACGGTGTCACCGTCGGGTTTAACCCGATGCGGCTGAAATCATCACGATAGAACGAAATATCCAGCTCACCAAAGTCCTGCTTCAGGCCCAGACGCTTATTCAGAATGTCGGCAATCCAAACACCACCGGTACGAATACCAATCAGCGCCGGATTCTTGATACTCCGGCGCTCCAGAACATCACGCAACCCTGCTTCCAGCTCGTCCAGCAACGGATTGATATCAAGCAATGCGGTCATTAAAGCCTCGTTAATCAACTCGGCCGGTTTGTTCCCGGCACCAGGTTTCCAAAATCAAAACGGCCGCCAGATCATCTACACCATGACGACCGAAATCCCGACTACCACCGTCGGCTATCACCCGGCCTTTGGCCTCAAAACTGGTCAATCGCTCATCAACCATTTCCACCAGCACATGGTAGCGACCGTGAATGCGCTTGCCGAACTTTCGGGCTCGGGCGCACATGTCGTTTTCGGTATCATCCATGTTCAGCGGCAACCCCACCAGCACCAGATTCGGCTGCCACTCAGCTAACAAAGCTTCGATCTGAGCCCAATCAGGCACACCATCCCGGGCCGGGATCATGGCCAGCGGCTGTCCGGTACCCAGCATTTCCTGACCAGTGGCTACGCCAATGCGCCGCGTGCCAAAGTCAAACGCCAATACTCTTCTATTACCGACCTCAGGCATGTCCCACCGAATCGCTAAGCTGACTCAAATCCACGCCGATCAGTTTAAGAACGGCTTCGTAACGCTTTTCAATGGGCGTTCGAAACAACACGTCATCAGTGGCCGGGCATGTTAACCAGGAGTTGCTGCCCAACTCTTCCTCCAACTGACCTTCACCCCAACCCGAATAACCGAGCGCGACTAGAAATTCGTGCGGACCATCATCCTGACCGATGCTTTCCAAAACATCACGAGATGTGGTCAATAAAACGTCGTCGGTCACCCGCGCGGTGTGCTGCCACTCCCGCCCCGGTGAGTGCAGCACGAATCCCCGTTCAGGCTCGACCGGGCCTCCGGCATACACTGGTATGTCCAGCTCTCCGCCGCGCATGTCCAATTGTTCCAGTATTTCGCCCAGATGGATGCCCAAGGGCTGGTTGATCAACAAACCCAGCGCACCGTCCTCCGAGTGTTCACAGATATAGATCAGTCCACCGTGAAATCGAGGATCGGATAGCCAAGGCGATGCCACCAGAAAATGGTGCTTCAAGCTACCTGTCGCAGTGGTATCTTCAATCATCCTGAACTGAGCCCCCGCTTCTGGAACGACCAGGTTCGTATAATTTCCAACTCATCCGCTTTCTCACGCATGCTTTCCGGGAAAGGCGCAAAAGGCGCAGCCATCCGAACAATGCGAATGGCTGCGTCGTCTAGTACCGAGCTGCCCGACGACTGCAAAATGGTCACCTCCTTTATGGTGCCATCTTTACGAATAGAAACCAGCATTCTCAGATCGCCATAGATGCCCGCTCGTCGAGCCTCTGTCGGGTAATTAATATTCCCTACCCGAGTCACTTTGCCGACCCAGTTCTGCACGTACCATGCGTTATTAGACTTCAGCGTAGAAGCCGCCGTCACTCGCATCACCCGGGGCTTGCGCGCATAGGCTTGCTGCTGCGCATCGAACCGGGCTTCCAAGCTGGCAATTTCCAGACTCCGTTCCATCAAGCTTTTGCGTTTGGCCCGGGGCAACGGCTCCGGTGCGACCTCATCGTTTTGTTGCGACACCTGCCGCCGAGCGTTTTCCGCCTGAACCACCGCTCGGTTCTGACTGGGCTGCGGTTCTGTTGTGGTTTTCGGCTCAGGCTGCACGTCAGCAACCTCTGGCTGGCTGACGTCGGCCGGTTGAGGCGAGGTCATTTCCAGGGGTACATTTTCGGTGCCGCTACCCTGTTGGTTCGTCTGCGCCAGAAAATCCGCTTGCTCCGGGGCTTGTTCGTCATCAAATTGCGACAGCGTGATTTCCATCGTTTTCGCTACAGAGCTGGGCAGCTCTGGAGCAAACGTAATGCCCAATACAGCGATGGCATGGAGTGCCACCGCCATAAAAAGAGTGAATGAAAATCGATCGAAATCGCTTACCTGAACTGCCATCACGTGTCCTGATTCTGCATCGGGGATGCCCGTCGATATTGATTCAGCTTACTGCTTCAGTCGTCGCTCAATAGCATCCATCAACAACGCTGAAATATCGATGCCAAACTGCGCATCCAGCTCTCGAATACAGGTTGGACTGGTCACATTAATCTCCGTGAGATAATCACCAATGACATCCAGGCCCACAAACATCAATCCTTTCTCTTTAATCACCGGAGCGACGCGGGCGCAGATTTCACGGTCGCGATCGGTCAGCTCGCGGCCTTCTCCACGGCCACCGGCGGCCAGATTTCCGCGATTTTCACCCTGCGAAGGAATTCGGGCAAGGGCATAAGGCACCGGCTCACCATCAATCAGCAGAATGCGCTTATCGCCATTCGAAATTTCAGGCACGAATTTTTGCGCCATGGCCTGGTGTTCGCCGTAATTGGTCAGAGTTTCAATAATCACCCCAAGGTTGGCGTCATTTTCTTTAACCCGAAATATCGACCGCCCCCCCATGCCGTCTACCGGCTTCATAATGATGTCGCCGTGCTCGGCGTAAAACTCCCGAAACCGCTGCGAGCTGCGGGTCACAATCAGCGGCGGAGTTAAATCTTCAAACTGTGCGGCAAACAACTTCTCATTGCAGTCCCGCAGCGTTGAGGCGGGGTTAACCACCAGCGCACCCTGCTGCTCGGCAGCATCAAGAATATAGGTCGCCATCAAGAACTCACGATCAACCGGGGGATCCTTGCGCATCAAAATAACATCCAGATCACCCAACGCCCGATCCTGGCTGGCACCATAACTGAACCAATCGTCCGGGTTAGCCCGCACGGTCAGGCTGCGGGTGCTCGCCCGAGCCTGGCCTCCCGCCAAATACATATCCTGGAGCTCCATGTACTCAAGTTCCCAGCCACGGTTTTGCGCCGCAAGCAGCATGGCCAGCGAGCTGTCTTTTTTGAAATGGATGTCCTCGATCGGATCCATAATGATCCCGAGCCGAATTGCCATAGAGTCTCCTGGAATATCAAGTTGAAAATCTGCAAATAAACCACTGAAAACACGAACCAGGCAGCAGAGTGCATCACTGATAAAGTGCTATGCTGATGATGGTATTGTACCCCAGTCACGAATGCATCCGCAGAAATCCTGTGGCAATTACGTGACAAGGGCTGCAGAAGTACATTTGGTCACAAACAAATGCTTTTTATCCAGCCATGGATACTCTATAAATGAGAGGGCTTTATAGAACAACCTTAAGGTTTGTGCTAAAACCCTCTCTAAAATAATGACACCCGCTCGAGCGCAAGGCAGTCGGACAATGGATGACAACTTCGAGAACTTGAAGATCATGGTGATCGACGATAGCAAAACCATTCGTCGCACCGCAGAAACTCTCTTGAAAAAGGTAGGTTGTGAGGTCATCACTGCCACTGACGGCTTTGACGCTCTGGCCAAAATCGCTGATTCCCAACCAGACATCATCTTCGTAGACATTATGATGCCTCGCTTGGACGGCTATCAGACCTGCGCCTTGATCAAGAACAACTCTACGTTCAAGAACACGCCGGTCGTTATGCTTTCGAGCAAGGATGGCCTGTTTGATAAAGCAAAAGGGCGCATCGTTGGCTCGGACCAATATCTGACTAAACCGTTCAGCAAGGATGAGCTGCTCAACACCATCCGCCAGTACACGCCTCAGGCGGAACAGTAATCCTGCTGCCACCCCAGAACCATCGAGGAAACCATGGCTCGCATTTTGATTGTTGACGATTCGCCAACAGAAGTTAAAAAGATATCCACCATTCTGGAAAAGCACCAACACGAAGTCCTGACTGCCGATAACGGCGCAGACGGTGTTGCCAAAGCCCGTGCAGAGACTCCAGATTTGGTACTCATGGACGTTGTAATGCCAGGCCTGAACGGCTTTCAAGCAACCCGTCAGCTGACCCGTGCACCGGAAACCGCATCCATTCCGGTTGTGATCGTCACCACCAAAGATCAGGAAACTGACAGAGTGTGGGGAACCCGCCAGGGTGCCAAGGGTTATCTGGTCAAGCCAGTTAACGAAGACGACCTGATCAAAACAATCAATAACCTGATTGCCTGATCCATCGCCGTGGAGTTAAGCATGTCCGCCGAGGCCGCCCCTTTCGCCGTTCTGACGGATATCGCCCAGCGCAGCCGGGCAAAGGCCTCGGGCCTTCCAGAGCAAGAACAAGCTGTTGAGCTTTGGAATGGCATCGGGTTTATCCTCTCCGGCCAACGCTATGTTGCCCCAATGGGCGATGTAACAGAGATATTGCACGTACCGCGGTTCACTCACATACCCGGGGTACGCCCATTCATGATGGGTGCGGCCAACGTTCGTGGCCGACTTCTGCCCCTGATAGACCTCGCCAGTTTCTTCGACATTCCCCGGTCCTCGCGTAGCCCACGTGAACGTCGGGTGTTGGTGATCGAACAAAGCGATATCTTCAGTGGACTTGTCGTAGACAGCGTTCTGGGCATGCAATATTTTGCAAAAGACAGTTTCCGGGCCAGTCCGAAAGGGGTGCCCGACAACGTTCGGCCGTTTGTAGATGGCGGTTACGAGCGCAACGAGGAGATCTGGAATGTGTTCTCTGCCGCCGACCTGGTGGACGACGAGCGCTTTCTTGATGTCGCACAGTGGTAGGGATGATGGTACTGGCAGGAACGTCACCCTGACCGTCTGCAACCCGTTACAACAACTTGCCATTTCCAGAAGAAAAAGGCCGGGAGCCAGAAGATGAAAAACAGAGCCGGAAAACTCAGTATGGGACAGGGAGGCAACAAGCTGATTGCCGGCCTGATCGCAGCACTGATTGCACTCACTATCCTGCTCGTTGTGGTGCTGTTCATCATCAACAAAGACAGCCAGAACGACCAGGAGTACATCGCCAATACCGCAGAAATGCGCGTGCTTTCCCAGGAGATAGCGAAAAACGCGACCGAAGCGGCCGGCGGTACTGCCGAAGCCTTCGACCAGCTGCGCCGCTCCCGGGATGAATTCCAGCAGCTCTGGACCAGCGTTACCAAAGGTAATCCGGAAACTGGCCTCCCGCCCAGCGAGCTCGCCCAGCAGAGTAATACTCAAAAGTTATGGAACCGGGTGCGCGAAAACGCAGACAGCATCCTTTCCACTCAGGAAGCGGTACTCGGCCTGCACGAAGTGGCCCGCACACTGAACGAAACCATTCCACAGCTGCAGGTTGAGTACGATGATATCGTACAAATCCTGCTGGAAAACGACGCTCCGGCTGAGCAGATCGCTCTAGCTCAACGCCAGTCTCTGCTGGCAGAGCGGATTGTACGCTCGGTCAACAACGTACTTTCCGGTGATGAAGACGCCGTCATCGCTGCCGACCGTTTTGGCCGTGACGCCAGCCTCTTCGGGCGTGTACTGGACGGACAGTTGAACGGCAACCCCGGCATGGGCATTTCGCAAGTGGCTGATGAAGATGCCATTTACGGCCTTGAGGCGGTAGATGAGCTGTTCGAGTTCGTTTCCCAGAACGTTGATGCCATCCTTGAAGCCTCCCCTGACCTGTTCAAAGTGCGTTTGGCGGCCAGCGACATCTTCCAGAACTCGGAAGTTCTGCTGACAGAGCTATCCACCTTGGCCAATGACTTTAGCGCCCAAGCCGAGTCGCGTGTAATCAACGCTACGCTGGCTTTCGCCATCCTGGCTGCCATGGTTGCGATCGTCGTTTTCATCGGTCTTGCCCTCTACCGGGAGACCCAGTCTCGCCTGACCACCACTCAAGAACAGAATGAGCAGAACCAGAACGCAATCCTGCGACTGCTGGACGAACTTGCTGATCTGGCCGACGGTGACTTGACCACCGAGGCTACCGTAACCGAAGACTTCACCGGTGCCATCGCCGACTCCATCAACTTCGCAATCGACCAGATGCGCGGATTGGTACAGTCCATTCGAGGCACCGCGGTACGAGTTGCCTCCGCCGCTCAAGAATCTCAGGCTACCGCCATGCATCTGGCCGACGCCTCCGAGCACCAGGCTCAGGAAATCGCCGGTGCCTCTGCGGCGGTTAACGAAATGGCCGTGTCCATCGACCAGGTATCCTCAAACGCGGCTGAATCTTCTGCGGTTGCGGAGCGCTCGGTTGCCATCGCCAAGAAAGGCGCGGAAGTGGTGCAAAACACCATTCGCGGCATGGACAACATTCGTGAGCAGATCCAGGAAACTTCCAAACGGATCAAACGACTGGGTGAATCTTCCCAGGAAATCGGTGACATCGTATCTCTGATCAACGACATTGCCGACCAAACCAACATCCTGTCTCTGAACGCCGCGATTCAGGCCTCCATGGCCGGTGACGCAGGCCGAGGCTTTGCGGTTTTTGCGGACGAAGTTCAGCGCCTTGCGGAACGTTCCTCTGCCGCCACCAAACAGATTGAAGCGCTGGTTAAGACGATCCAGTCTGACACCAACGAAGCCGTTATCTCCATGGAGCACACCACCGCCGAGGTAGTACGTGGTGCTCGCCTGGCTCAAGACGCCGGTATCGCGCTCGAGGAAATCGAAAACGTATCCATGAGCCTTGCGGAACTGATCCAGAACATCTCCAACGCGGCACGCCAGCAGTCCTCTTCTGCGTCGCACATTTCCAACACGATGAACGTCATCCAGGAAATCACCTCGCAGACGTCTTCCGGTACCAACGCTACCGCGAAGTCGATCGGCAATCTGGCAGAAATGGCTTCCGAGCTTCGTTCTTCTGTTGCCGGCTTTACCTTGCCGGATGAAGAAGCGCTCAGCGAAGACAACGAAAGTTACGACGAATCGGTGGTCAGCTGACCACCGGCCCGGGGCAGCTGAAGGTTCATGGTTCAGACACATAACCAAACGGCACCCGCAGACGGAATCTGGTCGCTGCGCAAACTTCCGGAAATGGACGATGCGCAGTTCGGTCAGTGGCAGAGCCTGCTGGAACACCGTACAGGTATGACCCTGACCTCAGACCGCAGATCGTTTCTGGAAACCAACTTAGGTATCCGGATGCGGGAAATTGGCTGCAACAGCTACCAGGCCTATTACGAACAGATCGTGTCGGGCCCAAACGCTATTCAGGAATGGGCCACGCTGGTAGACCGTTTGACGGTTCAGGAAACCCGTTTTTTCCGTGATCCTGAAGCGTGCAAACTGGTGTCTGACTATGTCCTGACCCGGCCCCGGGAAGGCCTGAAAAACCAAGCTCTGGAAGCTTGGAGTGTAGGATGCTCGACCGGCGAAGAGCCTTACACACTGGCTATGGTGCTTAACGAATGCATGGAACAGCTCGGCCTGCAGCCCCTGTACGGGGTAACCGGCTCGGACATCAGTCAACCGGCACTCGTTAAAGCCAAATCCGGTTTGTTCAGCGCTCGCAAGCTGTTAGGCATGGATAAGGCCTTGAAATCCCGGTACTTCCAGCCTGCCGAGCGGAATACCATAGAAATCGTAAATAGCATCCGTGAGCGGGTGTGCTTTGCCAGGCTCAACGTATTAGACCTGAACAAAGCCCCGATGCACGGCATGAACATTATCTTCTGCCAGAACCTGCTGATTTACTTCCGCCGCTGGCGCCGGCGCGAGATTGTTAGACGGCTTTCAGAGCGTCTGGCACCGGGGGGGTTACTGGTGTTAGGCCAAGGTGAACTGACCGATTGGCAGCCACCGGGCCTGCAGAGGGTTCCCTCGGAACATGTACTGGCGTGGATCAAACGCCAGTCCGACGAAGAATAACCGGAGTGGTTATGGGCAATCACCATGACAGTATCGCCCTCGACTGGGTTCGGGGCGAAATACAGGACACGCTGACTCAAGGCCAGCATGCACTCGAAGCGTACGTGGATAATCGTGACGATACCGCTCGCCTACGCTTCTGCCTGAACTACCTTCACCAGGTGCACGGCACCTTGCAAATGGTGGAGCTCTACGGTGCCGCATTGCTCACCGAAGAGATGGAGAAACTCACCCAGGCCATTCTGAACGAAACCGTCGTTAACGTTGATGATGCCATCGAAGTGTTGATGCAGGCCATTCTCCAGTTGCCACAGTATCTGGAGCATCTGGGCAGCAGCCGCGACGACTTCCCGATGGTGTTGTTGCCGTTGCTAAACGACCTGCGCGCTGCTCGTGGCGAATCACTGCTGTCTGATACATCGCTGTTCAAACCGGACCTGACCGCAGCCCGTTTCAATGTAACCGGCAAAGTCTCCGAGCGCCTTCAAGACCCTAAAGTGCTAGGTCACCTTCGAAAACTGCGGCAGATGTACCAGTTTGCACTGGCTGGAGTGGTTCGCGAAGAAGATCTGGACGCTCATTTTGGCTACATGCAAAAGGTCATCGACCGGCTTTCGCGCTTGTGCCAGAAAACCGCTCGGGGCGAACTATGGAAAGCCGCCGGGGCGTTTGTTGAAACTCTTGAAGCCCACGTAAACCCCGTCAACACCGCGGTTAAATCGCTGCTGCGCGAACTCGACGGCGAAATTCGGAAGCTGACAGACGAACACGCTGACATCCTACTTCAGCCGGTTCCCGAAGCACTGCTTAAGAACTTACTGTATTACGTTGCCCGAGCCCGGGATCTGGACCGGCCACAGGTTAATTACCTGCGAAGTGCCTACCAATTGTCCGAAGCCCTGCCCTCCGACGACGATGTCAGCGAGGCCCGCACACGGGTGTCTGGCCCTGGTCGCGATGCCATTCAATCGGTGGTCGGCGCGCTGAATGAAGAGCTTGGACGATTAAAAGATCAGCTCGATTTATTCGTACGTGCGGAACACCGCCACAACAACGAGTTGGATGAACTGCTCCCCGGTCTACGCCAGGTAGGCAATACCCTGGCAGTACTTGGCCTCGGTATTCCTCGCAAAGTGATCACGGAACAGATTGAACTGCTCGAAAAGCTGTGCGGCCAATTAGAAACCATCGATGACGGCACCTTGATGGACATTGCAGGCGCTCTGCTTTATGTCGAAGCCAGTCTGGCCGGCCTCGACGTCGATCGCCACACCGAAGTATCCGACAGCGTCGAGACGGGTGAACCCACGAACATCGGTTCTCGTGAACTGTCTGAAGCCAACGACGCTCTGATCCGGGAATCCCGGAACACACTGGAACAAGCGAAGTCCGCCATCGTTAACTTCATTGCCTCGCAATGGGACATCCAAGAAATCGAACACGTTCCAGCGCTGCTACACAGCATTCGTGGTGGCCTTGGGCTGGTCCCTCTTGATCATATTCCAGACATGCTCGACTCTGCCGAGCGTTATATTTCCGATGTCTTGCTCTCCAGCCAACAAGTGCCAGATTGGCGCCAGCTGGACACACTGGCCGATGCCATAACCAGTATCGAGTACTACCTTGAACGGGTCGCCGAAGGCATCACCGATAACGACACCATCTTGCGTATTGCCAATGAAAGCCTGGCTAGCCTCGGCTTCCCTGTCGGGGAAGATCCCACATGGAACAAAGCCGGCCACGTTGAGGCCACTGAAGCCGAAGATGTTCCGGTTTTAGAGCCGGTCCAGGAAGAACCTGGCTCACCACAAAAAGGCTCTGACAGCGAGCTTGTGGATGATGAAATTCTTGGCATCTTCGTTGAAGAAGCCGAAGAAGTTCTCGGCACCATTCAGGAATACTACCCTCGCTTGCGTAGGGATCACGGCGACCGGGAGGCACTGACAGAAGTTCGTCGTGCGTACCATACATTGAAAGGCAGTGGCCGACTGGTAGGTGCCGAGAGCTTGGCCGAAATGGCCTGGTCGGCTGAAAACCTTCTGAACCACGTGATCGACCAAACGCTAAAAGCCACAGACGACATGTTTGCGCTTCTCGACGACGTGAATGCGCGCATTCCAGAGCTCATTCAAGACTTCCGTGAAGGCGAAACCACAGGCGATGTCGAAGCACTCATTGCCCGGGCTGAAGCATTGGCCACCACCAGGCGCACCGAAGCCGACTCAGCCGAAGAGACGTCAGCCGCCCCCACTCCGGTAGAGCCCATCGTCACTGAAGCCATCGATTCATCCGAGCCAACCGAAGACGACGAAGACGACCTCATCGACGATGAAATCCTGGAGATCTTTGTTGAAGAGGCAGGCGAAGTACTCGAAACCATCAATGAGTACCTGCCCATGCTGCTACGTCAATACGATGATCGCAGCGCGTTGGCCGAAGTAAGGCGCGCCTTCCATACCCTCAAGGGCAGTGGCCGCATGGTCGGCGCCGAAGTGATTGGGGAATTGTCCTGGTCCGTGGAGAACATGCTGAACCGAATCATCGAAGGCAGCATCTTCATGAACGACGACCTCGCCGCGCTGCTCCAGGACGTAACCGAAGTCATCCCAGCGCTGGTCAATGATTTCGAGAATCGCGTTGAGGCAAATGTCGCCACAGCGCCACTCGAAGCCCGTGCTCACGCCCTCGCCAGTGGCGAGCTCGACACCTCAGCCATACCTGCGGCGGAAACGCTGGACACCTTGTCCGACGCGACAACCGGCACCGACGAATCTGACCATCAGCATTCCGAAGACGCAGATCTAGTCCTGCTCGAGATTTTCGAGCAGGAAGCCCAAACCCATTTGCAAACCATCAAAAATTACCTGCTGGCTGCCCAGCAACAGACCGCAGCCTATACCGACGACCTGTCTCGAGCTCTGCACACCCTGCGCGGCAGCGCCAATACCGCTGGCATTGCTCCGATTGCCGCCATCATTACGCCTCTGGAGCGATTCATTAAAGAAGCCAGAGCGCAAAACAAACGGGCCGATCACGAGGTACTGGAGTTAATTTCCCGAGCCAGTGTTTTCCTGACTCAAGGGCTGGCGCAAATTCATATTGATCCACAAGCCGAACTTGACGGCACTGCCGACTACCTCGAAAAACTCGAAAAGGTCAGCACCGCCACATTCCAAGGTCAGGTTTTTGATGACGACATCGCGCCAGCAAATCAGGTTTCATCGCAACTGGTTCAGCTATTTTTGGGTGAAGGCCTCGACATCGTTTTGGATGCAGAGACGATTCTGGACGAATGGGTCGCCAACCCACAGCAACAAGAAGCTCTGTCCCCCCTGCGTAACGAGCTTGAATCTCTGACCGACAACGCCGCAGATGTCGGCTTGGCTGACATCGCTAACCTTGCCGACGCACTCACTCGCCTGTACGGCGCAGTGACCTTGTATGGTTTACCAGGCAACGGTCAGTTCTTTGAAACCGCCAGGAAAGCTCAGGAACAGCTCATCAACCAGATGGATCAGGTGGCGGCTGGGCTGGCAACAGACCCCTGTGACGATGTCATCCTCGAACTTCATGCGTTGACCGATGCGGTTAACCGGACCGACGAACCTGACGAATTCGAGCAACAGTTCACCGAAGATCTCGAAGAAATAGATCTCAGCCTGAAAGACAGTGAATTTGCAGTTCCCGATACCACTGACGAACAGCAAGCCACGTTACCAGACGTCTCCGATGACAGTGAAATGGACGAGGAATTGGCCGCCATCTTCCTTGAAGAAGCCCGGGACCTCATCGATAGCACGGCTGAAGCACTGCAAAACTGGAGTGAAGACACAGGCAATATCGATATTCTGCGTCTGCTGCAACGAGATTTACATACCCTTAAAGGGGGCGCACGTCTGGCCGACATTGAGGCCGTCGGCGATCTGGCCCACGAGCTGGAAACCCTGTTTGAAGGCCTGACAGAACAACAGCTTACCATCAACGACACGCTTTCCGACTTGCTGTTCCGGTGTCACGATCGCTTAGCAGGTATGGTGGATGCCCTCGAAGCGCAAGGTGAACCCAACCCAGCTCCTGATCTGGTCGTCGAAATTCAGCAATATGTTGCTGACGCCCAAGGCACCCGACCGGTCACCGATATCGCACCAGAGGCTGAAACCGCCATCGAATCCGGCGACCACGATGCACCTGTGCAAGATTTTGGCTACATTAACGTCGACGAAGATACTGACAGCAACGTAGCCGACCTGTCCCACCTGGACCCGGAACTGCTCGGTATCTTCCTCGAAGAAGCCTACGATCTGATCAACGCCACCGGTAGCGCCCTCCATACTTGGAGCGAGAACCCGTCTGACCGCCTTATTGCCGCGGAACTTCAGCGTGATGTGCACACCTTGAAAGGGGGTGCTCGCATGGCAGGTGTAGACGCAATCGGCGATTTGACTCACGTTCTTGAAGACCTGTTCGAAAAGGTTGCTGAAGGCCAACTGGAAGCTAACAGCGCCATGACTGACACCCTGTTTGCTTGCCACGATCGTCTGGCACAAATGGTCGAGCAAGTGGCCACACAGCAGCCTTGCCCACCCGCTAAGCAGCTGGAGGCGCAGGTGCAAGCCATCCTGCAGGGTGAAAATGCTACCGATACCAACGCCAACGTTGAGACTGATATCGAAGCACACCCTCAACAAGCGAGTGTGGAAGCCCAGCACGAAAACGTTGCTCCGGACTTCGAGGCAGACGATATTCTCAGCATCTTCCTCGATGAAGGTCTGGAAATTCACGATGCAATTGCCGAAAACCTGGAGCATTGGCACGAGCAACCGACGGAACTTACGGCGGTCATGTCACTGCGCCAAGACCTCCATACCCTCAAGGGCGGTGCTCGCCTCTCAGATCTCGATGCCGTTGCGGATCTCGCCGAGGCTTGGTCTGAACTACTTGACGATACGCTTGCCGGCAGTAAACCGGCGGAAACCGCACTGACACTGAGCGTTCGCGCGCAAGACTGCCTGCGCTCGATGCTGGACACTATGGAAGCGGGTCAACGGCCGGAACTCGATTTCAGCCTGATCGACGCGTTGTCCCAATCCAGCCCTGAAATGTCGGAGCCGGTTTCTCAAATCGAGCAGGCTGAACCCGAGATTCAAGAAGCGCCAGACCCTGAAGTTCTGGAGATCTTCCTCGAAGAAGCCAGCGAAATTATGGACCAGCTCGAACAACTGCTGGCCGATTGGCATAAAGAACCAGGCAACCATCATTTCAACCAAGAGGCTCAGCGAGCCATGCACACCCTGAAAGGGGGTGCTCGCCTGTCTCAGCTCTCAGGATTGGGCGACAAAGCGCATACCTTTGAAACCTTGTTGATCGATCTCGGCGGTAATGCGCCTACCGACGCGCAGTGGCAGGAAATTGCTCGTCAGCATGACGACATTATCGCAGCCGTAGCGGCAGTTCGTGCTCATTATGAACAAGGCACCGCGCTGCCTGAGCCGGAAGATAGCCAACCCGTCGAAGCGCCTGTACTGCAAGCCACCGAAGCGACGGTCACTCAATCGGAGCCCGAGCCAAAACCTGTTGCCAGGAAAGCTTCGAGGCGCCGCAGCAACAAGGCGACCGAAGCGCAGCGCGCGGCACAAGAAACGATTCGCGTATCGGCACCGTTATTGGACGATCTGGTCAACCTCGCCGGTGAAACCAGTATCACCCGTGGCCGACTGGAACAGCAGTCCAGTGACTTCGGTCACACCCTCGACGAAATGGCCGCCACCATCGAGCGTCTGCGCGAGCAGCTGCGTCGAATGGACATCGAAACCGAAACCCAGATTCTGTTCCGGGCCGAACAAGAACACGGCGCCGACTATGGCGAAGATTTCGATCCGCTGGAGATGGACCGCTATTCGTCGATCCAGCAGCTTTCCCGTGCTCTCACAGAGTCCTCATCTGACCTTGCCGACCTGAGAGAAACATTGGCGGATCGGGTGCGCGACACAGAAACTTTGCTGGTTCAGCAGTCTCGCATCAACACCGAGCTTCAGGAAGGTCTGATGAAGACCCGAATGGTTCCATTTGCTTCTACTGTGCCACGACTGCGCCGGATTGTGCGTCAGATCAGCGGCGAACTGGGTAAGAAAGTAGACTTCGACGTCCGTAATGCCGAAGGCGAGATGGACCGAAGTATTCTGGAGCGCATGATTGCGCCACTGGAACACATGCTGCGAAACGCCTTGGATCACGGCATTGAAACCCCGCAAGATCGCCGTCAGTCTGGCAAACCTGAGACCGGCGAGGTGGTTCTGTCGCTGACCCGCGAGGGCGGAGATGTAGTGCTTCGCATGATCGATGACGGCAAGGGCATTCCCGCAGATGTGATTCGCGAAAAAGCCATTCGCCAGGGCTTAATGCACGAAAATGAAGCCCTCTCCGAGCGGGAGGTCCTGCAATTTATTCTGCAGCCCGGCTTCTCTACCGCCGAGAAAGTTACCCAGATTTCCGGCCGTGGCGTTGGTATGGACGTAGTAGCCAGCGAGATCAAACAGCTTGGTGGCAGCCTTGATATTGATTCGTCTCTGGGTCATGGCAGCACCTTCACCGTGCGCTTGCCGTTCACCGTATCGGTAAACCGTGCCCTTATGGTTGCCACTGGCGAGGATTTCTACGCTATCCCGCTGAACACTATTGAAGGTATCGTTCGGGTCAGCACGTACGAGCTGGAAGAGTATTACAAACCCGATGCGCCTCTGTACGAGTACGCAGGCCAGCAATATCGTTTGCAGTACCTCGGCAACCTACTGAACAGCGACCACCACCCCAAGCTGCAAGGCCAGGCTCTGCCGCTGCCGGTCATTCTTGTGCGCGGAGCCGAGCAACCACTAGCGCTGCAGGTAGATCATCTAATGGGTAGCCGCGAGATCGTCGTTAAATCCCTCGGCCCGCAGTTCGGTACGGTGCGTGGAGTATCCGGCGCTACTATTCTGGGTGACGGTAACGTGGTCGTGATTCTCGACCTGCCCGCAATGATTCGTTCAGACGTTCTGTCTGACCGCCAGCGCATGGCCAACCTGGCCAAAGAACGCTCGACCAGTCGCTTCGAAGAACAAGTGACAACGGTGATGGTAGTGGACGATTCGGTCACCGTACGCAAGGTGACCTCGCGCTTGCTGGAACGCAACGGTATGGAAGTTGTCACCGCCAAAGATGGTTTGGATGCCGTCGCACAGCTACAAGACCACCGCCCGGATGTCATCTTGCTGGATATCGAGATGCCCCGGATGGATGGTTTCGAAGTCGCCAGTTTTGTGCGCCATGATGAAACGCTCAAACATACGCCAATTTGCATGATTACCTCCCGAACCGGAGAGAAACATCGCGAACGAGCTCTGGCCATTGGCGTTAACGAGTACCTCGGCAAGCCTTTCCAAGAAACCGTGCTGCTTGAAACCATCAAACGGCTAACTGAGAGCGAGTGATGTCCGGCCAGACCGGCCGACCGAAGGTCGGGATTGTTTCCGATGACGCGTTGCAGCGCCGGCGGCTTCAGGAAGCCGCCGGCAAGTTTGGCTTGAGCAGCTGCTTTACTGGTGATCCCGATCGATTAATCGATTATCCGGAGTTTCCAGAGGCTGCTTTGTGGCTGATCACCCTGCAAGACGAAGCGGATCACCCGACCTTTTTCGACCATTTGCTCGGTCACACCGACGCGCCCGTGCTGTTCGGTGTCGATCTTGCGCCCAAACCGAGCAGCAAAGACTTTATTCGCTGGGAACGCCGCCTTCAGAACAAACTGGAAAAACAGCTGGGACCTTTGGAAGCATTTGATAGCGTCCGCGATCTGGAAGAACTTGTTGATTGCGCACCTGCACCCAAAAACCCGCCGAGTCTACCCAGTTCCGTCACACCCGCATCGCCCGGTTCACTGGCCAGCGAAATCTGGATATTGGGCGCTTCTCTCGGAGGCCCAGCTGCCGTAAAAGCCTTCTTGGACCAGCTGCCATCGGGTTTGCCGGTAGGCTTTGTTTACGCACAGCACATTGATGCTAATTTCACCGATGTCTTGGCTCGGGTCTTGGGTCGTCACTCCCATTATCAACTTAAAAAAGCCGAGCCAGGCTATCGAATACAGAACGGTGATGTGGTGTTGATGCCGGTCGAGAACGAGTGGTCTTTTGATTCAGAAGGCCGTCTCCTGCAGCTGGACAAACCCTGGCCCGGGCCATATGGCCCTTCCATTGATCAGGTGCTGCTCAATGTTGCCGATCATTTCAATAAACACTGCCACGCCATTCTCTTTTCAGGCATGGGCAACGACGGAGCCCTTGCGGCTCCCATGCTGAAAGCCTACGGTAGCCACATCTGGGCACAGGAAAGCCAAAGCTGCGGGAACAGTTCTATGCCGGATTCCGTTGCAAAGACTGGCTGCACCAGCTTTCGTGGCACACCGGAACAGTTGGCTGAAGAGCTGATTAAAACCATCAAGAACAACAGCCTGCTCAAGAGTCGGCACAAACGGGATTCCGCCTGAGGACACACGCTATGAATGAAAACAGCCAATCCCTATCCTGCGTTATGGTACCGGTCAGCGGCCGGCAATTGCTGCTTCCCAACGTATCCATCGCGGAAGTTGTTGATCTAAACAACACCAAAACGGATCGGGGCACCCCCGATTGGCTGGTTGGTTTCATCGACTGGCGTGGCCTTAGCTTGCCGGTGATTTCTTATGATGCCGCCAATGGCAAAGAACTGGTCGTGCCCGGCGGCAACCGAGGCCATATTATCGTGATCAACACCATCGGACCGCACCATAACCAATTGCCATTCATGGCGCTGGTGACACAAGGCATCCCCAGTCAAACTCGCCTGACCGAGCCCGAAATCAAAAAGATGGAAGCGCAGCCCGGCCCCGCCGACCTTATGCAAGTTGAGGTTGAGGGCGAAGCCGCCTGGATTCCGAACCTCGAATATCTGGAATCACTGGCGGTAAACGCAAAACCCTGATGTTACGGCGAGCCCCCATAGCGGGTCGGCCTGCAAATGTTATAATGTTGCAAACTTTGCAGGAGCCACCCCATGCCAGAGCGCGCGCTTCCGTACCGCCCGCACAATCATCAAGCTTGCGTCAGCCAAGCTCTGACTGACGCACAAGAGATTTGCCGTCAGCAGAATGCCCGTCTGACCCCCATTCGGGAACGGGTTCTCGAGCTGATCTGGCAATCCCACAAACCATTGGGCGCTTACGACATTCTGGCTCAGCTCGGAGCCGAAGGTCACAAGGCCGCGCCCCCCACCGTGTACCGGGCGTTGGACTTCCTATTGCAACACGGCCTGGTGCATCGCATTTCGTCTTTGAATGCCTTTATCGGATGCACCCATGCCGGCGAGCATCATCGCAGCACCTTTCTGATCTGCCGTGAGTGCGGCATTGTGCTGGAGCTAGCCATAGACACCGTAACCGAAGCGATTGAGTCTGCCGCCAAAGCCGAAGCTTTCCAGGTTGAAGACATCACACTGGAAATTTCCGGGTTGTGCCCAAGCTGCCAGGGAAACGCCGGCCATGCCTGAACACTTGGTACAGCTTAATCAGCTTACGGTGCGCTTTGATGAACGGATCGTAGTCGATCACGTCAATCTTGCGGTTGGCCGTGGCGATATCATTACCATCATCGGCCCCAACGGAGCGGGAAAAACCACTCTGATCAAAACCATTCTGGGCATTCAGAAAGCCACCAGTGGTCAGGTATCTTTAACACCGGATCTGGTCATCGGGTACGTGCCTCAGCACCTCTCTCTAGAGGCAACTCTGCCTTTAAGTGTTAAGCGCTTCATGCTGCTGAGTGGCCGCCCACTAGCCGCCTGTGAAACAGCCTTACAGCGCACCGGCGTAGGGCATCTTCTCAATGCCTCGGTACACCATCTTTCGGGGGGAGAAAAACAGCGTTTGCTGCTGGCACGCGCACTTGCTCGACAGCCGGATTTATTGGTGCTCGATGAACCGGCCCAAGGGGTTGATATCAACGGCCAGGCCGCTTTGTACGAACTGATCAGAGAACTGAGGGACGAACTGCACTGCGGCGTGATCATGATCTCTCATGATCTTCATCTGGTTATGGCCGCCACGGATCAGGTTATCTGTCTGAACCAGCATATCTGCTGCAGCGGGCATCCTGCAGACATTTCCCACGATCCGGCTTTCATCGAAACCTTTGGTCATCAGGTCGCTGAATCACTGGCGGTGTATCACCACCAGCACAACCACAGTCATGACCTGCACGGCAATGTCGTCACGGGAACCGAACCGCACGGAGCCTGCAACCATGAACATCATTGATCTGATTCTGGGTGATTTTTTCTGGCGGGCGTTACTTGGGGGGCTGGGGGTCGCTCTGGTCGCCGGCCCTCTCGGCTGCTTTGTGGTCTGGCGCCGTTTGGCCTACTTCGGGGATACTTTAGCCCACTCGGCCCTACTGGGCATCGCGCTGAGTTTTCTGATCAGCATCCCCCTCAATCTCGGCGTGATCATCACCTGCTTGCTCATTGCATTGGCCTTGGTGCTGTTATCCCGTACCCGTGCTCTGGCCACCGATACTTTGCTGGGCATCCTGGCTCACAGCGCGCTGGCTATCGGCCTGGTAACACTCAGCTTTATGCCGGATATCCGGGTTGACCTCACCGGGTTGCTGTTCGGGGATTTACTGGCAATGAGCCGTCAGGACCTGCTCTGGATTTACGGCGGGGCCGCCGTGGTGCTGACCCTGTTGGCGTTGCTGTGGCGTCAGTTATTGATGAGCACCATCCACGAGGAACTCGCGCGCGTGGAAGGCGTGCCGGTAGAACGGTTGCGCCTGGCGCTCATGCTGATGTTCGCCTTGGTCATTGCCGTGGCGATGAAGATCGTTGGCGTGCTGCTGATTACCGCGTTGTTGATCATCCCCGCTGCCACCGCCCGACGCTTGGCAAAAACACCGGAACATATGCTGGGCTTGGCGATTGTCTTTGGGGTTATCGCCGTTTCAGGCGGCCTGACCCTGTCTTGGCACTTAGACACCCCGGCGGGGCCGTCGGTTGTCGTCACTGCCTTTTTGACGTTTTTGCTGGTCTACGGCGGCGCGCGCAACACCCGTTATTGAATTCCTCAGGCTTTCCGGATGGGGCAGACTGGTCTATTGTGGATTGGCTGACCAACGGAAAGCCTGAGGGAGGGTCCTGGCATGGGCAGCAGCCCGGACAGCACGACACTAGGTTGCAAAATCCGCAGGGCTTTTTGGCCGGGCTTATGGGTGCCTGTGGTTATCCTGCTGGTTGGAAGTGCGCTCAGTGTATCCGTCGCCAAACGAGTTGCCTTCCAAGCCGAAACCCTCGCTCACCAAAATTATCAACAGCAGCACCGAACGCTGGTTCTCATGGTGCTCGACCAGTTATACCAGCACGGCAACGACGTATCCCTGTTGAAGGTGCCATTGGCCAAAGCCATGCCTCAACATCTGCGCCTTCGCATTGATACCTTGGACCGGCACACCAAAAGGCCGCTACTGGAACTTGGCTCGATTCCTACACCGATGAAACGCCACGCCCTGCGCAGTGAACTGAACATCGATGGTCATCGCTCGATGATCACCACACTGCCGGATGCCCAATTGCTCACTGCACCTGCTCAACACTCACGCTGGCTGATTCTTGTCAGTGGTGTGGCTCTTTCTTTGTTAGCGTTTCTTCTGTCGCTCTACTTGTGCTGGCGCAATCAGCAGCAGCGCAAGCTAACCAAACAGCAACAAAAAGACCTGAAAACCCAAAACCAGAAAATCGCCAACCTAAACGTTGAAAAACTCGTTCTAAGGCAAGCACTCAACGACAGCGAGAGCCGGTCGCGGGATTTGATCAACCTGTCGGGCAACCTGATTGCCGAACTGGACGATCAGGGGAGAGTCGCCTACATCTCGGCCTTGGCGGCCGATATTTTCAAGCAAGCACCGTCCGATTTGGACCAAATACCCTTTCAACAACTGGTCGCGCAGGCCGACCAGCAGCGTTTTGCGGAATGCCTTGAAGCCGCCCGCGCTGACCACGACATGACTCAGGCCGATCTCGCCTTGGTGGGTGAGCATGCTGAGCAAAACATGCCAGTTACCCTACGATTGAAAGCTTTAACCGACCCAGTAAGAGGTATTGCAGGGTTTCGGCTCAGCGCACAGCTAAAATCCCCTGGGGTGGATTAAGGCTTCACAATGGCTGCACCCACTCCAGTAGCCGCCCAGTTGCGAGCAGTTCCAAAAACTCGTCCCCGAGCCGGTCACTCTCGGCAATCGCCCGTTGCCAGGACCTCTCCCGCCCGGCATCGTCGCCCAGGTAGGTCTCGAAATCCTTTCGGTCCGGCAGTTTTCGGTCAGGCAAAGCTTCCAAATAATCTCGGGACGGTGACAGCAGCAGAACATCTTGCAGACGAGCGGCATCGCCTTTGCGCCAAGGCAACGTCTTATCAAACCACCCAGGGACCACTCGATCGGTAAAGTGAGGGTAAAGCACAATGCCAGGCTGCTCATACGGTAGATCAAGGTGATAATCCAGCAACCCGCCGTCCCGATAGACCCCGGCCGGTGCTCCCGGAATATCGTGCACCGCCGACATCACCATCGGGATGGATGCTGAAGCCAGCAAAGCAGACAGCAAGTTGTCAGAGCTCAAGGTCACTTCATGACGCGGGAACTCGGCGTGGGTGGATACTGGCGTTTTCTGCCGAACATCGTGCACAAAGCCTCGCTCCATAAAGCGGCTGAGGTGGCGGCGGCTGAGCATATTGGCACCGATAGCGCTCATCAGCCCCATACCCAAGCGGCCTTTCGAATCATGCTGCAGCAACCCAAGGCTCCGCACCACCACGACACTCAGCCGGTACACCGGATGGGCCAGCAGGTAATCTTCCCGACCGCCAAGCAGCTCCTGCAAAAACGCGACACTTTTGCGACTGACTTCCTCTGCACTGACGCCTTTGCTGAAACGTTGTTGAGTGTAAAGCTCCGCCAACTTGCTCAATTGCGCGCGAGGGTTATCCGAGGAAGCCACCGCGGCAAAGCGCCAACTTCCGATCGATGAGCCAATCAGCGCAATTTCCTGTTCGGCATCGGCCAACCACTCGCCGAATATGGCCTTGTCCAGCCCACTGATGCCCAGAGCTTTCGGACCTCCGGCAGCGCCCGGAACCACATGCACATCTGACACTTCCAATGGTTTCTGCCGCAGCCGCTCCAAAGCGCGGCGGCCGGCTCGAATCGTGAGTGCCGGGGCACGAGTATGAACTGCAGTCATTCGATATCCTCTCGTTAGCTGGCAGGAGTGTAACCAAGGCTTATGGGGCCGGCCAACTGAACAAAATTCATGACGCCCATTGGTATTGTGCATAAACCGTCAACATTGACGATAAAACAAACAAATTTCGACTTTTCCGAGAAAACTGCCATGCTAGACTCTAATCAATAATGGCACAGGAAACGTGCCGTAGATTATCAGCCGGAGCTGAGCGTGAACCTTCTGACCTCACCAGACACCATGCAGTCTAACCCCAACCTCGCGGTGCTCGGATTCCGGCGTCAATTGGTTTACCACTTACACTTCTGGTCTTTTATCGCCGTCGTCCCGCTGATTCTGATTCAGTGGCAGCATGGCAACCACTTACTCGCCGCTTTTTTAGCTCTGTTCTGTGCCAATGCCGTGCTCGTTATTGGTTGCTTGCGGCTGACCGGCCGTTACTTTCTAAAAGGCTGGCTATTCCCCATTCTGGCGGTGGTTTCCGCCGCCTATTCTACAGCCATCAATGGGCATGCAGGCCTATACTGGGCCTATCCAGCCGCCATCGCGTTGTTCTTCCTGCTCCCTCTGAAAGAAGCCGGTGTTTGCAATATCCTGTTTGTCACAGTCATGTCGGTGACCTCGTTCCTGAAGTTTTCAGAAGCCGATTTCTGGCGCATCACCTTCTCGCTTGGTTTGAGCTGCGTGTTTGCCATGGTATTTGCCTGGCTGGTTGGACGCCTGCAACAAGAACTGACAAAGCTGGCTACCACCGACCCTCTGACGGGCTGCCTGAACCGCTCCCAACTCGCAGACATTCTGAATAGTCAGATCCAGATGCGCGAACGCTACGAACGAGTTTCAAGTCTGGTAATATTGGACTTGGACTATTTCAAGCTTATCAACGATCAATGGGGCCATCTGGCAGGTGACAAGGTGCTGAAAGAGCTGGCACTGCGCATTCGTAAACGCCTGCGAGAGAACGATCAACTGTTCCGTATCGGCGGTGAAGAATTCATGATTGTGCTGCCAGAAACCCGCCAAAAAGACGCTGATACTCTGGCCCACCAATTATTGAGTAGCGTCAGCGCCACACCTTTTCTGGAAGACATCCGGGTAACCGCCAGCGCCGGCGTAGCCGAAGTTATTCAGGGTGAAACCTGGTCGACCTGGCTCAACCGGGCCGATCAGGCTCTGTATACCGCCAAACATCAAGGCCGGAACCAGATTGTAAACGCTCCTAAACCCAACACGGCGATATCAGCAATGATCGAAGAAGAATCATTGCCTCCGATCAGCAAAGGTGGCGAGCTGGCTTAATACTCACTCCCATTCGTCGTCAGCTGCCGTTGGAAATCACGGTAGGCTGAACACACCTCCCAAGGCCTCTCGAAGTGCGGGTAGTGCCCCGCCCGCCTGAGACTGACCACATCAGCTGACGGCACCAGCTCGCGGTAACGTCTTACCATTGCAGCACCCGATACCGGATCTGCCATACCTGAAATAAGTCGCATCGGTTGGTCCGCATGCTGCAACGCACCCACCCACCGATTACGATGGCATCGGCGTTCCTCCATAAACTGGATGAGCTCATGCAGAATGCCACGGCCGTTGTTGTAATTCAGCAGATGCCAAAAATCCAAGAGATCATCACTGCCCGGCTGATTGTCTGCGCCAAACAGTCGCCTAAAGCTTCTCTCAAAAGAGGCCTTGCTAAGGCCTCGGCTGATCAACCCGCCTAATGAGCTCTTCAGCACTTTCTGGATAAATAAAGGGGAGTGCACTTCGGGAAAGAGGCCACCATTCAACAAACATACGCTGCTGATCCGAAATCCCAAGATGCCTTCCTGATCTCTGGCCAGCAGTTCCTGCACCACAGAGGTACCATAGTCATGAGCCATCAAGTGGACTGCCGGCAACCCGAGCCCTTCCAACCAGCCCTGAACCAAATCCGCTTGGTCCTCAATGCTGTACCGATAGGATTGCGGCTTATCGGAAAATCCGAAACCCAGCATATCCAACGCTAATACCTGATAGTGCCGGATCAGCATCGGCCAAAGCCGACTCCAATCCCAACTGGCCGACGGGAAACCATGTAACAACACCAATGGTTCGCCTTTGCCTGCCATACGGCTAAAAACGGCATGGCCACCATAGCTGAACCACTTTCCCGCTTGCTGCCAAGCCTCTAAGGTGGCAGCCATCTCGCTTGTTTCTGCCATTGATCTCGACATAAACCGACCCATGATTTGCCCCGACACCCCCTGTGACCAAACAACTTTAGTGCAAAGCACCATCACTGGCCACCTTCACTCCCGTCACTTTGCTTTCCTTAAACACCACCGAGCGGCCTAAATCATGGAGGTGAAGCGCGATTTGCCTTAAGCTTCACACTTTGACAGGCACACTATCGGGAACCACTATGTCTCTACCTCTTGATGATCTCACCGGCCATTACCACGCGATTCTGGAAGGCTTGGGGGAAAACCCCAGTCGCGAAGGCCTGATGGACACCCCAGCCCGTGCTGCAAAAGCCATGCAGTTTTTAACCCGGGGCTATCAACAGGACCTGCAGAGCTTGGTGAATAATGCGGTGTTCGAGTCGGCCATGGATGAAATGGTGGTGGTCCAGGACATCGAGCTCTACAGCATGTGCGAACACCACATGCTTCCGTTCATCGGCAAATGCCACATCGCTTACTTGCCCCAAGGCAAGGTTCTGGGGCTCTCCAAGTTTGCGCGCATCGTAGACATGTACGCCCGTCGCTTGCAGATTCAGGAAAACCTGACACGGCAGATTGCCGAAGCCGTTGAAAGCGTAACCGGCGCGAAGGGCGTGGGTGTCGTGATCGAAGCGCAACACATGTGCATGATGATGCGCGGTGTTGAAAAGCAAAACAGCCGCATGAAAACCTCGATGATGCTGGGCCAATTCCGCAAATCACAAGCAACCCGCAGTGAGTTCCTTACCCTGATTTCGAGCAACCGCGGGTAAATTTGGCACATTACCCTACTCAGATTGGCGTTTTTGGCTGCTGAAAAACCATCATGGTTGCGACAGGATACACCGGTACCGGCTAACAGCAGCCTCCGATCATTGCTCACGCACCCCGCAGCCTGATCGGATGAACGCTGCTCCGGCGTTAGCCTTCACTGTTCAGGAGCTGCCATGAGTTCGCTAAAAAATAAGACCATCATCATCACGGGTGCCAGCCGAGGGATAGGCCGAGATATCGCGCTCGCTTGCGCTGCCGAGGGTGCCAACATTGTTATCGCGGCCAAGTCTGATCAGCCCCACCCGACACTGGACGGCACCATTCATTCTGTTGCCAAAGAAGTCGAAGACGCAGGCGGCAAAGGCCTGGCCATCAAAGTGGATGTCCGAAGCGAAGAAGACATAGACAACCTGATCGCCAAAACGGTTGAAACCTTCGGCAGCATTGATGGCATCATCAACAACGCGGGCGCCATCGCCTTATCCGGCGTTGAATCCACGCCGCTGAAAAAGCTCGACCTGATGATGCAGATAAACTTTCGCGCGGTGTTTTTGCTGAGCCAAAAAGCACTGCCGCATCTGAAGAAGTCTGAAAACGGGCACATTCTAAGCCTTTCCCCACCCTTGGACCTCGACCGCAGCTGGATCCGCAACCACGCACCCTACACCTTGACCAAGTACGGCATGTCGATGTTGACCTTAGGCATGTCTGATGAATTCAAGCGCTACGGCATTGCCGTCAACGCCCTGTGGCCTCGCACCGTTATCCGTACCGACGCCATTGCGTTCGCCGGTAAGGAAACATTGGAGCGTGCCCGTACACCAAAAATCATGGCAGATGCTGCCCTCGCCGTGTTGAAAACACAGAATCGCCAGGTTACCGGTCAGCTGCTCATCGACGAAGATTTCCTGCGCACCCAAGGAGTCGAAGATTTCGAACATTACCGGGCCAACCCGGAATACAACAAAAAGGACTTGATGCAAGATCTCTTTGTGCAAGCACCAGATGCTTATGTGAAAGGCTCGGTGCCACCCCTTGCAGGCTGGCCTGCTGACGAGTGAACTAACCAACCACGTCGCCACGAACACGACACAGCTGTGACGATGCGGTTAAACCCACTTGAGACGATTCTACATGCCCCCACTCAGTCTTCGCCGTGAAGATCGCGTCGCGATCCTTTCCATGGACAATGGAAGCAACACCAACAACCTGGTCTTTGCCCAGCAGCTTTTGGCTTTGTTAGAGCAAGTCGTTGATGACAAAACCTACAAAGCGCTGATACTGACCTCAAGCGACGAGAAAAACTGGAGTCAGGGCATTGATGTTGGCTGGTTGCTGGACAGCATTCAGAACGGCAACAGAGACGATGTAAAAACCTTCTTATCCACCATGGATGAGATTTACCGCGTTATGCTGCAATACCCCATGCCCATTATTGCCGCCATCAATGGCCATACCTTTGGCAACGGGATGGTGATTGCCGCCGCCTGCGACTTCCGGTTTATGCGCAGTGGCCGGGGCTACGCGTGCTTCCCAGAGGTAGACATGAACATTCCGTTTCTGCCTGCCCTGATCGACGTAATTCTTAAAGCCCTGCCAAAGCACACCTTTAACCATATGGTTTTGACTGGGCGTCGCGTTACCGCAGAGGAACTCGCCGATGCCCATTTCGTAGACCATACCTTCGATTCAGTTGATGCCTTGAATGATGGCGCGTTAGAGTTTGCAAGAACCTTCAAAAAAGGCCGCGCCATTTTTGCCGAGCACAAAAAGCGCTTGCACAAGTCCGTGCTCGACGCACTAGCTGAGAAAAACCCGCCGGTCATTGAAGCGTTGGACATTCTTTTGTAATCACGCCATCGCCATTTCAAGGAGAACACTTGTGCCCGTTGAAAACGATCAAGGCCTTCGAGACATTCTAACCAGCGTTCGTACCATCGCCTTAGTAGGCGCCAGTGAAAAAACCAGCCGGCCATCTCACGAAGTGATGGAATATCTGCAACGCCAGGGGTACCGGATCATTCCAGTGAATCCACGGCTTGCGGGCAAACAGGTTCTTGGCGAAACCGTTTACGCAGACCTTGCCTCCATTCCGGAATCTGTTGATATGGCGGAACTGTTCCTGGCCCCCGAGCGCACCGATGCGCTAATCGATCAAGCCATAGCCGTAAACATTCCGGTACTATGGCTGCAAATCGGTGTCATCAACGAAGCCGGCGCGGAAAGGGCCGAGAAAGCCGGTTTAAAAGTAGTCATGGACCGCTGCCCCAAACGGGAAATTCCCCGGCTCAACATTGCCTGCTAAACCGAGCTGATCTATTCTGAAAAGAACTCAGGATATGTGAGCGGGTCTATGTCGTTCAAAGATCACCCAAGGAGTGGACAGGTGCCCCCAATTGCGCCCGGGCGCTCAGGCGCCCGCACAGAGATGCTCTTGCACAGGGCCCGCATTCCTGTCGATTTGCTACAGCTCGGCATGCGTGTTGTGCAGCTGGATCGCCCTTGGAACGATGTACCGGTGTTGTTTCAAGGCTTTACCTTATCCACGCCCGATGAAGCCAAGGTTTTACGCCAGTATTGCTCGTGGGTTGTTGTGGAAGATGAGGAAACCAAGCTGGCCCCGGTGCTCAACAAGATCCCCCACCTGCGGCAAAAAACCACCGAACCTATGCCGGAAACCCGCACTCTGGAACAAGAGTTCCCCCGTGCGAAAGAAACCTGGCGTCGTACTCAGGCCTTTGTTGATAAAATTACCGTTGGCATCATCCAGAATGACACTCTGGAGCTTGGCGATGCACGCATCATGATTCGCTCGTGCGTTGAAAGCGTCAAAGCGAACGCCAGCGCCATGCTGTGGATGGGGCGAATCAAAAACCGAGATGCGTACACCGCCGAACACTGCCTGAGGGTAGCCGTTTACGCCATCGCGTTCGCGCGTTTCCTGGGCATGCCGGATGAAGATATCGAAACGGCCGGCATGTGCGGCCTGCTACATGATCTAGGCAAGCTTAAAGTGCCCAGCGCCATCCTGAACAAACCTGGCCCGCTGACGCCTGATGAATACGTCATCATGCAGTCACACACCACACATGGCTTCAATCTGCTCAAGCAAGATGAGAGTCTGGAGCCCATCATTCGTGATGTGACACTGCACCATCACGAACGAGTGGATGGCAACGGCTACCCGACACACCTGCCAGAATCCCAGATCAGCCGTTTTGCCCGGTTGATATCCATCGTGGACACCTACGACGCGATTACCAGTGACCGCTGCTACCGGGACGGACGATCTCCTGCCGAAGCCCTCAAAATCCTCTACCAAAACCGCGGCCAACAATTTGATGCTGATTTGGTAGAAACCTTCATTCGAATGATCGGCATTTACCCACCGGGCACCCTTGTGGAGCTAAACACCGATGAAGTCGCCTGGGTTGTGAGTACACACCCCGGGCGTAAACTTAAGCCCAAGGTTGAAATTGTATTGGATAGAAACAAGCACAGAATGACACCATATATTCTTGACCTGAGCCTGCAGACAGCCGAAGATGGAAAAGTTCGTGAAATTCGTACACCACTGCCCGACGGTGCCTACGGAATAACTATAAATGAGCGAATTCACAACTAGCGACTCACGATAGAAAGGACTCTGCCGTTACCCCTAGGAATACGCCCAGGTAAACTCGGAGCAGAGCGTGACCCCACCACAGTGCAGCATGCCGTTTGTAACGCGCGTCCTTAAGAGCCCCTTTTTCGCGGCTGTTGTTTTTTTGGCTTTTTTCGCCTTAGCGTGGGCGCTTCGAGCAGGCCTGGTTCAAAAAGATACCGATCAAATTCAAGCCAATCTGGCAAACGAAGCCCAAGCTCTGACTTACAATCTGGAGCGAGAGTTTTCAGTACAGGCAGGTGCCTTGGGCCGTATGGCCCAACGCATGAAAAACAACGCTTACCCATCAAAATCCGTTTGGCAGGCCGACGCCCACACCTACCTCAACGACTTTGGCATTTATCAAGCCATCGAGTGGATTGATAAAGATTTCATTATTCGGTGGCTGGAACCTTTCGACGAAAATCCGTCGGTTATCGGTTACATCGTAGCCTTTAACGAGCAGCGACGCCGAGCACTGGAGCGCTCAGCTGAGACCGGTCAGCCGGACATCTCGGGCATTATCGACCTCCGCCAAGGTCCTAAAGGTATTGTGACCTACCACCCCGTCGGTAAAGGCTCGGAGAATAACGGCTTTATAGCTGGTGTCTTCAAAATGCAGGTGCTGGCCAAACAACTGTTAACGACACGCATAATTGATCAGTTTCAAGTCGAAATACTGCAACGTGGTGAACCCAGTTACGTCCTGAACAAATCGAATGATATCAGCGCCGTATTTCGCGAATCCGTGCCCGTCAGCCTCCCCTCGCTCGATTGGTATCTTGCGCTTAGCCCCACCAAGGACTGGGTCGAGAATCAACGCAGCCAATGGCCAAGTATCACCTTTGTTAGCGTCATCCTAATGGGGGCACTCGCCAGTCTGACCACCCTGTTGGGACAGATGATCTTCAAACGTACGCATTCACTGCTCAGAACGCGGCTGGAATTGGAGCGTCAAGTCGATGAACGCGTCGCGATTCAGGTCGATCTAGAGCGTTTGGAATCGACGGACACCTTAACCGGCCTGGCCAACCGTCGCTTCTTCATGCAAGACCTGTCACACACTCTGAATATTGCTGATCGTCAATTACGCCAGGTTGCTTTGGTGATGATCGACCTAGACCGCTTTCAAGTTCTCAACGACACCCTGGGTCACCAATTTGGTGACGAACTGTTGATCAAGGTTTCGGAACGGCTGAATTGCCTCAGTAACGAAACCATTCTTGTGGCCTACTCGGGGGGTGACGAGTTTATGATTTGCCAACAACAAATGGACGACATTGACGATGTCATCCATCTGCTTGGCGAGATCAAACAGTGCTTTGCCGAACCTTTCGAAGCCATGGAGCAAGTTCACCAGATCACCGCCACCATGGGCGTTGCCGTATACCCCCAAAGCGGTCACGACGCCGACACTCTGATTCGCAACGCGGATATTGCTCTTTACCGGGCCAAAGATCAGGGCCGCAATACCTATCAGTTCTATACCGAAGGTATGCAAGAGAAAGAGATGATGCGACTGGAGCTCGATAAGGATCTCAGCGAGGCCTTGGCGAATGATGAATTTGTTCTGTATTACCAACCTCAGTTGAATCTCGACACGGGTGAGATCAATAACGTGGAGGCCCTCATTCGTTGGCAGCACCCGACTCGAGGCCTGCTGTCGCCGGTCGAGTTTATTCCGTTGGCGGAAGAGAGTGGCCGCATTACCGAGATTGGCCGATGGGTGGTGTTGGCTGCGTGCCGTCAATTGGCTCGTTGGAAAGGAACTCCCTTTGAACACTTGCGCATTGCCGTGAATTTATCCGGTCGAGAACTGGAAGATGCCACTTTGGTTGACCATGTGCGAGATGCTCTGGCGGCGGAGAATATTGCCCCGCACATGCTTGAACTTGAATTGACTGAAGAGATTTTCATTCAGAACATTGCTCAAAATCGTAGTCAGTTATCGCAACTGCATCAATTGGGAACGCGTCTGGCGATTGATGACTTCGGTGTGGGTTATTCGTCATTGGGCTATCTGCGGGATTTCCCGGTGGATTTGCTGAAAATAGACCGCTCGTTCATTACCAATGTGACGGAGCGCCATGACGATGCGGTGATTACCCGAGCGGTGATCAATCTGGCCCACAACCTGGGTATTCAGGTGGTGGCAGAAGGAGTGGAAACAAAGGAACAGCTGCATTTTCTCCAGGCCCATCGATGCAACTTGGTGCAGGGTTATCTAATCAGCCGTCCAGTTCCTGGTGCTGAGCTTGAGAAGGCGATCCGGGAAGACTCCTTGTTTACCGGTCAGCCGGCCACTTCCGAATTGTAATTAGAGCACCGGCACTGCAAACTTTGTGGTCTGTCTTTCTTGAGTGTGATGTCTATGTCTGCCAGGTATTTGTCTTCTGAGCAAGATGCGAAGCTGCGCCGCTGGGAGCGCTGGAACCGCAACTATTTCATTTTTGCATTTTTCGCGCTGATTCTGGTGCTGGTGTTCAGCAGTCAGTTGGGGATTTCATCGGGTGATGACTGGGGCGGTCTTGGGGTGCTTCTGGTGGTACTGGTGATCCCTATCATTGTGTTGCAGTTGCGGTTGGCTTGTCCTGCTTGCGGCACGAAGATTGGTTGGCAGGCCAAGTTGATGGCGCCGGATCAATGTAAGTCCTGTGGTGTTTTTCTGCGTTCTAAGAACTCTTCTTCCTAAAACCTTTGACCTGTGAGTGGGTCATAGGTTTTAGTCTATCCTTCAAGTAGCGTGTTTTCCGTGCTGGCACGGGGTAAGTGCTTCCGAAAACCGCTGCTCGTGCATCCTTGCACGCTTGTCTCCGCCATCTATGGCTCCGAACATTTTCGGAAGCACTTACCCCGCACCAGCACTCCGCTGACTTGATTCGTGGATTCTGATGAATCCAGCTAGTCATTATTCATTGGGTGCCACCTATGAAAGTCAAAGAACTCGCCACCGCGGCCGGTGTCACCCCGGATACCGTTCGGTTTTATACCCGGGAAGGTTTGCTGCGGCCCAGTCGTAATCCGGACAACAATTATCAGTACTACGATGCCGAGGATCTACGGCGATTACGGTTTGCCCGGAAAGCTAGGCAGCTGGGTTTTTCGTTGCCGGAGATTCGGCAGATTTTGGAGCAGGCAGACGAACACCATTCTCCATGTCCGATGGTTCGGGATGTGTTTGAGCAGCGATTGGCCGAGGTGGAGCGGGAGATTGCCGAGCTGCAGCAGTTGCGCACCCGGATGGCGTCGGCGTTGTCGGCCTGGCAGGAGATGCCGGATGGTACGCCGGACGGGCATACGATTTGTCAGTTGATCGAGCATTGGGACGATCCTGCTACTTGTTCACATAAGGAGCATTGAGTCATGAACGAAGCACCAAATTTGAGTACCGCTCTGAGTATTTCCGGAGCCTCGTGTCAGGGCTGTGTGACGAAAATCCGTAATGCCTTGGAACCGTTAACCGGGGATGCCGATCTGGTTGAGGTCGATTTAGAGGCACTAACGGTTGCCCTGCCCAACAACGTCGACAAAGCCGAAGCTGCAAAGATAGTGACGGATACCGGATATCCAGCAAAGCCGGTGGTGGCTGAGGAGCCATCGTCGAGCTATTGCGCGTCGAAGAGGAACAACGCCTCCGGGGACACGGCCGATCAGGTGGCGCAAACAGAATCGAAAGATGGTGTTCAGGCGGAACCGGCCGAGGCTTCCAGCGAAGACCCAGTGCTATTGGCGGTGACCGGCGCAACCTGTGCGTCCTGCGTGAATACCATTGAGAAGGCACTTTTGTCCGTGCCCGGCGTTTCTCAAGCGCACATGAATCTGGCTAACAATACCGCAACCGCTACGGGCGCTTCTGACGCCGCACGTCTGATTCAAGCCATTGAGAGCGCGGGTTACGGAGCCAGTGAGATCGAGGACGAAGACGCCGCCGACGATCGCAAGCAAGAAGAAGACAAAAAGCAGTACAAAGCCCTGTTGGTCAAGATGGCCATCAGCCTGGGGTTAGGTATCAGCTTGATGATTTGGGGAATGGGTTTTGGCTCGATGACGGTATCGGGTGAAAACCAGATTACCTGGCTCAATCTCGGCATCCTGACGCTGGGCGTGATGGTTGCGACCGGGAGCCATTTTTATACCGGGGCCTGGAAGGCATTCAAGCATCACAACGCCAACATGGATACGTTGATTGCGCTGGGCACCGGCACTGCCTGGTTGTACTCCATGCTGGTAGTGAGCATTCCAGAGGCGCTGCCCGAAATGGCGCGGCATGTGTATTTTGAAGCATCCGCGATGATCATTGGTTTGATCAATCTTGGGCAGGCTCTGGAGCTACGAGCCAAAGGCAAAACCTCTGAAGCCGTGCGGCGGCTGTTGGATCTTCGAGCGAAAACCGCTCGGGTGATTCGGGACGGCGAAGAGCAGGACATTCCGGTCGAAGACGTTCAAAAAGGCGATCGTATTCGGGTTCGCCCCGGGGAAAAACTGCCGGTGGACGGCGCGATTGCAGAGGGCACAACGCGCATCGACGAGAGCATGCTCACTGGCGAACCCATGCCGGTAAACAAGGCCGAAGGTGATGAAGTGTCCGCCGGAACTTTGAACACCCACGGGTCCATTGTTTATGAAGCCACGCGGGTGGGCAGTGAGACCGCGCTGGCACAAATCATTAAGCTAGTGAAGAAGGCCCAGGGCTCAAAACCGGCGATCGGTCGGTTGGCTGATAAGATTTCTGCGGTGTTCGTGCCATCAGTCATGTTGATCGCGGTGGCATCGGCATTGGTTTGGTACAACGTTGGGCCGGAGCCAGCGATGGTGCACATGATGGTCGCGGCCACTACAGTGCTGATCATCGCCTGCCCCTGTGCGCTTGGCCTGGCGACGCCGATGTCGGTAATGGTGGGGGTTGGCAAAGCGGCGGAATACGGTGTCCTGATTCGCCAAGGCGATGCACTGCAAACCGCCGGCAAGATTGACCTGGTGATTCTGGATAAAACCGGCACCATCACCGAAGGCCATCCGGCGGTGACCCGAATCCACGCGCTCGACAACGATAAAGACAAACTGCTGGCGCTGGCCGCAGGGCTGGAGCGGCACTCGGAACACCCTTTGGCAGAAGCCATTGTTGCTAAAGCCAAGGGTGACGGCATTTATCCCGAAGCGGTTTCCGGCTTTGAAGCCCTCAATGGCAAAGGAGTTCTTGGGCACGCAAACGGCCAAACCCTTCGTTTGGGCAACCGCCGCTGGCTGGAAGCCGAAGGCTTATCCGTTGATAGCCTGTCTGATGCCGCGAAAGGCATTACCGACGAAGCCGGTACGCCGCTGTATCTGGCGCTTGGCAATGACGTGCTAGGTGTGATCGGTGTTGCTGATGCCATTAAGCCCGATTCCAAGGCAGCTATTGAACGCCTGCACGACTCTGACATTAAAGTCATGATGGTGACCGGTGATATCGAAGCCACTGCCCGGGCTATCTCAGATGCCGCCGGCATTGACGATTTCCGCGCTGAAGTGCTGCCGGAAGACAAAGCCGACGTGGTGAATGAAATGCGCAAACAAGGCTATACCGTAGCCATGGTCGGTGACGGCATCAACGACGCACCGGCTTTGGCCGCTTCGGATGTCGGCTTTGCCATTGGCACCGGCACCGATGTAGCTATCGAAAGCGCCTCGATTACTTTGATGCGGGGTTCGCTACACGGCGTTCCGGATGCCATCGAGATTTCTCAAGCGACGGTCACCAACATCCGGCAGAACCTGTTCGGGGCCTTTGTCTATAACACCTTGGGCATTCCTGTCGCAGCCGGTTTGCTGTATCCGATCTGGGGCCTTCTGATGAGCCCGATTCTGGCCGGCGCGGCCATGTCGTTGTCATCCGTGACCGTTGTATCCAACGCCAACCGTCTGCGTTTATTCAAAACCACTCAGCAACCCGTTCAGCACAAGGAGCCGAACTAATGACGACATTTCTGGTCAATACTGGCGGTATCGCACTGATGGTCGCCATTGTGTGGTGGTTCTGGCTTTCTGGTTCAGGCAAAGATTCTACTGATCGCCCACATCAGCACTGAGGTAATACTATGAAAAAACCCACTTTGGCCTTTGGTTTTACGGCGATTCTCGGATTCTCAACTGCAGCCCTTGCCGGTGGTGCAGCGCCCAGTATTCACGTTTACAAATCACCCACCTGCAGCTGCTGTGTCGATTGGATCGACCATCTCGAGGAAAACGGTTTTGACGTGACCGCCACCAACAGCAACAACATGGGCCGAATCAAAGCTGAAGCTGGCTTGATCCCCGGTCTGGGCAGCTGTCACACAGCAATCGTCAATGACTACGTGATTGAAGGCCATGTACCGGCCGGCGATATAAAACGCTTGCTCAGCGAAGCCCCCAAAGCCACCGGGCTGAGCGTACCGGGAATGCCAATGGGCTCTCCGGGGATGGAAATGGGCGATCGAAAAGATCACTACAAAGTGATTTTGTTCAACGAGCAGGGCCAAACCCGAGTTTTTTCTGAGTACCATTGACCCTGTCAATACGATGCCGAGGCGCGAAAGCCTCGGCACAAACTGCCTATTTTTTCTCCACTCAACCGGCCTAGTGTTCTATTATTGAGTCTTACCGCAGACAGACCAATAACAAGGATAAGTTTTGAGCCTCAAAACTCGGTTTCTAGGCATCGTAACGCTGCTGATCTTAATTGCAGCAACGGCATCTTGGCTCGCCTATCAACACTTGTCTTCAAGCATTGTCGAGCGCTGGGGTAAGCAGGTCGCAGAAATCCAGGTTCGGTACGACAGCGCACGTCTTCTCCAATCTTTGGAGCGGGAGATCGGGCTTGCCCGACAAATGGCACAATCCTCAGCCATTCTCGATTGGGCAAATAATCCCGAAAACGACCAAGCAAAAAAAATAGCGCTCAAACAATTGGAAAGTTTCCGAAGCAACTTCCGGGGTAAAAGCTACTTTGCTGCTCTCAGAAACAATAACCACTATTACTTCAACAATGCAGAAAACGAATATGCGGATAACCCATTTCGTTACGTGCTCGATCCCAATAAACCCGACGACTCCTGGTTTTATCAGCTGATTGAAGAGGGGCGAGATTTTCACATCAATATCAACCCAGACCAAGAACTGGGGGTCACCATGCTCTGGATCGACGTGCTGATGCGCGATGAAAACAGCAACATACTCGGCATGGTCGGTACCGGTCTGAATCTAGACAACTTTCTGGAAAACATTGTCGATCTGAACCAAGAGGGCATCACCACGCTGTTTGTAGATTACAACGGCGCGATTCAGCTCTACCGAGACCGTAACTACATCGACTTTGCCAGTATCGTCAAACCCGAAGGCCAAAAAAACACCATCGATTTGCTGTTTGAAGCCTCCCAAGACAAGCAAAAGATTCTGGGCATGCTACAGATGCTCAAAAAACGCACGCATGAACACAATCCGATTGAGAGCGGCTTCGTCACAATTGATGGAAAAAAACACCTAGCGGGCGTTGCATTGCTACCCGCCATAGGCTGGTTCGAGATTACCCTTCTTGATTTAAATGCACTCATTCCACCCAGCTTCCTGTGGCCGCTTATTGCTGTTTTTTTAGCCAGCTTGCTGATCACCCTGTTAGTCTTTCACCAAATTATTCAATCACGAATTCTGAAGCCAGTAATGAGTTTGGAACAAGGTGTTCAACGCCTAAGAGATGGCCGCTTTGATCTGCCGTATCTGTCTAAACCGGATAACGAAATTGGTCGACTGGTCGATCACTTCGAAAAAATGACGACTGCCCTGCGGGACACTACCCATGATCTCGAGAGCAAAGTCACCCAACGTACAGAGGAGCTGTACAAACTCGCACGCATCGATGCACTCACGGGGCTCAAAAACCGCCGCGGCCTGGACGAAGCCATCAACTCCTCTGCCCACCAATCCCGGCGTGAAGACACAGGCTTGGGTCTCATCTGGCTGGACATCGACCACTTCAAGGTCATCAATGACACCAAAGGCCATCAAACTGGGGACGAGGTTCTTCAGAATGTTGCTCGCTGGCTTGAAACCTCGGTACGCCCTTATGATCATCTCGGCCGCTGGGGCGGAGACGAATTTGTCGTCGTGCTATCGCCCTGCGATGAAGAGGTTCTGGAACATATTTGCCACCGCATACGAGCCTGTATTGAACAGGAGAGTATTAACACCGGCATCCCGGTTACAGCGAGCGTGGGTGGCTATCTCTGCCAACCAAACGATAGTATGGAGACCATCCTTCGCAATGCAGACAGTGCTCTTTATATTGCCAAAAATGAAGGTAGAAACCGGGTCTTCATCCAGATCGGTGCTCGCGAACACGTTCTGACCTCCCGACAAATCTGACTCACACTGGCAGAACCGTTATACTTCGCAGCATCATCCATTTTAAGCCCAGGTTACTTCTTCATGCTCAATGCCGACGCTCTCAATCAGTTGCGCCAGCTGAAAACCGATATCAAAGAAAACAAGGTGGTCTTCCCCGGAACCGTTAAGTCCACCAACGGGCGATTCGGGTTCGTCGCCCTTGATGAAGGCCGGGATGTGTTCCTGCCCCCCGAGGAAATGCAGAAAGTACTGCCGGGTGATCGGGTCAACGTTGTTGAACAGGAAGCCGACAAGGGTAAAACGCAGGGCGTCATCGACGAGCTGTTGGAAACCAACCTGACCACCTTTGTGGGTCGTTATCTGGTCAAAGGCAAAGGCCACTTCGTGGCTCCGGAAACCCCCGGCATCAATCGCTGGATCTTCATTCCGCCAAAAGAACGCATGGGCGCCGAACCCGACGATTTCGTGTATTGCCAAATCCACCGTCATCCGATCAAGGATGGCAAAGGACAGGCCAAGGTTTTGCGGATTATCGGTAAAGCCGGCGAACCGGGCATTGAACGAGCCTTTACCCTTGCCAGCTTCGATCTCGCTGACTCATGGCCCGAGAATGTGCAGCAACAGGCTGACAAGCTGACAGAAGAGAGTATCACTGCCGCTGCCAATGACCGCGAAGATCGCACCGCCGAGCCCTACGTCACGATCGACAGCCCGGGCACACAGGATATGGACGATGCCCTGAAGGCAACGCCAAATGCCACCGGCTGGATATTGTCGATCGCCATTGCGGACCCTACCGCTTTGATCGAGCCAACCAGCCCGGCCGAACAAGAGGCTTATAATCGGGCCACGGCCATTTACTTCCCCGGCGAGCCACTGCCCATGCTGCCGGACAGCATCAGCACTCGCTTGTGTTCACTGATGCCCGATGTACCGCGGCTGGTTCTGGTGTGCGACCTGCAAGTAAATAACGATGGCAGCCTGGGTGATTACAGCTTCCATCAAGCAATCATCCGGTCAAAGGGTAAGCTGAGTTACGAACTGGTGTCTCACCTGATCGAAGGCCGAGAAGACGAAGAAATCAACGCTCTGCCTGACGATGTCAGCAACAGTCTGGATCAGCTGCACCAAGTCGCCACAGCGCTACGTAAGTGGCGTTCTGAACACGCACTGCTCAGCACCGACCGCCCGGAATTCCGCCTGCGACTGGATGAAAACCGCCGTATTCGACTGATTGAACCGTCCGTGCAGAACGAAGCTCACCGCTTGGTGGAAGAATGCATGGTGGCCGCCAACCGCTGTGCCGCCGACTTCCTGAGCCAGCAAGGCAAGGGTTTATTCATCCAGCATCCCGGCTTGCGCGACGACCGTGCGGACAACATCCGTAAGCTGTTGGAAGGTTATGCTCCGCATCTGTCCGATATCGACGCCATTAGTGCAGAGGGCTTCAAAGCATTGATGAAACAATGCGAGCAACTGGACGCAGAAGTTCCGGTGAAGTCCATCCTGTCACGGCAGTTGGCGCGGGCGGAACTGAGCGCAGAGCCTGCACCGCACCAAGGCATGGGGCTGGCGGCTTATACCACCTTCACCTCGCCGCTGCGCAAGTTCTCGGATTACTACGTCCACCGACTGATCAAAGCTGCGCTTTGGGGTGCGCCCATCACCCCGTTGGACAAAAACCAGCTGGAATCGCTGCAAGCGACTCAGTTCAAGGCGCGCCAAGCCGCTAACTCACTGGAAACCTGGCTGAAGGCCGACTTCGCCAAAACACTCACGGACGAACCGATGGAAGGCACCATCAGCCGCACGGTACCGGCTGGCTTCTTCGTTCGTCTGGACTGTAATGGGTTGGAAGGCTTCGTCAGCTGCCGGGATCTGGACGGCAAGTTTGGTTTCGATCCGATTACGATGCGACTGGTGCACAATAAAAACGGTCGTATTTTTCAGATCGATCAGCGAGTAACCGTCAGCTTTGTCGGTGTGGACGAAGAGCGGCGACAGATCAACTTTAAACTGAAGAGTGCTGTCGAAGTCCCAGTCGCCAAATCGTCTACATGACCACAATCAGGGCATATTTACGATCCGTTACATAAATATATATATCTACACATGGTAAGCCTCTTTAGAAAAAGGGGCTTACTTTTAATGACTTACTCATCTTTTTCGCGGCTCGTCCCGCACTGATCGCTTCAACGCCACCCACACTGGCACTTCCTGCCTAACACCTTTATTAAAAGTTGGTTATAAAATCATCCTATTGATAATGCTTGGCCTTCCCTTTTGGCCTTCACTTCTTTCATAGGATCTCAAGGATGACGTCTCGCCCCGTTCATACCTCGCCCAAGGCACCACGTACTTTCCTTCAGCGTGCCGGCAGGGCACTTATCGGATTGAGCTTGATCGTTCTGCTCGCCGGTTGTCAGACCTTTAATTTCAGCCCCGACAGCGTTCAGGTTACCGCTCCATCAGCCCATGGAACCGCCCTGGTCCCCTTTCGTCTTGTGGGCGACGATCAACCCAATTGGTTAATCCCCGCCGACGGTTTAGCACCTGAACTTACCGTTACCCGTCAAACTGAAAAAACCGATCAAGACACCAACTGGCTTAGCGTTCTACTGTACGCAGTCACTCTGACCCTCGTGCCCGCCCACGACGAACACATCTACACCGATAGCTACGAACTCAGCTGGCAAGGTGAACCGTTGGTAAAGAGTGAAATCGAATACACCATCGATACATATTTCACACTCTATTTCCCGACCGCTTTATTCTTCGGTTCCTTAGATTCGGGCCCGGCAATACAACAACAAGTTGCCCGAGATTATTTATACGACTTTCATAAAAGTCAGGTACTGACGGCAATTGATCAGCAACGCGAGGAGTTCGAGCTCACCGATCCTCAAACACGAACGGAACTCGCGGAATATCTGTTAGGACCGGGGCAAAACTCGGTATACCGTCCATCGGCACTCCTACGTCTAGCCGAGCTCGCTCCGAAAGAGGATGCGCTGGCCTACCACGCGGAACACGTTTCTATGCCGGGTTATATCCAAGTTCTCCCTGAATCAGACCAAGCTTGGCTCATAGGCCCTCAAGGCTTAAACGGTTTTGACCTCCAGGCCGAGCTGAATCAAGGCGTCGCGGCCGACGAGCTGTTGGTGCAGGTGCTGAATGCCTATCCGGAGGACGAATACGCAACACCTATTGTGGTAAACGGCCAGGCAACCGATATGCGGCAATTCCCCTCAGGTTACTACAACGGCATGACAGACAATCACCGGGAAATACTTAAAGCCGGTGGCCTGCCCTCAGGCTTAGTGGACCGCATGACCAACAAAGCTCCAGACCCGCAACTGCTAATGGCCGCCCGAAGCGGCAAGTTGCGCGATGCCGACGGGAACATTCGTATCCCGACCGAAGACGAACTGCTTGAACAGTTGGTGCGCCATGATAACCAGGGCCAATACATGAGCCCGTACACCAGTGACGATGTGCTTGCTGAGTGGGTCAACTCCGCCATCAACGCCAACATTGGCGCCACCGCGGGCACCGGCGTCGGCGCCGTAGCCGGTGCCTATCTGGGCGAGAAAGCGCTTGAGCAGATTCCGTTTGTCGGGAGCTTTTTGGGCGGCGCTGTTGGTGCGGAGATCGGCAAAAGTGTCGGCCGGGAGACCGCTATCAGCGCGTCAGGCGGCTGGGAAGCTATTCGCGCCGGCTCCGACCGCAGCTTTGATGACATCGCTTCCATGGCGCGATATTTGAAAGCCAAATATGGCACGACGGAAAATTTCACCGATGCCATGAACGCCACGCGACAAATTTACCCCGAACTGGCCGAAGTCCTCGCGCAAGTCCGCTAACCCCCTAATGGAGAACGAAATGTTTAGGAAAACCACGTTGAAAACGGTCTGCGCTCTGGCAACCGCCAGCCTTGTTCTATCAGGTTGTGCGAGTAATATCGACAACGCTAAAGGCAAGCCGAGCGTTTACGAAGATGTGTCCACCACGGGCAGTGTGGGAGGCGTAGGCATCGAGAGTCAGGACGTGGTCGCCGTAACTGACAAAATGATGCGCGACATGCTGGCTAACCCTCTGCTGACCGGTCGTTCAACACCGCCACGCATAATCATCGACAACGAGTACATCAAAAACGAAAGCACGTCGGTCGTAAATACCAACATGCTCACCGATCGTCTGCGCATCGAACTAAACCGCGCTGCCAACGGCCGCATGATCTTCGTTGGTCGCCATTTCTCAGACATGGTTCAGAAAGAACGGGACCTGAAACGTGACGGCACCGTAGATGGGGGAACCATTCGCAAGACTGCCGCACAAGCCGGCGCAGATTTCCGTCTGGGTGGCCGGATTTCGTCACTGGACGCCATCGACCGCAACACCGGTACCCAGTCCCGTTACAGTCAAATTAGCTTTGAAATGGTTGATCTTGAGCTTGGCACCATCGTGTGGAGTGGTCTCTATGAAATGAGAAAGGCAGCTCGTGACAATGTGGTCTATCGATAATCGTTTCTTGAAGCCTGCACTGGCCATGGCCATTGCAGGTACGTTGGTCGGCTGCGCAAGCGGCCCCAAGGTGTACGACCGCGCCGCACTCGCTCCTGCAGAACAAGCACTGATTACCAGTAAGCCGGCGCCGTTGCGGGCAGATTTTCAAAACCTGTTCGAAGAAGGCCCACGCAATAAAGTACTGAACCTGATGGAAATCGGTGTCAAAGCTTACCGGGCTGGCTACAAAAGCGAGGCTAAGAACACCCTCACTCAAGCTCGACTCGAAATCGAGAACGTTTACGCCGACACCGATTCCGCCAGAAAAGCACGAAGTATCTGGTACGAAGAAGCCGAGAAGGACTTTAAAGGCGAACCTTATGAACGGGCCATGGTGTACTTTTATCTTGGCCTGATTTATCTGGAGGAAGGCGACTACGGCAACGCCCGGGCAAGCTTTTTGGCTGGCCTGCTCCAAGATGCTTTCGCCGAAGAGAAACAAAACAGCGCCGATTTCGCTCTGTTACTGTACTTAGCGGGCTGGTCAGCACTGCAGATGGGTAGCGAGCAACTGGCCCAACAACATTTCGAAGAGCTCAAACTGTACCGCCCCGATGCCCCAATCCCGAACGCCACCGACAATGCCTTACTGATTGTTGAAACCGGCCACTCCCCTCGAAAACTCGGCGATGGCGTCGGTCATTATCAGCTGGTGTACCGCCGAGGTAAAAATTTCAGGGATGTTGGCGCGGAGGTTCGCGATGGCGAACAATGGTCTGCCGTATACCCTATGGAAGATATTTTCTTCCAGGCTTCAACCCGAGGTGGCCGAGCCATTGACCGAATTGTTGAAGGCCAAATTCAATTTAAGGAAAACACCCGGGCTGTTGGCTCCGCACTCAGCACGATCAGCCAGGACAGCATGCTGGCTGGCGCTGGTGCCGCTGCCGGTGGGGTAATCGGCGCCGGTTTCGCCGCGGTGAGTCTGATCAGCGTAGCGGCTGACGGCCTCTCAGCCTCAGCCAACACCCGGGCGGACATACGTTACTGGGCCGGGTTGCCCGATACCGTGCACGTACTGCCTGTCACCGCAACCGAAGGACAGTCCGTTACTGTCCGTTTTCTTGATAAGCACGGGCACCAAATCCCGGGACTCAAGGACTCAACAGCGTTCACGTTTGATGGTCGCGGTGCAGGTTTGGCTTTTGCCACCTCGCGCCGACCAAGCCAAGGAGCAATACAATGAACTCTATCGTTAAGACATTCACCGCCGCCGTCATGGGATTGGGCTTACTGGCGGGTTGCACCAACTTGCCTTCGGACAGCACCCGACTCACCGAACGCACCGCACCGATTACCATGAATTCCGTGGTGTTTAGCGACTACAACCTGAGCCGTACATGGGATGGCGGTATATTTGGCGATGGTGAACGCTACCGGCTGACCGTGGCACAGCACGGCCAGCGGGCAACAGCCACAGGCACCACCGAGGTTTATGCCGTGCTTCGTAACCACACCGACTATGACTATCAGGTCGAGGCACGCACGCAATTTTTCGATCAAGACGGTGTACCCGCTGACGTTAAACCCACTTGGCAACGCCTTACCGTTTCGGCGAACAGTCTTGCGACTTACCGTGAACTGTCCACCTCCACGCAACCCCTGCAATACCGCGTGGAAGTACGGGAGCTGAACTAATGAAACGCCTGGTCATCGCACTTTGTGTGCCACTGCTGGCGCCTGCTCAGAGCGTTTCAGCCAGCACCAGCCACGAGGCAGCGCCGATGATGGCGCCTGCCCAAAAACCTCTGACCGAGAGTGATCTGCAAGACGAACGCCTCGCACCTCAACGGCAAGAAAGCGCAGAAGACATCCTCAAGCGTTTCAGAGCCTCCTATGGCAGCAACATGCCAAGAGTAGCCGTGTTCTGGAACCGGGCTTTCGATGATCAAGTAAGTGACTGGAGTAGTAACAGCCGAAGCGTCGTATCGGCACGCGGCACTCTTAAAGGTGAAATTCCCGACGGCAAAGTCAATTTGCAGGGCGCCAGTCAGGCGGCGGCACAAGCCGAATACCGCTCAAACCGTAACAGGGGAGCTGCCAGCCCTGCCTTTGAGTTGCAAAGCGGTTTGGTCAGCCAGCTCACGGAGGCCGGCGTGACCGTCGTCGACCGCGACGCGATCATGAGGATTACTGATAACGCATTGGAAACTGGTGATTTTTCTAGATTATCCCCAGATCAACGCCGCCTTGAAATGCGCGCGCTCGCTGAACACGCAGATATGTTGATGGTCTTTAACCGTTTAACCTCGCGCGCGTTCGAAATTGAAGTGCTCGATGTTAGCAGCGGCGCCATTAAGGTCATGCTCAGTTCCAACGGTGTCCCTCCTGAAAAACAGAAGGCTTACCAATGGAAAGCAACCGATCACGGCTTCCAGAAAATAGAGCAAACCGTAACCCTGAGTGAAATAGGCGAGGAACTCGCGCTTCAAACGCTGGCAAAAGTAACTCGCTAAAACTCTTTTAAAGGGAAGAAAGGCTGCATGACTTTGCGAATAAAACCGGTTTTATGGCTGCTTCCGTTAGCCGCTGCTTTGAGTGGTTGTGCAAGCGCTCCTGAAATGCCCTCGGACCCAGCGTTGATGAGTCCATATCAGCGCTTAGACGCTGGGCTCACCCTGTGTATTCGACATGGCCCTGTGGGTGAAGAAATTCGGATTTATCCGCAAAAAACAGCGGTAACCTATGTCCCTGAGTCGTTCAATTACACTTGGTGGTGCCAAACCGAATGGACTGACTTCAGACAATCCGAAGTCAGTAGCCACCCGATCGCCGAAACGGATAAACCCGGCGACGGACTGATCGGTGCCTCTCTTAAAAAAACAGAGGAAGGGTTCTTTATCACCAGGCTGGCAGCTGATGGTCCAGCCCTTGCCAGTGGCGCACTGTCCGAGGGTGATCAGATTCTTGCCACCCGCCCCTCGCCAAACGATCCAATGCTCCCAGCGAACGACCTGTCGTTACCTGAGTTAATTTGGATGATTCGCGGCGCCCCCGGCTCCGACGTTACGCTGACGATTCTGCACCCCGACGAGGATTCAACCACGGACGTCACGCTCACGCGAGCCTTGGGAACGGAAGAAAGCTACCTCGCTGCGCGACAGCACGATACTGAGGTGAAACGTAAAGCAGAGGCCGAATCGCGAAAAGAGCTGGTCATCCGAAACAACACTGGCCAGTTCATGAGCCCCTACACCAGCGATGGTGTCACCGCTGAGTGGGTCAATAAAGCGATAAATGCCAACATTGGCGCGACGACGGGCAGTGCCGTGGGAGCGGTAGCAGGCGCCTATGCGGCCAACAAAGTGTTGGAGTCCGTTCCCTTTGGCAGCTTCCTCGGCGGCATGATTGGTTCAAAAGTCGGCAAGGAAGCAGGGCGGAGCACTGCCATCGATAGCATTGGCGGCTGGGAGTATGTCAGATCGACATCCGACATGAGCTTTCGCTCACTTGCCGATATGGCTCGTTACCTTAAAGCGGAGCATGGCTCGGACCCCAATTTCAACGACGTCATGACGGCGACCAGTCAGATCTATCCCGAGTTCGCAACACTTCTGGCCTATTCTCAATAATTAGCGCCTTTGGAGCGGTTGGACAGCATCTTCGTCAACCGCTCATCTTTCGCCTGCCAGATCTCACCCAACCACGTCTTCATGTGCTGACGGTGCTCAGCATCATTGCTGTAATCCCGTCCGTTCAGATGTCCGGGGATATTTTGGGTTCGAATATCCATCTGGATCTCAGGCACCTTGCCGCACAGGAAATTCCAAAAGCTTGGCGCGCCTTTCGGATAAGCGATGGTGACATCCACCAGCGTTTCGATGGAATCACCCATCGCATCCAGCACAAACGCAGCACCGCCCGCTTTAGGCACTAACAAATGCTGATACGGTGAATTCTGTTTATCGTGTTTGGCCTTGGTAAAGCGAGTGCCTTCCAAAAAGTTCATCACGCTGACCGGGGTATACCGAAATTTCTCGCAAGCCTTACGAGTGGCCTTCAAATCCTCACCACGCTTTTCCGGATGCTTGATCAGGTATTCCCGGGTGTACCGCTTCATAAACGGGAAATCGAGCCCCCACCAAGCGAGGCCAATCACCGGTACCCAGATTAGTTGCTGTTTCAGGAAAAACTTTAGAAACGGTGCCCGACGGTTAAACACGCGCTGCATGGCCAAAATGTCGACCCAGCTCTGATGGTTACTGAGTACCAGATACCAACTTTCCCGCTTCAGGTTATCCGCACCACTCACCTGCCACTTGGTACTTTGAGTCAGTTTCATCCACCCGGTATTGCAAGCCACCCAAGATTCCGAGATCCAGATAATCAGCTTGGTGCAAAGCACCCGGAAGCCTTTATGGGGAATCACCAGTTTTAGCAGTGCCGGGATATACAACAGCACGCACCAAAACACCGTATTGATGGCCAAAAGAATGGAGTTGATGACACCGATAAGAGGAGCAGGCAGAAAACTGAGCATGGTGGTCCTGTTTTGATTATTGTCGCCAAAAGATGCGCCATCATAGCAATCCGCGGGGGCCTTGGGCAGTGGCCAAACGTGACCCTTTCGCCGGCACCAAATGACAATTTCGCCATGGACTGAATATTTATTCAGCCTTACGCTTAACGCATTCTGACTCTGAAGCTCCACGGAAACACCTATGCTGAAGCCACTAAAGCTAGCTCTCAACACAGCCTCCGGTTTATCCCACAAAGGCCTGCACTACGCTAGCAACGCCTTCGATCGCGTTTTTAAAGCCACCAGTTTGGTACAGGCTGGACAAACGCCGTTCGAAACCCTGCACACCAATGGTCTCGTCAGCCTACGTTACTATCCGCCTCTGGAAGAAGATTCCATTGAAATAGACGGCATGACGATCCCGGTCGAGCCCTCAACACACAAAACCCCGATCGTGATCATTCCACCCTTGGCGGTGAACATGCTGATCTACGACTTGTTCCCGACCCGCAGTCTGATGCGCTTTCTTCGTGCCAAGGGCTTTGAGGTGTATTTAATCGATTGGGGCATCCCACAACGGGAACATACCCACTACAACTTGCACACCTATGTTGCCGAATTTCTGCCCGAATACCTGAACCGCGTGCGCGAACACAGTGGCGAGCAAGAATTATCGCTGCACGGTTGGAGCATGGGCGGCATGTTCACCATGTTTTATTCGGCACTCAGCCAGGACCAGCACATTCGCAACGCCATCGTTGTCGGCCTGCCCATCGACAGCCACGCGTCTGGCATTCTCGGCATGATGTACCAGCGGCTGGCCGACATTTCCGGGGCGGTATACCGACGCACCGGTTTCCACATCCATAAAGTAAAACCGCACTGGTTCCACACCCCGGGCTGGGCCAACACCCTCGGTTTCAAACTGACCAATCCGATTGGCAGCGCCATGGGTTATTGGGAGTTGCTGGTGCGCTTGGGAGACCGGGAGTTCGTCACCAACCACGCCACGACCTCGGCATTCCTCGACAAAATGGTTGCCTACCCTGGCGGCGTTATTCAGGACACTCTGGTTCGCGTCTGGATTGACAACCAACTGGCGAAAGGGCAAATCCAGATCGGCGACGAGTTTGCGCGCTTAGCGAACGTGAACGCCAATCTACTGGCCATCGCAGGGGAAACCGATACCCTGGCAACACCCGGCGCCGCCAAGCGCATCATGGACCACGTTAGCTCTGTGGATAAAACTTTCCGGGTAGCGCCCGGTGGGCACATGGGCATTCTGGCTGGCAGCAAAGCGCCAAAAGCTAGCTGGCTGGAATTGGCGGAATGGCTGGCCGCTCGCTCGAACTGAGCCTCTCGCGGAGTTTGGTATAAGGGTGCGCCGTGACAATCCGGGCACCCTGCCCTAAACTCCAATCGATGAAATCCGTTGATATATTAAATCTCGATCTTCGATCGCTGGCCACGTTTATTGCCGTGCTGGACGAAAGCAGCGTATCCCGAGCGGCCGTTCGCCTGGGCGTTAGCCAATCTGCGGTCAGCCACACCCTGGACCGCCTGCGTTTGGCTTTCGGTGATCCACTATTTGTAAAATCAGGGCGAGGCATCGTGCCGACCGAATACGCGCTGCGCACCGGCCCTCACATTCGCCACCTGCTGGACGACCTTCGCACCCTGCCCTCAGGCCCCCCGTTTGACCCGGCCACCGCTGAGTTCACCTTTACCATTGCCGCTAACGATTACCAGCGGGACCTGCTGCTACCAGGCTTGGTGAAAATCCTGCGAGAGCAGGCACCGGGCATTCATTTACAGGTGATTCCTTCAGGCATTCCCAACCCCGATATGCTCCGAAAAGAAGCCTGCGATCTGGTGATCAGCCCCCACGCCCCGGAGGCCACCGACATCATGCAGCGGGGCTTGATGGCCGATCGCATTGTGGTGTTCTTCGACCCGAGCATGCGCGAAGCACCCGTGGGCATGGACGATTACATGAAGGCGGACCACATCACCGTGCTGTTTTCCAGCGGCGAAAAACCCGCTCTGGACAGCACCCTGGATACCCGGGGCGTTCAGCGCAAGAACACGGTGACGGTGTCTAATTTCTCGGGCTTGCCCGAACTGCTGCGAGGCACCAGCATGCTCGCTTCGGCGCCCGAGCGAATGAGCACCCAGCTGATGCGTGATTTCGCCCACGTGCCGCTGCCGTTCGAATACAACCCCTTCACCCTGCTGATGCTTTGGCACCGTCGACACCAAACCGACCCCGCCCACCGCTGGCTTCGCAACCAGGTGAACTCGGTCGCGGCCACCATGAATGGTTTGAACGACTAATCAATCGATTTCATTCATATATTAAATGAAAATCTGACCGTTATTTTTTCTGCCTTCGCCCCCTAGACTTCATCTCCTCAGCAGACGGCGAGTGTGGGGGTGTCCTTCCAAAAATGTGCGCAGCCATGGATGGCGGAGCAGAAGCGTCACAGGGATGTGCCGAAGGAGCGTTTTTTGGAAGGACACCCCCACACTCGCCTCGCAACCCTCAACATGGCGTCAAAATCGCAATGCTCGCACTGACAAGTATCTGGACAACTGTATTATTGGCGGCAGCCGTTGCCCTCGCGCCCATGGCAATCGACATGTATTTGCCTGCATTTCCGCAAATCGGCAGCGATTTTGGTGCGAACACGGCGCAAGTTCAGTTAACACTGAGCATTTACATCGCGGGCTTTGCCTTCGCGCAATTAATCTGCGGGCCATTGGCGGACCGATTCGGGCGAAAACCCATCATGATCGGCGGTATGCTTTTGTTCGCTCTGGCGAGCATCGGCTGTGCACTGGCCACAAATATCGAAACGCTGCAATTGTTCCGATTTCTGCAAGCCTTGGGCGGCTCCGCTGGGCCAGTACTTGCCCGAGCTATTGTCAGAGATGTTTATACTCCCCGAGAAGCCGCCAAAATCCTCGCCATGCTCGCCGGCATGATGGCCCTGGCACCAGCCATAGCGCCCACATTAGGCGGTTTCATCGTCGCGATCTTTGATTGGCACTGGATCTTCATCGTCATGGCCGCCTATGCCCTGATCATGGTTGCCGTCATCGCCTTCGGCATCCCGGAACCTCTGCGACCAGAAAACCGCCAGCCATTCCGCCTGTGCAGCCTATTGCGTAACTACCGGTTAGTAAGCACCGACCCAACCTTCATCGGCTATGCACTCACCAGCGCTGCCGTCTACGGCGGCTTGTTCGCTTACCTGTCGGGTTCTGCCTTCGTGCTAATTGAGGTACTTGGCGTGTCCCCCGAGCATTTCGGCTTCTACAACGCCGTAACGGCCGCAGGCTACTTGCTCGGCAACATCACCTCGATTCGTTTAGCGAACCGGTACGAGCCCGATCAAATCCTGCGCTATGGTCTGCTGGGCGGCCTCACCTCCGGAGCGATCATGACCGCACTGGCCTACAGCCAAGTCCAAAGCCCATGGGCGGTGGTAATGCCGCAAGCCGCCATCATGGCCGCACTGGGTATGATCCTGCCCCAAAGCATGGCCGGGGCACTGGCCAACTTCCCGAAAATGGCCGGCTCCGCCTCGGCCTTGCTCGGCTCCGCCTCGGCCTTGCTCGGCTTCACCCAAATGGCCGCCGCAGCCACTGCAGGCGCCTTAGTCGGCCACCTACACGATGGCACCCCCTTAGTCATGGCGACCATCATCACCGCCTGCGCGGCACTGGCTTTGTTCGCCTACTTGTTCCTTGTTCAGCGTTACCCTGATCAAGCCTCTCAGACTATTTATATCCAGTCCAACGAATAACAAAGATGAAAACTCATCCGATTTAAGCTAAACAGGGTAAGTACACGAACTCAAAACCAACAATGGGAGCAAAACATGCCAACCAACGTAACTTTGGACGGAAACCCGATCGAACTCAGCGGCACCTTCCCAAATGCCGGTGACAACGCCGCCCCCTTCACCCTGACCAGCAGCGGTCTGGAAGAAGTCAAACTCGACAACTGGGCAGGCAAGCGTAAAATCCTGAACATCATCCCCAGCATCGACACCGGCGTATGTGCTGCCAGCACCCGTAAATTCAACGAAAAAGCCGGCAACCTGGACAACACCGTCGTACTGGTCGTCTCCGCCGACCTGCCCTTCGCAGCATCCCGCTTCTGCGGTGCAGAAGGCCTGAACAACGTTGAAACCCTCTCAACTTTCCGTAACTACAGCTTTCAGCAAGACTACGGCGTAGGCATTCAGAATGGCCCCCTAGCCGGCCTGTGTGCCCGCGCAGTGGTCGTTCTGGACGAAAACGACAAAGTTATCCACAGCGAACTGGTCAGTGAAATCAAAAACGAGCCAGATTACGAAGCTGCATTGAAAGTGCTCTAACCAGCTGGCAGCTATACGCACTGTTCGTGCACTGGAGAAAACATCTCCGGTGCCGAAGCAGTCGTGCGGGGAGGGCCTTCCAAAAATGTGCGCAGCTATGGATAGCGGAGCAGATGCACCAAACCCATGACCTGTTAGAATCTGCGCCAAACACCCAACCGAAGGCCCCAAAACCAACGTGCAACAAGCCCTGCAAAACGCCTCCCTAGGCCGCCAGCTCTACCACATGACCTGGCCCATGCTGTTCGGCGTCCTCTCACTGATGACATTCCAACTCACCGACAGCGCCTTCGTCGGCCAACTTGGCCGCGACCCACTCGCGGCACTGGGCTTCACCGTACCCATGCAGCAACTCGTCAGCGGCATGTACGTCGGCCTCGGCATCGCCACCACCGCCATCATCTCCCGAACCTTAGGCCAGGGTGACGACCAGCGAGCACAACGCCTTGGCGGCCTCGTCATCGCCGTCGGAGCCGGCCTCGCACTGACCTTATGCATCTCCGTGTGGTTACTGCAAAGCGTAATACTCGATTTACTTGGCGCCGAGCCGGCGCTACGCCCAGTCATCCGTGAATACTGGGCACCCTGGCTCACCTCCGCCTGGGTCGGAGCCATGGTCTACTTCAGCTACTCCATTAGCCGGGCCAACGGCGATACCCGATTGCCTGGTTACATGATGATCGTCAGCAGTTTGCTCAACATCGCATTGGATGCCCTCTACATTTTCGTATTCGGCTGGGGCCTGCCCGGTGCCGCTTGGGCCACCATCACCGCCTTCAGTATTGGCGGCCTCGTTATGTACCCAATACTACTGAAACGCCAGTGGCTAAGGTTCGACCTGCTCCAACTGCAATTACTCAAAGCAGCGAAACAGCTGGGTAGCATCATGGCTCCCGCCATGGTCAGCCAACTCATGCCGCCACTGGCCGCCATACTCGCCACAGCCCTGGTCGCTGGCTTCGGCTCATCCGCAGTAGCCGCCTGGGGCCTGGGCACCCGGCTGGAGTTTTTCTCCATCGTGGTCGTACTGGCACTCACCATGTCCATGCCTCCCATGGTCGGACGCTTGCTGGGTGCGGGAGAAATCGACCAAATCCGCAAACTGGTGCGCATTGCTGTGCGCTTTATCATCGGCTGGCAGTTATTCATCGGACTGGTGTGGCTTGGCGTCTCCGGCGTTGTGTCCACCTTGTTCAGCTCAGACGCCAACGTGCAAGACGTGCTGGTCAGCTACCTGCTGCGCGTGCCGCTGAGCTACAGCGGTCTAGGCGTGTGCATCCTGATGGTCTCCATCAACAACGCACTCGGCATGTCCATGCGCGCACTTTTGATCTCTGTCCTGCGCCTGTTTGGCTGCTACCTGCCCTTACTCTGGATAGGCTCACAAATCGGCGGGCTACCCGGCCTGATGACCGGAGCGCTTATTGGCAACTTACTCGCGGGCATCATGGCTTACAGCCTCTACCGTCAGGGACAAAAATCGTTAGATCGCAGCGCGGGCCAATAGACTCCAGACAAGGCAAGGGACAGGTGGGAAAGCTTTTAAGCAACCACCTTACGACAAGCTCACAAAGTCGTAACACGGGATAAAACTTGCCAATTTTCAGTGAGATAACAGAACGCGCGCTCACGCAACTTCTGCAGCAGACAGCTCACAGGTTGTCAGAGCAAAACACCTATGCCAGCCTGATTATTGAGCAGCACAGCTCAACGACAAAGCAGCATAGTTTTACCTTGAGCTAAAGGCCGCCACTTCCCTTTAACGCTATACGGGAAGCGAACACAGGCATACGGTATAGGATTAAGGATCACCTGCCCCTTTAGCTCGTAATTCATGCAATTATTTTCAAGACGAGGATAAAGTTATGAATAACGACATTCTGGAAGGCAACTGGAAACAGCTGAAAGGTAAAGTGCGCGAACAATGGGGCAAGCTGACCGATGACGACGTTGATGAAATCGGCGGCAAGAAAGACAACTTTATCGGCAAGCTTCAGGAAAAGTATGGCCTGAAAAAAGAAGAGGCCGAAGAAGAGTGGAACAAACTCTCCAGCTAATGATTTGTTCACACGACTGACCCCGATACCGATGGCGCGCCCGCGCCATCGGTTTTTTTGACCTATCTTTTTACGCAAACCTCGCGCGGAAACACTCCGGCACCGGCGTGACTTCACGGGTGTTGTAGTTGAAGAACACAAAACCGTACTTCGCCAGCGCAACCGGCTGACCGCTATCGGCCTTGGTTACCCGGAACACGAAGTCTCCTCCGTATTTGTTAAAGTCCATCAGCCCCACTTCAAAGCGCAGCATATCCGGGTAAAACGATTCACCCTGATACATAGTGGCGAGATCGGTAACAATAATGCCGTTACCGCTCGGATCGGCCTCTTTAATGCCATTAGCCACCAAAAACTGCGCCCGGGCCTCCGAGAGCATGGAGATCAGGGCATCGTTGCCCAAATGATTGGCTCCGTTAATATCGCTGATTCTAACGGGCAGCAGAGTTTCGAAGCTGAAGGCGTCGTCCGGAAATTCCAGTTTGATTCTTGCCACGGTGGTGTCCTGTTTAACGATCATTTTTGACGTGGACGCATCATACCCTTGCGCTTGTGACTTCTCATCCTACGTCGGTATCGGGTATCTTGGTTTCTGTTTCTGTTTCTGTTTCTGTTTCTGCGTTCTGGCTCAGAAGTAGGGATGGCTTGGGGGAAGGCTTTCCAAAAATGTGCGTAGCCATGGATGGCGGAGCAGAAGCGTCACATAGACGTGCCGAAGGAGCGGTTTTTTGAAAGCCTTCCCCCAAGCCATACCGGCAACTTATGCACGTGCCGAAAATAACGAAAAGAGTGATCTATGAGCATTCGTCCTGCGGCCACTTTGGCCCTGACTCGTGATAGCGAGAACGGTATTGAAGTCCTCCTGCTGCAACGCACCTGGGAGGCCATCTTCCTGCCCGGTTATTACGTCTTCCCCGGCGGAGCCGTGAATGTGGAGGAGACCGAGTGCCGGAATCATGCGATCGGTGTGGAAGACTCCGCCATCAGCCAGACCATGAGTTTGGTGGAAGGTGGCGGAGTGGATTACATGCTAGCCGCGGTTCGGGAATGCTTTGAAGAGTCCGGCGTTCTGCTGGCCTTGGACAAAACCGGAAAACTGATCGGGGCAGACCACCCGGTACACGCAGATCGGGACGCGCTATTCCAGGAAACCATTTGCCTGGCGGATTTGTGCAAGAAGCATGAGCTAACCTTGCCGCTCGACCATTTGGCGTATCTGAGCCACTGGGTCACGCCACCGGGACCGCCTCGCCGGTTTGATACCCGCTTCTTTGTCGCCGCCGCGCCCGAAGGGCAAATTGCCAGCCACGACGGCTCGGAAACCATTGATCACGTCTGGATTTCACCGGCGCAAGCATTGGCGGAACACAAAGCCGGGCAGCGCTTGTTGGGGCTCCCCACCATCCGCACGTTGCGGGTGCTGTGCGACTTCGACACCACAGCTGAATTGATGCGCTACGCCCACGCCAACCCGCCAGAGCCCTTCCCGACCGATCCCTGGCCAGCGATTCGCAAAGGCAAACCCGTTTTTCTTGAGCCGAACGCACCGGCTTACGACGAAGCCGTAAAACTGGACCCGGAAGGTGCAGGCTCGGTGCAGGCGCAGATTACACCGGGTGAACCGGTTGAGGTGGCGGCCGGGGTGGTTCGATTAACCGCGCCGAATCCGGGAATGATGACAGGCCCCGGCACCAACACCTACATTCTCGGTTTCGATCGTTTTACTGTGCTCGATCCCGGGCCGGCCGATGAAAGCCATATTGAACGTATTCTGGAGGTGACCGGCGGTGCGGTGGATCAGGTAGTGATCACCCACACCCATCTCGACCATTCTCCCGGCACCCGGTTGCTGAAAGAACGCGCCAACTGCCGGGTTTTCGGCTGGCCAGCGCCGAAAGGTGCCGCGCAGGACACCGCATTCACTCCGGATGATATCCCTGAACACGGAGAGCTGATCGCCACCGAAGCTGGGGTATTGAAAGTTATCCACACCCCCGGCCACGCCTCGAATCACCTGTGTTATTTACTAACAGACCAAGACCTGCTGTTTTCCGGTGACCACATCATGCAAGGCTCGACCGTGGTGATTAATCCGCCGGACGGCGATATGAAAGCTTATGTGGAATCGCTGTACGAACTGCTGGAAGAAAAGATTCAGTTCATTGCCCCGGCACACGGGTTTCTTATGGGTCAGCCAGAAGCTGTGGTGGATTATCTGATTACCCACCGCCTCTCACGGGAGCATAAGGTGTTCCGGGCGCTGGAAGCGCTGGCACCGGTATCTCTGAAAGATTTGACCGCGAAAGCCTACGACGATGTGCCAGCCGCAATACACGGGCTGGCTGCCCGCTCCGCGCTGGCACATCTTCTGAAGTTGGAAGCCGAGCATCGGGCCTACCAAAAAGAAGATCTCTGGCATACCGTAAGCCCGGCGTAACCGCTGGGCTATTTTTTAGCGATCACCCATACCGCATGAACAATGCCCGGGATATAGCCGAGAATGGTCAATAGGATGTTGATCCAGAAGTGCTTTCCGATGCCCACCTGTAAAAACACCCCCAGTGGCGGTAACAGAATAGCAATCAAAATACGCAAAAGGTCCATACAGTTCTCTCCTTAGTCTCGGTATAACGGTCTTATGATTGAAAGATAGTTCAGTTATACACAATCAGCAGCCAGAATTCGGACCAGAATCATGAAAGTGGCATTACAGCTTCTTCACAGCCGTATTCATTACTCGCTGCGAGCCCTATCCTAGGCCCGTTTGGTCAAAGTACTCGAGGATTTATGCTGTTTCAACGTCATCACAACCGCACCACCCCCACATGGTTCGCCTACTTGGTTCTATCCATGACATCCGTGGGTGCCGTGGCCGATAGCCAAAATTCAAAGGCGGATTCCGAGCCGCCGGCTCCTCTGGTCGCTCAGTTGGCGGAGGATGAAAGTGTAGAAGACGTGGTTCAATCCGAGCCCCGGCATGACACTAAAAAGGCATCGTCGAAGACCAAAAAAACTGCAGAGCCCGACACCACAAAGAAGGCTGACGCGGAACCCACTGCAACCAAACCCAAGCAGCCGCGAAAGATTGCCCCCAATGTGGATCTCAAAGAAGTCGCGCCCATGCCTGAGCCTGAACCCGAGCCAGAGCCAGAACCCGCACCGGAAAACGCGGCGACAGACTCTGCAGAACCCCCAGTGCCGGCTCCGACCGAAGAAATCGAGCCAGAGGTGACTGAAGCCGAGCCCATTCCTTCGGAAACCTTCGCCATACTGGGCAAAGAAGTGCTGCCCGGCACCTCGACCCGTCTTGCTTGGTCGCCAAACATTCAAATTGCCGGGCTTTCCCAGATTACACCGGTTCTGGTGGTGAACGGCGCTCACGCTGGTCCGACTCTGTGCCTGACCGGCGCTGTTCACGGCGATGAATTGAACGGCATCGAAATTGTTCGGCGGGCTATGTACGACCTGGACCCCGCCAAACTGAGTGGCCAAGTCGTTGGTGTGCCCATCGTAAATCTTACCGGTTTCCAGCAAGGCACCCGCTATCTGCCCGACCGCCGTGACCTGAACCGTTACTTTCCAGGCCGTGCCGACGGCACCTTGGCAGACCGCATCGCACACTCTCTGTTCAACAGTGTCATCCGTCATTGCGACATGTTGGTGGACATCCACACCGGCTCGCTCAAGCGCACCAACCTGCCGCAGCTGCGTGCCGACATGAACGACCCCGAAGTCGCCGAATTCACCAAGGGCTTTGATCGCATGGCCGTTGTCCACAGCTCAGGTTCTGGTGGCATGTTACGAACCGCCGCGGTCAACGCGGGCATCCGCGCGGTGACACTGGAAGCCGGTGAGTCGCTGCGCATTCAGGAACACCAGATCAAAGCCGGCGTAAACAGCCTCAACAGCCTGATGGAAAAACACGGCATGATCTCCCGGATGTTTGTTTGGGGTGACCCGCAGCCCGTGTACTACGATTCGCTGTGGATTCGCACCCAGCACGGCGGCATTCTGTTCAGCGAAGTCGCCTTGGGCGATCGTATTTCCGAAGGGGACATCCTCGGGTACGTGTCAGACCCCATCACCAACGAGCAATACCCGATTCGCTCGGATGCCAACGGCCGCGTGATCGGTATGGCGGTAGACCAAGTGGTGATGGCAGGCTTTGCGGCCTACCACATTGGTACAGAGGCAGAAGTTCCAGGAGAGTAGTATGCTAGGCGTTTAATGCATCGAGCCAGAAGGATAATGACGTGGCTGCAGAGAACGCTGGCATCGCGCCCCGCACCCCGGGGCTGGCCTATATCGGTTTAGTACTGACGCCCCTGTTTTGGGCGGGCAACGCTGTGGTCGCACGGGGTACGGTAGACAGCATTCCGCCGCTTTCCATGTCGTTCTGGCGCTGGGTGATCGCCCTGTGCATTCTGTTGCCTTTTGGTCTACCCGGCGTTTGGCGCCACCGGCGAGTGATTCGCCAGCACCTCGGCTCTATGCTGGCCCTGGCCACCTTCAGTGTGGCGGCGTTCAATTCGTTGCTGTATTACGCAGCGCTGACCACCACCGCCACCAACATTGCTCTGATCAACTCCACCATTCCCATTTTCGTGGCCCTACTTGCCTGGATCTTGTTGGGCGACAAAACCCGCCCACTGCAGGCGTTAGGCATTGGGTTCGCAATTTTGGGTATTGTCACGGTGGTGGCACAGGGCGATCTCTCGATTCTGCTGAATCTGCAGGCACAACCCGGCGATTTGATTATGGTGGCGGCCGTGGCCAGTTGGGGGCTATTTTCGGTATTGCTGCGGCGGCAAGCCGTGCCATTGCCACCCCTGACCTTTCTCACTACCCAGATTCTGCTGGGCAGCTGTGTACTGTTTCCATTCTACCTTGTCGATCTATTGTTCTTTTCCGGTGGCTTCAGCTGGTCAACTGACACGGCGTTGCCGTTACTGTATTTCGCCATCTTCCCCGGCATTCTGGCCTATGGTTTCTGGAACTATGGCGTGAAGCTGATCGGCCCCGCCAAAGCGGCCATTTTCATGTATCTGGTGCCGGTGTTTGCCTCGGTTCTGGCCAGTGTTTTTCTGGACGAAGCACTGGGCTCAGCGCATCTGATCGGCGGTGTTTTGATACTGTCCGGGCTGCTGCTGGCAACCCGGGTAGGCCGGCGCCCGCCGGTTTAGCCTGCGTTACCACTGCGCCAGGGCCGACTCCACACGGGCCATTACCTGTTCTAATACGGCTCGAGGGCAACCAATATTGAGCCTCATAAAGCCGCTACCTGGCTCGCCAAAGGTGATGCCTGGGTTCATGCCCACGCCCGCCTGTTGCACAAAGAAACGTTTCAACCCGGCATCGTCCAGCCCCAACTCGCGACAATCTAGCCACATCAGATAAGTACCTTCCGGCGCTGACACCCGAATACCGGGCCAGCGCGTAGCAACCTGTTCCAGCACGTAGTCCCGATTAGCCTGCAGATACACCATCAGCTGATCCAGCCATTCACCTCCCTGTTGGTAACCGGCTTCAAAGCCCGTCACGCTGAAGGGGTTACACTGAGGCACATGCAAAGAATCAAACACCGCTTTTATGGCCCCGCGGCGTTCAGCATCTGGAATCACCAACGCCGATAGACCCAAACCGGGCATGTTGAAACTTTTGCTCGGCGCAATGGCCGTGACCAGCACATCGCTCTCACCCGACAGCCGGGCCAGCATGGTGTGAGCGGGCTTGTCCGGATACACCAAATCGCAGTGAATCTCGTCGGTCAGAACCAACAGTTGATGCCGGCGGGCGATATCAAGAACCGCTTTTAACTCGTCTTCGGTCCACACCCGGCCCACCGGGTTATGAGGTGAACAAAACATCAGAATGCGCGCGTCCGGCCGGGCGGCGCATTGCTCAAGGTGCTCCAGATCCATGCGGTATTGGCCGGTTTCCGCATCCTGCACCAATGGGTTTTCGATCACCACCCGGCCACTCTGCTGCACGGAACTAAAGAACGGAGGGTACACCGGCGGCTGGATGATCACCCCTTCGCCGGGCGCAGCATAAGCCATGCAAGCAGCATGCAACGATGGCACCACACCCGGTGCCATCAGAATCCATTCTTTCTCGATCTGCCAATTGTGACGTTCGGCAAACCAATCAATGATGGATTGGTAAAGGCTGTCCGGAAAAATCGTATACCCGTACACTGGATGCTCAGCCCGAGCCTTCAAAGCGGCGGTTACCGCCTCGGGCGCAGCAAAATCCATATCCGCGACCCACACCGGAATCACATCGTCACGGCCGAACACCGCCTTACGCACATCAAATTTCACCGAGGCGGTGTTTTCTCGTTGTATCGGCTGGTCAAAATCCATAGCTACCGTCATTCCCCATTAGCTTTACTAACAGCTACTTGTCGAAACCGTTCAGAATTGCGAACCTGCCTAGTTTTAACACAGTCCGCACCGGAAAATTTATGATCGCGCAAATACTGGCCACCATGCTACCCGTATTCCTGATTGCAGGCTGCGGAGCTTTGTACGGGCGTTACCGCACGCCGGATATTCAAGGCCTTAATGTGCTCAACATGGAGCTGTTTGTGCCCATGTTGGTGTTTGCCGTATTGGCCGACCAGCAAGCGCCCTTGCAGGATTACGGCTGGCTGGCGCTGGCCGCAACCGTGGTGGTGCTGGGCTCCGGCATCATCCTGTACCCGTTAGCCCGGGTGCTAGGCCTGAACCTGAAAACCTTCCTGCCGCCAATGATGTTCAACAACTCAGGCAACATGGGCATTCCGCTGCTGGTGCTGGCTTTCGGAGAGGCTGCGTTACCCGCGGCCATCGTGCTATTCATTGTCGAAATGCTGCTGCATTTTTCCGTCGGTCTGTACATGCTGGACCCGTACACCTCGGTGCTGAAACGCCTGCGCCAGCCCATTGTCTTTGCCAGCATCGCCGGCCTTGCGGTGAATTTCAGCGGCGTGGCCCTACCCAGCTGGCTACTGGAAGCCCTGAACATGCTCGGCGGTGTGTGCATTCCGCTGATGTTGTTCGCCCTCGGCGTACGCATGCTGGACGTCGACTTCAGCGACTGGAAGCTGGGTGTAATCGGCGCCATCGCCTGCCCTCTAAGCGGCCTTGTGCTGGCGTGGCCGCTCATCGCTGTGCTCGACCTTCCGGGCCTTCAGGTAGCGACACTTTGGGTGTTTGCCGCCCTGCCCCCGGCGGTTCTGAACTACATGGTGGCTGAACAGTATCGCCAGGAACCCCACAAGGTCGCCTCACTGGTACTGATCAGCAATCTGGGCAGCCTGGTGGTAATGCCCATCGTGCTGGGCCTGGTGTTTGCGGCAGGTTACCTCTAGGCAACTTGCAACAACCTATATTTTGGCCGATGGTTAGAGTTCAGCTTGCTGATTTCAAAACCGATACGGAGGTCTGCCCTTGAGCGTTCTGCTTCTTGTTCTCAGTGCTTTGGTGCTGATTTATTTCAGCATAGGCGGAAAAACCGCTGCAATTATTATGTCGGCAGCCACCTTGGTTGGCGTGGCACAAGACGACTGGCACATTCTCAGTTTTCTAATAGGCGGTTTGTTACTGGCGCTCGCTTTGTTGGTGGTTATGCCCAGCGACCTGCGCCGGGAAAAACTCAGCCGCCCTTTACTCGGTTGGGTACGGGGCCGGTTGCCAAAGCTTTCCTCCACTGAAGAAGAAGCCCTGAAATCTGGCTCGGTAGACTGGGACGGCGAATTGTTTTCAGGCAAACCGGAGTGGAACAAGCTGTTAGATGCGGCTCCGGCGCACCTCACCAGCGACGAACAAGCCTTCCTCGACGGCCCGGTGGAAGAGCTCTGCAACATGCTGGATGACTGGCAGATCACCCATGAAAACTACGACCTGCCGGAAGAAGCCTGGTCGTTTATTCGCAAGAACGGCTTTTTCGGCTTGGTAATCCCCAAAGAAGACGGCGGCAAGGGTTTCTCCAACACCGCCCATTCCGAAATCGTCATGAAGATTTCTACCCGCAGTGTGTCGGCCGCAGTCACCGTGATGGTGCCTAACTCTCTAGGCCCGGGCGAGTTGCTGATGCACTACGGCACCGAAGACCAGAAACAACACTACCTGCCCCGCCTCGCCGGCGGCGAAGAGATTCCTTGTTTTGCCCTGACCTCGCCCATTGCGGGCTCTGATGCCGGGGCCATCCCGGACAAAGGCATTGTTTGCAAAGGACAATGGAACGGCGAAGAAGTGATGGGCCTGAAGGTCACCTGGAACAAACGCTACATCACGCTGGCCCCGGTTGCCTCACTGATAGGCCTCGCCATCAAAGTTTATGACCCGGAAAACTTGCTCGGCGATCAGGACGAAATAGGCGTGACCTGTGTGCTGGTGCCCCGGGAGACCGAGGGTGTGCACGCCGGTACACGCCACCTGCCGATGAATACGGTCTTTATGAACGGGCCGACTTGGGGCACCGAGGTATTCATTCCGATGGATCAGGTTATTGGCGGGCAAGATATGCTCGGCAAAGGCTGGACCATGTTGCTGGAATGCCTTTCCATCGGCCGCTCAATCTCGCTTCCGGCGTTGGGCACCGGAGCTGGCAAACTGGCCAGCCTGGCCACCGGCTCTTACGCCCTTACCCGTGAACAGTTTGGCCGCACCATCAGTCAGTTTGAAGGGGTTCAGGAAGCGCTGGAACCCATCGCTGGCTACACCTACATGATGGATGCCGCGCGCCTGCTCACCGTGGGCATGCTTGACCGTGGCGTGCGCCCGGCCGTGCCTTCGGCCGTGTTGAAGTACCGCAACACCGACCTGATGCGCGAAGTCATCAACCACGCCATGGACATTGTTGCAGGCCGGGGGGTGATCACCGGTCCTCGCAACTTCTTGGCTCGCGCCTATCAAGCGGTGCCGATCGGCATCACGGTAGAAGGCGCGAACATCCTGACCCGCAGCCTGATGATCTTCGGCCAAGGCTCCATACGCTGCCATCCCTTCATCGTGGATGAGATCGAAGCCGCTGGCATGGACGATGAAGAGGCCGCGACCAAGAAATTCGACGATATTTTCTACAGCCACCTGGCTCACACCACCCGAAATTCGTTGCGGGCTTTCGTACTGGGCCTAACGAAAGGTTTGTTGGAAACCGCTCCCAGACAGGGCGATATCCAAGGCTATTACCGCCAGCTTGGCCGATTCTCGGCAGCCTTCGCCATGATGACCGACGTAACGCTACTGACGGTAGGCGGTGGCCTGAAAGCCCGTCAACGGCTGTCTGGCCGCATGGCCGACTGTCTGGTGCATCTGTATTACGCCACCGCCGTGATCAAGCAATGGCACGAAGAAGGTTACCCGGAAGATCAGCGGGATTTGGTGGAATGGAGCCTGCAAACCTGCCTGCATGACCTGCAAAACTCCATGCGCGAAGCGATTATCAACTTCCCGGTTCCGGCGCTTCGCTGGCCCTTGCGCATTCTGGTCTTCCCACTGGGTGCTACCGGCCTTAACGGCCCGGATGACAAGCTGGGAGCGAAAGTGGCCGCCACCATCGTCGACGACACGCCTGCACGCCAGCGGGTGAGCCGCGGCACCTTTACCACTGAAGACCCGAACGACCCGTTAGGGCGAGTGCTGAATGCATACCGGCTGGCCAACGAAACCCATGAGATGCGCCAGCGTCTGCACGAAGCCATTCGTAACCGCAATGAGGATGAGCTCGATGGAATTGCTCTGTTGATGGGCCACCAGCGCAAAGAACTGGTGGACTGGGCCTGTGCCCAAGGCATCGTGACTGCTGATGAGTGCCCGAAACTGGAAGAGGCCCTGACCGCCTTGTACGACGTGATTCGCGTTGATGCGTTTGAGCCCGATGGGCTGAAGTCTCTGGCGAAAACAGCCAAGGGCAAGCGCAAAGTGGTCGAACGGCCCAAGAAAAAGCACTAACCCTTGATTGAGGGGCGTTCACTCGCCCCTCAAACCTGCCCGAAACGCCTCATCCACCAGCCAGCACCGCAACGTCTGGATGCCTCGCTCCCGCCGACGACTCGTCTTCCAGGCAAAGTAGAACTTATCACCGGTCATCACCGCATGGGCCGGCAGCCGCACAAAGTCTTCCGAATCCTTACGGGTGCTAAGCATGTAGTCGTTGGTCAACGCGATGCCTTGATTGAAGCGCGCTGCTTCCAGGGCCAACAACATATGGCTGAAGTGCTGAACCCGAGTGCCACCGGGCAGAGGTTGATCCACCGCGCGAAACCACTCGGCCCAATCGCCGGCCGGCCTGTTGAAAATGCTGTGCGTCGATAACAAAGGAAATTGAGCAATCTGCGCCAGCGAAATAACCAACTCACTTCGGGCATCGGGCTCTGTGTCCCAGCCCATTTCTCGCCGTATTCGCTGCCAATAATCCTGGCTGCACACTGGAAACAGGCGCTCGGTGTATAGATGTTCGTAACTGTATGCCGGGGCCGAGGTGTAAATGGTAATGAAACAATCGGCGACCCGATCCGACAACACCGGATTTTGACTGCTCATCTCCAGCGCCAGATCAATCTGCGGGTGCAACCGCTGCAACTCGGGCAACCGTGGCACCAGCCAGCGCACGGCAAAGGAGCTGAACACCGACAACCGCAGCCGCGCCTCTTCATGTCCCAGCAACTGCTCACTGGCCCGCTCGATCTGCAGCAGCGCCGAGCCAATGGCATCGAAGTACTGACGGCCTTCGTCGGTCAGGGTCACCATGCGCCCTGAGCGCCAGAACAAAGGCTCACCCAGATAGGTTTCCAGCTGTTTGATCTGGTGACTGACGGCACTTTGGGTGATCGACAATTCCTCGGCGGCCGCGGAAAAACTGGTCAGCCGGGCAACCGCTTCGAACACAGGTAACGCTTTTAAGGGCGGAAGTCTCATCTATCTAAATTTCTAATAGTAAGTGAATATTCATCATTTTATCGGATAGTAAATCACAGATAGATTGGTGTTCACAGTTCACCGAGGCGATCGCCTCTTCGTCACAGCTCAATGGTTTAATAAAAGGGGGGATTGAATGTCAGGCAAAACCGTAAATAGCGCTATCTTGTTACTGGTCATCGGCAACGCTATGGCCATTCTCTCTGATATTTTTATCAAAACGCTGGAGCCCGGTGGATCCGTTTTTCAGTTCGCTTTTTTGCGCATCCTAATCACGCTTGTGTTCTTATTGCCGCTGATCGGCAAACTGAACCGTGATCACCTGTTCAGCGGTTTCGGCGTTCACGCGCTTCGCGCACACGTGCATCTGGCGGGTATTCTGGTGATGGTTATCGCCCTTACCAATCTGCCGCTGGCTACTGCAAACGCGTTGTTTTATGCCGCACCGATCATGGTGATGGCGTTGTCGGCCATATTCTTCAGTGAAAAACTCACCCGGTTGAGTATGGCCACCGTGATCAGCGGTTTTGCTGGCATCATCGTTATCCTGCGGCCAGTGGACTTCAACTGGGCCGCCATCGCGGCACTGGTTTCAGCTCTGACGCTGGCCATCAATGCGGTTCTGGTGCGCAAGCTGCCCCAAGAACAAAGCACAGTGCACAAGCTGTTTCTGAACTACCTACTCGTCATTCCGGCGGCTGGGGCTCTGGCACTTTGGGAAGGCGCCGAATGGCAGCCGGAAATGTTGATCAGCGCGGCAGGCTCGGCGTTCTTCATTCTGGGGTATAACATCGCGGTATTGCTGGCATACCATCAGGTCGACGCCAATCAAGTAACCAGTGCCGAATACACCGGGCTGATCTGGGCGGTCGCAATTGGCTGGATCTGGTTTGGCGAAGTGCCCGACCTATTGTTCATTGTCGGCAGTTTGATGATCATCGTGCCGTTGGTAATGATCGGCCTGCGTAACCGCAAACGTTCACCGGCGCGGGGCTTTAATCCGGCATCACGAGATCGTGAGCACTCGGCAAGCTACGAGGCGCTTCAACGTTCTGAGGAAAGCTGTTCTTTTAAACAGGACTCGATCGCAAAGGTGTGATCACACTGATCACCCAGCGCACGGAGTGATTCGGCCAGCCGAAGCAGGTAATCGGTGTTGGGGCCACTGGGCCCCAACGCCTGCGCAATCTGCCGGGCAATGTCTTCTGCCGGGGCTTCGCCCAGGAACGCTTCGTTGTCTTCCGTGGCGATGTACACCAAACCTTCAGCCTGACAGCCATCATCAAAGGTCATGGTCGTACTGAAACGCAGATAGCCGTTCTTTTCCCGCACGTCCAGATGCTCGAACACCTTTGGCGATACCCGAAAAGCCATCCCCTTACACACGGCCCCAAGCTGCTCGATCAGAGTCACAACCCTGCCGGGTGCCTCCGGGGTGCCGCGATGATCGTGGGACCCTTGCCAGAAACGCCGAGCCCAGCCTTCGATAGTGGCTGGCTTTTGCTCCAAAAAGGGAAAGTCGACCTTGTAAATCAAGGACCCATAACCAAACAACCATACCGAATCGATACCTTCGAAATTCTGGCGCTTACGATTATGATCAATGGTATTGGCGGGCATGCTTATCCTCGTGTTTTAACTTCAAACACAGTGTCTCAGGCGGTCTGGGTGCTGGCAATAAAGCCGGCGATGCCGGTCAGTACAATTTCAGCCGCCATAGCAGACAGGATCAAGCCGCTTATTTTCGACATGATGTTCAGGCCAGTTTTACCCAATGCCTTCTCAAGATAACTCGACAACCGCAGTAAAACACCCAGAAAGACCAAACTGGTCACCAGTCCCATCAGACCACCGATCACTTCCGGCACCTCTTTAAGCTCAGCACCGTAAACCAGAATCGCACCAATAGTGGCTGGGCCGATCATCACCGGAACGGCCAGGGGGACCACCGCAACGTCTTCCCGATCTTCTTCTGGCAGGCTGGTTGCGTGATTTCGCGTACCGCTGGTCACCAAACTGATGGCAGTCAGGAACAACAAAGCACCGGCACCAATCCGGAACGAGTTCAGGGTAATGCCAATAGCACTGAACAGCAGCGGGCCGGCAAAGAATAAAATAAGACCAAGAATCAGTGCAGAAACGCAGGCGCGACGGATGATGGATGCTTTCTCCGACGCGGGTAACCCCCGGGTCAGTGCCAAGAACATAGTCACCACGAAGAAGGGTGCAATCAGGAACCAAAAGCGGATAGTACTGCTGAGGTAGGTGGAGAAAAACGTTTCAAGCATCCAAGGAAATCCGGCAGAGAAATGTTCTGACAAGGATAGCCCTTAGCACCGCATTCTGCCGTAAGGAACTGAACCTATTTCCCGTCCATCAGGCACTTAACGCTTGATGGACGGCTTACGCGGCTTCTTGGGCTTGGACGGCCGCCCCTTGGGACCTGTCGGGTTGCGCCCGGGGCCTTTACCTCGGCCCTTGCCGGAGCCTTTTCCGGGCGCACCACCCGCACCCTTACCGCCTCGACCAGCCCCCGGTCGTCCTCCGGGCTTGGCGCCCGGCCGCGGCGGTTTTCCGCCAGCCCCGGAACGGGCCGGTTTTTTCTTAGGCTTGCTCTGCGCAGGTTCTGTCGCTTCAGACGAGGAATCCCGCACGGCATCCAGCAATGTGGTTAACTCTTTCTCGGTTAAATCACGCCACGCGCCAACGGGCAAACCACTGAGGTTCACGTTCATGATCCGCACCCGCTCCAAGCGTGTGACTTCGAAACCGAAGTGCTCCGCCATGCGGCGAATCTGGCGGTTTAACCCTTGTACCAACGTGATACGAAAAACAAAGCGGGAGACTTGCTCGACCGGGCAAGGCTTGGTCACCGTACCGAGAATCGGAACACCCTTGCTCATGCCCTTAATGAATTCTTTCGTCACCGGTTTATCCACAGTGACGATGTATTCCTTGGAATGATTGTTACCCGCCCGCAGGATCTTGTTCACCAAATCGCCATTGCTGGTCAAAAAGATCAGGCCTTGGGAGTCCTTGTCGAGCCGGCCAATCGGAAATATGCGCTCGCTGTGGCCCACAAAGCGAACAATGTTATCTCGCTCCGCACTGTCGGTGGTACTCACCACACCCACAGGTTTGTTCAGCGCGATAAAAATCAGGTCTTCTTCGTCCCGCGGCTCCACCACCTGGCCATTTACCTTCACGGTATCGCCTGGCATCACCTGATCACCGACTTGCGCCCGACGCCCGTTAATATGCACGTTGCCTTGCTCAATATAGCGATCCGCATCCCGCCGGGAGCACATCCCGCTTTCGCTGATGTATTTGTTCAAACGGGTGGATGTTTTGGTGGTCATGACGTCCTGCGGAAAATGGTGGTTGAGTAAGTATCAAGAGTACGCTTTGCACAGGGGCATCATCCCATCGAGATACCCTTACGGCAACCGCCTCGAACCGGATAACAGCAAGACATAAAAAAAGCCGCGGGCCCGAAGGCGCGCGGCTAAAAGGGATCGCAGAATCGAAGGGAGCGATCAGTAAAGCTTGGCCAGTGACTTCTTGGCAAAGGCATCCACTTCATTCAAGCGGCCTTCTTTCACTTTCACCAACCACTCTGGGTCTTGCAGCAGTGCGCGGCCTACCGCGATCAATTCGAATTCGTGGTTGGTCATGCGCTCAACCAGCTCATCGATACCCGATTGCTCAACGGCTTCTTTCTTGCTGGCAAAAGTACCGCTGATGAAGTCTTCGGTCAGACCAACACTGCCCACCGACATCGTCGGGATGCCAGTCAGCTTTTGAGTCCAGCCGGCGAGGTTCAGATCGGAACCTTTAAATTCAGGTTCCCAGAAGCGACGCGTGGAGGCGTGGAAGATATCCACACCGGCATCCGCCAGCGGCTTCAGAAACTGTTCGAGCTCTTCGGGGCTGTTAACCAATCGAGCTTCGTAGTCTTGCTGTTTCCATTGAGAGAAACGCAGCATGATCGGGTATTCCGGGCCCACGCGGTGGCGTACTTCTTCCACAATTTCGACCACAAAGCGCAGACGGTTTTCCATGCTGCCGCCGTATTCGTCTTCACGCTGGTTGGTGCCTTCCCATAGGAACTGGTCCAGCAGGTAACCGTGAGCACCGTGGATTTCCACACCGTCAAAACCCAACGCTTTGGCGTCCTGAGCGGCATCACCGAAGGCTTTGATTACATCCTGAATGTCGCCTTTGCTCATGGCTTTACCGTTGGGCTTACCCGGCGCAAACAAGCCAGAAGGACTGTAGCCTGGCTCAGACGGATTCGGCTCTGTGCCTTCTTTACGAACCGCGCCCACGTGCCACAACTGCGGAAAGATCGCGCCACCCGCTTCGTGTACGGCATCAACCACCTTCTTCCAGCCGGCTAAGGCTTCTTCGCCGTGGAAAGCCGGTACGTTCGGGTAACCGTTAGCACCTGCATGGTTCACCGTGGTGCCTTCCGTGATGACCAGGCCAACCCCAGCTTCTGCACGGCGACGGTAATAATCCACCACGTTCTGCCCCGGTACACCCTTGGGTGAAAAGTTACGGGTCATCGGGGCCATGGCTACGCGGTTGCGCAACTTGAGGCTGTGGAGTTCAAACGGTTCAAACATCGGGCCTAGATTCATGCTCATAATTCGGTGCAACCTTGTTAATTTGGTTTCTTAACGCAACCCTATTCAAATTGGTTTCATAATGCAACCCTATTCGGTACACTCACCTACATGGCCAGAAAACGTTTTGATGACTCCAATTGCTCCGTTGCCCGCGCACTCAATGAAGTGGGCGACTGGTGGTCCCTGTTGATTGTGCTGCACGCTATGTACGGCACACGACGGTTCGTGGATTTCCAGCAACAGCTGGGCATTGCGAAGAACATCCTGTGTGACCGCCTGAGCAAACTGGTGGACAACGACGTGTTGCGTAAAGTGGAAGCCGGCGAGCACGGTTCCCGTTTTGAATATCGCATCACCGAAAAAGGCCGGGACTTGTTTCCGGTGGTGGTTGCATTGCGCCAGTGGGGCGATAAGTGGAACCCCGCGCCCGATGGCGAGCACCTGGACCTGCGCGACCGTGCTACCGGCCAACCCATTCAGCCCGTTACCGTGCGCAATAACGATGGCGAGCCCTTAACCATTCGCGACGTTTTGGTGGCCGAGGACCTGAAGGCAGCAAAAGACGCCGGTTGAACAGTGTGGAAAGCCACATGCCGTGTGGCTTTTTGAGTTATATCAATATCTCGCCCCTAACCGCCCCAACGCTTTGCGTTTTTTGCGCTAAATCAAATACACACAAGCCAACACCGGTAAATTGGAGCCATCAATTAATGGCGCAATTCTGGAGATGGTTATGTCTCGTAGTTTCAAACTCAGTGTTCTGGCAGCAGCCGTACTGGCCGTAGCTCCGGCCGCACAGGCATTCGAAGCAGGTGATTTTATTGTTCGCGCAGGCGCTATCCATGCGGCACCGGATGATTCCAGTGATCAGGTTTTGTTGTCCGGGGGCGCGGCTACCGGTTCTGAAGTTGCCGTAGACGCCAATACGCAGCTGGGTATCCGCGGTACCTACATGTTCACCAAGAACGTGGGGCTTGGTCTATTGGCCGCCACCCCGTTCAAACACAACATTTCGGGCAAAGGTGGTGCGCTTGAGGGTGCCGATATTGGCGAAACCAAACACCTACCGCCAACCATTACACTCCAGTACTACCCGATGAACAGCACCGAAAGTGTGCAACCGTATGTAGGCGTAGGCGTTAACTACACCACTTTCTTCGAAGAAAAGTCTGCTCTGGGCGATCTTGAACTGGATGACAGTGTAGGCGTGGCGGCAGAAGTCGGCGTGGACTACATGCTGAACGAACAGTTCGGGCTGAACGCCGCTATCTGGTGGGCAGATATTGATACTGAAGCGGAAATCAAAGGTGTGACCGAAAAGCTCGATGTAGAAATCGACCCCATGATCTACATGGTCGGCTTTACCTACAAGTTCTGATTCAAGCAGCTTTTCTAAAGCCAACAAAAAAGCGGGACTTTTCAGCCCCGCTTTTTTAATGTCCGGAAAACCGGCTTGGCTTAGGCGCTATGGCGCTGAGCCGGGCGACCACCGCGGCCTTGCCCTTCACCCTGGCCTTGACGACCGCGGCCACCACTGCGACCTGCAGGCTTAGGCCCGAAGCTCTTGCCATTACCACCCTGTGGGCGACGGCTACGGGCTTTGCTCGGGTCCGCCTTGGCTTTCGGCTTCAGCGGCAGGTTGTTCTTCGGCTCAAAGCCTTCGATTTCCTTACGCGGCAGCTGCTTCTTGATCAAGCGTTCGATACCCGCCAGCAATTTGCCTTCGTCGGCACTGACCAGTGACAAGGCATGGCCTTTTTCACCGGCACGGCCGGTCCGGCCAATACGGTGCACGTAGTCTTCAGGTACGTTCGGCAGCTCGAAGTTCACCACTTGCGGAAGCTGTTTGATGTCCAGGCCACGGGCGGCAATGTCGGTTGCCACCAGCACACGCACTTCGCCGGCTTTAAAGTCTGCCAGCGCACGGGTACGGGCGCCTTGTGACTTGTTGCCATGAATAGCCGCGGCCGTAATGCCGTCTCGTTCCAGCTTCTGGGTCAGGCGGTTAGCACCGTGTTTGGTGCGAGTGAAGACCAGTACCTGATCCCAGCTGTTATCACGCACCAGCTTGCTCAACAGCGCCGTTTTCTGGCTCTGATCGACCGGGTAAACCGACTGTTTGATGGTTTCAGCCGAGGTGTTCCGTGCGGCTACTTCAACCTGCACCGGGTTATCCAGCAGGCCTTCGGCCAAGCCACGGATTTCGTTGGAGAAGGTAGCAGAAAACAACAAGTTCTGACGCTTGGCTGGCAACAGTGCAAGGATCTTACGAATGTCGCGGATAAAGCCCATGTCCAACATGCGGTCGGCTTCGTCCAGCACCAGAATTTCCACTTCATTGAAACGCACCGCGTTCTGCTGATACAGGTCCATCAAACGGCCCGGTGTTGCCACCAGAACGTCCAAACCTTTGCGCAGCTTCATCATCTGCGGATTGATTTTGACACCACCAAACACCACGGCGGCTTTGGTTGGCACGTATCGGCTGTATAGGTTCACGCTGTCGTGAACCTGCGCAGCCAGCTCCCGGGTAGGCGTTAGAATCAGCGCGCGGGGGCCTTTGCCTGCGCGCGGCTTTTCAGACAAACGCTGCAACAGGGGCAAAGTAAAGCCGGCCGTTTTACCGGTACCGGTCTGGGCCGCCGCCATCACATCTTTACCCGACAGAACGGCAGGAATCGCCTGCAGCTGAATGGGAGACGGGGTATCGTAACCCTGATCGGAAGTGGCACGGACCAGCTGCTCGGACAAACCGAGGGAAGAAAAACTCATAAACGATGTACTCTTGATTAGTTCTGCCTCCACGAACACCGTCGTCGGCGAATGCGGGCAGATGCCATGAAAGCTCATGGAGTAAAAGACGACTACGGTCACGCGCCGATAATGGGGTGACGTCCTCTGACAGGTCGTATGGAGTGTTCGCAAAGCGGCTTAAAAGCCTAAAACTGCGGAATCCCTAGAGGCAGGATGCGAGCACGGTACCAGAGCACTTTAGAAATAGCCATAAGTGTTTATCGTTTTGCGGCCGTACGATTTACCCCGCACAGTGGAACTAATGGCCGACTCTGAGGTCTGTACTCGCTCATAACCGATTATTTAATCAGAGAAAATGGGAGTCGTCATGATCAGCGTTGGTATCGGCCCACTGAGCCTTTCGATTGAGCACCTGCTTCTGGTGCTGGCCTTTGTGGTCGCCCTGATCGTCGGCGCTCTGACCGGTCGCAAAAGGCAAACTCCGGTGTCCGGCACCCTGGCTGATATTTTTCTGGTAGCGATGGTCACGGCTCGAATCGGCTTTGTAGTGCGTTACTTTGAGCACTATCAAAACGATTTGTGGGGCATCATCGATATCCGCGATGGCGGTTTTGATATGGTCACCGGCCTAATTGCGGCACTGCTTTTTACCGCCTATCTGATCTGGAAACGGGCCGCTATGCGGCGCGCGCTTGGTTCCGCCGTTGTCGCGGGCCTCATCACCTGGGGGTTTACTACCGGGGTGATTGGCTTGATCCATCAGCAAACCCAAGGCTTACCGGAGGTGGCACTGACGAATCTGAATGAGGAACCCGTCCGTTTAGAAGCCATCGCCCAGAACCGCCCCACCGTGGTGAACCTTTGGGCCACCTGGTGCCCACCCTGCATTCGCGAAATGCCGGTGCTAGAGCAAGCCCAACAGCGCTATCCCGGTATCAACTTTGTGTTTGCCAATCAGGGCGAGCATCCGGAATCCATTCGTAAGTTTCTGATGGAACAGAACCTGAACCTCAGCCACGTGCTCAGCGATCGCCAAGGCCAATTCGGCCGGGTTGTCGGCAGCTACGGCCTGCCCACTACCCTGTTCTATAGCGCCGAAGGCAATCTGATCGACACGCATTTAGGCGAACTGTCCCACGCCAGCTTAGCCCGCAGCCTTGAGCGCTTTGATCATGCTCCTTAGGGAGCGGTTAATCAGCTGAACTTCAGGTAGCCATCATCAACCGCTTCTGAACACAGCACCCGAGTGTCCCGCTGATAGTCCTGAGCCGTTAACCAAGGACCATAAGTGCCCTGGCGGGGCAACTCATCTGATGCGCGCTTCACATAACCCGCACCCAACGAGTCCATCATGGTCTCCTCACTGCGGCTGCCTTCGGCACCCGCTGGCGTTGCTACCTGGTATTTCTGAGTGTCCATGTAATCAATCAATCGGCATAGATATTCGCAAGCAATATCCACTTTTAGCGTCCACGAGGCGTTGGTGTAACCAATAATCACGCCAGCATTAGGGACACCTTCCACCATCACACTCTTATAGAGCACCTTCTCTTTGAGCACAGCATCCTGGCCATCAACGGTCGGTTTGATACCGCCTAACATTTGTAGATTCAGCCCGGTTGCCGGGATGATGATGTCGGCGGCTAACTCTTCTCCCGATTTCAGGAGGATGCCACTTTCCGTGAAGCGATCAATGTGGTCCGTCTTGATAGACGCCCTGCCCGCTTTAAGGGCCTTGAACAAATCGCCATCCTTCACCACACACAAGCGCTGATCCCATGGGTTGTAGTCAGGCGTAAAGTGGCGCATATCCACTTTCCCCTTCAACTCGCGCTTCACAACCCATAAGAGAAACCGTCGCATGGCTCGCGGGTTTTTGCGGGAGCGATTGTACAACTGCTTTGAGATAAAGAGGTTTCGTGAGCGAGTCAACTTGTACGACAGTTTTGCGGGCAGCACCTTTTGCATCGCAAGGGTGGCCTTATCTGTCGACGGGAGGGGCATCAGATAGGACGGCGAGCGCTGAAGCATAGTCACATGCCCGGCGTCTTCTGCCATGGTCGGCACCAGTGTAATGGCGGTTGCGCCACTGCCAATCACCACCACCTTCTTGCCCGTGTAATCCAGATGCTCCGGCCAGTGCTGAGGATGCACAATCTGGCCTTTGAAATCGGCTTCTCCCGGAAAATCCGGCTTATAGCCCTGATCGTAGTCATAGTAACCGGTACAACCCACCAAGAAGTTGGCGGTCCAGGTTTCGACTTCACCGGTTTCGGCATTCTCGGCGACCAGTTTCCAGCATTTGTCCTCGCTGGACCAGTTGGCCTCTTTCACCGCCAGACCATAATGGATGTGCTTATCGACCCCATTCTCTCGAGCGGTCTTGCTCAGGTACTCCTTGATTGAGGCACCGTCCGCCAGCACCTTACCACCGGACCAAGGCCGGAACTTGTAGCCAAAGGTAAACATATCGGAATCGGAGCGGATACCGGGATAGCGGAACAAATCCCAAGTGCCACCGAGAGACTGGCGACGTTCCAGAATGGCGAAACGCTTGCTCGGGCACGATTTCTTGAGATGACATGCCATACCGATACCGGAAACGCCCGCGCCGATGATCAAGACATCGTAATGTTGCTCATCCATTAGTGTTCGCCCTCAATTGTTGTTTGTTCTATGACGATCTCCAACATTACGTGCTTTGCCATGCACTTCGATTGGCCGCAAACTCAGTGCCGATCAAAAATCAGGTCAAATCGTTCAACAGAAATAGTATTTCCCATAGCTAGCTAACTGCGAGATGATCACTCAATTGATACGCAGACTCGGAATAACAACAATGCAAACGTACCTGAAGCCAACGCCATTTTTCGACTACGAATCGCCAGCCGTACAAGCCTGGTTGCAGCAACAGCTTGAAGGCGTCCCAAAAGATCCCACCGAACAAATCAAAGCGCTCTATTTGGCGGTGCGGGATGGCATCAACTACAACCCCTACGTATTCAGCCCTGACCCTGAGACCTTTAGCGCCAGTTATGCACTCTCAGCCGGCGAAAGCTACTGCATTCCCAAGGCGGTTCTGCTGGGCGCGGCGGCTCGTGCAATCGGGATCCCCAGCCGGTTAGGCCTTGCCGATGTCCGTAACCACCTGTCGAGCCCCAAGCTGATTGAATGGCTGCAGTCCGATGTATTCCGCATGCACGGGTTTATCGAACTCTACCTGAACGGCCAGTGGGTCAAAGCAACGCCCGCGTTCAACAAAAAACTCTGCGCTTTGATGAACGTAGACGTACTGGAATTCGACGGTGTTAACGATTCGATCTTTCAGGAATACACCGAATCCGGCGCGGCACACATGGAGTACATCAACAACCACGGCGTATTCGACGATGTTCCCCATCGCTTTATTCTGGAAGGCATTAGGGCCGCTTACGGCCATCTGTTTGAAGAAGAGGACGCCGGCCCGAATGGTCAAAGTCTTGAGAAAGACATATCCGAGCGCTCATAAAAAACCGGTAGCCGCATCCTGCGGGTACCGGTTTCAGGGGTCAGCCTGACGCTGTCAGGCTTGGCTCGGCTGTTACTGAGCTTCGTTACGAATCAAGAAGTCAAAGGCACTCAAAGACGCTTTAGAACCCTCGCCCATAGAGATCACAATCTGCTTGTACGGCACCGTGGTAGCATCGCCGGCAGCGAACACACCCGGAATCGAGGTTTCGTTGCGCTCATTGATGACCAGCTCACCGTGCTGGCTCAGCTCGATGTCGCCTTTCAGCCACTCGGTGTTCGGTACCAAACCAATCTGTACAAACACACCTTCCAGTTCGACGTGGTGCTCTTCACCGGTGGTGCGGTCTTTATAGTTCAGGCCGCTGACCTTGCCGTTTTCACCCACGATTTCAGTGGTCTGGCCGGAGGTAACAACGTCCACATTGCTCAGGCTGCGCAGTTTCTTCTGCAGCACTTCGTCTGCACGCATCTGCTCACCGAACTCGATCAAGGTGACGTGGCCGACAATGCCGGCCAAATCGATGGCCGCTTCGACGCCGGAGTTACCGCCACCAATCACTGCTACGCGCTTACCTTTAAACAGAGGGCCGTCACAGTGCGGGCAATAAGCCACACCTTTGTTACGGTACTCTTCCTCACCTGGAACACCCATCTGGCGCCAGCGGGCACCGGTAGACAAAATTACCGTTCTGGATTTCAAAGAGGCGCCGTTCGCCAGACGCACTTCATGCAAACCGCCTTTCATTGCGGCCGGAATCAACTTCTCGGCACGCTGCAGGTTCATCACGTCTACGTCGTATTCGTTCACGTGCTGCTCCATGGCAGACACAAGCTTCGGGCCTTCGGTGTAAGGCACGGAAATCAGGTTTTCGATGGACATGGTATCGCCCACCTGACCACCAAAACGCTCAGCCGCCAAACCGGTCGAAATACCTTTACGAGCCGCGTAGATCGCGGCCGCAGAACCCGCCGGGCCACCACCAATCACCAACACATCGAACGCGTCTTTCTGGTTCAGCTTCTCGGCTTCTTTCGCGCCGGCGTTGGCATCCAACTTGGCGACGATCTCTTCCAACGTCATGCGGCCCTGGCCCCAAGACTGGCCATTCAGGTACACGCTGGGCACTGCCATCACTTCGCGCTGCTCGACTTCTTCTTGGAACAGAGCGCCGTCGATGGCGGTATGCTTGATACTCGGATTCAATACACTGATCAGGTTCAAAGCCTGCACCACGTCTGGGCAGTTCTGGCACGACAACGAGAAGTAGGTTTCAAACTCGAACTCACCGTCCAACTCCTGAATCTGTTCAATCAGGTCTTGGGAAGCTTTCGACGGGTGACCACCCACCTGCAACAGCGCCAGTACTAAAGAAGTGAACTCGTGGCCCATCGGAATACCGGCAAAGCTCACGCCTACATCGGTGCCTACCCGGTTGATGGCGAAAGACGGACGACGCACCTCCGCAGATTCTTCATCACGCAGACTGATTTTGTCTGACATGCTCGCGAGCTCATCCAGTAACTCTTTCAGCTCTTTGGACTTGTCACTGTCGTCATACGCCGCTACCAATTCAATCGGCTGCTGCAGCTTGTCCATGTATGCGTTCAACTGTTGCTTGATATTAGCGTCTAACATTTTGGCTCTTCCCCTCAACACAGGTGAAATCAAATGTTTGCGTGATTAAAGGTCGCAAACTGAATATGTCTCTAAGATAAAGACTCACTATCAAAAGCTCAAATTAATTAGTCAAAAGAATTTGATAGTAAATCCCTATTCTTCTATTTCTGCCAGCACCTGCCAAATTCCCAAAAAAAAGGCCCGCATGGCGGGCCTTTCATTCGCTTTACCTATAAGGCAAAACTTAGATCTTGCCAACCAGGTCCAAAGACGGAGCCAAAGTCGCTTCACCTTCTTTCCACTTAGCCGGGCAAACTTCGCCAGGATTGTTGCGAACGTACTGAGCGGCTTTCACTTTGCGCATCAGATCGTCTGCGTCACGGCCGATACCTTCAGCAGTGATTTCCATCGCCTGGATGATTCCATCCGGATCGATCAGGAAGGTAGCGCGGTCTGCAAGGCCTTGACCTTCACGCATCACACCAAAGTTGTTGGTGATGCTGCCGTTCTGGTCGCCAACCATGTAGTAGTTGATCTTACCAATGGTTTCGGAGCTGTCGTGCCATGCTTTGTGGGTGAAGTGCGTGTCGGTGGACACGGAAAATACTTCAACGCCCATCTTCTGAAGCTCTTCGTAGTGATCTGCAACGTCGCCCAGTTCAGTCGGGCAAACGAAGGTGAAGTCGGCTGGGTAGAAGAAGAAGATCGCCCACTTGCCTTTCACGTCTGCGTCAGAGATTTCTACAAACTCGCCCTGTTTGAAGGCGGTTGCGTTAAACGGTTTAATTTCGCTGTTAATAATTCCCATCTCAGAATTTCTCCTGTTGGTACACGTGCGTGTTTAAAAATCTACGGTGCCTAGAATAGGCAACGAGACACTTTTGGTAAAATTGATTATTCAAAAGATAGAGATAGATTTGAACTATCTCATAATGCAACGTCAACGTGATGATCTATGGTAGGAGCTTAACAAATATTAGCAATAGGGATTGTAACCACTAGACTCCGCCGGAAGGTCCGCTTAAGTCTGCCTTTCACGAAAAAAGGAGTGCAATGCGCACTCCTTGTCATCAGTTATCCGGCTCACAGAGCCGCCTTTAGCCTCGGGCACTCCGGCGACGAAGCCCCAAAGCAACCAGGCCCAGCCCTAACAAAGCCAGTGACGCTGGCTCTGGCACACTAATCGGCGGACGAGGTGTAAACACCAGAAGATCCTGCGACTTCGGTGCGGTCAGCACGTACATATCGAAGCCTTCGCTCTGCGAACCCAAGCCTGATAGCCAACCATCCGCAATCCCCCGAGCCCCACTATAGTTGCTCGATGTGAAGGTGCCGGTGGTCATACCATATGACGAGTCTGTCTCATAAATCAGCTCCCAAAGAGCCAGCTGAAAAGCGGCAGACGTACTCGCATTCGACACACTGCTCTCATACCCGGTATAGAGCTTGGTGATCGACGAAACCAGTCCCGCATCGCCAAAATGGCTGGCAGCCGTTTGCAGCTCATAGGTAGTGTTGGATTTATCCAAGTAGGTATCAAGCTCAATACAAAAAGCATCCAGCTTGCTCGACCAGGTAATTGGCGACGCACCCACCGGATTACTGGTATTGAATGCAAACATGCCCGCATAAACGTTGTAATTTTTGGAGGTTGCGGTGTCGCTCAACGAGCCGGACTTATAACCGTGTGTAGCGCCGGTATAGTCCAGATCGATGGTAGGACCGGCCAAAGCGCCGCCGGTAAAGAGGGCTCCGGATAATGCAGCCGTGATGAGAAAACCTGTTGTTTTATTCATGGCGTATTCCTTTATTCCCTTTCTGAGTTCCCGATTACTCAAAAGCAATACCCGAACCAGAACGGAAAATATGACCACTTTTCAAACAGATCTTTGCTTCAGCGCATTCAGAGCGGACGCTTCAGGAAGCGTATATGTAAAAAATTCCGACACTCCGAGCCGCCAAGTACCCTAAGTTACGCGCTTAATGCTGAACCGACGACGAGAACACGTTCATTACCACAATCCCACTTATTATCAGCGCCATGCCCCCGATGGCAGGCAGGTCCAACTTCTGGCCGAACATGGCCACACCCAGCACCGAAATCAACACCACACCGGCCCCAGACCAAATGGCATAGGCCACCCCTACAGGAATCTCGTTCAACACCAACGACAAGAAATAAAACGCCATACCGTAACCCAACACCACGATGATGCTGGGGACTAAATTGGTGAAACCCTCAGAGGACTTCAGGGCAGCCGTGCCGGCCACTTCGGCAAAAATGGCAAGGGCGAGGTACACGTAGCTCATAGTAAAACCTTTTAAACAGGGCTCAGGTGTCAGTTGGCGCAATCATGCGGCCTCTATGCGCCTTTTGCCAGCGCCCGAGTGAGATCAGCCGCGGGAACTTCCTTACAACCACTCACGTTCTGGCCTGCCCACAACGGTGAAAACTCGCCACAATCGGCCTGCTCCGCAGCAGCACGCAGAGGGGCCAAAGCCGCCGAAGCCAGCGGGAATGCTGGCGCTGCCGGGCTGATCGGCCCCAGTTCGCTCATAATGCGATTCACAATGCCTCGGGCCGGTCGCCCGGAAAACACGTTCGTTAAAGCCGTTACTGCCGCGGCATCGCTTTTGATAGCCGCACGATGAAGTGCACTTGTGTTGGCTTCCGGGCACAACAGAAAAGCCGTTCCCGCCTGCACACCCGCTGCACCCAGCGCCATAGCAGCCGCTACCCCGCTTGCATCTGAAATCCCACCTGCCGCAATCACCGGCACTTTTACGGCTTGAACAATCTGTGGCACAAGTGCAAACGTTCCGAGCTGGCTGTTGAGATCTTCCGACAGAAAAATTCCGCGGTGCCCGCCTGCCTCCAGCCCTTGTGCAATGATGGCATCTACACCCTGAGCTTCCAGCCAACGGGCCTCGTCTACTGTGGTGGCCGTAGAGAGAATTTTTGCGCCCCATGCGCGCACCCGGTCCAGTAAATCCTGATTAGGCAGGCCATAGTGAAAACTGACAACAGCCGGTTCAAACTCCGCCAGCACATCAGCGGCTTCCCCACCAAAGGGCAAGCGCCCGGCCCCTGCTGTTATGGCGTTCGAATCAATACCAAACTCCCGATAATAGGGTGACAAGGCTGCTTTCCACTTTTCATCTTGTTCCGCATCAGGTTCAGGCTGGGTATGGCAGAAGAAATTCACGTTGAAAGGCCGGTTTGTCCGAGCCTTGAGCGCCGCCAATTCCTTACGCATAGCGTCTATACCGAGCATTCCGCACGGAAGAGAACCCAGGCCCCCGGCCTCAGATACCGCAATCGCCAGCTCACTGCCCTGAACGCCCGCCATTGGTGCCTGAATAATGGGAAACTCAATACCCAGAAGATCCTGAATGTTCATAAACCGCCTCTTTGAGTTGGGGGTGGAAAGATCACAATGTCATCGCCTTCCTGCCACGGTTGATATTTGACCATGACCTGCTGAAACACCGGGTTATCCAGCCAATCGCGCAGCCACTTTTGAAGCTTGGCGTAAGGCAGGCTGTAGAACACCTCTCGATCTACATGGGCAAACTGGCGCACAAACGGCATCACAGCAATATCGGCCATGCTGATACGGTCCCCCAGCAGGTACGTGCTGAGGGCCAGCCGATCTTCAAGCGCCTGCAAAAACACCTCGCCCTGTTGCCGATATTCAAGCTGGCTTCTTTCAGGATGCCGATCAGCGTATTTATAGCGGTCCAGCCAGTGCTTGAACTCGTTGTCGTTGCGCTCAATCAGGGCACTTGCGCTGTCCAGGTCGGTGTTGAGCAATCCGTGCGGGTCGCTCTGCCGCAGCGCCCATTCAAGAATGTCCCGGCTTTCCTCAATCACCCTGCGTTGGCTGCCGTCATCCTCAACCAACTCCAGCACAGGCACCGTGCCTTTTGGGCTGATGGCCAGCATTTGGGCGGGTTTGTTTTTCAGGACGATTTCCCGCAGCTCAACCTGCAAACCTGCAAACACCAGACCAAGGCGGGCGCGCATGGCGTAGGGGCAACGGCGGAAGGAGTACAAACGATGCAACGAGGTAGTGATAATAGGTTACCTGGCTAAAACAGTTGAAGGATCCATATTAAAGCGTCAGTTAACCTATTATTTGTCCGTTTTTCAAACGTTCAATCGGCTGGAGAACCGACCGCACGCGAGACAAAATAGTGCCTCCCCAGGATGACCATTAAAATGCCTCCAAGGACTAAAGCCGATGATTCAGCTAGGCGCAGAGTAATCGCCTCTTGGGCAACGATGACACCTCCCACCGCAGCGATTATGGGAACAAACAACTGAACCACAGCCGCCTGCGTCACCGACAGCCCTCTGAGTGCGAAATACCACACAGCGTAGCCCGCGCCAGACGCAATGGCACCCGACACTATCGCTAGCAGAACACCCTGCTGGGTTATCTCAGCATCCTGCAGCGTGAAAACAAGCAAGATCAGAACAAAAGGCGACGTTCTCAAGAAATTATAAGCCGTGTCTGCAAGCGGCTGCGTTGAAGACCTTCCAACGAGCGTGTACCCGCCCCATGCGATACCCGAAAGCGTCATGAGAAGGAACCCCGTCAGAGATGGTGTGGTGACGCTAGGCAAGATCAAATAAACGAAACCTGAGAAGGCAATGAATAGCCCCAACCACTCGGCAAAATGAAGCCGGTTCCCGGAAACAACGCCAACGGCAATCATGGTGATTTGAACCGCTGCAAACAGGATTAACGCACCGGTGCCGGTGTCTAGAGAAAGGTATCCATACGAAAAAGCCAGCGCATAGACAAACAACATACATGCGGCCAACCAACTCCCTTTAGGTTGGCTTTTCTTTGGTTTCTTCGTGATGGCAACTACGACCATCAGAATGGCGATTCCAGACAGAAGCCTTATCGTCGTGAAACTGGCTGCATCAATGGCGTTTTCGCCCAAGGCTAAGCGGCAAAGCACGGAATTCCCCGCAAATGCCAGAAGCGCAAAAACGGTGCACGCACTGATTTTTATCGTATTTTTATTCATCATCCAATGCTTCACCGACTGATTAAATTGACGACTTTCTGGCCTTCAGAAAACCCTATAATGACTCCATCAAGGCAAACATCCGATCGATCATAGGCTCGGCCAAATGGTCTACGCCCGGACGATTAAAATAGCTGCGCAACCCTGTAAATTGAACTTGAAAAAAACGCGCATACTCCAGCCCCGACACACGGCTGCTCAGCTCTCTACGACTGATTGCTTGTTCAAACAATTTCGTTAAATAAACCTCAAACTCGGCCGACAAATCTACACTTAGATTGCGTAACGGAGACTCCGTTTCAGAAAACTCACCATTGGCTTTAACCAACATACAAATAGCACTCGGGCTACAGCTCTTTTCTTTAACGATCACACTTTCCACAAAGGCGCGTACCCCCCCGAGTACCGAATCGGAGCCGGATACAAAACCCTCGATCTTCGTTTTCATTAATACGGTGTAAGCTTTCAGAGATTCGCTGTACAGCCCCTCTTTCGAGCCAAATGCCGAGTATATGCTACCCGGGCGCATGTTCACGGCGTCTTGCAAATCACGCGTGGATGTTGCGTGAAAACCCTTTTTCCAAAAGAGCTCGCTAGCAACGCGCACAACGTTTTCGCGCTCGAACTTGACCTTATTTGCCATACCTTCTTCTACCAAAATGAGCGATTGCTCAATTTTAACTTGAGCAATCGCTCAAATACAACTACAGTGGCTCCCGAAATCATCCAAAACCGTTAGGAGTGACCGATGGCAGACTTTACTCTGTACACCAAAGAAAACGCACCACAAGAAGCGAAGCCGTTACTGGAGGATTCCATAGCCGGGTTTGGCATGATCCCTAACCTCCATGCGGTCATGGCAGAAGCACCCATGCTGCTTAAGGGCTACCAAGTACTGCATGACTTGTTTCAGAAAACCTCGTTTAATGCTGAAGAGCTAACCGTGGTTTGGCAGTCCATTAACGTAGAACACGATTGCCATTACTGTGTTCCTGCACACAGCGGAATTGCCGCTTCAATGAAGGTTGATCAGGACATTGTTGATGCGCTTGTTAACCAAACACCGCTGGCAGATCCTAAGCTGGAAACCCTGCGTGAAACGACGCTCGCTATGACGCGTGAACGCGGTGTTATCAGCGATGAGCAAATCGAGAAGTTTTTTGCCGCGGGTTACGGCAAGCAGCAGCTACTTGAAATTATTGTAGGCTTGTCTCAGAAAGTGATGAGCAACTACACGAATCACCTTGCTGATACGCCCGTAGATGATGCGTTTAAGAAATACGTGAAGTAAATGCAATCCTGATTGTGGGCAATGCAGCCCATGTTAACGCCCCAATTTTTCATGTTTTGACTGGGATTTTGGGGCGTTGCTGAGCTTTCCTCGCTAAAGCTTACCAGCTTATTAACATAGCAAGAGTAAACAGGCCTACATAGTTGAACGTAGCAACATATCTAAACCTTGTTGGTAAAGATTTTTTAAAGAAATAAAATGTCGTGAAAAATATAAAAATCATACATGGAACAGTAACCAATATAATCGCGAAGCCATGCGCTATGCCCGCACCCGCGGCATCGTTATTCGAAGTAAAATCGGAGAAGAAGTTAGATAAAATGGCGAGCCAAGCAAGAATCTGAAACGAAAGGATAACAAATGCTTTACGCGGAATACGTTGAGGTTCTGTAGTTTTCATATTGACTCACTAACATTTGTTTTTTTCGGTGGGCCGGGGATGGCATTCCCCCATAAATCAGGCACGCCCAATCCGTTCGTTCCTTCGAACCCTACCGGAGTTCGGTAACCAAGGCCATTATGCTCTGTGCGATCTCTGGCCCTTTGTATTCTTCGATAAAGTGCCCCATGTCCGGATAAACGTGCAGGTGTTCGGCCATTCTTGGCAACGCTTCAATCCACTGCTCCCTGACTGATTTCTTACCGCATGGATCGTATTCTCCAATGTGGGCTGCCACGGGAATATTACGCCCCTCTGGCCCCCAGAATTTCGGGAGCTGTTCCTGCATTTTGCGATAGAACTCGTGATTGTTCTGCGTCCCATGTGTCTTATCTTCGTATTCGTATCCATGCCCCCAATACGGCGTTTGAAGCAAATTACGTTTTGAACTTCGAGCGTTGGCGCTACTTCTCAACGACTCGGAAAAGACATAAGCCGGAGTGCCCTTCGAAAATCGCCGGAGTGCAAAACGGCCCTGAAACACAAGGGACTTCCCATACAGCGCTGCCAACGACCCCGGGTTAGCTTCCTGCAATACGAATGCCGCCACTCCGCCCCACAACCTATCCGGAATAAGCCACCCGAAACTGTTCCATGGCATTAGCTTTAGTGGCCAATTTGCATACGTAATCCCTTCCGAAGGCATTGGAAAGATGGAGGTGTTTAGTACCACGAGGGCGTCAACCCGATCCATTTGGTCCAGGAAAGCCCCAATGCCTATTGGGCCGCCCCAATCGTGGACCACCAGAATGACGTTGCGTAAATCCAAGTGCTCAATCAGCAATCTAAGATTTGCCGAATGGTGCATATCCACCATCTCGAAATCAGCCTGATCCGAAATGCCCATACCAATATGATCGGGACAAATGATTCTCAGGTCTGGATTTTGGCCCAGCAACGCATCCCGGGCATGCCGAAAAGTGTACGAGCATTCTGGGTTGCCGTGGACGAACAAGACTGTTTTATCGGCTTTTCCATTCGCTGGACCATAGTCGGAATAGAACAGCTTTTTACCCTTATCGAAGCCATCGGTAATTTCGAACCAACGATCCGCTCCGTCGGCACAGTAATCTTCCGGCAACGATCGAAGCGGTGAATTGGACTTAATTTGAATCGGCATATCAGATTCCCGGCATCTGCCTTTGATGGCTTACGATTAGCTCAGGCATAGTAACCGATCTCTCTGTGCATAACGCTGTATTAGAGGCCATTTCTCCCAGCCCGCGCCGCTAGGACGCCAGCGGTAAATGCGATTGCGACTTCCAACACAAGATAGGCATACATCAGGGTGTTTGCCGTTCCATCAGTCAAGATTCCATAGGCGCGTGCAACGGCCATGCACAGCATCAAAAGCAAGACTCCGATGAGTCCTTGGCGCAGGTCTGAACGGGACAGTAAAAGGAGCAAAACACCAACCGCAATTGACATCCCACCATAGGTTGCGCGCATGTCAATCAGGCCCGATGCCGATGATGGCATCGAACCTGTTACCACTTGGGAAAGGTACCCCGGAGCCAAGGCAAAACCGAACCCATAGGCAACAAACACAATTGCCGATAGCACTACAATTAGTTTACTTCCGGTATTGTTCAAAGGCTTCTCCTGGGTTCTAACGAGGCTGTAGAAAAACCCAAAAATGAGCGAGCATTCCACCGCCTACGATCTCGTTTGTTTTAGCCGGTCAGTTCGCCCAGCAACTTCCCGTTTCCGGATTGTTTGCCCTTTATAGACCTCAATCCCGCTATTTCAGTGTTCAAGCACTCGTAACCTTGTTCCCGGGGCGTTTCAGGACGCATTGCCTTCCTCCGTTCACGCAGCCATCTGCCCATAATTCGCCAGTTTCTCAATGTTATGCACCAAGCAATACAGCTGCCATTGCCCCTGAACTTTTCGCTTTCCACGCAGGCTAAAACGGTTCAGGCGTTTGGTTGTGCCGATATTGCCGAACACCGGCTCCACCACCGACATGCGGTGGCTGTAGATTTCTTTACCTTGCGGGCTATCTACCCGGTGCTTCATCCAATCGGTGTAGTTGGGCCCACGATTTCGCTCCAGTGCAAACGTCACCTGCCTGCCGCTGCCTTTTCGGTGATCGGCCGAAGCGGGGTTTTGCATGCATTGGCGTTTCTTGGGGCAGTTTCGACACTGAAGCAGACGGCCCTTGAAGTGTGCTCTGGATACACCGTTCCCATCCGTACGGGTCGCTTCATAATGAAGCTCTTGCCCGGCTGGACAAATACAAGTCAGATTGACCGGATCGAACTGAAATTCACTGGCGGGAATGATGTTTTTCCAACCGGTTTTGGGCAGATTCTGGTGCCGTTTTCCGTACTTGCCTTTCTGCTGCGCGAACTTGGGGTCCCGGCTTCGGAATTTGTTGTCCGGCACGTAGCCGTTGATTTGTCGCTCGTGCAAATACTTCATGTTCGCTTCGTTGGCGAAGCCCGTGTCCGCCGTAACGACAGTACCTTGCTGGTAGATATTGTCGGCAATGCCCAACTTCTTAAAGCGAGCTTCGACCGTTTCTAGGACGGGTTGCAGCGTGTGATGTTCCTGTCCTTCCCCGAAGGCCTGGGCATCAACGATAACCTGGTGTTTTTTGTCTACCGTGGCCACGCCGTTATAGCCCTGGATCGTGCCCTTACTGGTGGTCATCTTGGCACTTTCATTATCAGTGATGTTGCTCTTCACTTCCTTGCGCCGTTTCCCTTGACCCATCCTTGGGCTGCTCGTCTTTAGGAAGCGGCCTACCTTGGTCATCGCTTCGTCCAGCGACAGGATGGTTTTCGCACGGCGGATATCCCTATCCAGTTGGGCTTCGGTTTCGGCCTCATCCCGTTGGTGGTGTTCACGCAGATGATGGCGAATCAGCCGCTTCAGCTTGTCTCGTTTTTCACCCAACTCCTTAAAGGTGCCAGACCATTCTTTGGCAGCATTCGAGGTCATTTTGCAGCCGTCGATGGCAAACAGTTCGTTGCCCAGCAAGCCTTGCTCGTGACACACCAGCAACACCTGTTCGAACAACTCTTCGATTTCCTCAGCGTGGCTGCTAACGAACTTGGCCAAGGTAGTGAAGTGCGGAACGGTGTCGCAGGACAGTGCTTTAAAAATGATGTTGGTTTCGCAGCACCACTGAATTTCGCGGCTAGAGGTGATGCCTTTCGAATAGGCGAACAGGATGATCTTCAGAAGAATGGCTGGATCGTAGGCCATGCGGCCGGTGTCGTCATTATTATACTTGGGATGAAACACCGACAGATCCAGCTTGTGCTCAATCAGATAATGAACGGCGTGTTCAAAAGTGCCCGGCTGGAGCTGCTCTTGGTAATTGATCACGACCATCGCATCTTGGTCGTAGTTGTAGTGCTTGAAGCGGGGCATTCCGACGACTCCTTGTCTGCTTGTTCAATGCTACCAAAACTGGTCCGATTTAGGGTTTTTCTACAGCCTCAACGCCAGTGGTAATGGGCGGCAACGGAGCGCAGCGTAGTTGGCGTCCCGTTGACCACATTGTTAGAGCATGATGCGCTCTGGCAACAAGTCAAAAGCCTGATCACCAGCCGTCCATCGAGTCTCAATATTAGGATCTTCCAGGACCTTCAGCACCCCTTGCGACAGCTCCACAGGATGCATTACGACGCCTTTCTTCTTGTAAGTCTGTATGACTTCATTTGCCAAAACGTTCTCAGCATTGCGAATCTCTGCATCCTGAATCGCAGCTTTGTTTTGTACGCAAGCGGAAACACTGCCAGAAAAGTACGCTCTGCATTTATGAGGTCGAACCGAATAGATTTCACATTCCCCCGCATCAGATAAAAAGGGGCAAGGATTCTCGTAATATTTAAACTCTCTGCCAGCAGCGTAGCTCGCAGCTTCTTTCAAACGTTGAACGAATTTACTTCGTGTCCCTGGCGCCAGAGCCTGCAGATGCTTGGCAATGCGAAAAACCTCCGGCGGAAGCGCTTCAACTCGCAATGAACAGCAATGGCTGCACCCCCTTTTACATTCAAACACTGGGGGATTTGGGTCGCTCAGCCTAGCGGTGGCGAGCTCATCGGTCGCCTTATGGAACTTCGCTATGTTGTGAGCCAGAGCTTGTGGGGCCGGTGATCGCCGCAGGCTGCCACCGATGATTTTTTTATGCTTCTCAATAATTTTCTGCGAATCCATTTGCCGATTCCAACTCCTTGAAAAAATGGGCTCTAACGCCTTGCTCACCGGAAAATTGGGAGCGTGGCGAGCAATTTTTCCGCGTGCAGAAAATTGTTATGTGCATTTTCAGCGGGTTAGAATTTATATTTATTTAAAAACTCTCTATTTTCTTCAATAACGGCTTCATACCACTTTAAATTCCAAGACCAATCTTCTGACCTAGGTCGGCAGTCAGCGCACTTATCGCAATTCTGTTGCTTAAAACTATACCCTAAATTTGGTCCATCCGAATCATCATATAGCAAGGTCAAAAGGTTTCCTGTTCCTTGAGCATGGCCATGTTTTAAACAAACTAATAGATGCATCCCACCAGCAGAATGCATTCTAAGTGATTGAGCTATAATCCCACCGGGACGATAATGAACAAATAAACTTTCACAATTTCGCATAATGGTGGTCGGATCATAATTTTTTAACCCCATGTCTACAATATGGCCAAATTCATTTTCTGGATCGTCTGGGTCCATTCCAAGATTCTTTGCCATGTCAACAAAATACGACTTTTGCTCTTCAATGCTAATTGAGTAAAAATTTTGATGCTTATTCGCTTCCAAAACAGCGTTTTCCAGATCATCTAGAGCTCCCTCTAATTCGGGCAATCTAGAGAGTATAACCTTACGAATTTCTTTGGTTGCTTCCTTATCCTCTTTAAGCAAAGTCGAGATTAGATAATATAAACGTTCAATTTTAAAAAGATCGTTTGTAATGACGCAATATGTCATTACTAGAGAAGCCATATTTTTATGCCAGTTCTCTAGAAAATCTATTGATTCCTTTGCGCCCCTTGCATCATGAACGGATCTAAATATTAGAATGGATGCATAAAAATCAATAAATAGATCGGAAAGAATGTGATATTGGTTATCTCTCGTTAGGCGATTACATAGCTCAATAATTTTTTGCAACGACAGGCAGCACTCACGATATAGCTGTTGCGTCTGATTATTAAAGATATGATGCTCTAAGGATTCTTTATGAAAGTGGTCAACGGAGTGATGCGTCGCATGAAGCTGATCTAGTTGTAATCTGAATTTAACCCTGCGCGACTTACCTATAGCGATCAATCTATGAACTCTACTTTTTTGCTCTCTGGCTAGGTTAATAAGCCAGTGACAAACTTTAAAATTCTCTTCAAATATTTCTCTCTTTACATTTGTAAAGGGTGATATTTGAAACGCTTGAAAATAGTAGAGCAGTGCCACAAATTGATCTTTAGCAGGAACAATTGGAGATTGGCAGATCTCAGATGATTTCTTTAAAACACCATTGAAGTTTTTATCCAACAGCAGATTGTTAAGCTGCTGATGATATGCCTTGAACAAGGCATCCCCTATATCTTCGATCTTTTTATTTAGCGACGAAGGGCTTATAGATGGATATCTATCAATCGACTCCTTTAAGCCTTTTATATTTAGGTATTCCCAGCAATCAATAACAGAATTCAGCATTTTCTTTGCCAAATTGTCATTTTTTCTAACTAGATTGTTTTCGATTGGTAAGTGAACTTGAATTGATTCATTTTTTTCAGATTTTACAGCTTTAACTCTAAGGTTTTCATCATTTGTGATTGGAAGCCAATATATCTTTTCAGACGAGACTTCCACCACTACCAAAATTACTGGAACTTTAAATTCAAAGTAATATCTGAGCCGCTCCATTCTTAAGCTGAACGAGAGAGTTTTACCTTCGTTAATATATGTAGAGTGTTCTTCACCCTTAATCTGAACTTTAAATACACTGTCTTTTCCTAGAGCCTTGCCATTCTCGTCCTTTAGCTCTATTTCACCATCGATACCAAAATCGTTCTGATCTTCTTGGCTACGAAATATCCAACTGCTAGGTAAGTTGTATTCAAAAATACGTCCAGCTTCTGTTCCTATTTCACCTGCATTCATTGGATATTAGATCCTTCTTCGATTTGCACATAACAGCAACTAGACCGCGTTCCGCGATATTGCAAAAAAGTGCGTTCTCGATAATGCCACTTTTTCATATCCACGCCGCGCCTCTAGTCTCAATTTTAACAACAGGTTAGCGCAGTTTTGGCTGCCCCACCACGTAATCGCTTGACTTCTCGTTTTCGTGAAACCAATAATACTGTACAAATAAACAGCATTAAAGATTACAATCAAAGGTACGCCAACATGGACGGCATACAACCTCAACCGCGCCTTCGGGATCAGGTTCGCGCGGTCATTCGGGTTAATCGCTACAGCATTCGTACAGAAAAATCCTATTGGTACTGGATCCGTTTTTATATCCGCTTTCACCAGATAAAGCATCCCAAGGATATGGGGCCAAAGTTCTCGACATCCCCCTCGGGGAAATCGGTTCCGTTGTCCGCTCAAAAAAACCAAAGCGCTTGCCCGTTGTGCTCACCCACGATGAGGCTATGGCAATAATCGCACACCTCAAAAAACCCTATCGCCTTTTAGCTTCGCTCATGTACGGTTCTGGCTTGCGGGTAATGGAAGCTTGCCGTTTAAGAGTGAAGGATATTGATTTCAGTAACCAGGTCATCATTGTGCGGGATGGTAAAGGCGCAAAAGACAGAACAACGCTCATGCCAAGCACGCTGATTTCTGAATTAGAAAGGCAGATTGCTTCCATTCGAAAGGCTTGGAAAGAAAAAGACCTCTCCCTCCAAACACCAGTCAGCCTTCCGTTTGCGCTTGCCCGTAAGTACCCCAGTGCAGATATGTCTCTGGATTGGCAATGGTTGTTTTCTTCGCACAGTCTGTGCAAAAACGACTTCGGTAAGGTAGTTCGCCACCACATTCACACGAGTTCAGTGCAAAAAGCGATAAAGGTGGCGGTTACTGCAACCGGAGTCGGCAAACCTGCAGGGTGCCACACCTTCCGCCATACCTTCGCCACGGAACTTCTAAAACGCGGCAACGATATCCGTACCGTGCAAGATCTACTCGGCCACGCAGACCTGCGTACCACCCAAATCTATACCCACGTGCTGGGCCAGGGCTTTGCGGGGGTGCGCAGCCCGCTGGGTTGATGGTTTCAAACTTCGCTGGATCCAGAACTTAAGTACTGATACCCGAGTCGCAGGCAATTCACCCGTTATGTCGATTCGTTTGCTACCAGCGGCCCGGTAACGTACCTGTATATAGGCCTCTTTGGCTGGGCTTTGGAGCCCGTTATTCATAGCAACCCCATCAACTTACTGGCTTAGGCGGTTGCCAACAGTGAAGGATACATCATGAGTGATCTGACAACTCTGCGAGACATCGTGGGCTTGGGCAATGCCGCCAGCCCGATCAGCGATTCTGCTCTGGTCATTATCGATGCCCAGAATACCTATCGTGAAGGCGTGATGAAGCTTGATGGCGTGGAGCCAGCGTTGGAGGAATGCAAAGCGTTGCTGGAACGCTTTCGCGCCGCTGGGCGCCCGGTTTTTCATATTCAGCACGATGCGGGTGAAGGCTCACCCTATGATCTGAACGCCCCGATTGGTCAAATAGCCGATGTGGTGGCGCCGGTGGCAGGCGAGCCGGTCATCACTAAGAATGTTCCCAGTTCATTCGCCCAGACGGATCTGGACGAGCAACTGAAAAAAGCGGGCATCCAGAATCTGATCCTGGCCGGGTTCATGTCGCATATGTGTGTGAATTCCACCGCCCGGGCGGCGTTTACCCTGGGATATAACCCCACGGTGGTGGCCTCTGCCACAGCAACCCGTGCCCTGCCCTCCAAAGCCTCCGGTCAGGTTGTTCCGGCGGATCAGGTTCAGGAGGCAGCACTGGCTGCTCTGTCGGATTTGCCATCTGCCGTGGTTCCTTCCGCGGCAGATGTCCCTGACTGACCGGATTATTCCAGTGGGCAAATAAGCCGGCAGCGCGGTCTCACCACTCCAGCTGAGCCCCGGTCTGGTACTCAATCACCCGTGTCTCAAAGAAGTTCTTTTCTTTGCGCATGGTGGCTTGCTCATCCAGCCAGGGCGAGACGTTTTTCGCGCCCGGGAACGGCTCTTCCAGCCCTACGGTACGGGCTCGGCGGTTGGCCACAAACCGGAATTGTTCGGTGTGGTACTCCGCGGAGTAGCCCAGTATCGGGTCGCGCAGGATGTAGTTGGCGTAGTCGTGTTCGGCGGCTGCGGACTCTTCCCACATCTCGCGCACCGCTTTGGGGTCCAGGCTGATGTTTTCTTCTTCCAGTATCTGGTTGACCACTTTCAGGCCGAAGGCGAAATGCATGGCTTCGTCGCGCAGGATGTACTGGAACTGCTCACCGGTGCCGCGCATCAAGCCGCGGCGTTGCAAGGCAAAGATCGGGCTGAAGCCGTTGTAGAACCAACAACCTTCAAACACCGCTGCAAAGAACAGGTACGACATGACGAATTCTTGCAGATCGTCTTTGTTGCGCAGGTTGATGTCGGGGCGCATGGCGGCATCCAACCGGCGGTTAGCCATTTGGATTTTAGCGTTGATCTGCGGCACCACGCGGTAGCGGTTGTAGATTTCGCTTTGGTCCAGGTTCAGGGTTTCAATGCAGTGCTGGTAGGTCCAGGTGTGCAGGGCCTCTTCGTACACTTGGCGCGCTTGGTAGATTTGCAGTTCCGGCGCGGTCATTTTCTCCATCACCGCCAGGCCGATGTTGCGCATGGCCAGAATGTCGGAGGTGGTCAGGTAGGCCAGCACGTTTTCGAACACATGCTTTTCCGCCGGGTTCAGGCGGTGGTGGTAGTCGTGAACGTCTTGCGCCATGTTCACGTCCAGCGGCGTCCAGTGGTTTTTGTTGGCGTTCATGAAGAACTCCCAAGCCCACGGGTATTTGAACGGTGCCAACTGGTTTACGTCGGTTTCGCCGTTGATCACACGTTTATCGTCAACGTTTACCGGCGCCACGCTGCTGTCAGCAGCGGGCGTGTTTTTTGGCTTGGATTCGTCGTCCCAATTCAACATCGTTATGCCTCTCTGAATAAGTAAGTGGTTACTGACAGGCTTCGCAGTCGGGTTCGTCGATGCTGCACACTTGTGGCTGCGGCGCGGCTACCGGGGCGGCTTGTTCGTTCACGCCGGTGGCACCCAGGGAGCGCAGGTAATAAGTGGTTTTCAGGCCCCGTTCCCACGCCAGCTGGTACAGCTCGTCCAGTTTTTTACCGCTGGGTTCGGCCATGTACAGGTTCAGGCTCTGGGCCTGATCCAGCCATTTTTGACGGCGGGAGGCCGCTTCCACCAACCAACGGGCGTCTATCTCGAACGCGGTGGCGTAGCGGGATTTCAGTTCCGTGGGTATGCGCTCAATTTGCTGCACGCTGCCATCGAAGTATTTAAGGTCGTTCACCATTACGTTGTCCCACAAGCCTTCGGCTTTGAGGTCGCGCACCAGTGAAGGGTTCACCACGGTGAATTCACCGGAGAGGTTCGATTTCACAAACAGGTTTTGGTACGCCGGCTCGATGGATTGCGACACCCCCACGATGTTAGAAATAGTGGCGGTGGGCGCGATGGCCATTACGTTGCTGTTGCGCATACCGTGCTGGGCGATGAGTTCGCGCACCGGTGCCCAGTCCAAACGACTGTCGGTGTTCACGCTGATATCGCCTTCCCGGCGCGCGCTTTTCAACAGTTCGATGGAGTCGATGGGCAGTATGCCCTGGCTCCACAAGGAACCTTCGTAGCTTTCATAGGCGCCCCGCTCTGCGGCCAGTTCAGCGGATGCACGAATGGCGAAGTAGCTCAGCTGTTCCATGGCCACATCGGCGAATTCCACCGCTTGCGGGCTGGTGTACGGCAGGCCCAGTGCGTAGAGCGCATCTTGGAAACCCATCAGGCCAAGGCCGACCGGGCGGTGCTTCAGGTTGGAGTTACGCGCTTGGGGTACGGCGTAGAAGTTGATGTCGATAACGTTATCGAGCATGCGCACGGCGGTGTTTACTGTGCGCTCCAAACGCTGCACATCCAGCTCACCGTTGGCGATGTGGGCCGCCAGATTCACCGAGCCCAGGTTACAGACCGCGATTTCATCGGCGCTGGTGTTCAGAGTGATTTCCGTACACAGGTTAGAGCTGTGGACAACACCCTTGTGCTGCTGCGGCGAGCGCAGGTTGCAGGGGTCTTTGAAGGTGATCCACGGGTGACCGGTTTCAAACAACACGGTCAGCATTTTGCGCCACAGCTGTTTGGCCGGAATGGTTTTGAACAGTTCGATCTTGCCTTCGGCAGCCAGTGCTTCGTAGTGCTCGTAACGTTCGCGGAATTCGTTGCCGTACAGGTCGTGCAGATCGGGTGCGTCGCTGGGGCTGAAAAGCGTCCAGTCGCGGTCCTGGCGCATACGCTCAATCAGCAAGTCCGGCACCCAGTTGGCGGTGTTCATGTCGTGGGTACGGCGGCGTTCGTCACCGGTGTTTTTACGCAGCTCCAGAAACTCTTCGATGTCCAGGTGCCAGCTTTCCAGATAGGCACACACAGCGCCTTTGCGCTTGCCGCCCTGGTTTACGGCAACGGCGGTGTCGTTGACCACTTTCAGAAACGGCACGACGCCCTGGCTCTGGCCATTGGTGCCTTTGATGCGGGAGCCCAGTGCGCGCACGGGTGTCCAGTCGTTACCCAAACCGCCAGCCCACTTGGAGAGCATGGCGTTGTCACGGATGGCGCCGTAGATGTCTTCCAGATCGTCGCCCACGGTGGTGAGGTAGCAAGACGACAGCTGGGAATGGCGGGTGCCGCTGTTGAACAGTGTCGGTGTGGATGCCATGTAGTCGAACGAGGACAACAGATTGTAGAACTCGATGGCTCGGCTGTTAGGGTCATCTTCACGCAGGGCCAGGCCCATGGCTACGCGCATGAAGAATACCTGTGGCAGTTCCAGACGGTCGCCTTTCCAGTGCAAGAAGTAACGGTCGTACAACGTTTGCAGACCCAGGAAACCAAACTGCTGGTCACGCTCGGGTTTGATTGCCGCTCCCAGCCGTTCAAGATCAAACGCGGCCATAGCTTCATCCAGCAGCTCGTAACGAATACCGGCGTGAATGAAAGCGCTCAGGGCCTGTGGATAAACGTCGGCAAGGCTCAGGCTAATATCAAGATTCAGTGCGGTGACGCTTGCAAGGCGCAGCTGTTCCAGCAACAAACGCGCGGTCACGGCGCTGTAGTCTGGCTCGCGTTCGATACGGCCACGAGCGGTCATGATCAGGGCACTCAGGACTTCAGCTTCGTCGATGCCGTTGTAGAGATTGCGAATGGCTTCTTCCACCAACGAATCGCCTTCAATGCCTTCCAACCCTTCGGAGGCCTGTTCGACCTGGCGTTTCATCAGGCCCAGATCCAGAGGCACAGTGCGGCCACTGGCTTGTTTTACGGTGAGATGGGGGTGCGCTTCCACCGGTTCGTGCTGGGCGCGCTCACGGGCGTGTTCTTCACGGTATAAAACGTAGGCGCGTGCCACTTTCTGTTCTTCGGCGCGCATCAGGGCCAGCTCAACCTGATCCTGAATGTCTTCGATATGAACCCGGCCACCGGCTTTCAGGCGGCGGCTGATCGCCTGCACAACCTGTTCGGTCACGCGGTGGACGGCGTCGTTAATACGGGCAGATCCTGCAGCCTGATCGCCTTCAACGGCCAGAAAGGCTTTGGTAACGGCTACGCTGATTTTAGAGGGGGTGAAACTGACCAGATTGCCATTGCGCTTGATAACCTGCAGGGCTTCTGTGTCGGATGGTGAGGCGGGCCGTGGTTCGGCCTGGGCTGTAGCAGACATACCGTTATCTCCTGAATACGCGTGAGTTCTATAACCTTCGCGTACGCAGGACGAACAAAGCATCAACCCATGCGGGCTGTCGCTGTGCCATGTTCGTTGCTGCTCACCTTAGGGTGCCAAAATGCAGGCGCCTGAGTCGCGAAGGTGCAGTCGAGCGGTTTTCTTCGTGGCGATAGAAAACAGCACGTCTCTGGCAGGTCTTCGGACTCAGGGGCGTGAACCTTGTGGTTCGGCCTTGTGTGGCGACTTCCCGGCGGTTGCCAGTGTCTGTATGCCACGCTCGTTCCCCAATACCGCTGCGCGTCAGTTCCGGATTCTCACCGGATTCCCGGCTACCTTTTGAACGATGTGTTTGAAATTCACTCAAAACACAATATCTGGTAGCTAGCCAGAGACACCACAACTATATACACGAAATGTGAGAGAAACAAGATGGAGAAAGTTTTACCCGTTAGGGCGTAGGAAAACCTTGCAGCAGGGTAGCTATGTCACCCGTGTCGGCCGGCGACAACTCGCCTCGCTCTGCCAAACGGTGATAGGCCGCATCAAATTCGGCCTTAAGGGTTTGCGCCTCGGGTATGGCTGCCGAAAACAACCAAGCCCCCGTTCGGGTTCGGATTTCGGTTTCCTGGATCAGCGCATCCGAAAACCTCATCAATTCTTCCCGCACCGGATCACGGTAATCCAACAGATAATCGCCACGGCCGCGCTTGAGCATATCAATGGCCGAGCGGTGATTGGGAGCATCGGTTATGCGGATGTCGTCCTGCCGCTCCAGCCACGACCGAAGGCCACCGTACGTAAACCCGTTGACCAGTATCACCACCTGATCGCGTAAATCGTCTATGCCTGTTAACGGCGCTTGGCCTTCCCGATACCAAGCACTCAAGACAACGGAAACCAGGTTGATTTCGCTGTCAATCACCGCACCGTTCAGTGTAGGAACTTCGGTTAAACCTAACGCGAAATCGATGCTGCCGTTTTTCAGGTAGAGATAGGCGCGGCTAACGGGAAGGTACAGAAATTTCAGCTCGTAGCCCGCTTCTTTGGCTACTTTACGCGTTATACCCACCATCTCGCCCTCTGGCTCTCCAAACGCATTCTGGTAGGTAACCGGCGGAAATTCCATATAAGCCACGCGCAGGGTGCGGGCGTCGGAACCGGCGTGCTGGATAGTTTCTGCTTGCACAGTACCCACCGCCCAAAAGAGGCACAGTCCGCTTACGAATACATAATTAAAGCGGCGCAATGCTCTGGGCAGGAGAAGGTTAAGGCGCATAACAACCCTCTGGAATCTCTTTAATGATGGCGAAGAGTACCAGATCAGAAGATTGCCTGTGCAATCCAATAGTCAAAATGCTCAGAAAGCGCTGGTGACCATATACAACCCAACACCGCCCATCACCAATGTGTAGGGGAACGCCATGATCACCATTTTGCCGTAAGACAAACGTACCAGCGGTGCGATGGCCGAAGTGAGCAGGAACAGGAACGCTGCCTGGCCATTAGGCGTTGCCACGCTGGGCAGGTTGGTGCCGGTGTTGATGGCCACGGCTAACGTCTGGAAGTGCTCGTAACTGATGCTGCCACTATCCAGCGCCTGCTTCACTTCACTGATGTATACCGTCGCCACAAACACGTTGTCGCTGATCATGGACAAGATGCCATTGGCGAGGAAGAACATACCCGGCTGCTGGCTTTCCGGCAGGCTCAGAACGTAGTCGATAATGGGTTTGAACAGGTGCTGTTCATGGATCACGGCCACCACGGCGAAGAACACCACCAGTAACGAGGTAAACGGTAGGGATTCCTGGAAGGCTTTGCCGATTTTGTGTTCATCGATCACGCCGGTGAACGAGGTGATAAGAATGATCACCAGCAGACCAATCAGGCCCACTTCAGCAATGTGCAGCGCAAGCCCCAGTACCAGCACCACCGCCGCCGCGGCCTGAACCCAGAGTGCTGCTTTATCGGAAGCGGTGCGGCTGGTGCGCTCGTTTTCAGCAAATTCTTCCAACACTCGGCGCACGGGTTTCGGCAATCGGCCGCCGTAACCAAACCAACGCAGTTTCTCCAGTGCCCAGCAGGTGCACAAGCCAGCAACCAGAACCGGCAAGCTCACCGGGGCCATGTGCACGAAGAACTCCACAAAATCCCAACCTACCACTTTCGCGATCAGCAGGTTTTGAGGCTCCCCAACCATGGTGGCCACACCACCGAGTGCGGTACCGATAGCACCGTGCATCAGCAGGCTGCGCAGGAAGGCCCGAAAGTTTTCAAGATCTTCCCGGTGCAACTCGACAACTTCGGCATCGCTATTGGCGTTGTGATCTTTCTGTTGATAGCCCTTGCCGGAAGCCACTTTGTGGTACACCGAGTAAAACCCGACCGCAACACTGATGATCACCGCCGTTACTGTGAGTGCGTCCAAAAATGCGGACAAAATCGCGGCGGCAATACAGAAGAGTAATGAGAGTGCGGATTTTGACCGCACGCCCACCAGAATTTGGGTGAAGGTAACCAGCAACAGCTCCTTCATGAAGTAGATGCCCGCCACCATAAACATCAGCAGCAGAATAACCGGGAAGTTAGTGAGCACTTCGCTGTAAACCGCATCGGCCGTGGTCAGTCCGATCAACAAGGCTTCGATCGCCAGTAACCCGCCCGGCAGCAATGGGTAACACTTGAGGGCCATCGCCAGCGTGAAGATAAACTCAGCAATCAATAACCAGCCCGCAACGCCCGGCCCGAACACGTACATTACGATGGGATTGGCAATTAAAAACAACAGGATGACTTGTTTGTACCAAACGGGGGCGTTGCCGAGGAAATTCTGGCTAAAGCCGGAGATCACGGTTTTGGGCATTGAAAGACTCTTCTAAAACTCGGGGGGCTGACAAGTCTAACAATTATTACATTTAAATCCGTTATTTTCCTTGATATATACGATTAGAGGGTATGGTTTATCGATTAAACCATACCCTCGTTCTATGTCACTCTATTCACTCGGCAGCGAGTTCTTCCTTTCTGGAAGCCCAGTAACGGTGCACAGCAAAGATCAGAGATGCCGCGGTAAGGAGTATAAACACCCAAGTGATCGGGCCTCGGTAGAAAATCGAAGGATCACCTTTACTGATTAGGATGGTTCGCCTCAAATTGTCCTCGAACATCGGCCCCAGAATAAAACCGATCAGGAAGGGCGCCGCAGCAATGCCGGTGCGATTGAAAATGAACCCCATAACCCCGAACGCCAGCATCAGACCGATATCAAATGTATTGTTATTGACGGCGTATGCACCATAGATACAAAACATCAAAACAATGGGGAGCAGTATGGTTTTCGGTATATCCGCAATCAAAGAGAAATACCGAATCGCTGCATTTCCCACAAACACAAGAACAAAGGAGCTCACCAGGATGCCGCAAAACAACGCGTAAACCAAAGGCAGATTTTCCTGGAACAGGACTGGGCCTGGCGTCAGGCCATGAATCATGAAAGCTCCGAGGATAATCGCAGTGATCACATCACCCGGGATCCCAAGCGACAATAGAGGAATCAGCGTGGCACCTGCGACGCCGTTGTTGCCGGCCTCAGCGGCGGCAACACCCTCAACCTCACCTTTCCCGAAGTTGGCTTTGCGAGGCGATGTTCTACGGGCTTCACTATAGGAGATGAATGCCGCAGACGTGGCGCCCGTGCCCGGAATCGCACCGATAATGACACCGATGATGCTACCCCGAATAATTGTTTTCAGGGAGCCCTTAAATTCTTTCCACGTCAGGGAGGCTCCGGTCACCGCCGTGCGTATATGCGGTGCCACTTTGGACGTATAAAACTCGATAACTTCAGGAATAGCGAACAGACCGATCAATAACGGAATGAACGACACTCGATCCATCAGATTGTAGTTATCAAAGGTCAGCCGCTGAGTGCCGTATACCGCATCAAGCCCGACGGTGGAGACGATAACACCGAGCCCAGCAGCGATAAGCCCTTTGATCACTGAGGTGCCCGAGACCGAAACAATAATCGTAAGAGAAAAACAGATCAGCCAAAAATACTCAGGCGGCCCGAAATTCAGCGCGATCTTGGCCAGATACCCAGCAAAGAAGATCAACGCGACATTCGAAATCAAATCCGCAACAACCGAGGAATAAAGCGCCGTTTTCAATGCTTTTTTAGCTTGACCCTGTTGGGCCATGGGATAACCGTCCAGCAACGTGCAGGCTGCCGCCGGCGATCCGGGGGTACGGATCAGAATGGCCGTGATAGAGCCGCCGTACATTCCACCTTTATAGATACCCACCAGTAGCAGAATGGCGGTTACCGGTTCCATGGAAAAGGTAAAGGGTAGAGCCAGCGCGACCGCCATTGTAGCGGTCAGGCCAGGAATAGCGCCCACCACGACCCCGATCAGAACGCCGGCCGCGATTGCAAGAAAATTATCGACGCTCAGAAAAAGCGTTAAGACTTCTGAAATATTTTCCATCATGTTTAATCCGAAATGTTCTGTCTGATACCAGATGGGAGCTCAAACTCTGCTTCGAGCCCCTATTCGTGGCCGCCGGGGTACCTCAGATCTGGAAGATCATTTCCCAAAGTGTTCCAACGGGAAGTGGGACATTCAGCACGTAGATAAAGAGCAGCGTCACAACCACCGGAAAGACAATCGCCAATGCGTAAATCCTAAGTCCACGGAGATCGCTGGCGAGAAACAAGAACGCGCTGGCAAGCATGCCGCTTCCCATGGCCCCCAATTCTTCAAAAAAGATCGCATAAATGACTCCGGCTGCCAGAAGTAGGGCTTGTCGGGTCAGCGGCACACCGCGCCGAAGATCGTCAGACTCAGCGCGTTTGGGTGGCTTCATTATTCCGTCAATCATCAGAAGAAATGACAGGCTAAATACCAACCAGCCGGCAACCTGAGGCAGAAACCGTGGCGAAAGCAACGCATTCTGCATGTAGGGGGGCATGTTGATATGGGTAGGAACCACATAAAACAGAAAGACTGCTGCCAAGATGCAGAAAGCCCCACCCAGCATCGAATTGGGATTCAAGCGACCATGATGGCTCGCCGCGGCTTTGACGGAGTGAGTCTCAGATGTTTCCATGGATGACCTCTGTATACTGATCAGCCTCAAAGAAAAAGGCGGGACGACTCTGCAGCCAACCCCGCCTCACTTAGCAGTTCTTATCAGCGTTTCAGGTTCGCCTGCTCCGCCACTTCAGACCATTTCGCCAACTCATCCTGAACAAACTGGCGGAAATCATCACCCGCTTCCGTGCCGGCAACCGCACCAAACTGCGGCAAGAACTTCTGAAAGTCTTCGCCTGACATCATAGTGTCCAGCGCTTTCTGAAGCGTAGCCAACCCATCTTCCGGGAAAGATTTATGGGCAATCAGACCAAACCACGCTGAGGTTTCGTAGTTTTCCAATCCGTAGCCTTCGCCAGCCTTTTGCATTGCTGGAACACCCGGCAGGAATTCAGATTCGTTGGGTGTTGTGACCGCCAAGGCCTTGAGCTTGCCGGACTGAATGTGAGGGTACACCGTCGGCATGTTTTCGAAAGCAACATCTACGTCACCCGCCAAAAGGGCAGGCAAGGCTTCACCTGACCCACGGAAGGGCACGTGCACAAGGTTGGATTTCGTCAGGTTTTTAAACAGCTCACCGGACATATGAATAGAGCTACCGATACCAGGGGAACTGAATGACAGCTCTTGCTCACGTGCGGCTTCGACGAATTCGGCAACGGTGTTGTAGGGGCTGTCGCCCGGAACCACCATGACGTTCGGAATATTGATCACGTTGCGGACAAACACGAAATCTTCAACGGGATCGTAACGGAGGTTTGGATAAATCGCTGCACCGATGGTATGGCCCGGTGACGCCATAAGCAACATATGGTCAGAGCCACGCCCGCCTCGGGCCAACTGACCAGTGGCAACGGTAGAGCCCGCACCTGGACGGTTTTCCACAATAACGGTGTTCAATTCGCGTTGCAGCAGGTCCGCTACTTTTCGAGATAGCAGGTCGGTTGTGCCGCCTGCGGAGTATGGGACCACCAAACGGATGTTGTCCTCAGGCCACTCATCTGCCTGAGCTGTGCTACCCAGAGCCACGCACGCCGCACCCACAGCACACAAGATCGAGCGCGTTAAACGAAATTTCATTGCTTTAATCATTTTTATGATTGTCCTCATAAGACTCTAATATGTTCGAATATCGAACTTATGTTCGCTTATTGTTCGCGACGCTAATTTCACACATTCAATAACGAGGTGCAAGATTTTTTTACTGCATTAAACAGCCGCCATTACAATTCATAAAATCCCGTATTCGCTCACGGCGAAATCGTGGCAACGCAGAGGCGCGCCCTAAATGAAAGCTTCAGACTAAGAAGAGTTCGCCCTGAGGCGGCGATCGAAGAGAACGGTTAGGTTGACCCCTCTTTTCCCAGAGCCGAGCTAGGAAGCGGACAACCTAAAACGAGATAGGGCTGGGGCTGGTTAGGGCAGGACTTCGGCAATTTTTCGGGCGGCATTCTGCATGATCGGAACGTATTCATCGACAATTCGATCCAGGGAAACGGAGCTGACATGACTACTCGAGTTCAACGCAAATCGTGCCTGACCGCGTCGATCGAGCACTGGCACGGCCAGCGCACGCATGCCTAGCTCCAACTCCTGATCTACGATGGCGTAGCCATTGGTGCGGATTTTCTCCAGTTCCTGGCGAAGCTCATCGGGCCCTTTGGTATAAGCGGTCAGTTTTTCGAACTGAGTCTTTTGGAGTAGATCTTCCAACTCGGGATTCGCTAATGCCGACATCAATACGCGCCCACCGGACGTTGCATACGCTGGCAACCTGGCACCGATCTGCAGGTTAAGGGGGATCAAACCACGCCGAGGAATTCGAGCGACGTAAACAATATCAAGGCCATCCAGCACCAGTGCGGAGCAGGATTCACCCAATTGATAGGTCACCTCTTCCATAAAAGGCGTGATGGTATCGGAAAAATCCAGTGATGCGAGATAGGAGTAGCCAAGTTCGAGCACCTTGGCGGTCAAACGAAACTTTTTGTCCTCCAGCGAGACATAACCGAGCTTTTGCAATGTCAGCAAAAACCGTCGGGCAGCCGCTCGCGACAACTGGTTTTTTTCCGCAACCGCTGACAGTGTCATGGAAGGCGTGTCAGTGCCAAAAGACCGAATGAGTTGGAGTCCTCGAGCGAACGTCGACATAAACTCTTTGTCGGCCTTATGAACATCGATTTCTTTCTGACTCACCCGACACCATCCCTCTCATCATTGACTGAAACGATCGTTCGATATGCGACCAATTTCTAAAGATGCGGGATGATGACAGTGAAAAATCAGCTATGCAAGCGGCCCTGATCCTCTGCGTTCAGGGCCGGGAGCCCGACCCCGAGCACCTCAACCAGTGCCTTAATTCGTTGTTGCCACCCAATCATCCAGGCTCTGGCCCTCCAGAACCAACGTTTCAAGCAGTGATGCGGGCGCCCAGTGTGCTTCTCCCGTTTGCTTTTGGAGAGCAAGCAGGCGCTCATAAACATCTCTAAGCCCTCTGCGAGCTGCGTAAAACATTGGCCCTCCCCGATATGACGGGAAGCCATAGCCACACAGATAGACCACATCAATATCGCTCGGGCGCTGGGCAATGCCCTCCTCTAATATCCGGAAACCCTCGTTGACCAAAGCCAACAAATGCCGGTCGAGAATTTCCCCATCCGTAAAGGTACGACGCACCACTCCGTGCTTGCGTGCCTGGGCTTCAATAACCTCCAGAACGGCCGGGTCCGAAGAGCGGGCTCGGGTTTCAGGGTCGTATTTATAGTAGCCAGCCCCTGTTTTCTGACCCAGCCGGCCCATTTCCACGAGGGCATCGGCAATGCAATAGCTACGAGGATCACCTTTCTGATCATCGGTGAGTGCTTGGCGCGCCTTATAACCAATGTCCAAGCCCGCCAAATCACCAACGGCCAGAGGCCCCATTGCCATGCCAAAATCCATCAGAGCTCTATCGATCTGCTCAGGCTCAGCACCCTCAATCATGCACAGCTGTGCCTCGCGTGCGTATTGCCGAAGCATTCTGTTGCCAATAAACCCATAGCAAACGCCAGACAGGACCGGCACTTTACTGATGCGTTTACCCAGCGCCATCGCAGTGGCAATCACATCGTCCGCTGTTTGATCTGTGCGCACCACTTCCAGCAAACGCATGACATTCGCAGGGCTAAAAAAGTGCAGGCCCACAACATCCTGTGGACGGGAGGTAAAGGCAGCAATCTCGTTGATATTCAGATACGAGGTATTGCTGGCCAGAATCGCGCCGGGCTTACAGACCTCATCCAGACGGCTGAACACCTGTTTTTTGACGTCCATGCTTTCAAAAACGGCTTCAATCACCAGGTCAACGCTGGCCAATGCTTGGTAGTCGGTACTGCCGTCAATCAATGCCTGACGTGCCTCGGCCTCTTCTTGCGACAGTTTGCCCTTACGCACGGTAACGCCATAATTTCTGGCAACCAGAGCCATTCCCTTATCCAGACCCTCTTGGTTCAGCTCCAACAGCGTCACGGGGATGCCCGTGTTGGCGAAAGCCATAGCGATTCCACCACCCATGGTGCCAGCACCAATAATACCGACCCGCTTGATGGCTCGAGGGCTCACTGTTTTATCGAGGCCCAAAACCTTCGGAGCCTGACGCTCGGCGAAGAAAACGTGGCGCAGCGCAGCAGATTGCCCAGACTGAGTGCGTTCAACGAAGCGAGAACGTTCAAAGGTCAAGCCTTCCTCAAACGGCTTGGCCATCGCCACTTCCACACAATCGACGATACTCTGGGGAGCTTCCTGACCTCGCTTTCGCTTTTTCAGCATATTGCGGTATGCCTCAAAGTCCTCAGAGCTGAAACTATCCTGCGGAATGTGGTTATCGCGGATACGCGGCAAAGGAGAGCCCTCCACGATGCAATCTCTCGCAAAAGCAAACGCGGCCTCGGGGAGCGGATCGTCCAGTACCCGATCGATCAATCCCATCGCCAGAGCATTATCCGCACTGATTTTTTGCCCACTGGTCATCATATCCAGCGCCGGCTTAACACCAACAAGTCGAGGCACTCTCTGAGTACCACCGGCACCTGGAATCAGACCCAGTGTCACTTCCGGCAATCCAACAAAAGCTGAAGGCACGGCGCATCGATAATGACAGCTAAGGGTCAATTCAAACCCGCCGCCCAGCGCGTTACCGTGAATTGCCGCGATCACCGGCTTGCTTGAGGACTCAATCGCCGCATTCACTTGGGGCAGAGAAGGTTCCTGTATCGGTTTTCCAAATTCGCTGATGTCGGACCCTGCAACAAACGTCCGCCCCTCACACAATATGACCAAGGCTTTAGAGTCATCTTCTTGGGCCTGGGCCACAGCATCAAAAATGCCCTGACGTACGCCATGAGACAGTGCATTCACCGGCGGGTTATTAATAGTGATTACACCCAATTCGTCGATACGATGATAACTAACCAACATAGATATGGTTCTCGTGCGGTAAAAAAACCGTGGCCGACCTGTTAAACACGGCACGCCACGGTGGAGAAAAAAGTGCCGTCGACGTTACAGAACGCCACCGGCGCGTAACGCCTGAAGGTCATCCGCAGACTTGCCTAGAATGCGTTGAAGTACGCCATCGGTATCTTCACCCAATAAAGGAGGCGCTTTGGAATAATTCTGTTTCGTTTTTGAAAACTTGATGGGATTGGCGATCCCCGGCACCTTGCCCAGCTCAGGATGCTCGAGCTCCAGCTTCATGTTCCGTGCTTTAACCTGCGGATCCTCGAAGACTTCCGCAATGTTCTGAATCGGGCCACATGGGACGTGAACCTTTGCCAGACAATTCATCCAGTCAAGGCTGGTTCTGGTCCGGGTGTATTCGCACAATTTCCCGACCAGTTCCTGACGATGAATGACCCGCTGCGGGTTGGTAGAAAACCGTGGATCTTCCGCGAGTTCGGGACAACCGGCAGCCTTGCACAACCGCTGGAACTGCCCGTCGTTGCCCACCGCAACAATGACCTGACCGTCCTCGGTCGGGAACGGCTGATAGGGTGCTAGGTTTGGATGATATTCACCGGTACGCCCCGGCACATCGCCGCTGCAGAAATAGTTCAGGGCCTGATTGGCCAGCCAGCTGACCTGCACATCCAGTAGGGCCATATCAATATGTTGGCCTTCGCCCGTTTTCGACCGATGGTGGATCGCAGATAGAATGGCGATTACCGCATTCATACCGGTGGTCAGATCCGCCACGGCCATACCGACGCGTTGCGGGCCGGCACCTGGCTGCCCATCCGCGGCACCGGTGATGCTCATCAGTCCGGACTGGGCCTGAATCAGGTAATCGTATCCGGCGTAGTCTGCCATCGGGCCGGTATGGCCAAAACCGGTGACCGAGCAATAGACCAACCCAGGGTTGATTGCGGATAGATCGCTATAACCCAGACCTTTTTTATCCAGACCGCCTGTTTTGAAATTCTCCACCAGTACATCGCACTCAGCCGAGAGCTCTTTAATCAGTGCCTGCCCTTCAGGTTTACCGATGTCCACCGTTACCGAGTGCTTACCACGATTGGCTGACAGGTAGTACGCCGATTGTTGAGTCGGGTTACCCTGCTCGTCTTTCAGCCAAGGAGGCCCCCAGTGACGGGTGTCATCTCCCAGGCCAGGCCGCTCGATTTTGATGACCTCGGCGCCCAGATCAGCCAGGATCTGGGTACACCAGGGCCCGGCCATTACACGCGACAAATCCAGAACACGAATACCGGATAAGGGACCAGACATAACCGCCTCCTTGCTCACGCTGCACCATTGAGGTCGCGGATCATTTGTTTCGCAATAACCAGCTGTTGAATTTGAGAGGTGCCTTCGTAAAGGCGGAACAGACGAACGTCGCGATAGAAACGCTCAACACAGTATTCACTGATGTAACCTGCCCCTCCGTGAACCTGCACCGCTCGATCAGCTACCCGGCCCACCATTTCGGTGCAATAGAGCTTGCAGCTGGCTGCGTTCATCGACACGGCAGCACCCGAATCGTATGAGCGGGCGGTTTCTTCAACCATGCATTTGCCCGCGTAGTACTCGGTCTGACTGTCCGCTAGCATGGCCTGAACCAGCTGAAACTGAGCGATCTCTGTGCCGAACTGCTTACGCTGATTGGCGTACGCGAGGCTCTCATCGATCAGGCGTTTGGCCGTTCCGACACTCAGGGCACTGATGTGCAACCGGCCCCTGTCTAGAACTTTCATCGCAGTTTTAAAACCTTGACCTTCCTTACCGCCTATCACCGCATCAGCCGGAACCCGAACATTATCAAAAATCACATCGCAGGTATGTGCGCCTTTCTGGCCCATTTTCTTGTCCGGCTTTCCGAGTGAAATCCCCGGCAGCGTCGCGTCGACCAAGAAAGCTGAAACACCCCGGCCACCTTCTTCTTTCTTACCTGTTCGGGCCATCACCGTAAAGACCCCTGCCCTTGGAGCATTCGTGATGAAGCGTTTGCTGCCGTTAATCACGTACTCGTCCCCGTCGCGGCGTGCCGAGGTCATCACCGACCCCGCGTCGGAACCGGCATCGGCTTCGGTCAGCGCAAAGGAGCCAATCAGCTCGCCACTGGCCAGCTTGGGCAGGTATTCTGCTTTCTGTTCCTCGGTGCCATCAATGATGATGCCTTGTGAGCCGATCCCCACATTCGTTCCAAACATGGAACGGAAAACGGGAGAGGTGTATCCCATTTCCTGAATAATAGCGACTTCCTCAGACATGCTCAGACCAAGGCCGCCAAATTCTTCTGGAATGGACAACCCAAAGAGTCCCATCTCCTTCATTTCGTCGATAACGTCTTCGGGGATTCGGTCTTCTTCAGCCACCTGCATTTCAAGTGGCACGAGGCGATCTCGGACATACCGACGAACGCTATCAACGAATTGATTCAGGGTTTCTTGATCAAGTGCCATCACGGCCTCCACAGTGCTTAAATACTTACGAAGTCTGTCCCAGTATGGGAGCAGCAAGGACGAGGGCTGCGCAAAGACCGCCGCTCAATCCCAAAAAGAGAAATGAATACTTAAGGTTCCAGCCGTAGGCAGCTATGCGCGCGTGATACCCTGTGAACCGTTCCAAAAGCAGGGCATTCGCCGAATACGGTGTGCCCGCAATGGTGATGCCCCACCCCGTAACCATGCCGAGACCCAGTGCAACGAGACTGGCTTGCGGCCAGATTGGCCCCATCACGCCACCAATCACTGTGGCAGTGACAATCGGATTAACCGCCACCATTCCCCCCAGGTAAAACACCCAAGGGATGCAGAACGCCGCCAACGAATATGCTCCGGCTGAAAGCGCAAAGTCATCGCCCAGTGAATTCAACGCCGTGACGGCCAACGCGCCCCCTAGAAACGACGCTCCTCCCATAATGGCGAGCTCATTAACCACATTCGCCAGAGTGGGCAACCGGGCAGTACCCGTGGACACGCGCCGGACCAGCAGACACAGGGCCGCTACGGTTAAACAACTGATAGTCACCGCTTGTGAATATCTCAGGCCGGCCCAGGTATTAAATGCAAAAGCTTCCAAGGAGACGAACAGCGCGAGGCCAATAAAGCGGGCCCAGGCCCCCAGAGCCTCGGCTGCGTCTTCTGAACCCGACTCAACCATCTCGATGCTGTCTTTACCCGACGTTTCCTTCTCACGGAACCAGATGCCCATCATCAGATAGGTCACCGCAAACGGTATACTCCAAGCCAACAAACTCCAGCTCGCCAATCCAGGCAACAATGTAACGGTCATAACCACCGCTACAGACAATGGTGACCCCATCGGCGAGGCTCCGAACCCACGAATAACCGCTCGTGCTGCGTTCCGCGAGGCCGCGTCGTCACCCGATAGCTTTACCCGGGCACCAATCATCGAGGCGACCAAGCCGACAGAACCGAAGTTCAGGGGGATCGCCAAAACACCCGTGCCAAAGCTCAGGCCCATATACCGACTGGAAGATTGACCTCTAAACAAACTGCGGGAAATCACCTCCAGATCTTTAGAAGTGCCAAGAACGCCGGATAACACCATAACCGATAAAATTAACCCAACGATCCCGGCCATACTCTGCATTGCGCTGCCCAGGACCCTGGGATCAAAAGCCAGCGCCAAAGCGGTGACGATCAGAATTAACGTCGCAATGGTTCGAGCAACCGGACGCAGTAAACTCCACCCGAGAAAAATAGCGGCACAGGCCAGAATCACGGTGATGGCTGCGCTGGCTGGCAAAAAAACAGAAGCGCCGAAAAACAGGGCTAGGTAAGCGATGCCGGATCGGAACTGCGAAAGGGTGAATGCTGCCATCATACGATCGATGAAAAACCGAGAGCCGCTCGAAAGCCACTTAACCTTTCATTTTCTCTGTCTAGGTTCTGGTTATCCATCGTGTCGTCTCGCCGATCTTTTTAGGTATGCCGGCACGATAACACTGGGAATAGAATGCCACTATTATATACTTTATATATCTGCCATTTAATTAATGTATAGCTCGGTGACCCCTACCCTCCCCGAGCCGCAAGGAAACCACCATGGCCTTCCAGTTAAAAATTGATCTCCGGCAACTGAATACTTTCTTGACCATTGCCAACACCGGAAGCTTCAGTAGAGCCTCCGAAAAACTGTTTACAGCGCAACCCGCTTTAAGTCGGCAAATCCGGCTAATGGAGGAAGCTCTGAATGTGGAAGTGTTTGTTCGGCACGGCAGGGGCGTCATTCTGACACCCGCGGGTGAGCTGCTCTACGAAAAAGCGGTCACCATTTTTCAGGATTTGGAGCGGACTCAGGCATCCGTGTCGGCCATTGCCGGTGAAGTCACCGGGCAGGTGGTTCTCGGCATCCTGCCGACGGCCGCGCACACATTTTCCGGCGGAATCATCGAAGAATTCCGTCGCAATTATCCACAGGTCAACCTCGCGGTTAAATCAGCGATGAGTGGCACCTTGCAGCAACTGGTGGCACAACATCGCGTTGATCTGGCAATTACCTATAACGATGGCAAACAAAAACACCTGAATTACACCCCACTCATCGACGAGCGCTTTTATCTGATCGCCCCTCCTAAAAGCGAGGTGGCAGAACGTCAGGACATATCACTGAGTGAAGTTCTGGAGCTACCTCTGGTGATGCCGGAAGAAAAGCACGGGCTTCGGGAGTTGATGGAACGAGAAGCCATGCGCCAGCAACAAAAACTTGAGCTGGCAATCGAGGTCAACGCTTGGCCACTGATGACCGATCTGGTTAGACGCGGGCTCGGATACACGGTTCTTTCTTATGCCTCAGTTCACGAAATGGTGGGTCGCTCGGAAGTGGTCGCCATCCCAATTGTTACTCCGGAGTTGTACCGGTCACTCGCGATCGTAACGCCGAAAGACCTGCCTCCGTCCCTTGCCACCCTAAAGCTGGCAGAAACCGTGCGACACCAGGCAACTCAACAGATTGAAAAAGGCATTTGGAAAGGTCGAGCCCTGCTTGCCATAAACCAGCAAGATGATGCCGTTGTTCGCAACGACGAGAATCCCAGCCACTAACGAGGCCCAACTTATATAATTAATATATACACATTATCTAAATTAGATAATGGTGCGAAGTCTATAACACTGATAGCTTGCTGCCCGCTCTAACAACGGCACCTTAGCCCTTGGCGTCCGGTGCTCTAAAAACAGAAAAAATAACACTTTGTAAGGCAGCAACGATGAAAAAAAACAAGCTATCCCTGGCAGTAAAACTTTTTTCCGGTGCATTGCTTTTGGGCACCGCGAGCGCCGCCAGCGCCGTCGAAATCCAGACCGACGACGCCACTGTAAACATCTACGGCTACGCCCGTCTTAATGCCTCCTATGATATCAATGAAGACATCAGCAAAAGCACGGGTACTCGCTCAGGCGATTTCAGCCAAGTAAATACCGGATCGGCGGAAGACGACGAGGCGAGCGGCTATTTTGGTGCAGATGCTGTTCAATCACGTCTTGGTGTCACCACCACATTGACCAGCGGTGTAAAAATTAACGTGGAAGGCGATTTCCGGGGTGGTACCAGCGGAGGTCAGTTCCGCCTGAGACATGCTTACGGCCAATACAAAAACTGGTTAGTAGGCCGCACTTGGTCAAACTATAACAGCTTCGTGGGCAACACCTCGGTGCTGGAAATGGACGGCGTTGCGGGCAATGCTGGCCTGTATAACCGTACGGCTCAGGTTCGTTACACCACTGGCGGCCTATCTCTGGCTGTAGAGGATCCGAAATCCAAGATCGAGGGCCAGCCATCCAAAACTGGCTTCCCAACACTGACAGCGCGTTATGAAAACAAGAGTGGTCGTCTGAGTTATGCCACTTCAGCGTTGTTGCAGGAGGTCGGTTACGACACAGGCAGCGACGACGACTCCGCCATTGGCTTCGCCGTGTTTACAGCCGCCAAATTCCAGCTGACAGATACGGTCACGATCCAGGGTAATGTGAATTATACCGATGGCGCTAACGGCTATCTGTGGCGTTCAGGCACCAACTACTACGGCGAAGACGCCTATCTGAACGGTGATAGCGTGGAAACCATTGTTGGCTATAGCGCCAATCTGGGCACCACGATCAAAGTTGGGCCGGGTAGCCTTAGTGCTGTTTACGGCATGACTTCGATGGATTGGGACGACGCTGCTGATGATGGTCTTGACGTCAACGACAAGCACGAGCGCAACACCAACGCCTTCCTGACCTATAAATGGAGTCCGGTAAAAGCCGTCACGCTCGGTGTTGAATATGGCCGCTACGAAGTGAAGAAGGTCAGTGGCGACGAAGGCGACGCAAACCGCTTGATGTTCGCCGCTCAATACAACTTCTAGCCCCCTCCGCCTCCCAAAGTGGGGGCTTTGCCTGGACAGGCTTTCTGCTCTGTCCAGGCTTTTTTCCAAGCACTGATCACTAGCCAAGCGCCATCGACCCATACGATCCTGGAACCCGGGCTAAGGTATTACTGTGTGGCCCGCTGTACCGATTGTGCTGCGTCCTGCAACCGTGGCAGATAAACGCTGATCAACGTCTGCCTATCGACCCGAGCGGCATTGGTGCTGATATTAATCGCCCCGAGAAGCTCCCCGCTGCCCGAAAACACCGGCACGGCAACGGAACGGAGACCTGAATCCAGTTCTTCATCGACGATGGCATAGCCTTGTTCACCCGCTTTATCGATGGCATGGCCCAGCGCCGCTTTATCGGTAATAGAGGCCTCGGTGAAACGCTCCAGCTGGACCCGGTCTAGAAAAGCAAGCCGTTCCGGTTCCGGCAACTGCGCCAACAATACCCGCCCCATTGACGTGTAGGCTGCTGGCAGTCGCGTACCTACCGACAGGGTAATCGCCATCAAACGGTGCCGCGCTGCAGACCGCACCACGTAAACCACGTCGTCTCCATCCAGCACGGCCAGAGACGAGGATTCTCCCAGCTCTGCGGTGATGTCTTCCAGGTACTGCTGGATAACCGTCCGGTACTGATTCGACGCTTGATAGGCATAACCCAGCTGTAAAACCCGAGGGGTGAGTTCGAACTGCCGACCGCTGCGCTTTACAAACCCAAGCGCATGCAGGGTCAATAAAAATCGCCGCGCCTTTGCCCTGTCCATGTCTGTGCGCGCGGCCACCTCTGTCAGGGTCATTCGTGGAGACTCCGAGTCAAAAGCCTGAAGTACCTCCAACCCTGATGCTAATGCTCCTACGAAATCCCTATCCCCGGGCTTAAGAATCTGCTCGTCCATTTTCGCTCCTTCAATGGGCTTCGGTGTAAATAGCAGCTCAGGATACCAGATAGTTCGCAATGCGAACATCTGTTGATATTTTCCCATTCGTCGCATTTTACTCTTGACGAAGAAATCCAAATCACGACATCATGTTCGCATTAAAAACTTATGTTCGTATTACGAATTGGCATTATAACGTACTGGAGACACCGCAATGGCTGAATTTCTTTCCCTACGGGAAGCCGTGAGTCGTTATATCCACGACGGTGACGCGGTCTGCCTGGAGGGATTCACTCACCTGATTCCGTTCGCAGCCGGCCACGAAATCATCCGTCAGGAAAAACGTGAACTGACCCTCATCCGCATGACCCCAGACCTGATTTATGACCAGATGATTGGTGCGGGCTGTGCAAAAAAACTGATTTTCTCGTGGGGCGGCAATCCCGGTGTAGGCTCGCTTCATCGAATGCGGGATGCGGTGGAAAGAAACTGGCCCAATTCGTTGGAAATCTTTGAGCACAGCCACGCGGCCATGGCTTGCGCCTATGAAGCAGGTGCCGCGGGCCTGCCATTCGCTGTTTTACGTGGTTACGTCGGCAGCGACCTGCCAAAAGTAAATACCCAGATAAAATTCATCAATTGTCCGTTCACTGATGAACGCCTGGCCGCTGTGCCATCTGTTCGTCCAGACGTTGCCGTCATTCATGCCCAGCGCGCTGACCGAAACGGTAACGTGTTGATCGAGGGCATTGTTGGTATTCAAAAAGAAGTCGTTCTGGCAGCCAAACGCAGCATCGTAACAGTCGAAGAAATCGTCGATGACCTTGGCGCCTCCGTTAACGCATGTGTGCTGCCTGCCTGGGCAATAACCGCCATCGTTGAAGCGCCCAAAGGCGCAAGCCCGTCTTATGCCTTGGGTTACTACGACCGAGATAACGCCTTCTACAAAAGTTGGGATGAGATCGCCCGTGACCGGGAAACCTTCCTGACCTGGCTTCAACACAACGTCTTCGAGAAAGGAGCCGCATCATGAACCTTGAGTTTACCTCCTCGGAAATGATGAGCGTCACTGCTGCCCGAGCATTGACCAATGATATGACGTGCTTCGTTGGCATTGGTCTTCCTAGCGAAGCAGCCAACCTGGCCCGCCTGACCCATGCGCCCGACATCACTCTGATCTATGAATCCGGCACACTGCAAACCAAGCCCGACGTACTTCCCCTATCCATTGGTGACGGAGAATTATGCGAATCCGCTCTGACCACCGTAGCTGTGCCCGAAATGTTTCGTTATTGGCTACAGGGTGGGCACATCAGCGTTGGCTTTTTGGGCACGGCCCAGATCGACCGCTACGCCAACCTGAATACGACCTTGATCGGCGACTATAGAGAACCAAAAATACGTCTCCCCGGTGGCGGAGGCGCTCCAGAAATTGCCACCAACGCGAAAGAAGTCTTCATTACCATGAAGCATTCCAAACGCTCGTTCGTAAAGGACGTGGATTTTGTTACGACATTGGGTTTCGGACGAGACGGAAAAGCTCGGAATAAGGTGCCCAATATCGGGCGTGGCCCCACGATTGTCATCACCGACTTGTGCATTCTTAAGCCCGACCAGGAAACCAAAGAGTTGGTGGTTACGTCCCTGCATCCAAACGTGACTCGGGAACAGGTGATCGAGGCCACGGGCTGGGAGATCCAATTTTCAGATCGGCTAGAAACCACTCCCGAACCGACCCCAAAAGAACTAAACGTCCTGCGTGATCTAAAGGCACGCACGAACGCCCACCATGCCAGCCAATTGTGAGGTTTAATATGACTGACGTTTTTCTCTGCCATCCGCGCCGTTCGGCGATCGGCCGCTTTGGTGGCACCCTAGCCAGCGTTCGCCCAGACGACCTCGCGGCACATATCTTTAAAGCAGTCTTGCAGGAAGCCCCAGAGCTGAACCCTGCCGCTATCGACGAAGTGATGATGGGCTGCGCCAACCAAGCCGGTGAAGATAACCGAAACGTGGCGCGCATGTCAGCGCTACTCGCGGGGATGCCCAGCTCAGTACCGGGCACCACGCTCAACCGGTTATGCGGCTCCGGCATGGACGCCGTAGGCACCGCTTTCCGTGCCATTCGTGCCGGAGAAATGGAATTGGTTTTGGCGGGTGGCGTGGAATCCATGTCCCGTGCCCCTTACGTGATGGGCAAAGCAACGTCTGCCTATTCCCGAGGGCAGATGATCGAAGACACCACCATCGGCTGGCGCTTCATCAACCCACTGATGAAAAAGCAGTACGGCACCGACTCCATGCCGGAGACAGCAGAGAATGTTGCCGAACAATTCCATGTATCGCGGGAAGATCAGGACCAGTTCGCTTTCCGGTCTCAGCAGAAAACCGCTCGAGCACAGAACTTAGGAATGTTCACCGAAGAAATTGTGCCAATCTCCATCCCACGCCGGAAACAAGACCCTCTCATTTTCGACACCGATGAACATCCGCGCGAGAGTTCATTGGAAAAACTCGCGGCCCTGCCAACGCCCTTCCGTGAAAACGGTAGTGTCACCGCGGGCAATGCTTCAGGCGTTAACGACGGCGCTGCAGCCATGTTGGTTGCTAGCCAAGAAGCCGTAGATAAACACGGCCTCAAGCCAATGGCGAAAATCTTGGGCATGGCCACCGCGGGTGTAGAACCCGGCATTATGGGTATCGGGCCAGTGCCTGCGGTTAGAAAACTGCTGGAGAAACAGGGGATCAGCATCGATGAAGTCGACGTCATCGAACTGAACGAAGCCTTCGCCGCCCAAGGTCTGGCCGTTCTGCGTGAGCTGGGCGTCGCCGACGATGACCCAAGGGTTAACCCCAACGGCGGCGCTATCGCACTGGGGCACCCACTGGGCATGTCCGGCGCCCGTTTGCTGATGACCGCAGCCTACCAGCTCCAACGCACGGGCGGGCGCTATGCCGTTTGTACGATGTGCGTGGGTGTCGGCCAAGGCATTGCGACACTGATTGAAAGGGTGTAACCCAAGACCCTTTCCGTCATTTTAAGCAGTGGGTCGTGCCTCCTTTGGCCCACTGCTAGTCGACAGCAGCTGCCCGAAGCTGATGATCCAGATCGTTTTGGTCGAGCGTATGACTGATCACTTCCAGCCGTGATTCATCGGTGGGCTCGGTTTCCAGTAGGGTCAGTGAACCTTGCACGGCATTGAACATCCACCAGCCATCGGTTGTATTCACCACTCCTTTAAAGCGTTCAAATCCCTCGTTGCAAGCCAAGCTTTGCAGAGCGGTCAGATCAAACACCGTGTCTTTATGGATACGCCAGCCCATACTGGTATAGCCATCCCCTGTATTGAAATACGACTGCCAGGGCTCATCCACCAACGATGGTTTTTCAGCCAGAGCTTTGTCGTGGTGATGATGGTGAGCTTCTGGAAACCGAGGCGAAAGCTGGTCAGATTCCCCCACCAACCATGCCAGAGGAAGCTGCCCTCCGCTGATTTTTTCGATGCGCCGCTTTGCCGGTTGCCAGTCACTCGCCCAAGCATCAAACCGGGCTAGCTGTTCGGGTGTGCACAGATCGACTTTGCTCGCCACCAACAACTCCGCTACGGCTACCTGATCATGAAACTGCCGGCTGGCAAGCACTCGCTCGTCTTCGAGCCGGCGCGGGTCAACCAGGCAAACGGATGTAGAAAGGTTCAAGACATCTCGATAAAACTCCCCCGTCAGTGTTTCGATCACCTGTGCTGGATGACCCAGCCCGGTTGGCTCAATGAACAACCGATCCGGGCGTGAAAAACTGATCAGGCTGTTGAGCCCCATCTGCATCGGCAGGCCCGACACGCAGCACATGCAGCCGCCAGGCACTTCTTTCACCGCGACACCGTGATTCGACAGCATAGCGCCATCGATGCCCACCTCGCCAAACTCGTTAACCAGCACCGCCCAGCGCTCGCCATCCGGCTTTTGCTTCATCAGATTAAGAATTGCCGTGGTTTTGCCAGCGCCGAGAAAGCCAAGCACCAGGTGAGTGGGAATACGTGTCCGGATGTCTGCCATGAGTTCGTCGTTCTCTTCTTACAATCCATTGATGTGTGCGAGTCTAGAGGCTCATTGATCGTCTGAGGGCTCGGTTACTCCCAGATTGGGAACGGATCATTCAGGGTTTGCCAGAAGGCTTTCCCCGCCAACAACTGTTGTTCATCCAAAAGGCAGTCGTCCAGCTCGCGAGTCACAGCCGCCTGATCGATGTTCTGGCCAATAAAAACCAGTTCCTGGCGCATATCACCGAAGGGCTCAACCCAGGTTTCCATAATAGAGTTACGGTACTCGGTATCCTCCGGCCAATTTTCCTTCGGCACGGCTTTCCAGAACATGCCGGCGAACCCGTGCCGCGCCATACCGCCTGCTTGGCTCCAGTGGCCCGCATACTCTGGTCGAGTGGCGAGCCAAAAGTAGCCCTTGGAACGTATCAGTTTGCCATTAGAAACGGGTTGATGCAGAAATTCATAAAATTTCGCCGGATGGAACGGGCGCCGAGCACGGTAGACAAAGCTGGAAATGCCATATTCCTCGGTTTCCGGGATGTGTTCGCCCCGCATTTCCTTTAGCCAACCCGGCGCCTGCTGCGCGCGCTCAAAACTGAATCGACCGGTATCCAGCACTTTATCCAGTGGCACCGCGCCCTGCTCAATGGCAACGATCTCCGCCTCTGTATTCAGACTTCCCAGCACGCCCTTGAGTCGCTCCAGTTCTTCTGGAGCAACCAGATCGGTTTTGCTGATCAACAAGATGTCGCTGAATTCAACCTGATCCACCAGAAGGTCTGCGACACTGCGCTCGTCTTCTTCGCCCAGACTTTCCCCTGCATCCTGCAACGATTGCGCTTCATCGAAGTCCTTGAGGAAGTTCATCGCATCCACAACGGTGACCATGGTATCGAGAAGGGCGATGTCAGACAGACTGATTCCATCCTCATCCGCGAAGGTAAACGTTTCCGCTACCGGCAAAGGTTCCGAAATTCCCGTGGATTCAATAACCAGACAATCGAAGCGGCCTTCGTCCGCCAGCCTACGCACCTCTACCAGCAAATCCTCACGAAGTGTGCAGCAAATGCAGCCATTACTCATCTCAACCAGCTTTTCCTCTGATCGATTCAGGGTGACTTCTTGCTGGACCTGGGCAGCATCAATATTGACCTCGCTCATGTCGTTGACAATCACGGCCACCCGACGTCCTTCGCGATTGTTCAGGATGTGGTTCAGAACGGTGGTTTTGCCTGCGCCAAGAAATCCTGACAATACCGTTACCGGAAGGCGCGTATCTTGAAGGTTCATTTTTTGTCTCCGTGTTGCGTTAGCTGTTCCGCACTGAACGTTGCTTTACATTAATAATGTTATAACATAACATTTTCAACTCTTCGGCGATACGCCCTTTAAGGATCAACAAACCTTCGACACCCCACACCTGGTGTTTGGCCTTGATGGGTTTTCCATATGCTTTTATTGCAACGTTATAACATGTATTGGAGATTGTATGACTTACCCACCTAAACCACTCTCGTCTGCTCAGCGCCCTTTGGCTGCTTCGTTGGTATTGGCCTCAGCCACATTGCTGTCTGCTTGCGGTGGAAGTGACAGCAGTTCAGACGACGCCCATACGGAAATAAGCATTGAGACCGGCGGGCGCCTCGCCTTGTTTGATTCCGATGCATCGGCGCTGAAGTTTCTGAACTTAGACGACGCCCAGGTACTGACTTCAATGAGTATCGACGGCGGTTCCCCAAGCCTCTATGCCTCACCGGATAACCGGTATGCCATTGCTATTCAACGTGAAGACGATCGAGTGTCGTTTTTTGATAGCGGGCTTTATACCGAAGATCATGGCGACCATCTGCACGACTACGCTGAAACGCCCAGCGCGCTGTCCCTGACGCTGAATGATCACAAGCCGACTCACTACACCGCGGGCGACTCCTACGGTGTGGTTTTCTTTGACGGCGGTGCCGCTGCCAGCTCAAAAGTAACCGTTTTCTCTGATACCACTTTGGGAAATAACGCGACCCTCTCCAGCCTTGAACTTGAGAACAACATGCACGGCGTTGCCAAGCTGATCGACGGTCACCTGTTCGTGACTTACCGGGATAGTGCCATTACCGACACCACGCTCCCTGCCGCCGTCGAGCGTTACCACCTTGATGGTTCCAATTTCGAATTCGAAGAGCGTTATGACGAAGCCTGCCCGGATCTTCACGGTGCCGGTATGAGCGCGCACAGTCTCGGATTTGGTTGCAGTGACGGCGTACTGGTCATCGACCTCCACGAGGCCGGCTACCCTGCAACCAAGCTGGCGAACCCTGAAAGTCTTGACGCCGGAGCGCGCATTGGAGACTTCGCCGCCAATCACGATGTTGAAGAGCTGGTCGGCATTGCCGGCGACCAACTGTTCATTATCGATGGGGAATCAGATACCACGGCTTATCGTGAGCTGACTATCGGCGACGGCGTGGGACGGCTTGCCCAAGGCTTCACCACCCATGGTGAAGTGTTCTATTTGCTTGGTGATGACGGCGGCCTGCGACTGTTTGATCCTGCCGATAGCTGGGCGCTACTTAACACAGTTCCGTTAATCGACGCGCCCACCGACGGCGATACCTTGGCCACAGCTGTTTCAGCAGCCCAAGAGCGTCTGTTCGTGTTGCACAACCAAACGGTGATCGAGGTGGATACGTCCACCGGCCAAATCGTTCGAACCATAACGCTCGATTTTGAGGCCTCTTCCATTGCGTGGCTGGGACTAACCGAGGAAGCCCTCCATGACGATGATGAACACGATCATTAACCTTCCCACCCACTCTTTATGAACCTCCCAGGGCAGCTCGGTGGAAGCCGGCCTGCCCTGTTGCGTTAACGTTGGAGTATTTATGATTCGCCGTACGATTTCTTTGACCGCCCTTGCGCTGACACTGCCCGCAACCGGAGCCGTTGCAAACGAATTAAACCCCGATGTGAGCCTGACCCTGGATGGCTATTACAAGCAGAATGACACCGCGCTGTCACACCGGGACCAAGGCTTTGGCCTCGGACATACCGAACTGTCCTTGTCTTCCCCCATCGATGATCTGTTCTCTGGGCGATTGACCGCCGTTTTCGAAGAACATGACGGCGAGAGTGAGGTGTTGGTTGAAGAAGCTTACCTGCAGACCAACGGTTTGCCCGCAGGGCTCAGTGTTCGCGCAGGTCGCTTCCTTTCGCAGGTGGGCTATCTCAACGGCCGGCATATGCACGAAGATGACTTTGTCGAACGACCGGCCGCCTACCGTGCGTTATTAGGAAGCCACTACTACGATACCGGCCTGCGTGTGAATGCCCTGTTGCCTGTGCCGTTTTTCTGGCAAGTCGGCGCAGAAGCATTCGGTGGCAACGAGCTTTCAGAAGGCGACGAGGATATCGGAGTCTATACCGTGAACACTCGGGTCGGTGGTGACCTTTCTATCTCCCAAAGCTGGCAGGCGGGGCTGTCCTATCTGCACAACCGTCAGACTCGTGTCGAGAGCAGCGAAACAGAAGATCACCACGACGACCATCACGATGATCACGATCACAGTCACGGTGCCTCCTACACCGGTGAGAATCTCTACATAGCCGATGTCGTTTGGAAATGAGCAGGTGACGCTCAGCGCAGAATACCTCTATGCCGATGACCTGAACGAATTCGCGACTTCCGATGACGATCACGAAGGCTGGTACGTGTCGGGCGTTCACCAATTTTCCCCACAGTGGTCTGCGGGTGTCCGGTATGGTGAGGTAGAGCTGAGTCAAGCCCACGGTGACCACTTCCACAAGCAAGACCTGCAAGAAACGGACGTCATGCTGAGCTGGTCACGCTCTCACTTTTCAACCATCAGGCTTCAATACACGCATCAGTCAGCAACCGGGTTTAGCGATGCGGATAACACCGTGGCGGTACAATATGTGATGTCGCTCGGTGCGCACGGCGCTCATGGCTATTGATATGCGCCACTCACGATCCCTCATTCTGTGTGTTCTGATCGGGCTGGTTTCTTTGCCAGCCCGGGCAGATTTCCATGTATTTGCCTGTGAGCCCGAGTGGACAACCCTGACCCGAGCATTGATGCCAGACGCTCACGTCACAACGGCGACTAGCTATCTGCAGGATCCCCATTACATTGAAGCGAGACCAAGCCTGATCGCCGCCATGGGCCGGGCGGATATTGCCATCTGCACGGGGGCATCTTTGGAAGCTGGCTGGTTGCCGACACTGCTTCAGCGGGCCGGCAACGCACAGGTTCAGCCAGGCCGGACCGGTCTGTTTTTTGCCGCCGCTCATGCCCAATTGCATGCGCCTCATGATCACGTAGACCGCAGCATGGGGGACGTACACCCAGAAGGAAATCCCCATGTGCATCTATCGCCGAATCAGCTACCCAAGATTGCCGAAGCATTGGCCCAGCGCCTCGGCGAACTCAGGCCTGAACACTCGGCTGATATTTTTGCTCGTTACATAACGTGGCGCGTGAACTGGAACAGCCACCGGGAACAATGGCGCGAAAGTGCGAAAGCCTTGGAAGGGCACTCCGTTGTCGTGCAGCACACCGGCTTCAGCTACCTGTTGAACTGGCTGGGTGTGGGCTCCACCGTGGATTTAGAACCGAAACCGGGGTTGCCACCGAGCGCCAGTCATCTGAGTCAGTTACTGACCGATCCGGGGCTGGACAAGGCATCGGCGATCCTGATTGCCAGCCACCAGGACCGAAAGCCCGCTGAATGGCTTGCGAAACAAACGAATAAGCCGATTCTCGTGTTACCGGGAACGGTGACCGACAATTCGCCAAACGACAATCTGGCCGGGCTGATTTCTACCATTGTGGGCCGCCTCGAAGCGAGCATCACCGAGGTGTCAGATGGGAGCCTTTGAGTGGCTGCTTCTGCCGGTATTGGGTAGCGCTCTGCTTTGCCTGCTGTTGGTGCCGCTGGGGTATCAGGTAATTGCCCGGGGCGTGATCTTTGCCGATCTCGCGATTGCCCAATGGGCGGCACTGGGCACCCTCGCGGGGTTGTACTTCATGCCGCACTACACAATTGCCGGGGCGCCAGTGAGCAGTTTGCTGTTCGCCCTGCTCGCAGCCATGACGGTTCACCTGATCTTCAGGCGGCTCGGCGAAGCCAAAGAGGCCTGGATTGGCCTGCTGTATGTGGTAGGTGCCAGTCTGGCGATACTGCTGGTAAGTGACGACCCCCATGGCGCTCAGGCTTTGCAACGTGCGGCCGCTGGCGATCTGCTATGGGCGAATTGGGAGCTGGTCATGGCAACAGCGATACTGGCCGCAATTGTCTGGTTGCTCGGCTGGAAGTTGTCTGGATGGCTTTCCAGCGCAGCGTTCATGCCGGTGTTTGCGATCGCAGTGACCTACTCGGTGTCGTTGGCGGGCATCTATGTTGTGTTCGCAACACTGATTGTCACCCCGCTGATCGTGGGATCCATCCTAGGCAAATCGCCAATAGCCGCTGCTCTCTGTGCGATCACCGGACATCTGGTCGCCATCGTTGGTTCCGTGATGTTCGATGTACCGGTCGGGCCCGCCATCGTTATAGCAACACTGTTTACTGCGCTGCTTTGGCTTGGCGTTCGATCATTGTGTTCAGAAAATGGTCATCACTTGTGATTCAGCAGTGACAAACTCCGATCGACTGATTGCGTGCGCCATAACAGACATCTGTTCTCTTAGATTTTCTTCGAAGCGTGCGGCAGCCGTCTCGGGTATGGCCGCGGCAGTCGGAATATCGGCGGTCAAAGGATCAACCGGGCGACCATTGGATAGGGCTTGTCAGTGGGCCACCGAAGAAAGGCTGGCGTCACGCTTTCATCGTAGTAATTGCCGTCATCGAAACGGAAAGCATTGTAGGTTTTTTTGCCACGAGTGAAGGATACGGCTCCAAGTCGGGTATTTCCCGTTGTTTGCTCGCCCAACATCTCGTGATCAACAATCACGGCATAGGCATCCCCGGCGCGGAGATCTCTACGAAAGTTCAACTGATTTCCCAATA